>JBFWRR010000040.1:7476-53834 GCA_050248815.1 Pseudonocardia sp. | reverse complement strand
CGAACGACAACCCGACCCCACCGGTGCCGACCCCGAGCCAGGGGAGGCGCCGGGGATCGCGCCGAGCCCGGGTGCGGTCCTGACGGGGTCAAGGGTCCTGTTGCTCAACGCGACCTTCGAGCCGCTGGCGGTCGTCACCGCGAAACGCGCCGTCGTGCTCATGCTCACCGGCAAGGCCGAGTGCATCGAGGTGGCCCTGGAGGGCGCCTTCCACTCCGAGTCGCTCACCGTCCCCGCGCCGTCGGTGATGCGCCTGTCCCGCTACGTCCGCGTCCCCTACCGGGCGAGCGTCCCCATGACCCGAACGGGTGTGCTGCGCCGTGACGGCCGTCGCTGCGCGTACTGCGGCAAGCGCGCCGACACGATCGACCACGTGATCCCCCGCAGCCGGGGCGGCACCCACAGCTGGGAGAACTGCGTCGCCGCCTGCCGGGTGTGCAACTCGAGGAAGGCGGACCGGCTGCTCTGCGAGCTCGGCTGGACGCTGGACACGCCGCCCCGCGCGCCCCACCGGGCCGGCGGGATCATGGTGCTGGCCGTCGAGCCGCTCCCGGCGTGGGAGCCCTGGCTGTCGGCTGCCTGATCGGGCTCTGATCGGCGCGCTGATCGGCGCGGATCGACGCGCTGATCGACGCTGAGGTTGCCCCACGATCGGGGCAAAGATCGCGATTCCCCCATCAGGGATCCCGGCGCGGGCTAGCGTGGCCCGACCGAGGAACGGAGTGTGACCATGCCTGGACCCCTGGCCGCCGCGATGGCCGTCGGCGTCGCCGTGGCGTTGAGCATCGGGGGCGAGACCGGCGGGCCGGTGCAACGGTCGGCGACCGTGCCGGCCGACTCCTGGTACCACCTCGGCGAGGGCATGGACACCAACGTCAGCGGCGCGGCCCTGATGACGGCCGGCCCGGACCACGTCACGGCGCTCATCGTGCGCGACAACAAGAAGCAGGGCGAGAACCGGGTCGCGACGGTGACGTTCCGCCCGGGCCGGACCCCGGAGGTCGTGCCCGTCGCGTGGCACGGCGACCTCCCGGAGGACATCGAGGCGATCGACGCGGTGCCGCGCCGTCCGGGCAGCTACGTCACCCTGACGAGCGCGGGGCGCGGCAACGTGATCACGCTCGGTCGTGACGGTGCGACCGTGACCGGGACGTTCGACGTGCCGGACCCCGGCGGCGACCCCAAGCTGGAGGGTTTCGCGCTCGCCGCCGTGGGCGAGCGGATGCTCGCGGTCTGGGCGGACCGCGGGCAGGAGCAGCGGCCGGCGACGCTCTACGCCGCGCCGTTCGACATGGACTCGCTGGGGTTCGGGGAGGTGGCCCGGATGGAGGTGACCGCCCCGTACCCGACGCAGGACGCCCGCGACATCTCCGACGTCAAGATCCTTCCCGGCGGGATGCTGCTGGCGACGTCCGCGTGGGAGGCGGGCGACGAGGGCCCCTTCGACGGCGCCGTCTACGTGCCCGGTTCCGTCGCCATGACCGGCGACCGGGCGACGCTCACCCCGGCCTCGGCGTCCGCGCCGCTGCTCGTGCTCGACGGTCGCAAGGCGGAGGCGATCGCCTGCCTCGCGGACTCGGGTCGCTGCGTGCTGGGGGCCGACGACGAGCTGATGGGCGGCTCCCTGCATTTCGTCACGGCCCCGATCACCCCCGTGCCACGCGTTCCGGCACGGTTCCCGACCCGGATGAACGGCCAGACCCCCGTGCACTCCTGACCGCCCCGGCACCCGGCCCGGATCACCCGGTCCGGTGAGCCTGCAACGCGCGGCCGGAGGGGCGGTAACGGATTCCTCGCGGCGGCGACAAGTAGTCGACATCACCGGCGCACCCGACTCGACGAGGCTCGAACGGCTGCGCGATACGACCGCAGCCAGGGGGCGAGATGACGCGCGATTCGGCGGGCTCCACCGACGCCGGGGGCCGGTTGCAGCGGGGAGAGGACGACGCCCTCGCCCTTCCGCAGCAGCGGACCGCTCCCCGCCCGGTCGCGCACAGCTACTCCGGTGTCGCCTTCGCGATGTGGGGCGTGTCGCTCGCCCTGGCGGTGCTCCTGCACGAGTGGGCCGCGGTCGAGCGCCCGTGGTCCACGCACCTGCTCGCGGGCCTCGCCGCGCTCGCCGTGCTGCTGCGCCCGTCCGCGGTCTGGCGGACCGTCCTGCTGCTGGTCGCGGCGCTCCTCGAGTTCGTGAGCGAGCTGCCCCAGCCCTACAACGACCAGCTGCTCATCGCCCTCAGCGGCGTGGTGGTCGTGGTCTGGTGGTCCGTCCTCGTCCTGCGGTCGCCGTCGGTCGCCCGCGATCCCGCGGCCGTCTTCGACCGCGTGGCCCCGTTCCTGCGGTGCGCCTTCCTCGTCGCCGCGTTCACCGCGGCGACCGCGCGGCTCAACACCGGCTTCCTCGACACCCTCGGCAGCTGCGCCCCCAAGCTGATCGACGAGATCCCGTTCGTCACGCTGCCGTCGCAGACCTACGGTGCCGTCGCGGTGCTGATGCTGGTGGTCGCCTGGGCGATCCCCACGCTGCTGCTGTTCCGCCGCACGCGGCCCGCCGGTGTCACGCTGGGCCTTGGCTACTGCATCTTCCTCATCGTCGGTGGCGATCCCGCCCTCGGCAGCGCGATGTGGACCTTCCTCGTGCTGTTCCTGCCGACGAGCACCGTGGCGCGGGTCGCGGTCATGCTGCGCGGGCGGGTCCTGCGCTACGGCTGGCGGCGGCTCGGGGCGATCCGGCGTTCCCCGCTGCTCTGGGTCCTGCTGAGCATGGGGTTCGCCCTCGGGCTCACCGTCATGTCGATCGCCCCGCACGCGGTGTCCAGCTTCCTGCACCAGCGGCCGCCTGCGCTGCTCGGGCTGATCTGGCTGCTGCTGTGGTGCTGGGCGCTGTGGACGCACCTGCCCCAGTGGCGGCGGGCCAACGCCGGGTGGCGCTCGGGCCTTCGGGTGCGCAGCGTCGTGCTCGTCGTCGGGCTCGCGCTGCTGGTGCTGAACTCGATCAGCCCCTACGTCGGGTTGAAGACGCACTACTCCTTCGCGGACTGGAGCAGCCTGCGCACCGAGCCCGGCCGCTGGAACCACCTGGTGATCCCCGAGGCGGTCCGGGTCTTCCACCTCCAGGACGGGCGCGTCCACTTCGTCTCCACCCCGGACGCCGACTCCGGCATCGGGGAGCTCCTTGAGCACGTGGACGACGACGAGTTCCCGCTCGCCGAGGCGCGGCGGCTGGCGGCGAAGCACCCGCAGGACGGCCTGTTCTACCAGCTCGACGGTGACCGGATGGCCGCCCACCCGATCGCGCAGGATCCCCACCTCGGTGGGCCGGTCTCCGAGGCCCTCATGCTCTTCGGCGGCTTCCGCCACGTCGAGCTCGACGGCACCTGCAGCATGTGAGCCGGGGTCCCGCCCGCCACGCCGGAGGTCACCGGCGCGGCAGGCGGGCCCGGGCGAAGGTGGCCAGTCGGGTGGCCGCCCGCGAGAGCGCGGGCAGGGGATCGTCGAGGCGCAGGAAGGGAAAGGTCTGGCGGTGGAACTGACTGCCCAGCCAGGCGCCGAACGTCAGCTCACCCCGCCTGCGGAGCAGGCGGAACGAGCGGAAGTCGTTGGACAGGTAGATCATCCGCAGGCCCCGGACGTAGTGCGAGGGCAGCTCCTGCGGCGTGCCGATCGCCCGGAAGTAGACGTAGCGCGCGAGATCCAGGCCCGCCGCCGCCACCAGGACGTTCGCATCGGTGAACCGGGCGTTGCACTCGATGAGCTTGAGCAGGCCGTCGCGGCGGTCCAGCTTGAACTCGGCGTTCCCGAGCCCGCGCAGCCCGACGTGCTTGAACAGCTGCAGCGAGACGTCGCGCACCGCCGGGTTCCAGTCCGTGACGTGGTGGCACGTCAGGCCCATGCCGGGCGGATAGCGCCGCAGCACCCGCTTCGTGAAGTCGAACGTGTGCCGGCCGGTCTCGTCGATGTAGGTGTAGTAGCTCACGAGCCGCGAGTCCGGCCCCGGGATCTGCTCGACGAGCATGACGGCGAGCCCGGCCGCACGGACGTCGGCGAACGCGGTGCGCAGCTCCTGCAGGTTCGCCACCACCCGGAACTTGTCCGGGAACACCGCCTGGTACCGGTGCGACAGCAGCGGCTTGACGATGAGCGGATAGACGTACTCGTCCTGGTGGCGCGCCAGGTCCTCGGCGCTCTCGACCTCCCAGAACCGCGGGGTGGGCACGCCCGCGGCCACCGCGAGCTTGTAGGTCGTGAGTTTGTCGAGCATGGCGAGCTGGGCGTCGACCTCGGACAGGTCGAGGCGGAAGCGTGCGAGGAGCCGCTCGCGGTGGCGCGCGAGCACGGTGATGCCGGCGTCGCTTCCGGCGAGCAGGACGGCTCCCCGCAGCGCCTCGGCCTGCGGCCCGAGGAGGAACTCCGGCCAGGACTGCTCCGGGTCGCCTGCGCCCACCGGGAGCGGCTCGACGAAGCGGGAGGCGTTCACCGAGGCCGGTAGCCCGAGGCCGTGGACGCGCACGCCGAGCGCGCCCAGGCTGCGCGCGATGGACAGGGCGTTCGCGGCGCCGCCCGCGATGACGACCGGGGGACGGGCCGTCATCGCACCGACTCGCACAGCCGCTCGAGCAGCACCTTCGCCGGTTCGACCTGACCGGGCTTGCCGTGATGGTGCATCGCGAGTCCCGGTGTCGTGTTGACCTCGAGGATCCGGCCACCGGACTCGGCCAGCGGGACGCTCGGGTCCGGTGTCAGCACGTCGACCCCCGCCCAGCGCACCCCGACGATCCTCGCCGCCTGCGCCGCGTCCGCGATGATCGAGCTGTCGAGCTCGTCGGCGGCGGGGGAGTTCGTGTCGGCCGCCGTCTGGTTGATGGTGGTCTTGATGCGCACCGCGGCGCCCGCGGCGGGCACCGACGACAGCGTCAGGCCCTGCTCGGCGAGCGTTCGCCGGCAGTCCAGGTCCTGGCTCACCAGCAGCTGCCCCCGGACCCCGCCTTCGCGCAGCCGTTGCTCGTTGTGCTCCTTGAGCAGCTCCGCCACCGTGCTGAGCCCGTCCCCGACGACGCTGGGAACGCCGCGCCGGATGGCGTCGACCAGCTCACCGTCGAGGAACAGCAGCCGGTAGTTGGCCCCGGGGACCTGGCGCTCGATGAGCAGCGGGACCTTCGGGAGCTGGCCGTACATCGTCGCCATGACCGCGAGCGGGTTACCCGAGCGGTCGATGCGCGCGGTCCGCGCCGCCGCCTCGGCGGCCACCGCGGCCGCGGAGGCGAGGTCCGCGTCGGTGCGCACGCCGGTCGTGACGCCCGCTCCGGCGGCGCTGTCCTGGCCGGGCTTGACCACGCACGCGGCGGGGGCCTCGGCGAGGAACCGGCGGGCGCGGTGCAGGTCCGGCAGGGTGAACACGAGGTGCTCGGGCGCGGGCAGGCCGGCCTGCGCCAGCAGCCGGTGCACCAGGACCTTGTCACCCGCACGCTGCAGCGCGTCGCGGTCGTCGATCGAGCAGTGCGTTCCCCGGACCCGCACGGTGAGGGTTGCGAGGGTGATCTCGAGGTAGCCGTCCTCGACCGCCCGGATCGGCGCGTCGACATGGGCGGCGGCCGCCGTCCACAGCTGCCGGTAGTAGGCGGTGTGGTGCCGCCGCTCGCCGCGCCGGTCGGCGGAGAGCCTGCGCCGGATGATCGAGCGGGTGAGCTGCGCTGCGGCGCGCGTGTGGAGCACGGGGGGAAGCGCACCGACCGGCCGGTCGCGCGGTGCCCCGGAGGGCGTCTCGGGCCGCATCTCAGGCCTCCCCGGCGGCTGTCCGGTCGGCGGAGCCCTGTTCGGGATGGATGTCGGCCAGCGCCGCCTCCAGCACCGGCAGGTCCGACTCGATCGGGCAGCCCTGCTCCTCCAGCTGCTTGTCGACCCACGCGTTGCTGAACTCGCCGCGCTTGACCGCGTCGAGGTACTCGGCCATGCCGTCGGCCTGCGCCCGCAGCCTGCCCACGAGCTCGTGCGCCACCTGCTGCGGGACGACCACGATGCCGGCCTCGTCGGCGACGACGACGTCGCCGGGGTTCACGACGACGCCGCCGCAGGCCACCGGGAAGTTGATCTCGCCAGGGCCGCGGTGCAGCGGGCCGGTGGGAGTGGTGCCGCGCGCGTACATCGGGAAGTCGAGCGGGTGGATGCCCGGCAGGTCCCGGATCAGGCCGTCGATGACGAAGCCCGCGATGCCGCGGTGCTTGGCCTTGGTCGCCACCAGGTCTCCGCACACCGCGCTGGACCGCCCGCCGCTGGCCCCGACCACGACCACGTCACCGGGGTGCGCGACGTCGAGCGACTTGTGCACCATCAGGTTGTCGCCGGGGAAGGTGCGCACCGTGCACGCCAGCCCGCAGACGGGCCCGCCGCTCAGGCAGCGGATCTCCGAGTCGATCGCGTAGAGCCGGTTGAGCAGGTCCGAGATGTCGGGCGTGGCGAACTCGGACAACGCCGCGACCACCTCGGCGGGAAGCCGGGGGAAGTCGAGCCGGACCCGGAAGCCGGGGCCGGGATGCAGGTCTGCCGAGCGCGGGCGCTTCGACCCGGTGCCGGCGGCTGTCTCTGTGGACAAACCAGATCATCCTCTGTTCGGGTCGGGGTCCGCCGCGAGGCCAGGGTGATGATAGGGGAGCGGCCCTGCGGCAAACGGCCTACGGTCGGTGCCGGCTGCTGTGCCGGCTGCTGTGCCGGTCTGGTGCTGGCCTCCATGCTGGCATCACGTGCCGGGGTCAGTGCTGGCAGGTGTTGCCCTCGACGAACGGGCGCATGGCCCCGAACCAGTCCTGCTCGGCGGAGATGGGCTGGCCCAGCACCGGGTCGGCCGACACGACCGACTCGTGCTCGACGCCGTCGAGCAGGTAGCGCACGGTGGCCGTCGGGTGGTCCGCCGCGATCCGCCGCGCGGAGAGCAGGACGGTGTGCTCGGCGTCCTGCTCGGCGAACTCCTGCGCGAGCAGCGGGTCGTCCGATCCGAGGAGGACGAAGTCCCCGTCCTGCCAGTGGAAGATGCGGACCGCCTCCGGGATCAGCAGGTGGTTCCAGTGGCCGGGTTCGGTGCGCACGTTCGAGTACATCGTGAACGCGGCACGGGTCTTGAGGCCCAGGTACGGCATGGCCGCGGTGGCCAGCAGCGCGACGAAGCCGAGCAGGAACAGGCCGTTGCGCACGCGCAGGCTCGCGCGCGGGCCGGGCGGCACGGCCGTCGGCGGGTGCGGGAGCCAGTGCCGGCGCAGCCGCACGAGCAGCGCGCCCGTGAGACCCATCCACAGCACGCACAGCAGGCAGGCGCCCCACCGCCGCAGCATCCACGGCCGGTCGTAGGCGACCGGGATGATCGCCGCGGCCGCCATCCACAGCGCGGCGAACGTGACGACCGCCGCCGGGCTGTGCGCCACGACGACGGCGACGGCGCGCCGCGCGATCTCCGGCAGGGAGCGGCGGGCGAGCACCACCGCGCGGGCCAGCACCACGGGCGGCAGGAACAGCAGGTAGAAGCTCCAGCCGAACCCGGAGAACGCGGAGTGGCCCGCCAGAGCGGAGACGAGGTGGAAGCCGAACCCGAGGATGATCGCGAGCCAACGGGTGCGGTGGAACAGCAGCAGGGTGGGGACGGTCAGCTCCAGCGCCTGTGTGCCGAGGATCACCGCGGGCACCAGCAGGGTGGGCACGGTGACCCCGGGGATCAGCTCGAGGATCCACACCGAGCACGTCGAGGCGGCGTTCTCGAAGCCCGTGTTCATCTTCGCGAACGCGGCGAAGTACCACATGAGGATGAAGCCGAGCCGCAGGTACGGCGCCACGCGCTCGTACATGACGGCCGGGCTGCCGGCCTGCTCGGGCGCGCGCCACCGCAGCCAGAGCCACCACGGCACGATCGTCGCGCCCACCACGCCGATGAACATCAGGTGGTTCTGCGGGTTGGGCAGGACGACCAGCAGTTCCACGACCAGCAGCGCCAGCAGCAGGATGACGCGCCAGACCGCCGAGGGGCGCAGCAGCACCGCGAACGCCGTGGTGACGATCAGGGTGTTGAACGCGAACGGCGGCTGGATGAACTGGAGTTCGTGGATCAGCACGCCCACCGCGAACGCTGCGGCCCATGCCGAGAACGCGACGCCTGCAAATTCTTTACCCGGCCTGGTGGGAGCGGCCCGCCCGGCTGTTGTGTGCGATGTCATCTGCACTTCCCCCGATATCTCAGGTCGCGGCATACTAGCCAGCACCCGGACTGTCGCCTCCCGATGCACGGTGTTACCGGCCCCGACCGTAACGCTGCCACGGGTTCCACCGGCGAGGTGAGGGGCCGTGCCGTCCGGCCTCTCCGTCGTGCGACACTCAGGCGAGTCGAGGCGCCGCCTCACGTGACCCGCCGCTTCGACGGCTGCAATCACGACGACGATGTCGCGGATGATGTCGCGGATGTCGCGAGGCGACATGTCGTCGACCACGTGAACGCGAACGACGGGAGAACCGCAGCTGATGAAGGTTTTCGACTTCGCCCCCGCGGACTATGCCGGGCTGTATCAGGAGCAGGGCTACGTCCACGTGCGGGAAGGTGTGTCGCAGGAGTTCCACGAGTACCTGCTGGACTTCGTCGCCGAGCTGGAGAAGCACCGCATCGGCGAGCTGAAAGGCCTGGGCGACAAGGAGCAGGCGCTCCTCGAGTTCCCGGACGACGTGGACTACCCCACTGAGCTGTACGACGTGGTGGCCGAGGTCGCGGGTCTGAACCGCTCGACGATGGTGCTCTCCGAGCGCCACATCAAGGCCTACGAGGCGGACGCGAAGCCCGAGCCGACGGCGCACAAGGACCGCTACCCGTCGCAGGTCTCCGTCGGGCTGTCGATCCGGATCCCCGAGGAGTCGACGCTCGTGCTCTACCCGCACGACCACGTCAAGCCCAACCCGTTCAACTCCGCCGCCGAGCTCGCCCGCAGCCTCCAGCCCGACGAGCACCCCGACGTGGCCCTCAAGGCGGCACGCGAGGTCGAGCTCAACGACCACGACCGGGACGTCCTGCTCTTCCCGGGCTCGGCCACCTGGCACCTCCGCCGCCGCGGCGCCACGGCGGTGAACCTTTACCTGAAGTTCAACGACTTCGGGTCCGACCCCCTCGGTGAGGACCCCGGGACCGAGCCGCTGCGCATCGCGACGATGGCGGGGCTGACGACGTCGGATGCGGATCTCGACGCGGCGATCCCGGCGCTCTCGCGGCGCCTGGACACCGTCGAGCACATCTACACCCGCGGCTGGGAGGAGTCGCTGCAGGCCCGCATCTACGGTCGTCAGCCCTTCGGGATCACGCCCCTCCAGTTCGCCGCGCTGCGTGCGGCGGACGGGAAGCGGACCCTGGCCGAGCTGCTGGCCGTGGTGCTGGCCGAGGCGGGGGGCGACCCCCGGGCGGCTCGTCGCGAGGTGCTCAGCCTGGCCGAGCGGGGCGCGCTCGACCTCGTCCGCTGAGCCGGGGCGGCATCTGCCGTCGCTCCCGAGCGTGACCGACGCCGGTCCGCGGTTCACTCGAAGGTGACCGCGGGCCGGCGTTTCGCGTCGGAGGGGTTCTGCGACACTGAGCCGACATTGGGCGTTCGTCGGCCGTTCGCCGAGCTGTTGTCTCCCCGACACTGCCTCCCTGACACCGGCCGGCCGCGATCCCTGACGGCGACTCCGAGGCGGTGAGGGAAGCATGTCGGCTCGGCGTGCCACATCGAGCATTTGGGCATGGCGAGGCGGGCCGGGCAGTCAGCTCTGGCTCATCGTCGGTGCGTGTGTGGCGATCCTCGCCGTCCTCGGTGCGTTCGCGGTGCTGGCCACGCACGAGGGCAGGCCCTTCTCCTTCTTCAGCAAGGAGCCCGCCGAAACGCTCGAGGTGTCGCGCTACATCGGCTGGCAGGCGCACATCACGGTGCTCATCACGATGTTCGGGGTGGGCAGCGTGCTGTTCGCCGCCCTGGCGGTGCGCATGCTCGGGGGCGGCCGCGAGCCCCGCCGGTTCCTGCTCGCCGTCGGGCTGTTCACGGGCCTGCTGGTCCTCGACGACTTCCTCCAGTTCCACGAGTCCCTCTACCCGCGCCTTCTCGGCATCGAGGACTACGTCGTCTACCCGATCTACGCCGCGATGCTCGCGCTGATCGTGTGGACGTGGGGGCGGCGCGCCGTCGCGGACAACATCGGCCTCGTCGCGGCCGCCGGCGTGTTCCTCTCGACCTCCGTGCTGGCCGACGTGTTCCTCGACGCGCACACCTTCCCGAACTACCACTACATCGAGGACGGCTCGAAGATGCTGGGCTTCACGCTGTGGACGGCCTTCCTCGTCCGCGCGGGACTCCAGTCGGTCGTGACGGCGGCTCCGCCGTCGAGCAGCCCCGCCCCGTCGCGCCACGCAGCCGTGGCCGGAGGTCCTGAGCGATCATGAGCAGCGACCGATCACGTCCACGTCCGGACAGCCGCCTCGACATGCTGCTGGACGTGATCATGATCGGGGCACTGGTCGTGATGCTGACGGCCATCGGCGTCGGGCTCGTCATGCACTGAGGTGTCCGGGCGAGCGGGCGGTGTCCGGCAGGTGCTCGGTGTCCTGCAGGTGCTCGGTGTCCCGCAGGTGCTCGGTGTCCCGCAGGTGCTCGAGGGCCTCGCCGACCCCGATGTCCCAGCGGTCGCGGTCCGGAGCCCAGCGGCCGAGGACGGCGGCGGCGGCGCGGGCGAGATCGGTGGGTAGCCCGACGAGCGCCAGCTCGTCGGCCACCTCGTCCATCTCGGGGGCCCACCGCCACGCGCGGGCCGCGACACTCGGCACGTAGTCCAGCTCCGCGAGGGGCGCACCGGCCATGAGCGCACCCTCGGCGAGCAGTGCGTCGCCGACGCCGTGCTCGGCGGCCAGGGCGTGGGCGACCGCCGCCAGGGCACGCGTCGCCTTCTGGAAGCCGCCGAACGCCATCTTCAGCGCGCTCGCCGATCCGAGGCGTTCCGACAGCTCCACGACCTGGACCGGGGACGGCCCGAACAGGCCCGCCACCGCACGCACGTCCGGGCCCGCCCCGGAGAGGTACACGCGTGCCGGCCGTCCCGGTCCGGGCGGCGGGCCGATGATCGACCCGTCCACGAAGCGGGCTCCGGCGGCCTCGATCCGCTCGGCGATGGCCGCGAGCCGCCGGGTGCTGACCGCGTTCAGGTCCGCGTACAGGCCGGCGAAGCCGGTGTCGGCGACCAGCCCGGCCAGGTCGGCCGCCGCTGCGGGCGGGCAGATCGCGAGGACGATGTCCGAGGTGGCGAGGAGCTCGGCCAGGGTGTCCACCCGCCGCAGGCCCGTCGCGTCCGCCCGCTCCGCCGTCGCGGGGCTGCGACCGTCGGGACACCAGGAGACCTCGGTGCCGGGGTTGTCGAGGACCGCTGCCGCGATGGCCGCGCCCATCTGGCCGGGGTGGAGGAGGCCGACCCGGCGGTGCGGTGCGGGCCGGGAGTGTGCCTGGAGGGCCTGCGTCGCGGCGCCCGGGACCTCTGCCATGCTGCCATCCTGCCTAACGCACGCGGCGTGCCGGCAGGAGCACTGGCCGTGAGGACCGGGCTCCGGCGGCGAGTACGCTCCGGCCCGGTCGAGATACCGGGCGCGGATCCGGCCTGTGCCCGCGTGCGGCGTGGAGAGGCACGCAGGACTCGTTGGACTAAGGGATGCATGTCTGATCAGGACGCAGCTCGCGACGACCGCAGGGGCGCTGTCGGGTACGTGGTCGGCGCCGCGACCCCGGATCCCGCCACCGCGCGGGGCGGGAGCGGACGCGAGAGCGCGGACCGCGATGCTCGCCCCGAGGTGGCGCCCCTCGGCGGCACGCTGCGACGCGGCGCGGCGATCTCGAGCGTCACCCTCGTCCTCGTCCAGGCGACGTCGCTGGTCACGACGCTCCTGCTCGCCCGCCTGCTCAGCCCGCAGGAGGTCGGCGTCTACGCGGCCGGGACGATCCTCACCGGGTTCCTGGTCATGTTCGCCGAGGGGGGCATGAAGGGTGCCCTGATCCAGCGGCCGACCGACGTCGAGGACGCGGCCGCCACGGTCTTCTGGGCCACGGCGGGGACCGGCGTGCTGATGAGCCTCGCCGCCCTCGCCGCCGCGCCGCTCGTCGGGCTGCTGTTCCGGGACCCGCTCGCGGCCGAGATCGCGGCCGTCACGTCGGGGATGCTGCTCATGCAGGCGCTGACGAACGTCCCGGACGGCCTGCTCCAGCGGGAGTTCAACTTCAAGCGGCGGCTGATCGTCGACCCGCTGCGTTCGCTCGGGTTCGGTGTCGTCGCCGTGGCGCTCGCGGCGGCCGGGTTCGGCGTGTGGTCGCTCGCGATCGGCAACTACGTGTCGATGGCGCTGTGGCTGATCGGCACGTGGGCGTTGGGCCGGTGGCGGCCGGGGCGGGGCAGGCCCTCCTACCGGTTGTGGCGCGAGCTCGCCCGGTTCGCCTTCCCCCTGCTCATCCAGAGCGTCGTCTGGCAGATCCGGGAGGCGGGGCAGGCGGCCATCGTCGGGCGGTTCCTGGGGACGGCGGCGCTCGGCCAGTTCCGCTACGGCCGCCGCGTGGGTCTCCTGCCCGCCCAGGCGGTCGTCCAGGTGGGCTCGTACGTCCTGTTCCCGGCGTTCTCCCGGCTCGCGGGCGACCCCGATCGCCTCAAGGTCGCGTTCCTCCGCTCCCTGCGCTGGTTGTGGATCTCGGCCGCGCCGGTGGCCGGATTCATCGTCGCGCTCGGCGAGCCGTCCGTGGTCCTGCTGCTCGGGCAGCGCTGGGCCGAGGCCGGTGTCTTCCTCGTCGGGATGGCGGGCTACGGCGCGGCCATCGCCGTCAAGGCGGCGGCGGGCGAGGCGATCAAGGGCACGGGGCACTCGCGGCTGCTCAACTGGGCGTCGGCGACGCAGCTGGTCCTCGGGTTGGGCCTCGTGCTGCTGGCGTTGCCCTTCGGGCTCTTCGGGGTCGGGCTCGCGATCTCCGCCACGGAGATCGCGCTCGCCGCCCTCGTGCTCGGCCTCGCCCGCCGGGTCGTGGGGTTCACCCTGCGCGAGCTGTTCCAGCGGCTCGTGCCCCCGCTCGTGGCGGCGGTCGCCGCCGCCGCGGTGGTCGGCGTGACGGATCATGCGTTGATCAGGTCGGTCGAGCACGGGACCACGCTGGCGGGCATCCTGATGCTCGCGGGCGAGACCGTCGTGTTCGCCGTTCTCTACCTGGTCGTCCTGCGGATGCTCGACCGGCAGGCGGTCACGTCGATGCTCGGGGCCGCGCGACAACGGATCTCCCGGCGCGCACGCCGCGCCGGGCCGTAACACGACCTGGAGGCCCGGCGATAGATCCATGCGGCCTATGCTGTGCCACCTTGGGGGCGGTCGGCGTCACCTGCCCGGGTCGTCCGTGACGAGAAATCGTGGAGGAATGCCGATGAGTCCGCTGCAGGTGCAGCTCGAGCGGGTACGGCGCCGAATCGGGTTGGTCATCGCGATCACCCTGATCGCGGTGGTCGGCGCGGTCGTCTACTCCGTGGCGTCCCCGGTCAGGTACACCGGCACGTCCACCCTGATCGTCTCCTCGGGGGCGCGGGCGGAGGAGGACGCCGTCCTCGCCCAGGGCTACGTCGAGTACATCAACGAGCCTTCGGCCCAGGATGCGCTGCTCCAGGCGGCGAACCTCACGGGCGTCGACTTCGAGGCCCGCACCGGCGCGTCGAGCCCGATCGTCTACATCGACGCGGTCGCCGACAACGCGCAGCTGGCCAGCACCGGCGCGAAGACGATCGCGCAGACGTTCCGCGACCAGGTCAACGGCGGTATCCAGGCCGGGGCCGACTCCACGATCGCGGCGCTGCGCGCCCAGCTCGAGGCCGCGCAGACGGCGCTGGCGCGTCCGCTGACCCCGGACGCCGAGAAGTCCGTGATCGCCACCCAGATCAACTCCCTGCAGGACCAGATCCTCAAGGTCCAGACGGACGCGGTCGGCCGCCAGCTCAAGGACCTCCAGCTCACGCCCGCCGTCTCGTCCAGCACGCCGGACCCGATCGTCAACGGTGTCCTCGCCCTGTTCGGCGGGCTGATCCTCGGCATCGCGGCGGCGCTCGCGCTGGCCGGTGCCGAGAACCGCATCACCTCACCGCAGGAGGTGCGCCAGCGCGTCGGCCTGGACACCCTCGCCGTCGTCGGCGGCGGCAGCTCGGACACGAGCACCGCCCAGCGCGCCGAGCAGCTCAAGGGCCTCGCGAACGTCGTGAGCCTCTCGGACATGAGCCAGCCCGCCACGCTCGCCGTCACGGCAGTGCGCTCGGCCAAGCTGTCCGCGCAGGTCGCCGAGGGCGTCGCGTTCTACCGGGCCCAGCAGGGCCAGCGCACGCTGCTCATCCGGGCGGACCTCGATCCGGGCCGCCACCACCCCGGCTACCCCGGCCGCCCCGGCCTCGGCGAGTTCCTCGCCGGCCGCCCCGGCGTGCGGCTGCAGCCGATCGTGGTGCGCGACGCACTCTCGGGGATGCTCGTGCTCCCCGCCGGTACGGCCCGCGACGATCCCTACTCGCTGTTCGCGCCGGACCGGTTCGTGGACGTCGTCGAGCAGGCGGGCCGGCTGGCCGACCTCGTCGTCATCGACGCCCCTCCGGTGATCGAGGCGGCGGAGGCTCAGGTCATCTGCGCCTCGGCGGACCGCACGATCCTGGTCATCGAGGAAGGTGTCACCCGGTCCGCGGACGCCGTCGAGGCGCGGGAGCGGCTGGAGCGCGTGCACGTGCAGCTGCTCGGCGCCGTGCTCGGCCGCTCGGCCGAGGGAGCGTCGCTGCCCCGCGGCTCCGCACCCGCCCAGTCCTCCCCGCGCGCCGCCACGAACGGCGGGCCGGCCCACGCGGTGGCGGTGGCGCCCGACGAGGTCGAGGCCCGTGCCTGACACCACGTCCCCGCCGGCGCTGCCACAGCAGCGGCCCGCGTCGGCGGGGGAGTGGGACGGTCCCGACGGAGGCTTCGTCGCCTCGCGCTACCACACCGGCGGCGACGGCTCGGGTGGGCGCATCACCGGCGTCGCGCTCGCCGCGGTCGTCCTGCTCGCTGCCGCGATCGTCATCGTGCCCGGCACGGTGGGGCCGGGTCTCGGGATCGCGGCCGTCGGGGTGGGCACGGCGCTGGTGCTCGCCGGGCTGAACAGCCCCGCCGTCGCGATCGTCCTGCTGGTCGTCACCATGTTCTTCCGGCAGGGCCTGAAAATCGAGGCGCTTCCTGCCGAGCCCTATCTCTTCGCCTTCGCCGGCGTTCTCGGGGCGGGCGGGGTCGCCCTGAGCCGGCATCGCAGCCGAGCGCCGCAGTTCGGTGTCGTCGAGGGCGTCATGGCGATGTTCCTGTTCTGGGCGATCGCCTCCGCGGTGTTCCCGCACAAGTACCACGCGGGCGACGGGAACCCCGTTCACTACTTCATCCTGCTCTCGATCGTCGTCCCGTTCGTGCTGTACATCGTCGGTCGTTCGGTGATCGACAACGAACGCACCATCCGGGTGCTCGTCTGGGCGTTCATCGCGATTTTCGCCTATTCCGTCTGGCACAGTATCCTGCAGTTCCACGCCAAATCGCTGGCCTGGCCGAATACCGTCGCCGATTTCAGCGAGGGCGCCTCCTGGGCCAACCGGGCACTCGGTGTCTTCGGCAACCCGGTGGAGAACGGCTTCGTTCTCGTCGTGGGTTTCCTGCTCGCGCTCTACATGGCGAAGGAGCGGGGCGCGCGGCCGTTGCCGAAACTGGTGCTCTACCTGCTCGTCATCGCGTCGCTGTACGCCATCTTCCTCACCCGCACCCGGGTGGTCTACGCCGTGTTCGTGGTCGCCCTGATCATCGGCGTGCTGGCCATTCCCCGCATCCGGGCGATCTGCGGGACGCTGCTCGGGCTCGGCAGCTTGCTCGTGGTGGCGGCCTACCCGATCCTGCTCTCCGACGACCGGAACGCCGGCGGGCTCACCTCGTCGTACGAGATCCAGGACCGGCTGAACATGGCGGCGACCGGGTGGTGGGCCCTGAAGCAGAACCCGATCGTCGGGTGGGGCATCGCGCGCTTCGCCGACGTGAACACCTACCACCACAAGCAGTGGTCGCAGGACGTGCCCTGGTTCCGCGGGTACGGCATCAAGGCCCACATCAACGAGCTCGGAATCGCCGTCGAGCTCGGGCTGATCGGGCTCGCCCTCTGGGTGACGATCCTCGTCCTCGTCGGCCGCAAGCTGAAGGCCTCCATCCGCGCACTCGAGAACGGGACCGGTGGCTTCGCCGGGCGCGAGCTCGCGGTGCTCTTCGCGAGCATCGCCGCGTTGTGGGTCGTCGTCGGGCTCACCGTGGATCTGCGCTACCTGTCCGTGGCGAACGCGCTGACCTGGCTGCTCGCCGGTGTCGCGGTCGGCATGGGGGAGCGCGCGGCCGCCGGGCCCACGGCCGGGCCCGCCTTCGCGCCCCCTGCGGCGACCACCGCGACGCCCGAGCACCTGGACGAGGACGAGGAGCTCTACCTGCGATGGGTGGCGCAGCGGTGAGTCGCCGGTCGGTGGTGTGGGTGTCCACCAGCGAGCGCACCCCCGGCGGCATGACGACGTTCGTGTCGACGATGCGCGCCACGCCGCTGTGGCGGGAGTGGGGCGTCACGTTCGTCGAGACCCACTGCCCCGGCAGCGCCGCCGCCCGGCTGCGGATCTTCGCGCGCGGGCTCGTCCGGTACGCCGGGTTGCTCGTCGCCCGCCGGCCTGCGCTGGTGCACCTGCACTCCGGCAAGATGGGCAGCTTCGCGCGCAAGTCCGTCCTGCTGTGGCTGGCCCGCGTGGGCCGGGTACCGGTGGTGCTCCACATCCATGCCGGGCTCTTCGAGGCGTTCTACCGGCGCATGCCCGCACCAGGTCGCTGGTACATCCGCCGCACGCTGGCGGCGGCGAGCACGGTCCTCGCGCTCGGGGACGGATGGACCGAACGCCTGCGCCGCATCGAGCCCTCCGCCCGGGTGCGGTCCGTGCCCAACGGGATCCCGATCGTGGGTCCCGGTGCACGTGCGTGCGAGGGGGAGCCCGTGCACGTGGTGTATCTGGGCCGGATGCACCCCGACAAGGGCACGTACGTGCTGCTGGAAGCGTGGGCGCGGGTGGCCGAGGAGGTGCCCGGTGCCCGCCTCACGCTCGCCGGCAACGACGAGATCGCCCGGACCAGGGCCGAGGTCGACCGCCTTGGCCTGCACGACTCCGTCACGGTGCGTGAGTGGCTCTCACCCGCCGAGGTCCGCGAGCTCTACGCCGGGGCGCACGTGCTCACCCTCCCGTCGCGCAACGAGGGCCAGCCGATGTCGATCCTCGAAGCGATGGCGCGCGGGCTCTGCATCGTCGCCACGGACGTCGGCGGCATCCCGGATCTCGTCGAGGACGGCAGGACGGCGTTGCTCGTCCCGCCCGACGACGTCGACGCGTTGGCGAAGGCGCTGTGGACGGCCGTCACGGACGCCGGGATGCGCCACCGGCTGGGCGATGCCGCCCTCGACCGGGCGCGCCGCAGCTTCGACGTCGAGCAGACGTGGCGGCGGATCGACGCCCTCTACCGGGACCTCGTGAACGCGGGATCGTGAACCTGCTGGCGGCGAACCGCTCCGGCTAGCGGCGGCCCAGGGTGTGGACGGTGAAGCCCGCACGTCGCAGCACGTCAGCGTCCAGGAGGTTGCGTGTGTCGACCACCGTGGGCCGCCGGGCGACCGTGGCGAGGGCGGGCCAGTCCAGCGCGCGGAACTCTGGCCACTCGGTGAGCACCACCAGGGCGTCGGCGCCCTTGGCGACCAGTGCCGGATCGTCGACGACGGTGATGTCGGCGAGATCGGGAGCCGTGGAGTCAGCGGGCACGGCCGGGTCGTAGGCCACGAGCTCGGCTCCCGCCTGCCGCAGCAGGGCCGCGACGGCCAGCGACGGTGAGTCCCGCAGGTCGTCCGTGCCCGCCTTGAAGGTGATCCCCAGAAGGCCCAGCCGGACCCGCGACAGGGAGCCGTTGCGCTGCCCCGTGACCGCCACGCGGACCTTGTCCACCATCCGCTGCCGCTGCCGCACGTTGGTCTCGATCGTCGCCCGCAGGAGGCGGAACTCGAAGTCCGCGGAATCGGCGACCTGGAGGAGGGCCTGGGTGTCCTTCGGCAGGCAGGAACCGCCCCAGCCCGGACCGGGGTTGAGGAACGCCTGGCCGATCCGGCGGTCGTAGCCCATGCCCTCGGTGACGTCCGCGATGTCGGCGCCGAGCCGCTCGCAGAGCTCGGCCAGGGCGTTCACGTAGGAGATCTTCATCGCGAGGAAGCAGTTCGCGGCGTACTTCACGAGCTCCGCACTGGCGGCGTCGGTGAGCACGGTCGGAGCGCCCAGCCTCGAGTACAGCGCCGCGACCCGCTCGGCGGCGTCCTGCTCGTCGCAGCCGACGACGATGCGGTCGGGGTGCAGGAAGTCGTGCACCGCCGAGCCCTCGCGGAGGAACTCGGGGTTGCTCACGACGCTCAGGTCCTCGCGTCCCAGCAGCTCCTGGATGCGCTGGGCGGTGCCGACCGGGACGGTCGACTTGTTGACCACGACGCACCGGGGCGCGAGCGAGTCGCTGATCTGCTCGGCGACCTCCTCCACCAGGCTGAGGTCCGCGGTCCCCCCGACGCCCATGGGCGTCGGCAGGCAGAAGAAGACCACCTCGGCCGGCCCGGCCGGACCGGACAGTGCCTGCTCCGCGCCGAGCACGAACGTCAGCCGTCCGGCGGCGAGGCCCTCGGACACGAGGTCCTCCAGGCCGGGTTCGAGGATGTCGACCTCCCCCCTGGAGAGGCGCTCGACCTTCCCCGCGTCCACGTCGGCACAGCTCACCGTGTGCCCGAGCGACGCGAGACAGGCGCCGGTGGTGAGCCCGACGTAACCGGTGCCGATGACGGCGATGCGGCGAGCGAACATTGGGGCGGCCCCCTCAGACGGATCGTGTGGCGGCGAAGCGCGCGAGGTCGGTGTCGTCGCTCAGATCGAGACCGGCGGTGCCCGACGGGGTGGGGCGGGCCCGCGCCGGATCGGCGGTGACACCGAACAACCGATCGTAGACGCCGACGTAGGTCTCGGCCTGCTGGGCCCAGTCCAGCTCGCGCTCGGCCCGCCTGCGCCCGCGGGCGCCGAGGTCGGCGCGGCGTGCGGGGTCGTCGATCAGCTCGACGATCGCGTCGCCCAGCGCGTCCGCGTCGCCCGGTTCGACGTACACGGCGCAGTCCGCGGCGGACACGACCGTCTCGGTGAGCCGGTAGGTCACCACGGGCAGGGCGTAGGCCATGTACTCCATCGTCTTGTTCATCGTGGAGACGTCGTTGAGGGGGCTGTAGGGATCGGGGCCGACACCGACGCTCGCCGTGGAGAGGTAGGCGGCGATCTGCTCGGGGCCGACCCGGCCGGTGAACTGCACGTGCTCGTCCAGACCGAGCTCGGTGCACCGGCGCCGGAGCGCCTCGAGGCAGTCCCCGAACCCGAGCAGGACGAACCCGATGTCGTCGCGACCGTGCTTGCGCACGATCCGGTCCGCCGCCTGCAGGACGCCCTCCACGCCGTCCTGCGGGCCCATGATGCCCAGGTAGGCCACCAGGTGGTCGCGACCGCGCCGCAGCTCGGGGGACGGGGCGACCGGGCGCATGGCGGAGGTGTCCGGCCCCGAGCGCACGACGGCCGTCCGCTCCGCGGGGACGTCGCCGCGGGTGAGGGCGACCCGCCGGTAGGACTCGTTCGTGGAGATCACACGATCGGCCGCCGCGAAGGTGCGGCGCTCCAGCCAGAGCAGGCCGCCCAGCTGCAGCCGCCCGCCAACGCCCGTCGGCGTACCGAACCGGGACAGGTACAGGTCGGGGTTCAGGTCGTGGTGGTCGAAGACGAAGCGCACGCCCCGGGATCTCCACAGCAGCGCGAGCAGCCAGTAGGTGTCCGGTGGGTTGCAGGCCTGCAGGACGTCGAAGCGCCGGCGGCGCCGGACGCGCAGGCTGAGCGCGGCGGTGCGCACCCAGCTGTAGGCGAACTCCCAGACGAACCCGAGCAGGCCGACGGCCTCCGGGGCGGGCTTGTACTTGTAGAGGTGGACGCCCTCGATCGTGTCCAGGGCCGGATCGCCGGGGCCCTTGGGGCAGATCACCGACACCTCGTAGCCCGAACGGACGAGGGCCTGACACTCGAGCCACACCCGCCGGTCCAGCGGAACCGGAAGGTTCTGCACGACGATGAGGACGTGCCGTGGGCGTCCCGGGGAGCGGTTGGTCACGACATGCACGGTAGGCCACCTCCGCAGGAGGGCCGGTCGCAGGTCGATACCCTCGCCGGGTGTTGCGGCGCGCTGTGCGATCCGACGGCCCCCTGCGGGTGCTGTTCATCGTCCCTGACCTGACCGTGGGCGGCGCCGAGCGCCACCTCGCCACGCTGGCCCCGGCGATGGACCCGGCCCGCTTCGCGCCGTCCGTGCTGTGCCTCGGCCGCACCGGGAGGCTCTTCGACACGGTGGTCGAGGCCGGGATCCCGGCCCGAGCGCTGGGCCGCTCGAAGCGGGCGGCGCCGCTCATGTTCGCCGAGCTGCTCGCGCACGTCCGTCGGGTGCGGCCCGACGTCGTGGTCGTCCGCGGCACGAACGCGTCGATCCTCGGCCGCCTCGCCGCGGCGGCCTGCCGGGTGCCGCGCTCGGTGGTGTGGGTGCACAACTGCGGAGACCTGGCACAGCGGCGCACGCTCGTCCGGGTCACGGACCGGCTGCTCGATCCGGTGACGGACGCCTACTACGGCGTGGCGTACGGCCAGGTGCCCTACCTGACCGACGATCTCGGCTATCCCGCCGCGAAGGTGCAGGTCGTCCAGAACGGCGTCGACCTCGCGCGGTTCCCGCACGTCGCGGCGCGCAGCCGGAGCACGCCCGCCGCGGCGGAGCTGGGGATCGGCCCGGACACGCCGGTCGTCGCGAAGGTCGCCGTGCTGCGCGCGGAGAAGGACCACGAGACGTTCTTCCGCGCCGCCCGGCTCGTGATCGAGCAGGTGCCGCAGGCGCGGTTCCTCGCGATCGGGCGGGGACCGTTGCGTGACGACCTGGTCGAGAGGGCGCGCGCGCTGGGCATCGCCGAGCACGTCGTCTTCACCGGCTCGCGCACCGACGTGCCCGACCTCCTCGCGATGGCCGACGTGTTCACGCTCACCTCGCGCACGATCGAGTGCTTCCCGATGGCGCTGCTGGAGGCGATGGCGGTGGGCAGGCCCGCCGTCTGCACCGCGGTCGGCGGCATCCCGGAGATGATCGAGGACGGCGTCACGGGCCACGTGGTCCCGGTCGGGGACGCCGAGGGCCTGGCCCGCCACTACGTGGACCTGCTGACGGACCCGCGGCGCGCGGCGCGGATGGGCGCGGCGGCCCGGGATCGGGTCCAGACCCGCTTCACCCTCCAGCGCTCGGTCGCGAACGCCGAGGCCGCCCTGGAACGGACCGCCGGGCGGGAGCCGGCCGCGGTGGTCGCCGAATGACCCCGGTGCGGCTCGCGCTGGTCATGAACAAGGTGGAGGTCGGCGGCGCCGAGGTGCTGCTGCTCAACCTCTTCCGCGCGTTCGACCCGGCCGTGGTCGCACCGCGGCTGGTCCTGCTCAAGGAACCCGGCGCCCTGGGCCCGGAGTTCGCCGCCGCCGGGTTCCCGGTCGAGGTGCTCGGCAAGGGTGGGCGGTTCGACGTCCGCACGGTCCCGCGGCTCCTGCGGTCGTTCCGCCGCCACCGCGACGACGTCGTGCTGGTGACCCACCTGCACGCGGCCGCCGTCACGTTCGGACGGTTGGCGGCGTGGGTGAGCGGGCGCCGGAGCATCCTCGCCCCCCACGGGATGGACAACCTCACCTTCGCGGGCAGGCGCCTGCTCGCCCGCCACGACGTCGCCACCCTGTTCTGGTCCGACGCCCTCGTGATCGTGGGCGAGCGCCAGGGCCGCTACCTGCGGGATCTGGAGGGTGTCGGGCGCAGGCCGTGGAGCCGGATCCGGGAGACGGTCGTGCAGAACGGCATCCCGTTGCCGCCCGCGCCGACGCAGGCCGCCCGGGCCGAGGCCCGCGCGGCGCTGGGCCTGCACCCCGACGACCTCGCCGTCGGCATCGTCGCGCGGCTCACCCACGTGAAGGGCCACGAGTTCCTCCTCGAGGCGATGGCCAAGCTCGCGCCTGCCCATCCCCGGATGCGCCTGATCTGTATCGGCGACGGCGAACGCGAGGCGGAGCTTCGAGCGCTCGCGTCCGCGTCGGGCATCGCCGACCGGGTGCACTTCGCCGGGCTGCGCCGCGACGTCGCACGCCTGCTGCCCGGCTTCGACGTCGCCTGCCTCACCTCGCGCTACGAATGCGCGCCGATCGCGGTGATCGAGGCCATGGCCGCCGGGGTACCCGTCGTCGTCAGCGATGTCGGCACCGTGCGCGACATGGTGACCGACGGGGTCGAGGGACTGATCTTCCCGGCAGGCGACGTCTCCGCCCTCGCCGCGCACCTCGACCGCCTGGCCGACGACGCTACGCTGCGGTCCCGGTTGGGCTGCGCCGGACGGGCGCGCGCCGAGAACGACTTCCGTATCGAGCACACTGCGGAGCGTTACCAGCAGCTCCTGCTCGAGCTGGCCGGCCGGTGACCGCAACCGGCAGGGCGCGGTCACCGGCCGCCCCGGCCGTCGCTCCCCGCACGTCATCAGTGGAAGAGGTTCAGCTGTGAAGATCAGCGTCTTCGGACTCGGGTACGTCGGCTGCGTCTCGGCGGCGTGTCTGGCAGACCGCGGCCACGAGGTCGTCGGCGTCGACGTCAACCCGAGCAAGGTCCAGCTCATCGCCGAGGGCAAGGCCCCCGTCGTGGAGGAACGGATCGGCGAGCTGACCGCCGAGGTCGTCGCCTCAGGAGCGCTGCGCGCCACCACGGACGTCGCCGAGGCCGTGGCCTGCACCGAGATCTCCCTGGTCTGCGTGGGCACGCCGTCCGCGTCCAACGGCAGCCTCTCCACGGCCTACCTCGAGAAGGTCGCCGACGAGATCGGTTCGGCGATCGGCGACAAGGTCGCGGCGCGGCCGGGGGAGCGGCACACCGTCGTGTTCCGCTCGACGATGCTGCCCGGTACCTGCGAGGACCTGCTGATCCCGATCCTCGAGAAGGCGTCCGGGACGACGGCGGGCGAGGGCTTCGGCGTCGCGGTCAACCCGGAGTTCCTGCGCGAGGGTTCGAGCGTGCGGGACTTCCACGCACCGCCGAAGACCGTCGTCGGCCAGCTCGACGACGCCAGCGGCACCCCGGTCCTCGCGCTGTACGAGGGCCTGCCGGGCCCGGTGTTCCGGGTGCCGCTGCGCGTCGCGGAGATGACGAAGTACGCCGACAACTGCTACCACGCGGTGAAGATCGGCTTCGCCAACGAGATCGGTGCGATCAGCGCGGCGCTGGGCCTGGACTCGCACGCCGTCATGGAGATCTTCCTCTCCGACACCAAGCTCAACGTCAGCCGTGCCTACCTCAAGCCGGGGTTCGCCTTCGGCGGTTCCTGCCTGCCGAAGGACCTGCGCGGGCTGGTCTACGCCGCCCACCGTGCGGACGTCTCGGTGCCGCTGCTCTCGCACGTGCTGCCCTCCAACGAGGAGCACCTCAAGCGCGCGTTCGAGCTGGTCGCGGCCACGGACCGGCGCAACGTCGGCATCTTCGGCCTGTCGTTCAAGCCCGGCACCGACGACCTGCGGGAGAGCCCGCTGGTGGAGCTGTGCGAGCGCCTCGTCGGCAAGGGCTACTCGGTCAAGATCTACGATGCCCACGTCGCGCTGTCGCAGCTCGTGGGCGCGAACCGGGAGTACATCGAACGTCACCTGCCGCACCTGCAGGAGCTGCTCACCGACTCGGTCGACGAGGTGCTCGCGCACGCCGAGGTCCTCGTCGTCGGCACGACGGAGCCGGCCGTCCTCGCCGCGCTGGAGGCGGCGGGGGAGCGCCCGGTGATCGATCTCGTCCGGCTCCCGGACGCCGCGGCGCGGCGGGGCCGGAAGGGCTACGTGGGGCTGGGCTGGTAACCCGGTCGGGCCGCTCGGCGCACCCGGTCCCGCAGGATCTTCGCCAGGTCCACCTCGCCCCGCTCGGGGTTGATCACCCAGCGGCGGATCTCGTAGCAGGGTGTGTCGGAGCGGTTCCAGCCGCCCCGGGTCGTCACCGCGAACTCGTAGCCTGCCGCCGCGCAGCCCGCCATCGTCGTCTCGTCGTAGTCCGCCCGCGTGCCGTTCGGGTAGGCCAGGACGTCGAAGTCGCCGCCGAGCCGCTGCGAGAGCTGCTCGCGGGCCTGCACGAGATCGTCCTTCTGCGCCTGGGGCGACTCCTGGGACAGGATGCAGTGCCACATCGTGTGCGAGCCCAGGTCCATGTACTCGCCGAGGCGCCGGGCGCCCTCCCAGTCCAGGAACTGCTCGCGGTGGCGGTACTCGCCGGAGGGCTCCAGCAGCGCCTCGAGCGCGTCCACCGCCGACTCGCGGGCGGCGCGGTCCCGGAGCTTCAGCAGCGCCGAGACCTCCTTGAACGCCGCGCGGTTGCCCCCACCGGGCAGCTCCCACGAGCGGCCCTCCCACTCCAGCCGCGTGGCGCGGGATCGCGCGAACGCCCAGCCGAGGCGCTCCCACCACGGCACCACGTCGCCGTCGAGGATGCCCGGCACGAGGAAGCACGTGGCCGGGATGCCGAGGCGGCGCAGCAGGGGGCCCGCGATCGTGAGGTTGTCGGCGTAGCCGTCGTCGAACGTCACGGCCAGCGCGCGCGGGGGCAGCGGCCTGCCCTCCCGCAGATCGCGCAGGGCCTGCCGCAGCGGCACGATGTTCGTCACCCGGCGCAGGAGGTTCAGCTGCCGGGCGAGCCCGCGCGCCCCCACGCCCGGGGGTGCGGGAAAACACCAGCTCCCCTCGACGTTGTGCCAGCCCAGGACCATCAGGGTCGACGCCGTCGCAGCCATGGTCGGCGAGGTTACCGGGGCGGTCCGCCCGGGCCCGCCGGGCCCGTACCGGGCCGACCCGAAACGTCGTCATGATCATCGGCGTTGAACATCGTGAGCCATCCGATCCCCAGGGGACCAAGGAGACCGTCGTGCGACATCCCACCGGGCAGCCCGCCCGGCAGCCCACCCGGCACAGCCGCCACAGCCGCCACAGCCGCATCCTGCTGCCGGCCGTGCTCGCGGCGGCGCTGATCGCCACGGCCTGTGGCACCGGCCAGGACGAGCCGAGCGGGCCGCTCCCACCGCGCCCCGAGGGCCCGGATCTCATGTGGTCGGGCGATCTCGAGACCGGCGACCTCTCCCAGTTCAAGGACACCCCGTGGAACGTCACCCGCGGTGGCTCGGAACCCGAGATCGTGAGCGACCCCCAGTTCGTCCGGGAGGGCCGCTACGCGGTGAAGATCTCCATCCCGACGGGGGAGACCGACGACAAGGACGGCGCCTGCTGCGACCCGCGTGCCGAGATCGAGCCGAACATCTCCGACATCCGCGACGGTGACGATCTCTGGTTCGGTTTCTCGACGATGCTCGCGTCGGACTTCCCGGTGAACGATGAGTGGCAGGTCATCACGCAGTGGAAGTCCCGGGTGGACGGCTCGCCGCCGGTGTCGCTCAACGTCGAGCGGGGCGCGTACCTCCTCGCGGGCGGGGCGGGCCATCCCGACGAGGAGCAGCCCTTCGTGAAGGAGCTCGCCCCAGCCGTGCCGGGGCAGTGGTCGGACTGGGTCGTGCACATCGCGTTCTCCCCCGATCCCCGAAAGGGCTACGTCGAGGTGTGGCAGAACGGCACCCCGGTTCTCGAGCGGTACTCGCCCCCGGGGGGCACCATGTATCCCGCCGAGAAGGGTGAGGACGCGGAGAGCTACCTCAAGACGGGCTACTACCGCAACGGGGACATCACCGCGCCCGGTGTCGTGTACTTCGACTCCTGGCGGGTCGGCCGCACCCGCGACGCGGTCGCGTTGACCTGACCTCATCCCCGGGCTGCGCGAACGGCACGGATGCCGGGGCGGGCGACACCGGGCCGGACCGGTGCCGCCCGCCCGGAGTCAGCCCGGAATCAGCGCAGCAGGCCCTCGAGCACGCCGTCCGCGGCGCCGACCGCCGGTCCCAGGAGGCCGTCTGCCGCCTCCGTGACGGGGCCGGTCAGCGCGCGCAGCTTCGGCTGCACCGGGCCCTGCCCGGGTGGGCCCGAGACGCGGAAGTCGTCGAAGTCGACCACCGCCGTCGTGTCGGAGCTGTCGCGGTAGATCCCCTGCTTGAGGTAGTTGCTCTTACTGGTCATCGTGCGGCGCTTCGTCAGCGGGACGGTCCGCACCCCGTTCTCCCAGGCCTCCACGAACCCCTCGTCGGCGCTGTTGGAGAACTTCACGTGCAGCGTGTAGTCCACCCACTCGCCGCGGCGGATCGGGCCGATCGTCTTCCGCTCGGCCGTCACCCCGTCACCGCCGATGTCGACGGTGCCCTTCGCGAGATCGATGGCGAGCGGTGGTGAGCCGCTGCCGGCGTGCCACTGCATGACGATGAACCACACGCCGTCGGGCTGCGGAAAGTCCTCGGCGACCCGCATCGACCACTGGTACCAGCGCTCGTCCCCCTCCTTCACCACCGCGCCGTCACCGCTGGAGCGCAGCTCCGAGCGCTCCCCGCCGAACGAGGCCTCGTCGCCGGGCTTCACCACGAACCGGGCTGCCTTGCCGCCGCCGGGACGGTCGTCGCGGTCGATCAGCTGGAGGCTGTAGTGGTTGGGCGTGGTGGGGCAGTCACTGTTGATCACCGCGGACTGGCAGGTGCCCCAGTCGGAGAAGCCGTCGTCGTAGTCGCTCGTGAAGTACAGCTGCTCACCCGCGGGGACGGGGGGTTCCGCGGGTGCTCCCGGCGTCGGGGCGCCGGGCGCCGGGCTGCCGGGCACGGGGGCGCCGGGCGGCGGGATCGGTACCTGCGGCGGGGCCGGTGCCTGCGGCGGGGCCGGGACGGTGCCGGGGGCGCACGGGTCCGGCGCGGCCACCTCCGGGGGCGCGGGCACGGCCGGTGTGGGCTCAGCGGGTGGGGGCTCAGCGGGTGTGGGCTCAGCGGGTGTGGGCTCAGCGGGTGTGGGCTCAGCGGGTGTGGGCTCAGCGGGTGTGGGCTCAGCCGGTGCGGGGGTGGTGGGCGCCGGCGTGGTGGGCGCGGGGGTGGCCGTGTCGCTCTCGCCGGGGCCGGGGCCGGGGCCGGGGCCGGGGCCGGTGCCGGTGTCGTCCGGTGGCCCGTCGCTCGAACCGTCGGGTGCAGTCGAGCCGTCCCCGGCGTCGTCCTCCTCCGCTGCGGTCGCGTTCCCGGAGGTGAGACCGCTCGACGGTGTGGCGGCTCCTGATGGGGTGCTCTCCAGGGCCGCGGGCGCCGCAGCGGCGCCGGGGAACGCGGGGGTGTCCGGGGCTGCAGAGGGAGCGGTGGGCTCCGCGACCGGCGGGACCGCCGGTGTGATGCACCCCTCCGGTGCCGCTCCGGGGGCGGCGTCGACCGGCGGGACGGGGGCTGTCACGGCCGGCGGGAAGGGGGTGGTGCTGTCCGGCGGGGTCGGGGTGGTGGCGGCCGGTGGGGCGGTGCTGTCCGGCGGGGTCGGGGTGGTGGCGGCCGGTGGCGCGGTGGGGGCCGGCGGCGCGGTGCTGTCCGGCGGGGTCGGGGTGGTGGCGGCCGGTGGGACGGTGCTGCCCGGCGGGACAGTGCTACCCGGCGGGACAGTGCTGCCGGGTGGGATCGGAGGAGTGCCGACCGGCGGGACCTCCGGCGCACCGGGCGCCGCCGGGGAGGCCGGCTGCGCGCCCGTCGCGTCGCCAGGTGTGGGGGAGGTCGGCTGCGGCCCGGGTGCCGGAGCGCAGCCGGGGACCTCCGTCTCGGCCTGCGCGCTCGCGCCGCCGGGGCCCGCGGTGGCGCCCGCGGACGCGGCGCCGTGTCCGCTCGGCGAGACGGCTGCCGAGGCATCCCCGGAGGATTCTGCGGACGAGTCGCCGGCCGTCGCGCCGCCCGTCACCGCCGGCGGGCACGGCGGCAGGGTCGGGGTTTCGTCGGCGGTCTCCGCGGCGCTCGCCGTCCCGGGCTCGGCGGCGCCGCCGTCGCGCGAGCCCGCGCCCTGTGCGCCGCCGGCTCCGTCCGCCCCGGCGCGACCGGTGCCGCCGGTTCCGACGTCCGGGGCGGCGGCGCCCACCCCGGTTCCCGCACCGTCGTGACTGACGGTGACAGGATTCGGCGCGGATCCCGCACCGAGCGCGAGCACCGCGACGGTCACGATCGTCGCCGGCAGGACCGCGAACACGCGGGTCGTCGGACGTGTGGTGGGCCTCATCGTCGCTCCTCGTTGCCCGGATCAGCGGGTGGACGCGGCGATACTGCACCGAATCGACGATCACGTTCGGATGATCTGCATGAGGTTACGTCGCCCGATCAGGCATAACTGAGTAGCACCGTTCGGGTGAATCGATGGTTGCCTGTGTGAGGCTTGTGAAATCGAGGTGAGGCGGAGTGCTGGGGCGGAGTAATGCGACGAACGGTCGACCGGAACGGTCCGTGGCCGGGCGGCGTCCGTTCAGCGCGCAACGAGCAGGCTACGCAGGCAACCCGCCGCGAGCCGGGCGGCCGGCCTCTCGGGCGAGACGATCCAGCGGGGCGTCTCGAACGGAGGTGTACCCGTTTCGGTGATACGGCCACGAGTCGTGACGGCGAACTCGTGGCCGGAGGCCCGCGCGGCGTCGATCGTCACGTCGTCGTAGTCGCCCCGCTGGCCGTTCGGGTACGCCAGCGAGCGCACCTCGACCCCGAGCTCGCGCTGGAGCGCATCGCGACACTCGCAGAGATCCTCCTGCTGCTCGGCGGCCGTCTCGCGGGCGAGGATCGCGTGACCCATCGTGTGCGAGCCGATCGAGACGCCCGCGCGGACGAGTTCGCGCGCCTCGTCCCAGTCCATGTAGAGATCACCGGGGTGCAGCTCGCCGGGGGGTTCGAGGGCTGCGACGAGCGTCTCGAGCCGGTCGTGACGGGTGGCGAGGTCGTCGCGCTTGAGACTCGCTTCGATCATGCCGAGCGCGCGGCCGCGGTCCTGCTCGGAGCCGAGCGGCAGCATCTCGCCCTCGAACTCGACCGACGGCGCCGCAGTGGTGCGCAGCGCCCAGCTGAGCCGTTCCCACCACGCGTGGACCTTGTGGGAGAGGAACCCGGGGACGAGGAACACCGTGGCGGGCAGGCCGAGGTGGCGCAGCACGGGAACGGCGTGGACCAGGTTGTCGCGATAGCCGTCGTCGAAGGTGATCGCGACCGCGCGCGACGGCAGCGGCCGGCCCGCGGCGAGGTCGGCGAGCGCCGCGTCGAGCGGGACGACGTTCGTGCTGCGCGCGAGCCACGTCATCTGGCGGGCGAAGTTGCGGGGCCCGCCCGACGGAGTGGCCGGCCAGCGCCATGTGGTGTCGACGTTGTGGTAGCCCAGGACGAGCAGCCGGGATCCGGCGCGGGACACGGGAGCACTCACCTCAGAGGGTCGGGAAGCCGGGAAGCCTTACTAGTAGGCGCCCTCGCCCGTCCTGGCGGCGCGCAGGGTCTTCCAGAGGATCGCCACGTCCATGGCGAGCGTCCAGTTCTCGACGTAGCGCAGGTCCAGCCGGACCGACTCCTCCCAGGAGAGGTCGCTGCGGCCGCTGACCTGCCACAGCCCGGTCATGCCGGGCTTGACCAGCAGGCGGCGATGGGCGTCGCGGGTGAAGACCGCGACCTCCTCGGGCAGCGGCGGGCGCGGGCCGACCAGCGACATCGACCCGGCGAGGACGTTGAACAGCTGGGGCAGCTCGTCGAGGGAGTAGCGGCGCAGCCACCGGCCGACGGGTGTGACACGGGGATCCTGGCGCAGCTTGAACATCGGGCCGGCGCCCTCGTCGACGCTCGCGAGCGCGGCGCGGTGCTGGTCTGCGTCCACGACCATCGACCGGAACTTGACCATCCGGAACAGCTCGCCGCCCTTGCCGGTGCGCGTCTGGGTGTAGAAGGCCGGCCCCCCGTCGCGGCGCACGGCGATCGCCAGCCCGAGCATCAGTGGTGCGGTGATCACCAGCAGGACCAGGGCGCCGACCCGGTCCATCACGCCCTTGACGAGCCGTGCGATGCCGGTGAAGGCGGGCTCGGTGAGCCGCAGCAGCGGGAAGCCGTCCACCGGCGCGACGTGCAGGCGCGGCCCGGCGACCTCCATGAGACCCGGGTCGACGACCAGGTCGGTGCCGGTTCCCTCGAGGTCCCAGGCGAGCTGCTGGAGCCGCCGAGGCGACCAGCCGGGGGCGGGGGCGACGGCGACGATGTCGTACCCGCCCGCCCAGACGGTGCGCTTCACGGCGTCGAAGTCCCCGACGATCGGCACGTCCGCGACCGGCTCGCCTCCGCCGCACGGTGTGCAGGCGGCCTCGACGACCCAGCCGTGATGGCGGGAGCGGGTGGTGCGGGCGACCATGTCGGCCACCCACTCCGGCGGTCCGACGGCGAGCACGGGATGCAGGCAGCGGTTCTGGCTGCGCCGTGCGTGCAGCAACCGCCGCAGCAGCCAGCGGGCCAGGAGCATCGCGAGGCCCGCGATCGGCACGACGACGAGCACCCACGCGCGCAGCGACTCGACGCCCACGGCCAGGGCGAGCAGGCCGAGCACCATGGCGGTGGCGACGGTGGCGCGGACGATGCGGGCGTACTCCTCGGAGCCGGCCCCGAGCATCCGCGGGTCCCATACGCGATGGACCGCGAGGCTCGCGGTGAGCGCGACGGCGGTGACCGCGGCGAGTGCGAGGGAGCCTTCCCGGCCGAACGGTGACCCGCCGCCGACGTTCAGCTCGCTGCCGACCACGGCCGCGAGCAGGACGACCAGCAGGTCCGAGCCGACGACCGCGACGTGGTACCAGGACTCCCAGCGACGATGGGCGTGTGGCGGCGGCTCCGGAGCCGACCGCTCCGCGGGTGGGGGGACGGCGCGCAGCGCGACGTCGGACGGGCGCGGGCGACCACGATCGCCGCGGCGCTCGGGTAATGGCCGTGCGGGCCTGCCCATCTGCGCTCCCCCTGAGATCCAATGCACTGCTGTTCGGACATCGAGGGAACTCACCGGGGCGTTACTGCGCGCCCGGCGCGCTTTCCCGTGTCACCTGTGGACACGCAAGTGAACCACTCGATCAGGTGAAGCAGAGGGATCGCAACGCCCAGGGGAGATCACCTTCAGTGATCAGTAGGCTCCGCGGCCGGTGACCACAGCGCCGATCGTCTTCCAGAGGATCATCGCGTCGAGCGCCATGGACCAGTTCTCGACGTAGCGCAGGTCCAGCCGGACCGACTCCTCCCAGGAGAGGTCGCTGCGGCCGCTGACCTGCCACAGCCCCGTCATGCCGGGCTTGACCAGCAGGCGCCGCTGCGCCTCGGGGGTGTAGCCGCGCGCCTCCTCCGGCAGCGGCGGGCGCGGGCCGACCAGCGACATCGACCCGGTGAGGACGTTGAACAGCTGGGGCAGCTCGTCGAGGGAATAGCGGCGCAGCCAGGCGCCGACGGCGGTGACGCGGGGATCGCGCGCCATCTTGAACAGCGGGCCCGCGCCCTCGTTGGCGGTGAGCAGGTCGGCGCGCAACCGCTCCGCGTTCACGACCATCGAGCGGAACTTGACCATCGGGAACGGACGGCCGCCCTGGCCGAGCCGGACCTGCCGGAAGAACACCGGGCCGCCGTCCGCCTTGATCGCGATCGCGACGACCAGCAGCACCGGCAGCAGCAGGAGGATCAGCGTGCCGGCGATCGTCCGGTCCACGACGGTCTTCAGCACCCGGGCGATGCCGGTGAAGGCCGGCTCGGTGACCCGCAGCAGCGGCAGGCCGTCCACCGGTGCGACGTGCAGCCGCGGTCCGGCGATCTCCATGAGGCCGGGGTCGACCACCATCTCCGCGCCGGAGCCCTCCAGCTCCCAGGCCAGCCGGTGCAGCCGCTTGGGCGTGAGCTCGGGTGTGGGCGTGACGGCGACGACGCGGTACTGGTCGAGCCCGACGGCCAGGGAGAGGTTGTCGAGATCGCCGACGACCGGGATGTCCAGCACGTGGCTCTCCCCGCCGAGTCCCCGACCGTCGGGGGTGCAGACGCCGGTGACCGTCCAGCCCGAGTACCGGGCGCGGCGGGTCCGGGTGATCAGCTCGGCGACGGAGGCGGCCGTGCCGACGGCGAGCACCGTGCGCATGCAGCGGCCCTGGCGGCGGCGCCGGTGCACCATCCGGCGCAGCCCGTAGCGCAGCAGTTCGGTGACGACGCCGACGGCGGGGATGATCCCGAACACCCACGGCCGCACGGCCGTGAGCTCGAAGGCCAGGCCGACCAGGCCGAGCACCACGGCGCCGAGCACGACGCCGCGCAGCACCCGGCCGAACTCCTCCGCGCCCTGCCCGAGCACCCGGATGTCCCAGGCGCCGCAGGTGGCGACGCAGGCGATCATCAGCAGCGTGACGGCACCGGCGAGGTACCAGGCCGTCCAGACGCCGGTGGAGCCGTTGCCGAGGCCGAGCAGGCCGCCCGCGAGGGCGCCGAGGACGATCACGCCGATGTCGCCCGTCACGACGGCGGTCTTGTAGCGCCACTCCCAGCGCGAGGAGTGCCGCGGCTCCAGCGGCCGGTCCAGGTGGGTCTTCGGGGTGATCTTGTGAACACCCAGCGGGAGCGTGGCGGAGACCGCGTCGAGCTGCGGCGACGTCCGTGGCGGTCCGGCCATGTCGGACGCTACGGGGTCCGCGTGCGCGTCCCCGACGGTGCCCTGGGCCGATTCCCGCGTGCCGGACTTCTGATTCACACACAACCCCACGTGACGAGCAGTGCGCCGTCCGGCCTCACGGGCCGGACGACCACCGAGCTGATGTTGTTGGAACCCTCACCGGGGCCAACGTCACGGGTTCGTACGCCGTTACGGCCGATCCACATCGGCTGCTGTGAGCGGTCACCAACGACCGACGAGCGGTTGTCGATCCCCCGGTCGCCCAGCGGCTGCGGAGGTTGTCCGGGCGGCAGAACTGTGCGGCGAACGGTCGTATCGACAGGCCGAACGGCGGAGGCTCCGGGTCAGTGTGCCGACTCGGGCATGACGCTGCGGACCCAGTCCAACGTGGCCCGCAGGCCCTCCGCGAGCGGGGTGGGAGCGGTGAGCCCGAGGTCCTCGCGGGCCCGGGTGACGTCCAGGCAGCTGCGCAGCACCTCGCCGTGGCGGGCGGGGCGCAGCTCAGGGGTGAACGCGGCCGTGTCGATCCCGGCTGCCGCGGCGACGGTCCCGACGGCGGCGACAAGGTCCAGGACGCTCACCTCGACGCCCGTGCCCACGTTGTAACGGGAGTGCCGCAGCCCCTCCGCCATCGCGGCGGCCCGGTTCGCGCGCACGATGTCGCCGACGTAGACGTAGTCGCGGGTCTGGCGACCGTCGCCGAACACGACGGGCCGGCCCCCGGCGAGCACGCGGTTGCAGAAGATCCCGATCACCCCGGAGTCGCCCATTGGGTCCTGGCGCGGGCCGTACACGTTGCCGTAGCGCAGGGAGACGACGTCCAGCCCGTGGGCCTCGCCGAACCACTGCCCGTACTCCTCCACCGTGCGCTTGCCCAGCCCGTAGCCCGACAGCGGACGTGCGGGCTCCGTCTCCGGCGTCGGGACGACCGCGGGCTCGCCGTAGATCGCGCCGCCCGTGGAGGTGTTCACGACGCGGCGCACGCCGCTGTTCCTTGCGGCCGTGAACACGTTGAGCGAGCCGAGCACGTTGATCTCCGCGTCGCGGGCCGGCTCGAGCATCGACGTGCGCACGTCGATCTGCGCCGCGAGATGGAAGACCACCTCGGGACGGAAGTCCGCGACGACCTCCGCGACAGCACCCGCGTCACGGATGTCGACCCGCGCCAGCCGCGCACCGGCGTCGAGGGCGCCTGCGAGGTTCGCCTCGCACCCGTGGCTCAGGTCGTCGACGACGCACACGTCGGCGCCGTCCGCGACGAGGGAGTCGGTGAGATGGGACCCGATGAACCCGGCGCCGCCGGTGACCAGTGCACGCACGGCGGACGACCCTACCGACCCTCCAGCGGTCGACGCCCACCCGCGGCGGCTAGGGTCGCGCGGCGTGACGGCCACCGAAGAAGGATCCGAAACGTCCACCCGGCCGGTCGACCTCCCGAGCACACCGCCCGCGTACGTGCTCGGCGGCTACGAGGCCGGGCTCGCGGTCATCCGCTCGCTCGGCCGCGCGGGTGTGCCCGTCACCTGCGTGGTGGCGGCCGACCGGGAGCACGGGTGCCGGTCGGCCCACGTCGCGGCGGTCCGCATCGCGCCCGATCCGGCGGAGGACCCGGACGGCCTGGCCGACGTCGTCGCAGGCCTCGCCCCGGGCGTGGTGATCCCGACGACGGACGAGAGCCTGGAGGCCGTCGCCGCGCACCGCGACCGGCTCGCCGCACGCCACCTGGTCGCCTGCCCCCGGCGAGAGGTCGCGCGGGTGTTCCTCGACAAGCGCCTGACCGCGGACGCCGCCGAGCGGGCGGACGTGGTCGCGCCCCGCACCGCCGCTGCGGTCTCGCCGGAGGAGCTCGAGGCGCTGGTCCCGCAGCTGCAGCTGCCGTGCCTGGTCAAGCCGCGCGAGAGCTACCGCTACAGCCGCGCCTTCGGGGTGAAGATGCACCGTGTCGATTCCGCGGACGCGCTGCACGAGGCGTGGCTGCGGGCCTACGAGCTCGGGATCGGCGTCGTGGTGCAGGAGCTCATCCCCGGTCCGGAGACCAGCGGGATCAACTACAACACCTATGTCGTCGACGGCGCGCCCGTCGTCGAGTTCACCTCCCGCAAGCTGCGTCTCTCGCCGCGCCACTTCGGCTTCCCGAGCGCGGTGGTCAGCGGCCGGGTTCCGGAGGTCGTCGCGCCCGGGCGGCGCATCGTGCGGGAGATGGGGATCGAGGGCTTCGCCAACGTCGAGTTCAAGCGGGACGCCCGCGACGGGGCGTACAAGCTCATGGAGGTCAACGGGCGGCCGAACATGTCCGGCGCGCTCGCCGTGGCCTGCGGTGTCGACTTCCCGTTGCTGACCTACCGCCACCTCGTCGAGGGCCGCGTCGACCCGGCCACCTTCCGGCCGGACTGGGACCACGACGTCGCATGGATCAACGACGCCACCGACCTGCGTGCCGCGGTCGCGCGCTGGCGCAGCGGGGAGGCCACGCTGCGCGAGGGCGCGGCGCCGTACGCGCGGCGGCGGGTGTTCGCATCGCTCGCCCTGCGCGACCCGGGCCCGTTCGTCGACCGCGTCCGCGCTCGCAGCCGCCGCCGGGTCCAGGGGCTGCGGCGGCGGGTCACGGGGTGAGCGGGGACGCACGGATCTCCCCGGGAAGCGTCGTCGTCCAGTAGGTTCACGACTCGTGAGCGTCATGGAACCGGGGATGCTGCTCGTGTTGGGATCGGCGGCGGCGGTGTACCTGCTCATCGCCATTCTGGTCGTGGTGCCGCGCCGGGCGCGGCGACCGCGATACCGCCTGGGCCAGAAGTGGCCCTACCAGCCCCTGTTCTGGACGGCCAACCCGCAGGGGGCGCAGCTGCCCGAGCCCGAGCAGCGTGTGGTGGTCGGCGAGCGAGGAGGTGCCCGTGGCGACTGGTGAGACCCCCGGGACCACGACGGACCACGGTGGCACCGGCACCGCGGTCACGCTGCCCGAATCCGACGAGCTGCCCCCCGGAACGGTGGTCACCGCGTCGGGCCGCATCTCGGCCGCCGAGGAGTTCACCGACATCCCCGCCGGTGGCCCGTTCACGCCCACGCAGCTCGGCCGTCTCGACGAGGCGCTGACGATGTGCAGCAGGGAGACCGGGCTGCGCTTCGCGGTGTATCTCGGCGACCTGGGCGAGAACCCGAACGGCCGCGTCGCGGAACTGCACGAGGAGATCGAGGGCTCCGCCGACGCCGTGCTGGTCGCCGTGAGTCCCGAGCAGCGCATCGTCGAGGTCCTCACCGGGGCCGGGGCCCGTCACCGGCTGCCGGACAACGGGGCGAAGCTCGCCGTGATGAGCATGGTCACCTCCTTCAAGGAGAGCGACCTCTTCGGCGGGCTGCTCAGCGGCCTGCGCATGCTGGCGGACGCCGCGGGCGAGCGCCACCACCGCTGACGGCACATCCCGCAGAGCACGCGTCCCGGACAGCGCCGACGGTGTGCCGGGCAGGCGGTCGCGGGCCGGTGGTCAGCCGGGGCCGTGGTCCGACCGGTCCGACCGCCCGCCTCAGGGGGCGGTGACGCGCAGTCCCCCGAACTCGATCTCGGCGGTCCCGTCGCTTGCGTCCTCGTCGCGGTAGATGCCCTGCTTCAGGTAGTTCTCGCTGCTCGACATCGTCGGCCGGTGGAAGCGCTGCACCGTCTTGCGGCCGTTCTCCCACGCCTCCACGAAGCCGTCGTCGCTGCGCGAGAACCTCACGTGCAGGACGTAGTTCACCCACTCGCCGCGGCGCAGCGGGCCGATCGTGCGGCGGGGTGCGTCCGTGCCGTCCCCGCCGATGTCGACGCTGCCCCGACTGAGGTCGATCGCGAGCGGCGGCGAGCCGCTCCCGGCGTGCCACTGCATGACGATGAACCAGCCGCCGCTGGGCGTGCGGAAGTCCTCCGGCAGCCGCATCGACCACTCGTACCAGCGCTCGTCGCCCTCGCGGGTCTCCGCGCCTTCGTCGTGCTCGGAGACCTCGGAGCGCTCGCCGCCTCCGAACTCCGGGATGTCGCCGTCGCGGACGGTGAACCGCGCCGCGTACTTCCCGCCGCCCGGGACGTCCGCGGGCACGATCGTCATCGCGCGGTCGCCGGACACCTCGTCGCACGAGCCGTTGATCAGCGCGGACTGGCAGGTGCCCCACTGGCTGAAATCGCCCGTCTCGTAGTCCGCGAGGAAGACCACGGTGCGGCCGACGGCCACCCTCGGCGGCTGGGGCTTCGCGGGCTCGGCCGGTCCGGCCGGTACCGCGGGCCCGGCCGGTGCCGAGGGCGCAGGCGGGGAGGGCACGGACGGCGCCGCAGGGGCGGGTGCCGGAGGCTCGGGATCGCGCGGCAGGGGCAGCGCACTGAGCCCCGGGAACACGGGCTCGCCCTCGTCCGCCCGGTTCACGGCCATGGTGGCGGAGGTCAGGACGGCGGCCGTGAGAGCCGCTGCGGCGAGCGCGTCGCGCAGACGACGGGGCCGGCCGGGGCGTCCGTGCCGGCCGCCGCGTCCAGGAGGGACGTCGTCGCCGCTCGCGGCTCGGTGGCGGCGAGTCGCCGCCCGGTCGATGACGTCGACGGTCGTTCTCTGGTGCAGAGCGATCAGGGAAGCGACGTCGACAGTCACCGGTTCGGGGGGCGGTTCCAGGGTGGGGGTTCTGTCGGGGAGCACAGTGCGTGCGAACGTAACAGTCGCCGACCCGGTCGGGTGATCACCGAGGCCGGGGGTTGCCTCATCGGCTCGTTCGTGCGGTGAGCGGCTGTCAGGGCGAGCCGAGCTGATCCACTTCCGGGACTGCTGCGCCGAACGGTCAGGTCGCGGCGGAGATCGACCGGCTGCCGCGTGCGATCTCTGCTATAAGCGTTTCGAGGCCGTCGCCCCCGGCAGCTTCGACCGTACGCCGCCGACGAGCTGCTGGACGGTCGGCGGGTCGAGCACCCGGAGCACGAGCAGGTACACCACCGCGAACGCGATCGTGAGCCCCGTCAGCTGGAGGATGCCGAGCGCGACCGGAAGCCGGTCCGAGTGACCGACGAGCCACTCGAAGGCCCCGATGACACCCGCCGCGACCACGGTCGCCACCGCCGCCGGCGCCAGCAGGGGGACGAGCTCGCGCATCCGGAGCCCGACTACCCGCCGGGCGAGCACCAGCGAGGCCGCGGTGATGAGCACCTCCGTGGCCGACGCTGCGAGCCCGACGCCCAGCAGCCCGAGCGGCAGCAGCGCGACCAGCAGCCCCAGGCCCGCGACGAGCACGATGACGGAGATCCAGTGCAGCCGCTTCGAGTCGCCCGCGGCCTTGATCGCCTCGCCGCACACCTCGTGCAGGCCGACGCAGGCGGCGATGGCGCCCGAGGCCATGAGGAACGTCCCGGCCGGGCGCCAGCGCTCGCCGAGCATCACGACGACGGCAGGTTCGCCCAGCGCGACGATCAGGCCCGTCACCGGAACCGCGAGCAGCCAACTCCAGCGCATGGCCCGCAGGAACCCGCGGCGGAACCGGTCCGGGTCCTCGGAGATCCTCGCGAAGGTCGGCAGGATGGCGTACGCCCCGATCTGGATGATCGCGGTGCGCGGCAGCTCACCGAGCCGTGTCCCGTAGCGGTACTGGCCCAGCGCGGACTCGCCCAGGGTGCGCCCGAGCAGCGCGGTCTGGATCATTCCGCGGACCCGCCAGGACAGGCTCAGCACGAGGATCGGCAGCCCGAAACGGCCCAGCTCCCGCCACAGCCGCACCGAGGCGCCCCGGCCCGGCCGCCAGCGGGCGAGCGACCAGGTCCCGATCAGCCCGACGACGGCCTGGGCGTAGGTCCCGATCACCAGTGCCCACACCCCGAACCCGGCGACGGCACAGCCGATCGCCGTGGCGCCGTAGGCGATGGAGCGCGCCGGGTCGACGATCAGCCGGCGCATGGCGTCGAACCGGCGGACCATGATCGCGTCCGGGGCGACCGTCGCGGCCTGCAGGACGAACAAGCCCGCGGTGACCGCCGCGATCTCCGCCGCGAGGTGGCTGCGGAACAGCATGCCCACCAGCGGGGCGGCCCCGAAAGCGAGCAGCCCGATGAGCAGGCCGCCCACGAGCGTCGCCCAGAACACCGTGTCCGCGGCCGCCTCGACGTCGTCGCGCCGCTGCACCAGCGCGTTCTTCATGCCGCTGTCGACGAACATCGTGAGGAAGCCGGACAGGACCGTGCCGGCCGCGAAGACGCCGACCTCCTCCGGGCTCAGCAGCCGGGCGAGCACCAGCGTCGAGCCGAAGGCGATGCCCTGGACCAGCACGAGCGTGACGGCGGAGAAGGTCGCCCCGCGGCGGGCGACGCCCGCCAGCGGGCCGGTGAGCGTGAGCGGTCTGCGCTTCGAGCCCCGTGGCGTCCGGCGGATCACGTCCTGTGCAGGATCGTCCGCGAGCCGGCAGCGTCCGCCGTGTTCACCATCGTGTGCTCGAGCTGCCTTCCGTGAGACCGGTCGGCCCGGAGACTAGTGCGGGGGCCGGGAGGCGGGATCCACGCCCCCCTGCGCGCGGTTCCCACCGGGAGTGTCGTGGAACGGTGAGCGGGCCCCGTTGCCGGGCCGCAGCCGCCACCCCCGTGTAGCGGATCGGCTCGTTCCAGCGATGATCTCGCCGGGCGTCGGTACTCCTGGTATCGACCGTGCCCGTGACAAGGGCCGTGACAAGAAGGGCCGTGACTAGAAGGGCCGTGACAAGAAGGGACGGGAGCAACGCGTGCATGATGCCGAGTTCGGCCGGGGGATCGCCCGAAGCCTGGGCCGTCGGTTCGCGGATGTGGAGATCGTCACTGGTGGCGTGGAGGGGCTGGCCGACGTCTGGGGGCGCCTCTCGGAGGCCCCGCCCAGCCCGATGCAGTCCTACGAATGGGCCGCGGCGGACGACGAGTCGCGGACCGACGCGCGCCGGGTGACCCTCATCCTCGGTGGCCGCGAGGCCCCCTCGGCGCTGGCGACCTTCCTGCTCTCTCCGGGTGCGCCGGACCAGCTGTGCCTCGCGGCACACGGCGAGCCGTCCGGGTTCGTCTACCGCGACCGGGAGTCGCTGGTACGCCTGTGCGCCGCGCTGGTCCGGACGGGGCTGCCGCTCAAGCTCGGCCGGGTGATCGCCGGCTGGCCCACCGACGTGGCGCTCACCGCGGCGTTCCGGTCCCGCGGCGTGCTGCGGCGCGCAGCCACCTCGCCGTACCCCGTCGTCGAGCTGGACGAGGGCTGGCGCGAGCCGGAGCAGCACTTCAACGCCGGACGGCGCTCCGACATCCGGCGGGCCCGACGGCGGGCGGCAGCCCTCGGCGAGGTCTCGTGCGAGCTGCTCACCCCGGGGCGCGAGCAGGTCGACGCCCTCCTCGACGAGGCGTACGCCGTCGAGTCGGCGGGCTGGAAGGGCCGCGGCGGCACCGCGCTGGCCGCCGATGAGCCGCTCGGCGGCTTCTTCCGGCGCTGGGCACGCAGGGCCGCCTCGGCGGGGCAGCTGCGGATGTCGTTCCTGCGGATCGCAGGCGAGCCCGTCGCGATGCAGATCGCGGCCGTGGTGAACCAGCGGCTGTGGCTGCTCAAGATCGGCTACGACGAGACGGTCAAGCGGTGCTCTCCGGGCACGCTGCTGATGCTCGCCGTCGTCGCGGCGGCGGCCGAGGGCGGCCTCACGCACGTCGAGTTCCTCGGCACCGCCGAGGCGTGGACCGGCCTGTGGGCGACGGGGACGCGGGAGTGCGTCCGGCTCGCGGGCTACCCTGCCGCGGTGCGTTCGCTCCCGGTCTTCGCCAAGGACACGACCCGCGCGGTGGGCCGCAGGGTCCTCGGCGGGCGCGGGTGAACCCCGTCGGGCTGCGCGCCAAGCAGTGGGCGCGCCCGCGCCTCCTGCGCGCTGCGGAGGTCCTCGCGCGCCACCACGTCGCGGGCGAGACCGCGGAAGCGGCCGCCGCGGTCGCGGACCGCCTCGCCGCCCGCGGGATCGGCACCACGATCGGGTACTGGGACCGGCCGGGGGACACCCCCGCCGAGGTGGCCGAGCAGTACCTCGCCTGCCTCGCCGCCCTGCCCGAGGCCCGCCGCGGGTACGTGTCGATCAAGCTGACCGCCCTGGAGTTCTCCGTGCCCGAGGCCGATCGGGTGCTCTCGCGCGCCGTGGAGCTCGGCCGCCGCGTCCACCTCGACGCGATGGACCATCCCGACGCCGAGCCCACCCTCGCCGCGCTCACCCGGATGCGGGCGTGTCACCCCGACGCCGACCTGGGGCACACCCTGCCCGGCCGCTGGCGGCGCAGCGTCGCCGATGCCGGCACCGCCGTCGAGCTGGGCGTCGCCACGCGGGTCGTGAAGGGGCAGTGGAGCGATCCGGGGGATCCCGAGGCGGACCGGCGGGCGGGCTTCCTGCGCGTCGTCGATGCGCTCGCCGGCCGCGCGCGCGAGGTCGCCGTCGCCTCGCACGACGTCCCGCTCGCCGCGGAGGCGTGTCGTCGGTTGCGGATCGCGGGCACCGCGTGCGTGCTGGAGCTGCTGTACGGGCTGCCGATGCGCGCGTCCCTGCGGCAGGCCCGGCAACTGGGCCTGCCGGTGCGCGTCTACGTGCCCTACGGGACGGCGTACCTGCCGTACGCGCTCGGGGCGCTGCGCCGCGAGCCGCGGAAGCTCGTCTGGCTGGCCCGGGACATGGCGGGCGCGCTGGCCGATTCCGCGCGCGAGCGGCTGGGCGGCCGGGCCGCGCGCTGACGACCCGGCCGCACCGACGCTCAGGAGCGGTCGAACTCCCGTGCTGCGAGGGCCCGCACGATGCCTGCCCGGCCCTCCGACACCAGCCGTCGCAGAGCGGGCGGGTGCTCCTCGGCGAGCCACGCGTCGGCGGCGTCCACCGTGTCCTTGGCCACGGCCCAGGACGGGAACAGCCCGATCACGACGGACTGGGCGCGCTCGCTCGTGCGTCGCTGCCACACCTCGGCCACCTCGGCGAAGTAGCGCTCCACGTAGCCGGCCAGAAGCTCGCGCTGCCCGGGGTGGGAGAACCCCCCGATGATCGCCTCCTGCACGGCGTTCGGGATCTCGTCGTCGTGCACGGCCCGCTGCCAGGCCCGCTCCTTGGCCTCCGCCGTGGGGAGGAGCGCCCGCGCCCGCTCGGCCTGGCGCCTGCCGGTGGCCGTCGGGTCGCGCTCGGCCTCCTCGTCGATCTCGCGCTCGTCCGCCGCGCCGTGCGCCACGAGCGCCTGCAGCAGCCGCCACCGCAGGTCGGTGTCGACCACGAGGCCCGCCGGCACGTTCACGTCGAGCAGCCACCCCTTCATCTGCTCCAGCACGACCGGCGGCAGCACGCTCGACGACAGCGCGTTGACCGCGGTGAGCTGCGCGTCCGAGCCGGAGGGGGCGGTGTCGAGCCGGAAGCGCAGCGCGTCGGTGAGCAGCGGCCAGCCGCGCTCGGCGGCCCAGGACTCCTCCGCGTAGGACGCCACGGCCGTCTGCGCCTGCATCAGCAGCCGCTGCACGACCCCGATCTCGCTCTCCGCGCCGAACCCGCCCGCGACCAGGGCGGTGAAGTCGCGGGCCTTGAGCTCGGCCTCGCGCGTCATCTCCCACGCCGCGGACCAGCACAGCGTGCGGGGCAGCGGATCGGCGATGTCGCCGATGCGGTCCACCAGGGTCGCGAGCGAGCCCGGGTCCAGCCGCAGCGCGCAGTAGGTGAGGTCGTCGTCGTTGACCAGCACCAGGTCGCCGCGCGACACCCCCACCAGCTCCGGGACCGCGGTGCGCTCGCCGGTGACGTCCACCTCGACGCGGTGGGTGCGCACGAGCCTGCCGTCGCGGTCGGAGTAGACGCCGACGGCGATCCGGTGCGTGCGCAGCTCGCCCGCGCCGGGGCGGGCCCCGCCCTGCACGACCTCGAACCGGGTGAACCGCCCGTCGGCGTCCAGCTCGAACTGCGGGCGCAGCAGGTTCAGGCCCGTGGTGCGCAGCCACTGCGCGCCCCAGTCCGACAGGTCGCGCCCGGACGCCTTCTCCAGTGCACCCAGCAGGTCGTCGAAGGTGGCGTTGCCCCAGGCGTGGGTGCGGAAGTAGTCCCGCAGGCCCGCGAGGAACGGCTCCAGTCCCACGTAGGCGACGAGCTGCTTGAGCACGCTCGCGCCCTTGGCGTAGGTGATGCCGTCGAAGTTGACCTCGACGGCCTGCAGGTCCGGGATGTCGGCTGCGACCGGGTGCGTGGAGGGCAGCTGGTCCTGCCGGTAGGCCCAGCTCTTCTCCACGTTCGCGAACGTCGTCCACGCGTTGCGGTACTCGGTGGCCTCCGCCTGGCAGAACACCGACGCCCACGTCGCGAACGACTCGTTGAGCCACAGGTCGTCCCACCACGCCATGGTGACGAGATCGCCGAACCACATGTGGGCCATCTCGTGCAGCACCGTCTCGGCCCGGCGTTCGTAGAGGAAACGCGTGACGCGGGAGCGGAAGACGTAGTCCTCGAGGAAGGTCACCGCACCCGCGTTCTCCATCGCCCCGGCGTTGAACTCCGGCACGAAGAGCTGGTCGTACTTGCCGAACGGGTACCGCACGCCGAAGTGGCGGTGGTAGAAGTCGAAGCCCTGCTTGGTCTCGGTGAACAGCCGCTCGGCGTCCATGTGCTCGGCCAGCGAGGCACGGCAGTAGATGCCCAGCGGGATGCTGCCCTGGTCATCGACGTGCTCGTCGCGCCACTCGGCGTACGGACCCGCGACCAGGGCGACCAGGTAGGTGCTCATGATCTCGGTGGTGGCGAAGCGGTGGACGCCCTCCTCGACGCTCTCGGCGACCGCGTTGGAGATCACCTTCCAGTCCTCCGGCGCCGTCACGGTGATCGTGTAGCGCGCCTTGAGGTCCGGTTGGTCGAAGCAGGCGAACATGCGTTTCGCGTCGGCCGTCTCGAACTGGGAGTAGAGGTACACCCCGCCGTCGACCGGGTCCACGAAGCGGTGCAGACCCTCGCCGGTGTTCATGTACCGGCCCGTCGCGACGACGGTGAGCTCGTTCTCGGCCGCCAGTGCCTGCAGCGCGATGCCCTCGTCCTCGACGTAGCCCGAGACGTCGAGCGCGGTGCCGTTCAGCGTCGCGGACCCGATCGAGGCGCCCACCCAGTCGATCCAGCTCGACGACCCGGGCTCCCGGCAGGTGAAGCGGACCGTCGTCGTGCTCGCGAACGTCGACTCGCCTGGCTTGCCCCCACCATCGGTGAGGTCGAGGTCGACGACGTACTCGGCGACGTCGAGCAACGCCGCGCGGCGCTCGGCGTCGGTCCGGGTGAGGTTGGGCGGCGCCATGCGGGATTCTGCTCCTTCGGGTGAGGGCGTGGCTGCCGATCCAACCACGTGCGGTGCGTCTTCGTGGCGGGGAATTCGCGCGCGCACGGAGGAACAGCCCGGCGCACGGGATGGTTGAACGCTGGAGAACAGCGTTGAAGTCTGTCGTGAGGCGACAGCGTCGAGGTGGAGGAGTACGTCCGTGGCCGACAGGACCCGCGTCGATTTCTGGTTCGACCCGCTCTGCCCGTGGGCGTGGATCACGTCCCGCTGGATCCTCGAGGTCGAGCAGGTACGCGACATCGATCTGCACTTCCACGTCATGAGCCTGTCGGTGCTCAACGCGGACCGCGACGTGCCGCAGGGCTACCGCGACAACCTCGACCGTGCGTGGGGACCCGTTCGGGTCGCGATCGCCGCGGCGCGCGAGCACGGCCAGGAGATCCTGCGCCCGCTCTACACCGCCATGGGCACGCGGATCCACAACGGCGGCAACAAGGACTTCGACGTCGTGATCAAGGACGCGCTCGCCGAGCTGGACCTCCCGCCCTCGCTGGCCGAGGCGGCCACCAGCACCGAGTTCGACGAGGAGCTGACTGCGAGCCACGACCGCGGCATGGAGCCGGTCGGCCTGGACGTCGGAACGCCGACCATCCACGTGGACGGGGTGGCGTTCTTCGGCCCGGTGCTCGCCCGCATCCCGCGCGGCGAGGACGCCGGGGCGATCTTCGACAGCGCCCGGACCCTCGCGTCCTACCCGTACTTCTTCGAGCTCAAGCGCACCCGCGACCAGCGGCCGGTCTTCGACTGACCCGCGCCTCCCGCGTGGCGTGCGCCGGGTCGCGTGCGCCGTGCGGGGCCGGCGCCGGGGCGTGGTTCGTGCGCAGGGACGGCGGGGTGCCGGCTGCGCCCCGGCCAGGGTGGCGTGACTCGCGCGCACGGGCCGGGGCCGCCCGCCGTCGCGGCACCCGTGCACGCCCTGGCGCACCGTGCACACCGTCGGGCCCCGTGCACACGCCGCGCGGCATGCACGGCAACGCGAGGGTGTGCACGGGGCTGGGCGGTGTGCGGGGCTGGGCGGTGTGGGCGGCGCGGCCCGGTGGGCCTGTCACCGGCCGGCCAGCCGCGCCCGAATCCGCTCGGCGACCGGGGCGAAGTGGTCGAGATCCGTCCACGTCCACCGGACGACGGCGAGCCCCTCGGCGCGCAACGCGTCCTCACGGAGCTTCTCGGCGAAGACGGCGTCCCCCGGCTCCTGACCGGGACGCAGATCGCGCCCGTACTTGCGCCGACCGTCGAACTCGCCGACGGTGCGGTGGCGCTTCCAGCCGAAGTCGGCGATCCCGAGTAGCACCCCGCCATTCGTGCGCACCTCCCACTGAAGCTGCGGCGGCGGAAGGCCCGCCGCAGCGATGGCGACCCGGCTGCGGGACTCACCGGGGTTGTCGCTGCGTCCGTCGGCGAACGCGAACGCCCGTCCCGCCGCCGGCCCGCCGGGCCAGCGCCTGCGGCGCTCCAGTTCCGCGGCCAGGGCGCCGTGATCCACCAGCCCGACGCGCAGCGCCGCGTCGACGATCACCACGGCCTGCTCGAACGGCACCGTGCGTGCCACGTCGAGGAGGGTGCGGGTGGGCGAGGTCACGGCGATCCCGTCGCGTTCCACGACGTCGGCGGTGTCGAGGGGCGCGCACCGCACGTGGACCCGGGCGCCGATCCTGGCGCCGGAGCGCCGCCGCGGCCGGGTGACGCAGACCCGGTCCAGCGGCACGGCCCACACCGGGAGACCGTGAACGAGCGCCGCCGAGACGTGGCTGACCACCGCGTCCGGGCAGAGCGCGACCGCCGCCGCGCGGACCTCGGCGAGATGGCGCGCGACGGGGTCGCCGGGCGCCGGCCCGGCGAGGTAGGCGCCGCGTCGGACCGCGCACAGGCGCCCGGCGCGGAGCGCGCGGCGGATCTCGGCGTCGGTGTAGCCGTCGGTGTGCAGTTCGCGGCGTAGGCGCAGGTTCATGATCCGAGCCTGCACGCGTCGGGCGACCGGGCGCCAGAGCGACGTCCGCGCCTGTGGACGGCCGAGGACGAGGTGGACAACCTCGCCGCCGTGCACACGTACGAACGGCGAGCCCACGTGCCGGGCGGTGCGCACGTAGGGGCGGTGCCCATGTGCGGGGCGGTGCGCATGTGCGGGCCAGCCGCGTGCGCGGGGCCGACGCCGTGCACACCTTCGCGTTGCCGTGCAGGTGGTGGGGCGTGTGCACGGTGTCCTGAGGGTGTGCCCGGTGCGCCGGGGTGTGCACGGTGGCGCGGGCTACGGCGGCCCGGGCCCGGGCGTCGTGCACATGGGCTGGCG
>JBFWRR010000040.1:0-7376 GCA_050248815.1 Pseudonocardia sp. | reverse complement strand
TTCGCGTTGCCGTGCAGGTGGTGGGGCGTGTGCACGGTGTCCTGAGGGTGTGCCCGGTGCGCCGGGGTGTGCACGGTGGCGCGGGCTACGGCGGCCCGGGCCCGGGCGTCGTGCACATGGGCTGGCGCCGTGCACACCTTCGCGTTGCCGTGCAGGTGGTGGGGCGTGTGCACGGTGTCCTGAGGGTGTGCCCGGTGCGCCGGGGTGTGCACGGTGGCGCGGGCTACGGCGGCCCGGGCCCGGGCCCGGGCGCGGGCGCCGGCACCACGGGCTGGCGTCGTGCACATGGGCTGGCGCGTGCACATCTTCGGGTGGCGGTGCAGGCGGCGGGGCGTGTGCACGATGTTCCGAGGGTGTGCACGGCGCGCCGGGGTGTGCACGATGACCCGGTGCGCCGAGGCCCCGTCCACGAGGACCGGCGCGCGAGGACCGGTCCTCGAGACCTCAGTGGTGCGCGATGAAGGTGTCCCGCAGGACCCCGGTCTCCAGCTCCATCTCCCGCACCCGGTGCTTGACCAGGTCGCCGATGCTCACCAGACCGACCAGCTCGCCGCCCGCGACGACCGGCAGGTGCCGGAACCGACCGCGGGTCATCCGGGCCATCGCCGAGGGCACGGTGTCGTCCGGGGCGCAGGTCGAGACGTTGCGCGTCATCACCTCGTTGACGGCCATGTCGAGCAGGGCTCGGCCGTGCCGGACGATCCCGCGCACGATGTCACGCTCCGAGACGATGCCACGGATCCGACCGTTCGTCTCACAGACCAGCAGCGCGCCCACGCCCGCGTCGTCGAGCCTGGCCGCAGCCTGCGCCACGGTCGTCCACGGCAGCGCCGTATGCACCTGGTGGCCCTTGGCTTCGAGGATGTCGGCGATGAGCATCAGTGCGCCTCCCGTCACGTCCGCGTGACCCCGATGATCCCTGCCGAGGCTACGCCGCGAATCCGGCGAGCGGGTGGGAGCGACGGGATGTCCGTGTGAGGATCGGGGGCATGGCTGGACCCACGACACCGACATCGACATCGACGCCGTACCGCACCGGGCACTGGATCAACGGCGCCTTCATCGAGGGCGAAGGCGAGCGCATCGAGGTGGTCGACCCGGCCACCGAGGAGGTGATCGCCGCCGTTCCCGCAGGCTCCGCGGCGGACGTGGACCGGGCGGTCGCGGCGGCGCGCGCGGCCTTCGTCGGGTGGTCGGCGACCCCCGTACCGGAGCGGGCGGCCGCCGTCGCCCGGGTCTCGGAGGGCATCAAGGCCCGCCGCGACGAGATCGCCTCGGCGATCACCGCGGAGATGGGTTCGCCCACGACCTTCGCGCAGAAGGTCCAGGCCGCGATGCCGCGCGCGACCTCGGCCGGCGTCGCCGCGCTCGCCGCGGACTTCCCGTGGAGCGAGGAGATCGGCAACTCCCTCGTCGTGCGGGAGCCCGTGGGGGTGGTCGGCGCCATCACGCCGTGGAACTACCCGCTGCACCAGATCGTCGCGAAGGTGGCGCCCGCACTGGTCGCGGGCTGCACTGTCGTGCTCAAGCCCAGCGAGATCGCCCCGTTGACGGCCGGGATCCTCGCCGAGATCATCGCGGAGGCGGGCGTCCCGGACGGCGTCTACAACGTCGTCCACGGCTACGGGCCGGTGGTCGGCGAGGCGATGGCCGCCCACCCGGGGATCGACATGATGTCGTTCACCGGGTCCGCCCGCGCCGGGCGCCGGGTCAGCGAGGTGTCGGCGGGGACGATCAAGCGGGTGGCGCTGGAGCTCGGCGGGAAGTCCGCGAACGTCGTGCTGCCCGACGCGGACTTCGGTGCGGCCGTCAAGCTCGGCGTGGCCCAGTGCTTCATCAACGGGGGCCAGACGTGCTCGGCGTGGACGCGGATGCTCGTCCCCGCGGACCGCCACGACGAAGCTGTGGAGCTCGCCGTCGCGGCCGCCGGGCGCTACAGCGTCGGCGACCCGACCGAGGCCACCACCCGCATCGGCCCGATGGCCTCCGCCGCCCAGCAGCAGCGGGTGGCGGGTTACCTGGACAAGGGCGTCGAGTCGGGCGCGACCGTCGCGTTCGGCGGGCCCGGCCCGGTCGACGGGCTGGAGCGCGGCTTCTACGTGCGGCCCACCGTGTTCGCCGGCGTCGACCCCGACAGCGTCATCGCCCAGGAGGAGATCTTCGGACCGGTGCTGTCGGTGATCCCGTACCGCGACGAGGACGAGGCCGTCGAGATCGCCAACTCCACCGTCTACGGCCTGGCGGGCGCCGTCTTCGGCGAGCCGGGCCACGCCCTGACGGTGGCACGGCGGCTGCGGACCGGGCAGGTGGACGTCAACGGCGGAGCGTTCAACCCGATGGCCCCGTTCGGTGGCTACAAGCAGAGCGGTAACGGACGTGAACTCGGCCGGTTCGGGTTGGACGAGTTCTGTGAGGTGAAGTCCATCCAGCGCTGATCCGTCCTGACCTGCGACGACGCGCCCACGGTGCGACCACGGGCGGTGCCGTCGCGCGGTGCGCCGCCGTGGCGATGTGGGCGAAACCGCCCTGCGGACGGGGGCGGTGTTCCTAGCGTGCCGCGGCATGCACCGCCCGCTGAGTCCCGTCCCGCAGGCTGCCCTCGCCCCGGCCCGCTCCGCCCGGCCCCCCGGAACCGGGACGGGCCCACCGCAGGCTCTGCGCCCGGCGGCGCCCGCGATGCAGGGGCTGCCTCGCATGCCGCCGGGCCGGCTCGGCGGGACGGTGCCCGCGGGTCCGTCCGGACGCGTGCCGGCGGCGCCCCCGGGAGGGCTGGCGCTGATGCCACCGGGAGGGTCGTTGCCGGTGGCGCGCCGGGGAGACCCGCCGCGCGGGGTGGCGGGGGCTCCGGCGCGGGGAGGGCCTTCGGGGACTCGGTCGCCGGGGGCGCGCGGAGGAGGCCCGCTGCGCGGTGTGGCGGCGGCTCCGGCACGGGGGGTGCCGGGGGGCTCGTCGTCGGGGGCTTACGGGGGAGCCCGCCCGCACGGGGTGGCGGCGGCTCCGGCGCGGGAAGGGCCTTCGGGGGACTGGTCGCCGGGGGCGCGCCGGGGAGGTCTGCCGCGCGGGGTGGCGGGGGCTTCGGCGCAGGGGGTGCCGCCAAGTGGGGTGTCGGGGGGCTCGTCGCCGGGGGCGCACGGGGGACCCCGGCCGCGCGGGGTGGCGGCGGTTGCGGCGCGTGGAGCGACCCCGGGCGCGGTTCCGGGATCGGTGCGGGAACGCCCGTCGTCGGTGGCGGGCCGGGGCGGGCGGCCGTGCGACGAATCGTCCTCGCAGACCGGGCGCCGGACGCGACGGGCCAGGGGCGCCACCGCGCCGCGGGCCCTGTTGCTCGGCGTCGTGGCCGCGGTCGTCGTGGGCGCCACGAGCGCCGGGTGGAACGCGGTGGCACCGCCGGATCCTGCCGGTGCCGCGATGACCGAACCGCCCACCGGGCTGGGGGTGGCCCGCGCCGGGGTCGTCGCCCGGGCCGGTGCCGGCGGTGACGATCTCGATCGTGAGCCCGGCGAGCTCGCGCGACGGCCCTGGATGGACGACGTGGCCCTCGCCCCGGCCGGAGGTCGCGATCCGGCGGACATCGCCGAGCCCGGTGACGAGGCCGACGGTCGACCGGATGCCGAGCCCGGTGGGGCCTCGGGTGCAGGGTCTGGTGAGGCGTCGGGTACCGGGTCTGAGAAGGCGGCCGGTACCGGGTCCGGCGGGGCATCCGGTGCTGAGGCCGACGCCGCATCCCCGCCGCTCCCGCGCATGCCCGGGGTGACCGACGCCGTCTGGGAGAAGCTCGCGCAATGCGAGTCCGGCGGCGACTGGGGGATCGCGACGGGCAACGGCTACTACGGCGTTATCCGAACAGATGAGCGGCAGGATGACGCAGATCACTGCTTGGCGGGGCTGGACGAAGCGCTCGCGGGGATCTCGTTGAAGATCAGCGCGGCGTTGTTCTCGCGGTCTTGATCGTCATGATGGCCTCAGCACGCCCCGAGCTCATCCAGGAGCTCCTGGATCCGGCGAGCCGTTCGTCGGTGACGCTCGGCTTCGCGGTCCCAGCCGCGGGCTTCGGCATCGCAGATGAGCTGCTCCTCGGTGCGCAGCCGGGTCCGGAGCCGGGGTGTGTAGTCGGGGGTGGTGACGAACTTCGAGCAGGTCAGGTAGAGGTCGCACTCGCATGGCCCTTCTTGGGGCAGGCGCAGGCAGCGGCCGAGCTCGAGCTCGGTCTTGTAGAAGTTCGTCGACAGCCAGTTCACGGCCTCCTGGGTGAGTTCGCCGTTGCGGATGGCCTCGGCCTGCGGGCCGGCCAGGACCGCGCCCGGGGTAAGGACGGCCTGGTAGTCGGCGAGAACCACGGGATCGGACAGGCTGGTGTAGGTCATCGACATGCCCGCGGAGCGGTGCCCGAGGACCTTCATGATGGTCTGGATCTTCGCGCCGCGTTCACCGAGCTGGGTGCCGATGGTGTGCCGGAACCGGTGCGGATGGACCAGCGCCCGGCCATCGGTGTCGACCAGGCCGAGCGGGCGGCAGACCTCGACGAGGCCGGCCTTGAACAGGTAGTCCTGGCTGGCCAGGCGGCCGTTGCGCAGGAACAGGAAGCGAACCTTGCGCCCGAGCCGGGTGTCGAACAGCGGCTGGTCAGTCTGTTCTCGGCGGCGAGCGATCAGCGCAGCAACGGCGGCCGCAGCCTCGGGATGGATCGGAACGACGCGTTCCTTGGCCGACTTCCCTGCGGCCAGGCGCAGCCGGTGGGTGCCGTCGGGGTAGGTGTCGAGGCAGTCCAGGTCGAGCTTGTGGATCTCGCCGCTGCGTGCGCCGCTCCAGCGGGCGACCAGCAGGGCGGTGCGCTGCAGCGGATCGGTCAGCGCGCGGATCCTGTCCATGAGCAGGTCGAGCTCCTCGGCCGGGATGAACCGCGGGACGCGCTCGACCTTGCGCGGGACATCGCTGCTGGTCAGCGGTGGCCGGGTGGGCATGTCTGGCCACTCGTGGGCTGCCGCGTGTCGGAAGAACCGCGCGACGTGGCCGACGACGTGCTCGCGATAGACCGCCGACAACGGCTGGTCGGGGTGCTTCCACTTGCGTTGGTGGGGCAGCCAGGCCAGGAACTCCAGCAGCGCAGTCCGGTCGAGGCTCGCCAGGTTGGTCTGCTCGGGGCGGGTCTCAGCGTGCCAGGCGGCCAGACGCAGCAGCGCCGACCGGGCCTGGGTGACAGTGCCGGGGCTGCGACGGATGGCCAGCTCACGCAGGTAGCGCTGCATGACCTCCTCAATCGCCGGAACCGCGCTGATCGCCGGCAGCCGACGCGGCTGCTTGCGCAAGGGCAGGGCCTCGATGAACCCGGCGTGGAACAGCGCGACCCCGGTCTGGGTGGCGCTGCTGTGCCAGGCCATCGGGAACCCGGACCGCTCGTGGATCTTCAGGTCGAGCTGTTCGATGCCGGGCAGGGCGTGGATGTTGCGGATGGCCTGGCGCAACTCGTCGACGTCGGCGAGGGTCAGCGTCGTCAGGTCCGGGTCCGCGCGGTGCAAGATCAGCCGGGGCAGGGCCCAGGGCACCTGTCTGGCGATGGTGTGCTTGGAGACCTGCCGAGGCAGCCCGTGCTGCAACGCATCCATCTGGGTGCGCAGCGGCAGCCCGAGGCCATCGGCGATGGCCAGGATCCGCAGGTTCCCGGCCCCGAACAACCAGGGCCAATCCAGGCGCAGCCGCCCGGTAAGGGACAGGTAGAGCAGGTAGGGGCGCGCCCGGTGGCTCGCGGCCGCCGCGGTGTGGTCGACCAGCGCAGTGGTCGGCGGCCAGTGCGCTTTCGTCGTCGGACCGAGCCGCTCGGCGACCGGGCGGCGCGCCCAGCGGGCCATCGACGGGTAACGGCCGACGAACTCCTCGCGCGCGATCAGCAGCATGTTCGTCCAGGCCCTCGACGCCCGCAGCCCCTCACGGATGAACCGCTCGTAGTCCCTGGCCGAGGCGTGCGTCGGCCCGGAGTAGCCCGCGGTGGTGCGCGATGACCGGCGCGAGCTCTTCGGCTCACTCATCCGACCGTCCCGGGCTGCGGGACCTGCTCGAGCGCGGTCCGGTACTCGTCTCGAACCTGATGATCGGTGAGCCGAACGTAGACCTTGGTCGAGTCCGGATGCGCGTGGCCGAGGCGACGCATCAGCGTCAGCTCCCGCATCCCGAGCTCGGACATCCGAGTGGCGTGGGTGTGGCGCAGGCTGTGCGGCGTCAGCCAGACCTCGCGCACCCCGGCGCGGGTCGCGGCCCGCTGGAACATCCGCACCAGCCCGTCATAGCTCAGGACCTGGTCTCGGCGAACTCCTCGACCGCCGATCAGGAACACCAGCGGCGTCGGGGCATCGGCGGGCCGTTCAAGCAGCACGTAGCGGTTCAGCGCAGGCAATGCCCGGTCCTCGAGCAGGTCCACCACTCGATCCCGGCGGGACTTCTGCCGGACGCCCTGCGGGTGATCGTCGCGGTGGCGGACGGTGACCCGTTTCCGACCGTAGGAGATGTCGTCCAGATGCAAGCCCAACACCTCACCCGGGCGCAGGCCGCCCTCGTGCATCAGCTCCAGCAACGCCCGGTCGCGCAGCTTGTCCAGCTGCCCCAACAGCGCCAGATAGGTCTCGTCCGGGATCGGGCGCGGCAGCGTCTCGACGGTGCGCACCCGCAGGATCCGCCGCACCGGGCGCTGATCCGCGCTGGTCACCAGCGGTGGCCGGTGCCGGCCCAGCACGCGGGCCGAGGCCTGATCGGTCTCGCGCAAGATCGGGTTTTCTACCTGTGTATAGCCCCCGCAGCTGATCAGGAACTCGTAGAACGACGACACCGCGGCCAGCACCCGGTTGCAGGTGCGAGCCGACAGCCGCCGGCCCTGGCCGCTGACCAGGCCGAGCTGGTTGCGCTGAGCCCGGCCCACCGACGACTGCACGCGCAGCCAGCCCAGGAACTCCGTGGCCAGCACCGGCGAGAAGCCGCTAATGGTCTCGCCGCGTTCGGTCAGAAACTCCAGCAGCTTCATCAGGTCGTAGGCGTAGGCCCGGACCGTGTTCGGCGAATAGTCCCGCACCGCCAACGACCTCAGAAACGCCGCGACCTCCACCACCGGCTCGCCCACCTCGTCCACGAGCACCACCGTCGGCTCACCCGGCCGCCCCGGCTCCCACTTCACCACCCGCATGGCCGGGTACTAGATCACGAAGCTCGTCAACCTGACCTGCGGCTTCGTCGTCGTGTCATCCCGAATGTCCAGATAAGTGGTGGGCTCCAGTTCGATCTGCCGACGTGGAGTGAGTTCGGCGGCACCGCCTACGCGCCGCGCCCGCACGAGGCGGGCCGGGAGGAGCAGGTCGCGGTCGCGACGCGACTGCGGAACGCCCGGGGCGGCT
>JBFWRR010000039.1:52899-54410 GCA_050248815.1 Pseudonocardia sp. | reverse complement strand
AAGGTCATGATCTCCGAGCGGCCCGCGGAAGCCGCGGATCGGGCCGTGCCCGGACACTGGGAAGGGGATCTGATCATCGGTCAGGACAGTGCGTCGGCGATCGGGACGCTGGTCGAGCGCAGCACCCGGTTCTGCCTACTGCTGCACCTGCCGCCCACCGCTGACGGGCGCACCCACGGCGCCGAACAGGTCCGCGACGCGATGATCACCGTGATGCGGCGGCTGCCCGAGGCGCTGCGCCGCTCGCTGACCTGGGACCAGGGCATCGAGATGGCCCGACACGGCGAGATCACCATGGCGCTGGACCTACCGATCTACTTCTGTGACCCGCACAGCCCCTGGCAGCGCGGCAGCAACGAGAACACCAACGGGCTGCTGCGCCAGTACTTCCCCAAGGGCAGCGACCTCTCCGTGCACTCCGCAGCACACCTCGCCGCCGTCGCCGCCGAACTCAACGCCCGACCCCGCAAGACCCTCGGCTGGGACAGCCCCGCCGAAGCCCTCGCTCGACTACTGTCACGACCCGTAACCACCGGTGTTGCGACGACCCCCTGAACCCAAGGCCCCGGCCGAACCCCGCTCACGTCCATCTCGGCCGCGAAAGGTGTGCGTTCGTGAACGCGGGGACGCCGTCACGTGCGACGCGTCGTAGCCAGATGGGCGAGCTGCGCCGCGATCGCTTCCGCCCCGAGCCGGTTGTCGATCTCCAGGTGGGGCACCGGGGGCGGCTCGTCGGGGCGCATCCGGGCCACGAACCCGTCGAACGTCGCGAGCTTTCCGGCGTCCTGGGCCCGGCCGCGCTCCGCCAGCCGGGTGCGCAGGGTGCGGGCGTCCGAGCGCACCCACACGAGCCGGACCGGTTCCCCGCCGAGGTCGGCCACCCACGCGCGCCACCGCGCCGGGTCCCGGATCTGCGTGGTGAACGGTGCGCACAGCAGCACGGGGCAGCCGTGCGCGCGGATCTCCGCGGCGACGCGCGTCATGCCGCCGTACTCGTGCACCTTGACGTGGGCGTCGTACCAGGCGCCCTCCCGCTCGCCGTCCGGGCGGCCTGCCGCGGCGAGGGTCGCGGCGACGAACCCGCCGTACATCGTGTCCTTGTCCAGCAGCGCGGGTGCCGGTTCGAGCGCCGCGGCGAGCGCGGCCGCGACGGTGCTCTTCCCTGCGCCGGGAGCCCCGGCGACCACCCAGACGTCCGTCACGGGCGACGAGTATCCCGTCCCCCGGGACGCCTCAGCCGCCCGCGGTGTTCCCGTCCTGCGCGGTGCCGCCCTGGTCGCCCTGCGGGGCACCGTCGGCGGGTCCCGCCATCTCGGGGGGCGCCATCTGGTTTCCACCGGCGTCGGGCTGTCCGGCGTCGGGCTGGCCCGCGTCCGGTTGGCCCGCGTCCGGCTGTCCTGCGTCCGGCTGTCCTGCGTCCGGCTGTCCTGCGTCCGGCTGTCCTGCGTCCGGCTGTCCTGCGTCCGGCTGTCCGGCATCGGGCTGCGTGGCGTCCGGTTGCGTCGCGTCCG
>JBFWRR010000039.1:48912-52799 GCA_050248815.1 Pseudonocardia sp. | reverse complement strand
GCGTCCGGCTGTCCTGCGTCCGGCTGTCCTGCGTCCGGCTGTCCTGCGTCCGGCTGTCCTGCGTCCGGCTGTCCTGCGTCCGGCTGTCCGGCATCGGGCTGCGTGGCGTCCGGTTGCGTCGCGTCCGGCGCCGTGGGGTCCGCCGGAGCGGTGCCCGCCCGCGGCACGGGGGCCAGGCCCGCTTGCGCGACGAGCACGGTGTCGGGCGGGTACGGGTACTCGCCGCTGAAGTTGCCGGGTCCGGCGTAGCGGCAGACCACGAGGTCGTAGGGCAGGTTGCCCCGGGGTGCGAAGCCGCAGCCCACCCGAGTCGTCGTGCTCCAGACGATCTGGGAGTAGTGGCCCCAGTTCATCCAGTTGTCCGGCGGCTGGTCGACCGGCTGCGGTTCGGTCTGGTAGAGCACCCGTTCGTCGGCGGCCAGCCGGTCCGTTGCGCCTTCGAGCGGACCGCCCGCCAGGTTCTCCCCGAGGCCGGGCCGCGAGTCCCACGGCGAGTGTGCGAACTGGCCGTCCGCCTGCTTCGCGTCGGCCCACTGCTGCGCACCGGCGGCGATCGTGGCGTCCCACACGAGCGGGGCCTCTCCCACCTCGGCGCGGTAGACGTTGTGCCGGGCGACGATCTCGTCGCGCTGTTCGGGGGTGATCTGCGCGCCGGTGGTCGGGTCGACCACCAGGTTCGCGGCCGCACCGGCCGCCGGGAGGCCCGCGCACGCCGAGAGCACGACGCCGCAGGCCATCAGCGCGACCGGGACGGGGGCGCGTCGCAGCCCCTTCCTCGGCGGGCGGACCGGTCCTGCCGGCGTGCGGCCTCGTACGACGTCCATGTCGACGGCCCTCCCCGTCTGTCCGCCGCAGGCGAACCGTCCGGACGCTACGCCGCGGCGGGCCGTACGGGCCAGAGTGGACCGTCGCCGCCCGGCGGGATTGCGGCGAACGCCCGAACCCGGCAGGGCCGACGCGCCGCCATCGGAGCAGCCGTGACGCGGCGTCCGGGGGCCGGTCTGGCGGAGAAGTCCGCCACGGGGGACCATCGGGTGCCGCACTGTACCGATCCCGTCACCGATCCCGTCACCGATCCACCGTTCCCAGCGCTGAGAGCGGTCCGCCCGATCCCCCGGGGAGGACCCGTGAACGCACCCACCGCCGCCGCCACCCACGCCGGCGTGGTCTCGGAGGAGGAGCACACCGCGCTGCGCCGCGACATCCGGCGGCTGTCCACGTTGCTCGGGGAGACGATCGCTGCGCACGGCGGCCCGGACCTGCTCGCGCTGGTGGAGGACGTGCGGCGGTCCGCCCGGGAGGCGGCGCAGCGCAACGGGACGGGTGCGGCGGGCATCGCCGCGGTCGCCGCCCTGCTCGCCGGTCTCGACGCGGGAACGGCGGTGGCGCTCGCCCGGGCGTTCTCGCAGTATTTCCAGCTCGCGAACCTGGCCGAGCAGCTGCACCGCTCCCGCGAGCTGCGGATGCTGCGCCCCGCGGAGCGCCGCCCGCTGCGCGCGCTGATGCAGCGCCTGGCCGCGGAGTGCGACCACGCCGAGGTCGAGGAGGTCCTCGGGCGCGCCGAGCTGCGGCCGGTGTTCACCGCGCATCCGACGGAGGCCTCCCGGCAGTCGGTGCTGCGGGTGCTGCGCCGCGTCGCGGACGCCCTGGACCGCGACGCCGCGGACGACGAGCTGGCCGCGCTGGTGGACCTGCTGTGGCAGACCGACGAGATCCGCCCCGGCCGCCCCACCGTCGTCGACGAGGCCCGCGGTATCGCGTGGTTCCTCGACCAGCTGGGCACCCGTACCGTTCCGGACCTGCTGGGGGAGTTCGAGCGGGAGGTTCGCGCGGCCGGGTTCACGGTGCCCGTCGGCGCCCGCCCGCTGGTGCTGGGCTCCTGGGTCGGCGGGGACCGGGACGGCAACCCGAACGTCACGCCCGAGGTGACGCGCGAGGTCCTGCGGATCAACGCCGAGCGCGCGCTGCGCATCCACGAGCGCCTGGTGGCACAGCTCATCGAGGAGCTGGGCGTGTCGACGCGGGTCGTCGGGGTGTCCGAGGAGCTGCGCGGCGCGCTGGCCCGGGACCGGCGTGTCCTGCCCGAGGTGCACGACCGCTTCATCCGGCTCAACCAGCACGAGCCGTACCGGCTCAAGCTCTCCTACGCCCTGGAGCGGCTGCAGAACACCCGCCGCCGGGTGGCCGACGACCGCCCGCACGTCCCCGGCCGGGACTACCTGGGCGCCGAGACGTACGTCGAGGACCTCGCGGTCCTGGACCGGTCGCTGCGTGCCCATCTCGGCGGGCGCATCGCCGACGGCACCCTCGCCCGCGCCCTGCGCGCGGCGCGTGCACTCGGTCTGCACCTGGCCGAGCTGGACTTCCGCGAGCACTCCGGGCGCCTGCACACCGCGCTCGGTGCGGTGTTCGACGCGCTCGGCGAGCTGGACCGGCCGTACGCCGCGCTGACCCGCGAGGAGCGCACGGCGCTGCTGTCGAAGGAGTTGCAGAGCCGCCGCCCGCTCGTCCGGCGCCACTACGGGCTGCCCGAGGCCGCGGCCGACGTCGTCGCCACCTTCGACGTCCTGCACGACATCCAGCACGAGCTCGGGCCGGAGGTCTGCCACACCTACATCGTGTCGATGTCGCAGGGTGTGGACGACCTGCTCGCCGCCGCGGTGCTCGCCCGCGAGTCCTACATGGTGGAGCTGCACCAGAACCCGCGCTCGTCGCTGGACCTGGTGCCGCTGTTCGAGACCGTCGCCGAGCTGACGCAGGCGGGCCTGCTGCTGGACGGGCTGCTCTCCGACGAGGGCTACCGCGGCCACGTCCGCAACCGGGGGGACGTGCAGGAGGTCATGCTCGGCTACTCCGACTCCAACAAGGGCGCGGGCATCACCACCTCGCAGTGGGAGATCCACCGCGCCCAGCGCCAGCTGCGCGACGTCGCGGCCCGCCACGGGGTGGTGCTGCGGCTGTTCCACGGCCGGGGCGGGTCGGTCGGGCGGGGCGGCGGGCCCGCGGGGGAGGCCGTGGCGTCCTCGCCGTTCGGCGCCGTGGACGCGACGATGAAGCTCACCGAGCAGGGCGAGGTCATCTCCGACAAGTACTCGCTGCCCACGCTCGCCGAGGACAACCTGGAGATCCTGCTCGCCGCGATGCTCTCGGCGACGCTCACCCACCAGTCCTCGCGCTGGCCCGACGACGTGCTCGCGCGCTGGGACGAGGCCATGACCTGCGTCTCCGACGCCGCCCGCGCCGCCTACCGCGACCTGGTGGACCACCCGGGGATGCCCGCGTTCTTCGCCGCCGCCACGCCGGTCGACGAGCTGGGCAGCCTCAACGTCGGCTCCCGGCCGTCGCGGCGCCCCGGGGGTGGCGCGGCGACGCTGGAGGACCTGCGGGCCATCCCGTGGGTGTTCGGCTGGACGCAGACGCGGATGGTCGTCCCGGGCTGGTATGGGCTCGGGTCAGGGCTGCGGGCCGCCCGCGCGGCCGGCTACGGGCCCCTGCTGGAGCAGATGCGCGAGTGGGCGTTCCTCGCGAACCTGCTCGGCAACGTCGAGATGACGCTCGCGAAGACGGACCTGCGGATCGCCGAGGCCTACGTCGCGCGGCTGGTGGAGCCGGGCCTGCAGCCGATCTTCGATCGGATCCGGGCCGAGCACGCCGTCACCCTGCAGGAGGTGCTGTGGCTGGCGGGGGCGCCGACGCTCTTGGCCGCGCATCCGGTGCTGCGCAACACGCTGGCCGTGCGGGCGGCCTACCTGGAGCCGCTGCACCACCTGCAGGTCGAGCTGCTCGGGCGACGCCGCGAGGTGGCCGAGCCCGACGCCGACCTCCAGCGGGCGCTGCTTCTCACGATCAACGGCATCGCGGCGGGGATGCGGAACACGGGCTGACCG
>JBFWRR010000039.1:14554-48812 GCA_050248815.1 Pseudonocardia sp. | reverse complement strand
GGTGTGCCCAGCGCGCGAGCGTGCGCCGGGCGGGTGAGCCTCAGCCGATCGCGGCCGCCACCGCCTCCTCGATGAGGTCCGCCATCGTCGCGGCGTAGGTGGCCGAGAGGTGGTTGTCGTCCATGTAGACGAGCACGTTGCCGATCTCGGCGGGGCAGAACGCGCCGTCGCAGACTGTGTCGGCGATGTCGAGGAACCGGACGTTCGCGGGGATGCCGAACGCGTTCACCCAGGGCGGCTCGGGGCCGTAGACGCTCTCGCGGTCCGCGCCGCACACCGGCGAACCGCGACCGTTGCGTTCGATGCACTCGGGCATGGAACCGTCGAAACGGGGGTTGTCGCGCACGGCCAGCACGGGGATGCCCAGGGCGTCCAGCCTCGTCCACTGCTCGACGAAGCCGGGCGGGAGCTGCTCGGTGCGCCCGCTGCGCGCGTCGCGGGTCGCGAGCGTGACGACGGCGTCCGGGCGCACGTCCGCGATCTCCCCGCCCGCGGCGTCCAGCCAGGAGACGCAGTCCGCGTCCTCGGGGTCGGTCTCGGAGACGGTGGAGAACGGGCAGGCGCCGCGGATGATCGCGACGATCTGCCACCCCCGGCGATCGGCGATCGGGGCCAGCGCGCCGATGAGCTGCTGGGAGTGGGAGTCGCCGACCACGACGATCCGCTTGGCGGGCACGCGCTCACCCATCGGCTGGGCACACATGTCCATGGGGAAGCGGGCCAGCGGGGCACAGTCCCAGCGCTCGATGCGGACCCAGTCCTCGTACACCGACACGGGCGGCGGGACCAGGGGCGCCTCGGCGACGCCCACCCCGGCGAGCGCGCGGGCGCCGGGATGGGTCTCGACGGCGACGGGCCCCGCCGTGCGGCTCAGTAGCGCGAGCAGCCAGCCGCCGGTGACGAGCAGGACGACGAGCGTCCCCGCGGCGGTGCGGCGCGCGAGCGGACGCGGTGCGGCACCGGTGAGTCGCCGCTCCAGCAGATGGTGGGTGGCGACGGCGAGCACCACCGACACCGCGACCACGGCGAGACCGCCGCCCGCGCCCGCCGCGTCCCGGTCCGCGACGACGAGGAACAGCACGAGCACCGGCCAGTGCCACAGGTAGAGCGGGTAGGACAGCGCGCCGACGTAACGGGCCGGGCGCGACGCGAGCAACCGTCCGGCCCCGCCGGTGGCACCGGCGACCAGGACCATGGCCGCGCAGAGGGTGGGCCACAGCGCCCCGACCCCCGGGAACGCGGTGACGTCGAGGACGGCGCCGCAGGCCAGGAGCCCCAGCACCCCCGTCCAGCCGAGCAGGTGGCGCAGCCCGCGGCCGGGGTGCAGCCGGTCGATCACCAGCGCGAGGACGGCGCCGAGGCCGAACTCCCACAGCCGGGTGAGCGTGTGGAAGTAGGCCAGCGGCTGGTCCTGGGCCGTGAGCCGCAGCGAGAACCACAGGGACGCGGCGACGAGCCCGATCGAGACCAGCAGCAGCCGCTCCCGCAGCAGCCGGGGCTGGCCGCGGCTCGCGAGCGCCACCAGAGCGACGGCGAGCGGCCAGAGCACCATGAACTGGACCTGCACCGACAGCGACCAGAAGTGCTGCACCACGCTCACGGCCTGCGAGCGGGCGCCGTAGTCCACGGCGTCCGCGGCCAGCTGCCAGTTCTGCAGCATGAAGGTGGAGGCCACGATCTCGCGGACGGTCTGCGCCCAGCGGCTCTCCGGCAGCAGCAGCATCCCGGCCGCGGCCGTGGCGACCAGCACGACGGACGCCGTGGGGAGCAGCCGGGTGGCGGTGCGCGTCCACTGGCGGCGGACGTCGAGGGAGCCGCCGCTCGCCGCGCGGTACAGCCCACCGGTGAGCAGGAAGCCGGTGACCAGGAAGAACACGTCCACGCCGCCGGAGACCCTGCCGAACCAGACGTGGTAGGCGACGACGAGCAGGACCGCGAGCGCGCGCAGGCCCTCGAGTTCCGGGCGGAACGTGCGCCGCGTGGCGGTCTGGTCCGTCCCGGTCATCGCCGCCGAGCCTAGTCGCCTGCGGGTGCCACCCCTTCAGGTGTCACCGCTGGTACGGACTCACTGCCGGTGCCCTGCTCGGCCGGACCCGGCGTGCGGGCCACGTCGAAGCCGTCGACGACGCGGGCCCGCGGGAGCTCGTCGGCGAGTCCTCGGAGGCCGGCCCGCGCGACGCGGCGGGTCCGCGGGACCCGGTCGATCCCGACGACGTACACGTCGATCCGGTCGCGGGTGACGCGCAGCCGCAGGTGGCACTTCCAGTCCGGGATCTGCCCGCCCGAGAACGCCTCGAGCGTGTGGCAGCGCAGCAGGTGGTCGGCGACCTGGAGGTAGAGGGCGAACACCAGCGCGCCGAGCGCCCCGAGCACGACGATCACGGCGGCGCCGCGCAGGCCGACCTCCACCAGCCACGCGAACGCGTTCTCCCGCGACGACTCCGGGCGCAGCCAGGCGACCCACCGCTGCGGCAGGCCGTCGGCCAGCAGCCAGACGATCCCCGCGTAACCACCGGTGTGCAGCGCGGCCAGCGCCACCGCTCGGGGCCAGCGCGACGGGCTGCCCTCGTGCTCCTTCGTGCCCGCCGCCGCGTAGAGCAGAGCCACCAGCGCCACCGCCAGCCCGGCGATCCAGAACGATCGCGACCGCAGCATCTCGTCCATCGCCCGCGTCGCCGACAGGTAGAGCGGCAGGACCAGCACCCCGAGCAGCGCCGGCAGCGTCCAGCCGTTGCCGAACGCGGCCACGGGCAGGCGCCGCCAGCCGAGCACCCGCGACGTCCGCGCGCCGGGATAGCGGGCGGTGCGCCGGTAGGTGATCTCCGCGGAGTCGCCGGGTCCGGTCTGGGAGGGATCGCGGGTCGTCGTCCACGGGGCGAGGTCGAAGCGCAGGTCGTCGGGCAGGTGGTGGGTCGAGGCGAGGAACGCCCCGCCCCCGCCGCAGGTGACGAGCTCCGGGGCGAACCCGCCCGCCGTCGACGTGTCGGTCGGCGAGTAGCGGGCGTAGTGGTGGTCGTCGCCGGTGAGGACGAGCCGGACGCGGTGGCGCTGGGCCGGGCCGAGGGTCCGGTCCACGAACCAGAGCGTGGTGAACAGCGGGCTGTCCGCGGGCGCCCGGTACAGCTGCTCGCCGCGCGCCTCCAGCCAGCTCGGCGTCGCCGTGCAGAGCACGATGCGGTCGTCGGTGCCGAGCTGGGTGCGGGCCGCCCGGAAGTAGATGAGCTGCTCCACGTCGATCGGCCGGTTCAGCTGGCCGTCCACGGCCCACAGCCACCAGCCCGGGACGAGCTGCACCGCGAAGTAGCTGCGGGACTGGAACGCGCCCCAGCCGCCGACGCTGCGCCGCTGCTGCATCGGGGGGACCGGCAGGGCCGGAGGGCCGTTGCCCGCCGCGCGGTCGATGTGGGACTCGCAGAAGATCCGCCGGAAGGCGCCCAGCCCGTCGTACCAGTCGTGGTTGCCGGGCAGGGCGAGCAGCGGCGGCCGGTCCGCGACGTCGTCGAGGAGGGCCGCGCGGCGCAGCACGGAGACGAACCGCTCCTCGTAGGCCTGCGCCGACGCCACCGGGTACACCTCGTCCCCGCCGAGGACGAGCAGGTCCGCCCGCTCCGGCCGGTCCGTGAACGCGTCGGGCGGTTCGACCTGCGCCGCACCCGAGACGCAGCGGGCGGTGGCGAACGTCGCGTCGAAGCCGTCGCCGGTGTCGGAGACGAAGTCGATCCACACCGTCGCGCCGTCGGGCGTGGCCAGCGTGTAGAACTCCCGCGGGCTCGTCGCCATCGCCTCGCGCTTGTCGGCGAACCGGGCGAAGGAGGACGCCTGCAACACGTCCACCGAGGTCGTCACGAGCTGGCGGACGTCGAGCCACTTCACCGGCTTGCACGGATCCGGCATGCCGTCCTCGTCGGCGGCCACGGGCACCTCCCAGCTCGATGTGTACCGGTGCTCGCCGACGGTGGCGGTGGCGTTACGGCGGGCACACAGGCCGCCCACAGCGGGTGCACAGGTTGGCACGCCAGGCTGGTGGCACCCGACGAGAGGAGCACCCGGTGACCCCCGGCCACCACCACACCCACGACCCGGACGGCGAGCTGGACCGCGGCCTCGGCCACGACCTGCCCCGGTTGATCGGGCGTCGCCGCCTGTTGGGGCTGCTCGCCGGGGCCGGACTGCTGACGGTGACGGCGTGCGCGGGCGGTCCGGGCGGTCCGGGTGGCGGGGGTCCCGGCGGTGCCGTCGCGCAGGGCTCCGAGGGCGAGATCCCGCAGGAGACCGCCGGCCCGTACCCGGGGGAGGGCACGAACGGCCCGAACGTGCTCACCGAGTCCGGAGTCGTCCGCTCGGACATCCGGTCGAGCTTCGGCACGCTCTCCGGCACCGCCGAGGGGGTTCCGCTGAGGATGTCGCTGACCGTCACCGACCTCGCGGGCGCACCGATGCCCGGTGCGGCCGTCTACGTCTGGCACTGCGACCGGGCGGGCGACTACTCGCTCTACACCCGGGAGGACCAGAACTACCTGCGCGGCGTGCAGGTCGCCGCCGCGGACGGCACCGTCGCGTTCACGTCGACCTTCCCGGGCTGCTACTCGGGGCGCTGGCCGCACGTGCACTTCGAGGTGTTCTCCTCGCTCGACGAGGCCACCTCCGGTGCGAACGCGATCACGACGTCCCAGCTCGCGTTCCCGCAGGAAGCCTGCGACGCGGTGTACGCCACCGCCGGCTACGAGCGGAGCGTGGCGAACCTGTCGCGGATCACCCTGGCCTCGGACACCGTGTTCTCCGACGGGGTCGGGGAGCAGCTGGCCACCATGACCGGGTCGGTCGGATCGGGGTACACCGCCGCCCTCACGGTCCCCGTCGCCTGATCCCGGGATGACGGGGGCGGCGGGCGGCGTTGCGCCGTCCATGACCGCCTTCGACCCGCACGCGCTGCTTGCCGACGCCCGTCTCGGCGTCCTGGCCACGATCAAGACGGACGGGCGTCCGCAGCTCTCACCGGTGACGCCGTTCTACGACCCCGGCGCGGGCGTGATCCACGTGTCGATGACCGAGGGTCGCGCGAAGACCGCGAACCTGCGCCGCGACCCCCGCGCGACGCTGGAGGTCACCAGCACCGACGGGTGGTCCTGGGCGACGGCCGAGGGCTTCGCCACCCTCACCGGTCCGGGCACCGACCCGGGCGGCCCGGAGGTGGAGGCCCTCGTCGACTACTACCGGCGCGCCGCGGGGGAGCACCCGGACTGGGCGGAGTACCGGGCGGTGATGGTGGCGGACCGGCGCGTGCTCATGACGATGACCGTCGACCACGTGTACGGCGCGCGGATCCGCTGAGCCCCGCTCAGATGAGCCCGGCCGTGCGTGCGACGTGCGCGGCGGCCGTGCGGTTGCCCACCTCGAGGCGGCGCATCGCGTTGCGCAGGTAGGTCTTCACCGTCTCGACGGTGAGGCCGAGCTCCTCGGCGATCTCCGCGTTCGTCGCCCCGGTGGCGACCAGCGCGAGGCACTGCTGTTCCCGGGGCGCGAGCTTGACGTCCGACGGCAGGTCGGCCGCCGGACCGGCGAGGCTGCGGTGCGCGCGCAGCAGGCGGGCGCGCAGCTCGGGGTCGGTCTGGCGCGCGGCGATCTCCCTGAGCTCGGCCAGCGCCTCGGGCGTCGAGAGCCGCCCGGGCTCCACCCGCTGCGGCACCAGCAGCCGGGCGAGCTCCACCTCCAGCTTGCGGACGACGCCACCGGTGCGCCGCACCGCGACGTCCCCGATCGGGAGGCCGTCGCGGGACGCCCCGTACAGGACGCCGACGACCCGCCTGCCCACCCGCAGGGGGAACGCGAGCACCCCGGTGAGCCGCTCACCGTCGACGACCTGGCTGTCGAAATGGTGGGTGATGGTCGAGTTGGTCCGGTAGTCGCTCACGAGGCAGGGACGTGCGCGCGCCAGGGCGAGCCCGCCGAGTCCGCGACCGTGCGCGACGGACAGGCCGTCCAGCGTGCGGCCGATCGTGCCGCGCAGCTCCGAGATCACGATCCGCTCGGTGTGGCCGTGTTCGACGGCCCCGCCGAACACCGCGGGGAGTCCGGTGAAGTCCCGCAGCAGGTCCAGGCGGGCGGCGACGAGGCGGCGGACGACGTCCCCGGCGACCGTCGGTGCGCTCATGGGCGGTCTCCTGGCTTCCGGGCCGCATCGCAGCATCGCGGCGTCACCCTGCCCAACGCTCCCGGCTCCCCGGGGTCACGCGCGAACGGCCCGTGCGGGACGTCGGTCTGGCTGCCCGTGCCCGCCGACGGCGCCGCGCCCGTCCTGCCGGCCGTGCACACCGTCGGTGCGCCGTGCGCACGCTGCAACGTGTGCACGGCGACGTCGGGGTGTGCACGGCTGCGGCCGGAGCTGCCTTCGGCCCGCCGCGTGCCCGTGCCTGTGCGCGGTGCACGGGGACTGCCGCGGGTGCTGCGGGCCGCGGGTGTCTGGCCGCGCGGCGCTGCGGGGGGTGTGCCCGGCGCTGCGGGGTGTGCCCGGCGCTGCGGGGTGTGCCCGCCGACGGCGCCGCGCCCGTCCTGCCGGCCGTGCACACCGTCGGTGCGCCGTGCGCACGCTGCAACGTGTGCACGGCGACGTCGGGGTGTGCACGGCGCGGCCGGCCGCCGCGCCCGCCGCGTCGAGGGTGTCGGTGAAGGCGTCAGTGGCCCCGGAACGCCTCCGCGAGCCACCACGACGGCCCGTCCGCGGTCACCTTCGCGTCCACCACCATCGGCACCTCCCGCGGCCCGGCGAGCCAGTCCGCGACGGCGGCGAGATCGGCCGGCGAGCGGACCGTCGCCGACGCGCAGCCGTACCCGGCGGCGATCGCGGCGAGATCGGCGTCCGGGAAGGTGACGGTCGTGTGGTCGTCCTCGGTGAAGTGGTGCACCTCGGCGCCGTAGCCCGCGTCGTCGTGGACCACGACGAGCATCCCGAGCCCCAGCCGCACCAGCGTCTCCAGCTCGGAGATCCCCATGAGGAACCCGCCGTCGCCGAGCGCGGCCACCGGGAGCCGGTCCGGCCGGGCCAGCGCCGCCCCGATCGCGGTGGCAAGGCCCAGCCCGATCGACTGGTAGGACTGCGTCATGCAGAACCCGGCCGCGTCGGGGACGGTGAGGTAGGCGGCCGGATAGCCCATGAAGTTGCCCGAGTCGATCGCGACCGTGCGTTCGGCGGGCAGCAGGGCGTCCAGCCGCGCGGACAGGGCCCGCGGGTCGATCCGGCCGTCGTGGCCGTCGGTGTCGATCGGGAGATCGGTCCACCGCCCCTCCGCGGCGATCCGCTTCGCGATCTCCTCGGTGCGCTGCCCCGGCCCACCCCGCACGGCGGCCAGCACATCCCGGGCGGTGGCGGCCACGTCGCCCACCACCCCGAGCCGGACGGGCAGGTTCGCGCCGAGCGCCGCCGGGTCGTCGTCGACCTGGACGACGGCCGTGTCCGGGCCGATCAGGGCGCCGTGGCGGGTGGTCCACATCGTGAGCGACGCGCCCCAGGCCACGACCAGGTCGGACGCGGCGATCAGCTCGGCCGCGAGCGGTGTGGCGAACCCGCCGGAGATGCCGAGGTTCCACTCCTGCCCGGTGAACAGGCCGTTCGCGACGGCCGACGTGGCGAGCAGCGCACCGCACCGGTCGGCGAGCGCCACGAGCTCCGGACCCGCCGCACGTGCCCCGCGGCCTGCGATGAACACGGGCCGGGTGGCGGAGTCCAACAGCTCCGCGAGCGCGGCGACCGCGTCCTCGCCGGGCCGCGGCGCGGTCCACGCCACCACCTCCGCCGGCTCGTCCGGGACGGCACACGGCTGCGCCTGCACGTCCAGCGGCAGCGCCAGCACGACGGTTCGCCGCTCCCGCACGCACGTCCCGTACGCCCGCACGACGTCGGCGACCGCCGACGCGGCCGAGTGCACCCGTTCGGCCACCGCACCCACCGCCCGCACGGCGGCGTCGGTGTCGATGCGGAAGTTCGACCGCACCGCTGCCCCCGCGGTGTCCGCGGTGAGCACCAGCAGTGGGGTGCGGCTCTTCGCGGCCTCGGCGATCCCGGTCAGGGCGTTGGTGAGGCCCGGCCCCTGGTGCACGGACAACACCGCCACCTGCCCGGACGTGCGGGCGAACCCGTCCGCGATCATCGCCGCACCGCACTCGTGCCGGGCCGCCACATAGGGGACGCCCGCGTCCCGCAGCGCGTTCGTGACGTGGAAGTTCCCCGAGCCGACGACGCCCGCCGCGAGCCCGACCCCCAGCCGGGCCAGCACCGACCCGACGACGTGCGCGACGGTGCTCACGTGTCCGCCCGCCGCGGTCCGGCGGTCCCCCCGCCCGTGCCCGTCACCGCTCCACCAGCGCCAGCACCCGCGCCGGGCTCCCGGAGCCGCCCACGATCGGCAGCGGGCACACGATCAGGACCGCACCGGTGGGTGGCAGCCGGTCCAGCCCGCGCAGGCTGGTGAGTCCCCACTTGTTCGCGCCCATCAGCTCCGAGTGGCACGGGAACGCGGGCTCGAACGAGTGCGCCGCACCGGCGTCGGTGCCGACGGTCTCCACCCCGAACCCGGTGATCGGGGTGTCCCGGGCGAGCCAGCGGGCGCACTCCACCGACACTCCGGGGGTGTGCGGACCGGACTCGTCGGCGTTGGCGAACGCGGCAGCGTCGTCACCGCGGGCGGCCCAGCCGGTGCGGTAGAGCAGCCAGCCGCCGTCCGGGAGCGCGCCGTGCTCGGCCTCCCAGGCGCGGACGTGGTCGATCTCCAGCAGGAAGTCCGCGTCCTTCTCGACCTCGGCCGTCATGTCGATCACCGCCACGGGCCCGACGAGGGTGGTCATCGGCGCCTGCGAGACGTCGGGGCCGTCGCGGCCGGTGATCCAGTGGACGGGGGCGTCGAGGTGGGTGCCGGTGTGCTCGCCGGTGTGGATGTCGTTCCAGTACCAGGCCGGCCCCGCCTCGTCGTAGCGGGAGAGCAGCTCCAGCTCGAAGCGGTGGGTGTTGGCGAAGGGCGGGGGCAGTTCCAGGATCGGCGTGGACGACTGCAGCGGAGTGGTCAGGTCGAGGATCTCGACCCGCCCCGAGCGGGTGGCCTCGACCACGGCGGACAGCACGGACATACGTTCACTCCTCGTGTTCGTTCCCGAGCCGCAGCATCCCCCCACAGCTCGGCGGCCGCCATCCCCCGGCGCACGGCACTAGAATCGCCGGTCCGGCGGGCCGCGCGCGCTCTCCGGTGCAGGCGGGATGCGTGCGATGAACGGGACGGAGCCGGTTCCCCGGGTGCGGTTGCGCGACGTCGCCCGACAGGCGGGCGTCGCGCAGTCGACGGCGTCCGCCGTGCTCACCGGACGTTCGGCCGAGGCGCGCATCGCCCCCGCCACGCGGGAGCGCGTGCAGGCGGCGGCCACGGAGCTGGGCTACCGGCCGAACCTGGCGGCGCGCAACCTGCGATCCCGCACGAGCCGCACCATCGGGCTGGTGTCGGACGCGATCGCGGCCGAGCCGTACGCGGGGGAGATGGTGCGCGGGGCGTCCGCCGCGGCCGTCACGCACGGTCGGTTGCTTCTGATCGCGGAGAGTGACGGCAGCCGCAGCGTCGAGGACGATCTCGTCCACGGCATGATCGACCGCCAGGTGGACGGCCTGATCTACGGCTGTCTCGCCACCCGCAGGGTGACGCTCTCGGCGGCTGTCCGCAGCCTCCCGACGGTGCTGCTGAACTGCCTGGCGGACCCGCTGCCGGGGCCCGCGGTGGTGCCGGACGACGTGGCGGGCGGCCGGGAGGCGGTAGCGGGCCTGCTCACGGCGGGGCACCGCGAGGGGATCCATGTCGTCGGCAGGCGCCACCGCAACGTCCTGGCCGGGCGGCGGCGGTTGCGGGGCATCCGGGCCCGGCTCGCGCAGGAGGGCTGCGCGGTCGCCGGGCTCCTGGACTGCGACTGGACCCCGGAGGACTCGTACGCCGCCGTCTCGGGGTTGCTGCGCCGCACCCGGCCGGCCGCGCTGATCTGCCTCAACGACCGCGTCGCGTTCGGCGCCTACCAGGCGCTGGCGGCGGCGGGGCTGCGCGTCCCGCAGGACGTGTCGGTGGTCGGCTTCGACGACTCGGTGATGGCGGGCTGGATGCAGCCCGGGTTGAGCTCGGTGGCGCTGCCGTACCACGAGATGGGCCGGCTGGCGGCCGACCTGCTGATCAAGGAGGACCGCCATCCCGTGGTCCACACGATCGGCATGCTGCTGCGGCACCGGGGCTCGATCGGACCCCCGGCGCGGGTGCACTCCTGAGCCTCAGGTCCCGGACGGACCGCGCCGCGGTCCCCGGCCGTAGCAGATCTCCCGAGCGGATCGGTGGTGCGAAACGGCGCGGTCAGCCGCCGCGTCGGCCTAGCATCACCGCATGCGGGTGCGTGACCTCGGCGCGCTGGCCATCGCGGTCGGGGCCGAGGAGCGCCTGGTCGCCGGGATCAGGGCGACCGCGATGCTCGCGCTGCTGACGATCAACGTGAACCGGCGGGTGCCCGTGGACGCGCTCATCGACGCGGCGTGGGGACCGCGGGCCACCCCGGGTGCGGCCTCCGCCCTGGAGTCGCACATATGGCGGTTGCGCCAGCTGCTCGAGCCAGGGCGCCGCAAGGGGCAGCGGTCGACGGTGCTCGTCAACGACGCGGGAGGCTACCGCCTGATCGCCGCGACCCCCGGCGTCGACTCGCTGCTCTTCGCCGAGCTCGCGGGCCAGGTGCGGGGGCTGCTGCTCACGGGGGACGCGGCCACGGCGCTGGCGCGTGCCGACGAGGCACTGGCGCTGTGGCGTGGTCGACCCTACGGTGCGCTCGGCGACCAGGACTGGGCGCGCCCGGCCGTGGCGCGGCTCGACGAGCTGCACGGGCAGGTCCGGGAACGCCGGATCGAGGCGCTGCTCGCCACGGGCGAACTGGACCATGCCCTGTCCGACCTGGAGATCCTCGTCGCGCAGATGCCGTTCCGGGAGTCCATGCGGGCCCTTCAGATGCTGGCGCTCTATCGCAGCGGCCGCGGCGAGCAGGCGTTGCACACCTACCAGGAGACGCGCCGCGCCCTCGTGGACGACGTCGGCACGGAACCCGGGAAGGAGCTGCAGGAGCTGCACCGCAGGATCCTCAACAACGACCCCGAGCTCGCCGGCGGGCCGGACGGGGCCGGCGTCGCACGGCGTGGCGGCCCGCGGGACGTCGTCGAGGTGCATCTCCCGAGCTCGACGACGCCGATGATCGGCCGCGACGACGACCGCCGCCGGATCGGCGCGCTGGTGGCCGAGCACCGGCTGGTGACGGTCGTGGGCGCCGCGGGGTGCGGCAAGACCCGGGTGGCCGTCGAGGTGGCCCGCGAGTGCGCGGCCTCGTTCCCCGACGGCGTCTGGTTCGTCGACCTCACCGCGGTGTCCGATCCGGATCTCGTGGTCGAGGTGGTGGTGTCGACGATCGCCTTCAGCGGCTCCGCCACCGCCACGCCGCTGGCGGACCTGGGCAACTACCTGCGCACCCGGCGGATGCTCCTCGTGCTCGACAACTGCGAGCACGTTCTGGGGGCCGTGGCCCGGATCGCCGTCGCGGCGCTCGGTGACGTGCCGGACGGCTCCCTGTCGGGCAGCATCCTCGCGACCAGCCGCGAGCCCGTCGGAGTCGCAGGCGAGACCATCTGGACGCTCGAGCCGCTCGGGCTGCCCGCCGCCGGAACCGAGCCGTTCCCGCAGGCCGCGCCGGCGGTGGAGCTGTTCCTCCGGCGAGTGCGCGCCGCCGTCCCGACGCTGCAGGTCGACGAGCACGTCGTCGCGCGCGCCGTGGAGATCTGCGTCGCGCTCGACGGTCTGCCACTGCCCATCGAGCTCGCCGCCGCCCGCGCCCGCAGCTTCACACTCGACGACATCGCCACGCAGGTGTCGATCGATCCCGGACGGCTGCGCCGCATCGGCCGCGGGCCCGCCGACCACCGCGCCACCGTGCGGTCGGCGATCGAGTGGAGCCACCGGATGCTGACCCCGCCCGAGCAGGTCGCGCACCGCCGCATCGCCGTGCTCTCCGGACCCTTCACGACCTCGATGGCCGCCGCCGTCGTCGGAGCCGTGGCGGACGGCGACGTCGACGACCTGCTCGCCCAGCTGGTCCACCGGTCGATGCTGACCTCGGAGGGTGCGCGGCGACCGGGTGGGCCCACCGTGTTCCGGCAGCTGGCGACGGTACGTGCGCACGCCCAGCACGCGCTGGCCGATGCCGGGGAGGCCTCCGAGGTCACCGACCGGCGCGACGCCTGGGTGGCGTCGTTGCTCGCCGGCCGCCCGCGACTCGGGCGCGCCACCGAGGCCACGTGGTACCACGTCCTCGACGACGGCTACGCGACCGTGCGGGCCGCCCTGGCCCGCCACCTTCTCGACGAGCCCTCCGCGGTCGGTGGGCGGCTCGCGCACCGCCTGCAGTTCTACTGGTACTACCGCGCCCGGTTGGTCGAGGGGACGCGCTGGCTGCGGCTCGCCCGCGACGTGATCGGGAACGGTGAGCCGGCCGACGCGATGCTGGCCGGGATGGCGCTCGCGTCGGCGCTGCTGGTGCAGGGCCGTGTCGAGCAGGCCCGGCCACACGTCGACGACGCTCTCGAGCGCCTCCCGCAGGTCGACCCGCTCCGCCTGGTCGAGATCGGCGAGGGCCTCGTCGGCCTGGGTGCTGCGGCCTGGCAGCCCGGCGCTGCGGACCTGGTCGTGACCGTGCACCGGCAGCTGGCCCGGGTCGCGGAGCGGGTCGGCGACGTCGATCTCGGGGTGCTCGCCGACGCCGTCGGATGCATCGGTTCGGTCGCCGCGGGCCGCCCGGACGAGGCCGTCGCCGAGGCGCAGCTCGTCTACGACCGCGCGGTGGCGGTGGGCAACATCATGGCCGGTTGGATCTCCGCGGGGCCGCCCATGATCGTCGCCCTGCTGGCCGGGCGACCCGACGACGGCATTCCCTGGCTGCACCGGCTGATGCAGGGCCACGTGCGGTTCGGTACCGGCGGCGGTGGCCTGTTCATCGAGAACCGTGCCAACTTCGCCGCGATGGCCGGTGAGCACCGGCAGGCGGTTCAGCTCTACGCAGCGGCCCGCGCCGAGACCCGCAGGGCGGCGATGCTCTGGCCCCGCCGCGAGCTCACGCTGCAGCTGCTCGACCGCACCCGCGGCACTCTCGGCCGCGGCGAGTTCGAGCAGGCCTGGCAGGAGGGTGAGCGCTTGTCCCTCGCGGACATCGCCGGGCTCGCCCGCGACTGAGGTCGCGGGCGTGAGCGGGACTGGAGCCCGACTGGAGCGGGCGACGGGACCCTTCCCCTGTCGCGATCACCATCCGGGTGGGCGCACCGCAGGAAGGAACGATCATGCCGGTCTACAACGTCGTCACCCAGCTGGGCCTCTTGGACCGCACCCGGATGGAGAAGCTGGCCGCAGGCATCACGGCGATCCACGGTGAGGAGACCGGCGCACCGGAGCCGCTGATCCACGTGATCTTCACCGGCTACCCGCAGGGCGTCGCCTGGTCGTCCGGCCGGCCGGGTGCGCCCACCATCGTCAACGCCAGCATCCGTGCCGGCCGCTCCGAGCAGGTCCGCATGCGGATGATGACCCGGATCTCCACGCTGGTGTGCGAGGTCACCGGGGTCTCCGAGCGTGACGTCATCGTCGCGTTGTTCGACTTCCCGCCGCACTGGGGCATGGAGGCGGGCATGATCCTTCCTCCGACGGAGAAGGCGGCCGAAGCGGCGTGGGACGCGGAGTTCTACGCCCGCCATCCCCTCGACGACCAGGCGGCCCGGGCCTGAGATCGCCGCCGCGAGCATGATCGCCAGGAATGTGGCAGGGCGCTCGTATCCGGACTTGCCGCCACATTCTTGGTGATCATGGCCGGCGCTACGCCGGACGGCCCTTGACCTCGCCGGACGATTATCGATAATCGAGTAAAGCGGGGTGACGTCGATCACAAGGAGGCCCGGCCGTGTCGGTGTCGCAACGCCGGGTGCTCACCCGCTCGGTGCTGCGCGAGCAGCTGCGGGAGGAGATCCTCACCCGCATCCTCGACGGCGACTACGCGCCGGGCGAGCGCATCGTGGAGAGCCGGCTCATGAAGGAGTACGGCGTCAGCCAGGCCCCCATCCGGGAGGCCCTGCGCGACCTCGAGGCGATGCGCTTCGTCGAGAGCGAGGCCCACCGCGGCGTGCGGGTCCGGTCGGTCACCGAGAAGGAGATCGGCGAGATGTACCCGGTGCGTGCCGCGCTGGAGGAGACGGCAGGTCGTCTCGCCGCCCCGCACGTCACCGAGGACGTGCTGGGTGCGCTCACCGCCGAGTTGGACGCCATGCGGGAGGCCCACCGACGCGGTGACCTGCACGCCCAGCTCGTCCACGACGCCCGCTTCCACGAGGTGATCTTCGAGACCGCGGGGAACGGCCTGCTGCTGGACATGTGGCGCTCGCTGCACGCCGAGATCCGCGCGCTCGTCACGTACCAGCGGGTGGAGGACGTCGGCGGGATCGTCGACGCCCACGTCCCCATCCTGGAGGCCCTGCGCGAGCGCGACCCGGCGCTTGCGGGCAGGGAGATGCGCCACCACATCGAGCATTACGGCCAGCTCGCGATGGGCAGGCCGCCGATCAGCTGAACTGACGCCCGTCACCCGCACAAGGAGGTGTGGAGTTGAAACCCGCCGCATTCGACTACCTGGCGCCACGCACGATCGACGAGGCTCTGGCCCAGCTCGCCGAGCACGGCGCCGAGGCGCGCCCGCTCGCCGGCGGCCAGAGCCTCGTCCGGCTGATGAACCAGCGCGCCGCGACCCCGTCGGTGATCGTGGACCTCAACCGGTTGCCCGACCTGGACCACGTCACGGCCGACAACGGGACGGTCCGCATCGGCGCGCTCGTCCGCCAGCGCGGCGCCGAGACCTCCGAGGTGGTCCGCGGCCGGATCCCGCTGCTCGCGGAGGCGGGTGCGCACGTCGCGCACCTGCCCGTCCGGGAGCGGGGCACGGTCGTCGGCAGCGTCGCGTTCGCCGATCCGTCCGCCGAGCTGCCCACGGCCCTGCTGGCCCTCGACGGGCAGGTCGTCGCGCAGAGCGTCGGCGGTGAGCGGGTCCTTTCCGCCGATGCGTTCTTCACCGGCCCGTTCACCACCGCGCTCGACCCGGACGAGCTGGCCGTCGAGCTGCGGATACCGGCGCAGGGCCGCGGCGGGTCGGCCTTCGTCGAGATGGCCCGCCGCCACGGCGACCTGCCGGTGTGCGGGGTCGCCGCCGTCGTCCGGCTCGGCGAGGACGGGGGGATCGACTCCGCGCGGATCGCCCTGTGCGGGGTGGACCGCCGCCCCGTGCGGGCGACCGAGGCGGAGCAGGCGCTCGTGGGACAGCGGCCCACCGACGAGCGCGTCCGCGAGGCCGCCGCCATCGCGGGGTGGAACGTCGATCCTGCGGGCGACTGCCACGGCACCGCCGAGTTCCGCCGCCACCTGGCAGGCGTGCTCACCCGCCGCGCCCTCACCACCTCGATCAGCAGGGCCGTCAACGCAGCCCGGGAGGCCGAGAATGCCTGAGAAGGTCCGGATCGCCGTCACCGTCAACGGCACCGCCCACGACGTCCTCGTCGAGCCGCGCACGCTGCTCGTCGACTTCCTGCGCGACACGCTGCAGCTGCCCGGTACCCACATCGGGTGCGAGCAGGGTGTCTGCGGTGCGTGCACGGTGCGCGTCGACGGCCGTCCGACGCGGTCCTGCCTGCTGTTCGCCGCCCAGCTCGACGGCAGCGAGATCACCACGGTCGAGTCGCTCGCCGGCCCGGACGCGCTGCACCCCGTCCAGAAGGCGTTCGCCGAGAACCACGGCCTGCAGTGCGGGTTCTGCACGCCCGGAATGCTCATGGCGGCCTGCGACCTGCTCGAACGCGTCCCCGTGCCGGACGCGGACGACGTCCGCGAGGCTCTCGGCGGCAACCTCTGCCGCTGCACCGGCTACCAGAACATCGTCCGGTCGGTGTGTGCCGCGGGCGCGGCGCTCGCGGCCGCGGACCAGGTCCCGAGCGGGGTGCAGGCATGACCACTGAGCACACCTACCGCTGGATCGGCAAGCCCGTCGCGCGCAAGGAGGACCCCAAGCTGTTGACGGGGCGCGCCGGCTACATCGCGGACGTCACCGTGCCCGGGATGCTGCACGCCGCGGTTCTGCGCAGCCCGCACGCGCACGCCCGCATCCGCTCGATCGACACGTCCGCGGCGAAGGCGCTGCCGGGCGTCGTCGCGGTGCTCACCGGGCCGGAGACGCTGGAGCACATCAATCCGATGCCGGCGTTCTGCGCCGAGCCGGTGCCCCAGTCCGCGGTGGCGACCGAGAAGGTCCGCTACCCGGGCGAGGCGGTCGCGATCGTCGCGGCCACCGACCGCTACCTCGCCGAGGACGCCTGCGCGCTGATCGAGGTCGACTACGAGGTGCTGGACCCGGTCGTGGACCCGATCGCGGCGATGGCGCCGGACGCGCCCCGCCTGCACGACACCCTGGACTCGAACGTCGCCTTCCACCGCACGCTCGATTTCGGCGACGTCGACGCCGACGTGGCGCGCGCCGCCCACATCGTGCGCCGGACGGGCCGCTGGCACCGTATGTGCGCCTCGCCCATGGAGACCGCGGGAGCGGTGTGCTCGTTCGACCCCTACACCGGCGCGATGACCGTCTGGTCCAACTCGAACTTCCACAACTTCCTGCCGTGGGCGTTCGCCGGGATGCTCGGCGTGCCCACCAACCAGCTGCGGATGATCCCGTGCGCCGTCGGGGGCAGCTTCGGCAGCAAGCACTTCATCACCAAGGTGCTGTCCGTCGCGGGCGCGCTGACCAAGGCCACCGGCAGACCGGTGTGCTACCTGGAGGACCGCCAGGACAACATCGCCGCCAACGACAACGTCGGCCCGGACCGGTTCTACGACGCCGAGCTCGCCCTCTCCGAGGACGGCGAGATGCTCTCGCTGACCCTGAAGATCGTCGACGACTACGGCGCCTACTTCCAGTTCGCGCACGGCCAGCACGGCAACGCGATGTCGCAGCCCACCGGCCCGTACCGGATCGGCAGCCTGCGCTACGACCTGTCCTGCGTGCTCACCAACAAGGTGCAGCAGGGCTTCTTCCGCGGGGCGGGCGCGGATCCCGGCAACTTCATCCTCGAACGGCTGGTGGACGCGGCCGCCGAGGAGATGGACATCGACCGCGTCGAGCTGCGGCGGCGCAACTTCATCCAGCCCGACCAGTTCCCGTACAAGATCCCCAGCGGCAACGTCTACGACAGCGGCAACTACCCGGCGGTCCTGGACCGCGCGCTGGAGCTCGCCGACCTCAAGGGCTGGCAGGCCGAGCAGGAGCGGGCCCGCGAGGAGGGCCGCTACCTCGGCATCGGGCTCGCGAGCTGCCAGGAGCGCACGGCGTACAACGCGAGCGAGTGGTGGTTCCTCTACGACGAGCCCCCGCTGCCCGCCACCAGCACGCCGGAGAGCGTCAAGCTCTCGGTGGACGCGATGGGCACCGTCCGCGTCGAGCTGGGCTGCCCGCTGTGGGGCAACAGCCCCGAGACCGTGGTGAGCCAGGTCGTCGCCGAGGAGTTCGGCATCGACCCGGCCGACATCTCGATCGTCTACGCCGACTCCACCGCGGGGGCGCTCTCGGCCGGGCCCGGCGGCAGCCGGCTCACCGTGATGTTGTCCGGCGCCGCCCGCGGCGCGTCACGCAACGTCCGGGACAAGATGATCCGCATCGCCGCCCACGCGATGGAGATGGCGCCCGAGGACGTCGAGTGCGTCGAGGGGACGTTCCGCGCGAAGGGCGCCCCCGGCACGTCCATGACGATGGGCGAGGTGGCGATGCGCGCCCACCTGTTCGCCCACGACAACCCCGAGGGCGAGTACAGCGGGCTGGTGGACGTGCACACCTACGACCACCCGTACTCGACGCCCCCGTCGGCCGACCGCAAGGACATGGGCGCCTTCTACCCGATGGTGTCGCACGCCTGCCACATCCCGATCGTCGAGGTCGATCCGGAGACGGGGCAGGTCACGGTGCTCAAGTACTACGTCGTGAACGACTGCGGCACCGTGATGAACCCGCCGCTGGTGGAGGGCCAGGTGGTCGGCGGCGTGGCGCAGGGGATCGGCGCGGCGCTCATGGAGGAGTACGCGTACGCCGCGGACGGCAGCCTCGCCAGCCCGACGTTCCGCGAGTACCTCATCCCGAGCATGCACGAGATCCCCGACATCGTCGTCGAGCACCTGGAGACGCCCTCGCCGTTCACCGAGTACGGCGTGAAGGGCGCGGGCGAGGGCGGGCGGCTGGTCGCACCGACGGCGATCGCCAGCGCCGTCAGCGACGCGCTGCGCCCGCTCGGGGTGTGGGTCGACGAGCTGCCGATGACGCCGGAGCGGATCGTCGCGGCCGTGCGCAGGGCGGCCGGGGAATGACCTCCACCCGGCCGGCCGAGGTGGGGCCGGCGGGGGCGATGCCGGACGAGCAGCGGGTGCGCGCCGCCGGGTTGGTGCGCACCGGCCGCTCGTACTCGCTGGCCGCCACCCGCTTCCCGGGGATGCCGCTGTTCCCGGGACACCCGGCGTTCCAGGTGCTCTCCTACCGCACCCCGCAGGGGCTGCGGGTCGGCGGCGAGAACCTGTGGGCGCCGGCCGCGAACGACGCCCGCCTCGGTTGCATGACCGAGGTCGTCAGCTCGACGGCGCACTCGGGCGCACACGTGGATGCGTTGGCGCACATGACGATCGGCGAGGACGCCCACTGGTACGGCGGCGCGTGCGCGGCCGAGCACCTCGGCGACTTCGGTCCCACGGTGGGGGACGCGGCGAGCCTGCCGCCGCTGTTCACCCGCGGCGTCCTGGTGGACGTCGCGGGTCACCGCCAGGTGGAGTGCCTCCCGGCCGGGGCGGTGGTGGACGCGGCGGAGGTCTCGGAGATCTGCGCGGCACAGGGGGTGGAGATCCGGGAGTGGGACGTCGTGCTCTTCCGCACCGGCTACATGGGCCTGTGGCCCGACGCCGCGCGGATGGCCCGGCACCGCTCGCCGGGGCCGGATCTCTCGGTGGCGGAGCTGCTCGTCGCGCGCGGGGTCGTGGCGACCGGAAGCGACACCGAGACCTTCGAGGTGCAGCCCGCGCCCGACCCGGGCGCGCCCGCCAACCCGCAGCCGGTGCACACCAAGCTGCTGATCGAGAGCGGCGTCTACATCATGGAGAGCCTGGATCTGGAGGAGCTGGCTGCGGACCGGGTGTACGAGTTCCTGTTCGTCGCGCTGCCGCTGAAGATCGCCGGGGCGACCGGGTCGATGCTGGACCCGCTCGCGGTGATCTGAACGCTGGCCCGCCCGGCGCTGCGTCGAGCGGGCTGTGCCGATCAGGGCGGTGCCGATCAGGGCGGTGCCGATCAGGGCGGTGCCGATCAGGGGTGGCGGTCCGCGAGGACGCAGAACTCGTTGCCCTCCGGGTCGGCGAGCACGACCCAGCTCTGCTCGCCCTGGCCGACGTCGGCGGGTCGCGCACCCAGGTCGAGCAGGCGGCGGACCTCGTCGTCCTGCTCCCGGTCGGTGGGGTTGAGATCGAGGTGGAGCCTGTTCTTGACGGTCTTGCCCTCGGGCACGCGCGCGAACGTCAACGTCGGCGGCACCGGTCCGGGCCGGTCGACCGCCACGGTGGCAGGTCCGATCGTGACGGTCCCGTCGTCCTCGTCCTGGACCTCGTAGCCGAGGACCGAACACCAGAACCGGGCGAGACGGTCGGGATCGGCACAGTCGATCCCGAGCTCGGTGAGCCTGCTGCTCATGTCGGACCTCCCGGTTTGGTTGACCATGATCGCCGGAAGTGGGGCACGACGCTCGTATCCGAGGGTGCCGCCACATTCTCGGTGATCACTCGGTGATCTCTCGATGATCATGGCCGGGCAGGAGACCGCGAGCGACACCGGGTGACCGGGGCGGGGCTGCGTCCCCCGTGCCGGCCCCGCCCCGGTCGGCGGCGGTGAGCGGAACCGTGCCCGCGCACCGCGGGTCAGTCGGACGGGGCGCCCGTGGTGTGCAGCGGGCACCGCGGATCGACGAGGGGTTCGTCGGCGGCGCCCGCGCGGTACGCCGCGTTCGCGAGGACGGAGCACAGGCAGCCGCGGGCCACGGCGCGTGGCCCGCCGGGTGCCAGGTGTGGATCCGGACGACCCGTCTCCGGCGCGGGTACCGACGTCTCGTCGGACATGCATGCCCCTCTCCCCCTGACACGGATGCATGCCGTGCTCGTCGATACCGTATACAACGAGTAACGCGAACTTCGCGGTGGCGTCACACCCGTGGTGAGCGGCGGCTCGCGATGTCGTCGGGGGAGAACGAGTCGCCAGGTTCGAGAACGATCCCGTACCCCCGGGCGATCCCGTCGATCTGTGCCCAGACCAACCGCGTCAGGTATCCGATCACCGCCTCGCGGTCGATGCTGCGTTGCTGTACCCACCACTCGGCGATGTGCTGGACGAGGCCGACCAGGCCGCGCGCCGACACCTCGACGAGAACCTCGTCGTCGTGGCCGAACGCGCGCAGGTGGTCGCCCAGCACCGCCGCCACCGCCGAGACGACGAACTCCTGGCCCGCCCGCACGACGTCCTGGCCGCCCGCCGGAGGCTGGAGGGCGAAGAGCCGGTACACCCCGGGCGACTCGTCGAGGAACTCCACGAACGCCGCGACCGAGCTCCGGATCCGCGTGTCGAACGGCCCCTCGGCGAACACGGCGGGCATGAGGCGCTGCATCAGCCGGGTGACGGCACGCTCGCCCATCGCGGACAGCAGCGCGGCCCGGTCCGCGAAGTGGCGGTAGATCACCGGCCGCGTCACCCCGGCCCGCGCGGCCACCTGGTCCAGCCCGAAGTCCGGCCCGGCCGTCTCCAGGACGGAGAGCGCAGCGTCGAGCAGCTGCTCGCGCCGCTGGGCACGGTGCGCGTCCCAACGCGTGCGGCGCCCGTCCGGTGCCGGTGGCCGCGCCGCACCTCGTCCCGCCTCGCCGGTCTGGTCGCGTTGCTCGCCGGGCACGCCCCGATACTCCACACCGCAGCGACGCTGTCGACCCGGACCCCACGGAACCCGCCCGCCGGGTGAACGCGGAGACCCCCACGGCCCGCGCGGTTCACCTATCCGAACGGGTAGTGGCCCGCGCCGGGCGATCGCGCAGGATGGCGGTATCGCAGCGGGACGACAAGGGAGTCGGTCATGAGCGGAACCATGCGCGCCTTCGTCATCAAGGAGATCGGCCGGACCGAGGTGATGGAGAAGCCGATCCCGGAGCCCGGCCCGGAAGAGGCCGTCGTGCGGACCACCGCGGCTCTGATCTGCACCTCCGACGTCCACACCGTGAAGGGCGCGCTGCCGGTCCCGGGGGACCGCACGCTGGGCCACGAGTCCGTCGGCGTGATCCACAGCCTCGGCTCGGCGGTCACCGGGTTCACCGAGGGCCAGCGGGTCGCGGTCAACGCGGTCACCCCGTGCTACCGGTGCAGCTACTGCCAGCGCGGGTTCACCAGCCAGTGCGGCGGCGCGCTCGGCGGGTACAAGTACACCGTCCAGATGGACGGCAACATGGCCGAGTACTTCGTCGTCCCCGCCGCGTCGGCCAACCTCGCCCCGATCCCGGACGACGTCGAGGACGCCGCCGCCGTCTACGCCTGCGACATGCTCTCCACCGGGTTCATGGGCGTCGAGCACGCCTACCTGCAGTTCGGTGAGTCGGTGGCCGTGTTCGCCCAGGGCCCGGTGGGGTTGTCCGCCACCATGGGCGCGCACCTCATGGGTGCGGGTCAGATCATCGCCGTGGAGTCCCGGCCCGAGCGCCAGGCGCTCGCGAAGCGGTTCGGGGCGGACACCATCGTCGACTTCACCCAGGGCGACCCCGTCGAGCAGATCATGGACCTCACCGACGGCGAGGGCGTGGACGCCGCGATCGAGGCGTTCGGCTTCCCGCAGACGTTCGAGGCCTGCGTGCGGGTCACCAAGGCGGGCGGGCGGGTGTCGAACATCGGCTACCACGGCGAGAACCCCGCACCGCTGCAGCTGCCGCTGGACGCCTTCGGGCTCGGCATGAACGACAAGGCCATCCACACCGGCCTGTGCCCCGGCGGCAGCGAGCGGATGAACCGCCTCATCCGGCTCATGCAGACCGGCCGCATCGACCCCACCCCGATGACGACGCACACCTTCGCGTTCGACGACATCCAGCGGGCCTTCGACATGATGACGACCAAGGAGGACAACATCGTCAAGCCGCTGATCACCTTCTGAGCCCACGGGGCGGGTGCCGCACCATCCGGCGCGGCACCCCCCGGAGGGAGGTTGTCACCCGCGGCAGGCCCGGCCATCATCCCGACCACGACGCCGTTCCACGACCGGAGGCCAGCCGTGCGCATGCCACTGACCGTCTCGGACTTCCTCGACCGCGCCGTCACGGCCTACCCCGACGCGCTCGCCGTCGTCGACGAACCGCAGCAGCCCGCCGCGCCGGTCCCGACCACGACGTACCGGGAGTTCGCCGCGAGGGTCCGTGCCTGGCAGGCGGGCCTCGACGCGCTCGACGTCGCGGTGGGCGAGCGCGTGGCCGTGGTCAGCCACAACTCGGCCCGGCTGATGGAGCTGCTGCACGCCGTGCCCGGCACCGGACGGATCTGCGTGCCGGTCAACTTCCGGCTCCGGGCGCACGAGGTGGCGTTCATCGTCGAGCACTGCGGCGCGGACGTCCTGCTCGTCGACCCCGAGTTGGACGACGACCTCAAGGGAATCGGCGCACGGCACCGCTTCGTGCTCGGCGCCGAGACCGAGGAGACGGTGATGCGGTTCGACACCGAGCCGCGCCCCTGGGCCGAGCCCGACGAGGACGCCACCGCCACGATCAACTACACCTCGGGCACCACGGCCAACCCGAAGGGTGTGCAGCTCACGCACCGCAACCTCTGGATCAACGCACTGACGTTCGCGATGCACCTGCGGCTGTGGGAGCGCGACGTGCTCATGCACACGCTCCCGATGTTCCACTGCAACGGTTGGGGGATGCCGTACGCCACCGTGGGTCTCGGGGTGCCGAACATCGTCATCCGCAAGGTGGACGGGGCCGAGATCCTGCGCCGCGTCGACTCGCACGGCGTCACCGTCATGTGTGGCGCGCCCGCGGTCTGGTCGATGGTGCTGGACGCCGCTTCGAGTTGGGACGGGCCGGTGCCGGGCCGCGACGCCGTGCGCATCGTGGTCGCGGGCGCACCGCCGCCGTCGCGCACGATCCGGCGCATCGGCGAGGAGCTCGGCTGGACGTTCCAGCAGATCTACGGGCTCACCGAGACCGCGCCGCTGCTGACGTTCAACCGCGCCGATCCCGCGGACGACGACCTGCCGGCCGACGAGCGGGCGAGGAAGCTCTCCCGCGCCGGCAAGCCCGCGCTCGGGGTGAAGCTGGCGATCTCCGGCGACGGCGAGGTGCTGGTCCGCTCGAACGTCGTGATGGACGGCTACTGGCAGAACCCGCAGGCGAGCACCGAGGCCTTCGCGGACGGCTGGTTCCACACCGGAGACGGCGGCAGCGTGGACGACCACGGCTACCTCACGATCTCCGACCGCAAGAAGGACATCATCATCACCGGCGGGGAGAACGTGAACTCGGTCGAGGTCGAGGACGTGATCTTCTCGCACCCGGCCGTCGCGGAGGTGGCGGTCATCGGCGTCCCGTCGGAGAAGTGGGGCGAGACGATCAAGGCGCTCGTCGTCCTCGGGCCGGACGCCGTGGCCACCGAGGCCGAGCTGATCGCGCACTGCAAGGAGCGGCTCGCGGGGTACAAGGCCCCGACGTCGGTGGAGTTCCGCGCGGAGATCCCGCGCACCGCGACGGGGAAGATCCAGAAGTTCAAGCTGCGCCAGCCGTACTGGGAGGGACGGGAACGCCAGGTCGGCTAGCCGGTCGCTCGGGTGTCGCGCGGCGGGTGCTCGCGGAACCACTCCACGATGCCCGGCATCCGCGGCTCGAACGCCCCGGGCACCGAGAAGTTGAGCGCTCCGGCCCGCTCGCCGGTGCGGTTGCAGAACCCGTGCGGCGTGCCGCCGGGAGCCAGCACGAACGATCCCTTCGGCGCGTCGACCCACCGGTCGCCGAGGAGGAAGGTCATGGTGCCCTCGACGACGTAGAACACGTCGTCCTCGGGATGGCTGTGCTCGCCCACCCCCGTCGTGTACGGCTCCAGCCACCACTCCGAGATCGAGTAGCGGTCCGCGGTCTCCGCCCCGTCCGCCTTGAACACCGCGTCCATCCCACTCATCGCGTAGTGGCGTCCCTCGCCGGGCGCACGGTGGACCGGGGACCGGGGTGGCGGGTCGGTGCTCATCGCCCGACGGTAGCCGCGCGGGGGTGCCGGGCGCTTGGACGAATGAGACGCGGCGCCGACTCGGGCGCCGCGCTCACGCGACGTTCGGCGCGTTCCACCCCGCAGCGACGTGGATCGACTCCCCGGTGATGTAGCGGGCGTCGTCGGAGGCGAGGAAGAGCATCACGTTCGACACGTCCTGCATCTCAAGCCACGGGATCGGGATCGCGTTCACCGCCACGAACGCGTCGTACACGTCGTCGCGCGTCGGGTCGGCCAGGTCCGGCGCGAACGCCCCGTACATGTGGGTGTTCTGGATCATCGCGGTGTCGACGTTCGTCGGGCACACGGCGTTGACCGTGATCCCGTGCGGGGCGAGCTCCAGCGCTGCGGTCTTCATCAGCCCGATGCAGCCCCACTTGGCCGCGCAGTAGTGCGCGAGCCCGGGCACCGCGGTGCGCCCGACGATCGACGAGGTGACGATGATCCGGCCCGACCCCTGCTCGACCATGGTCGGGATCACCGCGCGGAAGGACTTGAACACCCCGGTCAGGTCGACCGCGATCATGTCGTCCCACTCCTCGTCGGTGATGTCGGCGAACGGGGCGTGGCCGACGATCCCGGCGTTGGCGAGCAGGATGTCGATGTGGTCGAACTGCTCCAGCCCGTGGTCGACGACGGCGGACATGGCCGCGGTGTCCGCGACGTCGGCCTGCACGGCGACGCAGCGGCGGTCGAGCGCCTCCACCAGCTTGACCGTCTCGGCGAGGTCGTCGGGCCCGGACATGTCGTAGTGCACGCTGGGCAACTGTTCGGCGATGTCGCAGACGACGATGTCGGCGCCCTCGCGGGCGAAGGTGAGCGCGTGGTTGCGCCCCTGGCTGCGGGCACCGCCGGTGATCAGCGCGACCTTGCCTTCGAGCCTGCCCGGCATCGGAACCTCCTACGGTCGTGGGGGTCCCACTCTCGGATGACGGTGCGGTGCGGGTCACCGTCGCGGGGGTCGAGATCCGGTGGCCCGGTCGTCCCGGCCGGTCCAACAGCGAGGCCTGGTCAATCTGACACACCCGCGAGGCCGCCCGTCCGGCCAGGATGTGGCGGCGCAGCCGATCACGGAAGGACCGCCGATGACCGATGAGGAGCCGGACCTGGTCGCGGTGCGCGGTTGCATCGCGCGCCGGATCGTGGGCCGCGAACGTGAACTCGAACTGGTGCTGTCGGCGGTGGCCGCGGGCCGCGACATCGTCCTCGAGGGCCCGCCGGGCACGAGCAAGACCACGATCCTGAAGGCGATCACCGCGGAGTGGGGCATCCCGCTGCTGTTCGTCGAGGGCAACGCGGATCTGACCCCGGCGCGGCTGGTCGGCCACCACAACCCGGCCCGGGTGCTTCGCGAGGACTACAGCGCGGAGAACTTCGTCCCCGGCCCGCTGGTCGAGGCGATGCGCGACGGCGGCTTCCTCTACCTGGAGGAGTTCAACCGCTCCCCGGAGGACACGCTCAACACGCTGCTCACCGCGATGGCCGACCGGTCGATCGCGATCCCGCGCGTCGGGGTGGTGCACGCGGCGGCGTCGTTCCGGGTGATCGCGTCGATGAACCCGATGGACGACGCCGGCACCACCCGCCTGTCCACGAGCGTCCACGACCGGCTGTGCCGGCTCGCCATCGGCTACCAGGACGAGGCGGCCGAGCGGGAGATCGTCCGGCTGCGCGGCCGGGTCGACCCGACGGCGCTGGGCGAGCGGCTCGTCGCCGACGCCGTCGCGGTCACCCGGGCCACCCGCGCCCACCTCGACGTCCGCCAGGGCAGCAGCGTGCGCGGCGCGATCGACTGCGTGCTGGTCGCGGGGCGGCTCGCGACCCTGCGCGGGATCGACGACCCCGACACCGACGCGTACCGGGCCCTGCTCCTGGACGCCATGATCGTCGCGCTGTCGGGGCGCATCCACCTCGACGCGGCCGCGGACACCACTCGCGAGCAGGTCCTGCACGAGATCTGGCAGGACCACTTCGTGCTGCTCCCCGCGGCCGCCGAGCCGGGTTGAAGAGAACTCGCCGTCGAGTCGGTGCTGCAGAGGCGCGGCCCGGCCCGCCCTGGGCGCCGGCCGCTGGCGCGCAAGCCCAAGGCGCTCACCGAGGAGCCCGTGCTGTTCGACGCCGCGACGTCCGGGCCGGGGCCGGTGCTGGAGGGCGGGGGTCCACCCGCTGATCCGCGCGGCGCCCCGCGGGGCGGGTTGTCCGCGGCGGCCACCGGCGAGGTGGGCGAGCTGGTCGCGCCGGACGGGTCCGGGCCGGTCGATCCCGTGGTGCGCGAGCAGGCCCGCCGTATCGCCGCCCGGCTGCGCCTGCGCCGTCCCCGCCGCTGCGGGCCCGCCCGGCGGGGCAGCGGACCGCTCGCGAGCCTGCCCTACCGCGGCGGCTCCGACGACATCGATCTCGACCGCACGATCGAGGTGCTCACCGAGCGTCCCGTCCCGGAGGACACCGACATCGTCGTGCGCGAGCGGGTGTCGACCCGCCACCACGTCGTCCTGGCCGTGGACGTCTCCGGCTCGATGCGCGGCGAGCGGGTGCGCACCGCGGCCGCCGCGGTCGGCGCGCTCGCCGGGGAGCTGCACCGCGACGACCTCGGCGTCCTCGCGTTCTGGTCCGACGCCGCGGTGCTGCTGGAGCTGGGCGCGCCGGTCCGCCCGGACGCGTTGCTGGATGCGCTGCTGCGGCTGCCGGCGCGCGGGTTGACGAACGTCTCGTTCCCCCTGGAGGTCGCTGCCCGCACCCTGGCCCGGGCGCCGCGGACGCAGGCGCGGGCGGTGCTGCTCACCGATGCGGTCCACAACGCCGGGCCCGATCCGCGCCCGGCCGCGGCCCGGCTGCCCCGGCTGGACGTGCTGCTCGACACCTCCGGCGAACACGACGCCGCGCTGGGCGCCGAACTCGCCGCGGCCGGGCACGGCCTGCTGGCGCCCGTGCGCACGCACCGCGACGTGGCGCCCGCGCTCACCCGGTTCTTCGCCCGCTGACCGCCGGTCCCGGCCGGCCGACGCACCGGTCGCGCAGCTCCCGGGCCGCCAGGTGCAGCCGGACCGCCAGCTCCAGGTCGAAGCGCTGCGCGGGGTCGTCCAGGCGAGCGCCGAGCAGCTCGCGGATGACCCGCATCCGGTACTTGACCGAGGACGGATGCAGGTGCAGCAGCCTGCCCGCCTCCTGCGGGCTCCCGCCCGTGGTGAGGTAGGCGTAGAGGGTCTCGACGAGCTGACCGCCGAAGCGCCCGTCGGCCACGAGGTCGCCCAGCACGCGCTCGACGAACGGGGTCACCTGGCCCGCGGAGACCGAGGCGAGCACGTCGGCCATCGGGCCGAGCTCGTCGGTCACCGCGACCACCGGCAGCTCCAGGTAGCCGCTGCGGTCGCGCTGCAGGATCGCCAGCCGCCGGGCCTGCAGGTAGCTCTCCTCCAGGGCGGGCCCGGGCCCGGTCGGCCTGCCCACGGCGAGCGTGAGCCCGTCCACCTGTGTCGCGCGCAGGGCCCGCGACCAGGCGCGCGCATGCAGGTGCGGCGGTCCGTCCGGGTCGCTCCCGTAGAGGCCGAGCAGAGCGTCGTCGGCCGGGACGAGGCTGAGCCCGGCGAACATCCGCTCGGCCGCGCAGGCGCGGGCCAGCGTCCGGGCGATCGCGGCGTAGTCGCCGCGGGGCCGGGCCGCGACCGCGACGACGGGCCGGCAGCAGGCCGGGTCCGCGCCCGGCGCCGCGGCACCCGCCAGCTCCGGGCGGGCGGAGAGCCAGCTCAGCAGCGACACCCGGTGCCGGAGCTGGCGGACCTCGTCACGGTGGCGGCGCTGGCGCAGCAGGGCCGCGCCGACCTCCCGCAGTGTCCCGTCCAGTGTCGCCGACCACGGCGCGTCGGGCGGCAGCTCCAGGATGCCGACGACCTCGCCCGCGTCCTGCAGCACGAGCTGCCGCGCCCGCGGTCTGCGGGAGGTGTCCGGCCTGCTGCTCGCGAGGACCTCCTCCGCCTGGTCGAGCAACGCGACCGGGCCGCCGACGAGGCCGTCGACCTCGCCGACGAACTCGTCGAGCGCGCCGTGGCACAGCGCCCGGCACAGCCCCGCCGGGACCCGTTGCTCGCGTTCGTCGGCGTTCCCGGCGAGGACCGTCCAGGGCGGTGGCTGGCGCACGGCGGACAGGGTCACCGGTCACGACCTCCTCCTGGCTTGCCGGGGCCCGCCCCGGTGTGATCACCGTAGGCCCGCCGGGCGGGGTGGCGACCGTGCCGATCTGACACACCGGCCCGGTCCGGCACCGGCAGGTCCGGCCCGATCAGAGCACCGAGCGCCCCGCGTCGACGCCGAACCGGCGCAGGCGGCGGTACAGCGTCGAGCGCGATATGCCGAGCGCCTCGGCGACCCTGTTCTTGTTGCCGCCGTGCTCGTGCAGCGCCCGGGCGATCGCGTCGCGTTCCAGCTCCTCCAGCGGGCTGAGCCGGTGGCGCCCCGCCGCGCGCAGCCGGATGTCCTCCGGCAGGTGCGCGAGGTCGACCGCCCGGCCGCGGGCCGCCGCGAGTGCCTCGCCGACGACCGCCTGCAGCTGGCGCACGTTTCCCGGCCAGGGCGCGGCGACCAGCGCGGCCAGTGCGCGGCTGCTGACCTTCGTCCCCGGCGACCCCGCGCGGGCCAGCAGCTCCTGCACGAGCGCGGGGATGTCGTCGCGGCGATGGCGCAGCGCGGGCACCCGCAGCACGGTGTAGCCGAAGCGTTCCGCGCCCGGCAGGTAGCCGCCCGACTCGCCGACGGTCGTGACGACCAACGGAGCGGTGGCAGTGTCCACGAGCTCGGCGAGGGCCGCCCACGTGCCCGTGTCCAGCAGCTCCGGGTGCGTGACGACGACGGTCGCGTCCGGCGAGCCCAGCGCGTCGACCGCGCGGGCGAGCCAGGCGCGGGCGCCGTCCGCCGCCGCCAGCCCGCACGACAGCACCCGCGCTCCGCCGGCGGCGCGCTCGCGGTGCAGCCGCCGGGCGAGCTCGAGCTTGCCGGTGCCGGTCTCGCCGACGATCCGCACGCGGCGCACCTGGGTGAGGTCGAGCCCGCGGACGGCCCGTTCCAGCTCGGCCCAGGCCCGGCTGCGATGCCCCGGGCGCGCCGGGGCCGGACCGGCGGTGGGGGGCGGCTCGCCCCGGCCCGTCAGCTCGATCAGGGCACCGACGCCCAGCGCGCCGACCCGGACCGGGGTGCACCGGGCCCGGACCTGGGCGCCGCTGGCCAGCACGAACGTCCGCAGCACGGCGACACCCCCGCCGACCGACTCGGCGGCCTGGTCCCACAGCAGCGCCTGGTCGGCGGGCTCCAGGACGGTGGCCGCGGCGGCGTTGGTCAGCAGGAAGTGCTCGCCGATCGCGACCAGCGGTGCGGCGGTGTCGCGGCTGCGGGCCAGGAACCGCTCGAACACCGCCCGCTCACGCTCGGAAGCCCGGGCGGAGAACTCGCGCTCGATCTGGGTGCCCAGGTCCATCAGCGTCGGCAGCAGGAGCCCGTTGGCATCGGCCGTGGGGCAGGCGAGGTTGAGCACGCCCTCCAGCCGGCGGGTGAGCGGGTTGCGCACGGGCACGCCGGCGCAGACCAGCTGTTGCAGCTCCTCCACGTAGTGCTCCGCACCGTGGATGAGCACCGGGGCGAGTTCCTCCAGCGCGGTGCCGATCCCGTTGGTCCCGGCGACCTCCTCGCCGAGCACGAAGCCCTCCTCGATCGACACCGCCGACAGCGGCCGCAGCGCCGAGCGGTCACCCGCCCAGCGGCCGACGACCCGGGCCTGCGGGTCGGCGAGCACGATGCTCACGTGCGTGCCGCCGAGCTGCTGGGCGAACCGGCCGAGGACCGGCTCGGCGGCTCGGCACAGCCGCTCGCTGCGCGCGTCGGTGCCGAGGAACGGGATGGCCAGGCGCTCCGGCCCGACCGCCGACATGCGGCTGCGCACCCAGGAGTGGCGGATCAGCCCGCGCAGGTCGGCGGGCAGGTCCGAGCCGTCTCGCAGGGCGCGGCGGGCGCGGCGCAGCACGGCGCCGTCGCTCACCGCGGGCACGCGCATCTCGTGGCCTCCCGCCACCCCGTCGTGGCCGTCCGCTCTTGCGAGCGCCGGGTGCAGCCAGCATCGGGGCGGGCACCGGCGGGGGACTGTGCCATGTTGGCACAGCGGCACATCAGGCACAGCCTCCCGCGCAGAAGCGCTGCTCAGGCGGCGTTGAACGCGTTCCACCCCGCGCTCACGTGCAGCGCCTCACCGGTGATGTAGCGAGCTTCGGGCGAGGCGAGGAACAGCATCGCGTTCGAGATGTCGATCGTCTCGATCCACGGGACCGGGATCGCGTTGAGCGACTGGAAACCGGGGATGACCTCCTCCTGCGTCGGGTTGTCGACCCCGGGCGCGAACAACGCGTAGAACTCCGGGTTGTGGATCATGTCGGTGCTGACGTTCGTCGGGCACACCGCGTTGACCGTGATCCCGTTCGCGGCCACCTCTCTCGCCACCGACTTGACGAACCCGAGCACTCCCCACTTGGCCGCGCAGTAGTGCGCGACCGTCGGTAGGCCGACCCGCCCCGCCATCGACGCGGTGACGACGATCCGACCGGAGTTCTGGGAGAGCATCTGGGGCAGGACGGCCCGTACGGACTTGAACACCCCGGTGAGGTCGCTGTCGATGACGTCGTCCCACACCTCGTCGGACATGTCCACCACCGGCGAGAGCGACAGCAGCCCGTGGTTGACCAGCACGACGTCGATCGACCCGAACTCCTCGACCGCCGTGGCCGCGACCTGCCGCATCGCCGCGCCGTCGCGACAGTCCGCCGTCACCGCGACGCAGCGGCGGTCCAGCGCCTCGACCATCTTGACGGTCTCGCGCAGGTCCGCGTCGCTCGACATCCGGTACGGCACCGTGGCCACCTGCGCGGCGATGTCGCTGACCACGATGCTCGCGCCCTCGCGGGCGAAGGCCAGCGCGTGCGAGCGGCCCTGACCGCGCGCTCCCCCGGTGACGAGGACGACCTTGCCGTCGAATCGGCCCATTGACGTGCTCCTCTCGGACGTGGGTTGGGGTTCAGGCGCGGGTCAGCTCGTCGCGGACGATCCGGGTGCCCTCGACGAGCGAGCGGATCTTCTGCTTCGCGACGATGTGCTTGACGCCGGTGAGTGTGCAGTCGGTGTGCACCATGACCCGCTCGGCGGGCACGACCTCCAGCACGCGGCGCAGGCCGGCGGCGACCTGCTCGGGGGACTCGGCCACCAGCGACTTGCCGTTGATGACGCCGACGCCGAAGTCCATGTGGTCGGGGATGGACGCGATCGCGTCGATGTCGCTCTGGTGGAACCCGTGGCTCGCCATCTCGTACTGGATCTGGTCGCACTGCAGGTCCCAGAGCCAGGGGAAGAGCTTCGAGCCGCGCATCTCGGTGACCCCGGGCTGGCCCTCCTGCTGGCCGTAGCAGATATGGATGATCTTGTAGGCGTCGATGCCGTCGAACGCGGTGTTGATCGCCTCGACGACCCAGTCGGCCGGGTCGAAGAACGTCAGCACCTCGGCGAACTGGACGATCCCGACGCCGCGGCTGGTGATGTCGCGCAGCTCGGCGTTCAGCGCCCGCGCGAGGTCCAGCGACAGTGCCTTGATGTCGCCGTAATGCCGGTCGGTGATCAGCGCGGACATCGTGGCCGGGCCGACCGCCGCCTGGATCTTGACGGGCTTGTCGGTCTGCTGGACCGTCGCCTCGACGATCGGTTTGAAGATCGGCCGGCGCCACTCGATCGGGCCGACGCAGGTCGGCTTGTAGACGGGGACATCCTGGAAGTGGCCCGCCGTGATGTTGTCGCCGTAGGGCACGAAGCCCTCCAGCCGGTCCAGGTAGAAGTGGAAGATCTCGCCCTGCTCGTAGTCGCTGTCGCTCTCGTAGTGCTGGCAGCCGTCGGTGACGATGTCGAGCCCGGCGTCGGTCATGTCCTTGATCGCCAGCGCGACCGCGTTGCGGTAGTTCGAGCGCACCTCGAAGCTGGGGAACTCCGGCGAGTGCACGCCGCCGAGCGGGAACACCTTGCCGCGCAGGAACATCGGGCGCGGGTAGGACCCGACGATCGTGGTCGGGAGGAGGACCTCCTCGCCGCGGACCTTCACCATGGGACGCTCCTTTCCGTGCCTTCCCGAGGGCCGGGGGTGCGCCGAGTCTTCGCCGGGCCGGGCGGGCGGTCACCGCATCGCCGGGACGAAGGGCGGCCGTTTTTCGCCCCGGTGGGTCGGTGGCCGGTGTCGGGCGGCGCTCCTACCGTGGGCGACCGTGACCGGTGGATGCCGTGGCGGCCGGGCCGCGCGCGGCGTCGGCGGGCTGCGGGCCGCCACCCGCGAGGCCGGGCTGCTGCTCGGTGTGCCGCAGGGATTCACGCTGTCCGTCGCGGGCACGCTGGCCGCGGTGGTCGGGCAGCGCGGGATGCCCGGTCCGTGGCCCGCGTGGCTGTTCGTCACCGGCGCCGGGCTGGGCTTCTGCGCCGTGCTGCTCGCCGTGGGCGCGCACCACGAGCCTGCGGTGCGCCCGGTGGGCGGCCTGCGTGGGGGAGCGGTGTACAACCTGCTCCCGGTGGCGGTGGTGCCCGCCGCCGTCCTCGGCACGGCGTGGATCGCGGCTGCCGCCGTCGCGTTCTTCGCCGCCGGTGCGATCGCGGTGGTCAGCTACCTCGTGCTCCTCGGGATCCTCGGGCGGCTGGCGTCCCGCGGGGACGAGCGCGGCTGACCCGTTCGCCTCCCGGCGCCGTGGCGGCGCCGCGGCAGGCTTCCTAGCGTCGGGCGGCGACAGGGCAGCCGACCCGGAGGAGCGCTCTCATGACGGTGTTGCGGACGGCGGACGAGCGGTTCGAGGGACTGCCGGGTTTCGACTTCGCGCCGCACTACGCGACCGTGACCGACCCGCAGCTCGGCCCGCTGCGGATGCACTACCTCGACGAGGGCGACCCGGCCGGGCGCGCGGTCGTCCTGCTGCACGGCGAGCCGACCTGGTCCTACATGTTCCGCGCCGCCGTCGCGCCGCTGGCGGGCGCCGGGCTGCGGGTGATCGTGCCCGACCTGATCGGGTTCGGGCGCTCGGACAAGCCCGCCGACCAGCAGGACTACACCTACGAGTCGCACGTCGCGTGGCTGACCGCATTCCTCACCGGCCTCGGGTTGCGCGGCGCTGTCCTGCTCGGCCACGACTGGGGTGGGCTGCTCGGGCTGCGCGTGCTGACCGCCGTCCCCGGCCTGGCCGCGGGCTACGTCGCGTGCAACCACGGCTACCCGACCGGGGACATGCCGGCCAACGACGCGCTGCGGCAGTGGCAGGAGTTCGCCGCCACGACCCCGGTCTTCGAGACCGGCGCGATCGTCGCGCGGGCGTGCCACGCCCCGGTGGCCCCGGACGTGGTGGCGGCGTACGACGCGCCGTTCCCCGACGAGTCGTTCACGGCCGGGGCCCGGCGGTTCCCCGCGCTGATCCCGGTCACCCCCGACGACCCGTCGGCGCAGGCCGTGCGGGACTCGCGGGCCGTGCTGGCGTCCTCGATGCTGCCGTTCCTGACCGTCTACGGCGAGCACGACCCGATCGCCGGGGCGGCCGACGGGATGTTCCAGCAGCTCACCCCCGGTGCGGCGGGGCAGCCGCACGCGCGGCTGGACGCCGGGCACAACATGCCCGAGGAGTGCGGCGCGGAGCTGGGCGAGATCGTCGCCGGGTTCGCCAAGAGCCTGCCCGGCTGATCCGCGCGCTCGGCGGGGTGCCGCGGGTCGGTGCCGCTTTCTCTCGGTGGTGCTGTCGGTGGCCGCTGCCGCTGCCGCCGGCGCTGCCGCCGGCGCTGCCGCTGCCGC
>JBFWRR010000039.1:0-14454 GCA_050248815.1 Pseudonocardia sp. | reverse complement strand
GGCGCTGCCGCCGGCGCCGCGGCGGGCCCGCCGCGACCGGCCCGCTTCGCAGGGTTCGGGCCCGCTTCGCATGGTTCGGGTGCGGTTCGCATGGTTCGGGTGCGCTCGCAGCGGTTGGGTGCGCTACGCAGGGTTCGGGCCCGCTTCGCAGGGGCTGCGGCGTCTGTGAGGGGTGTGTGGGCTCTGCGAGGGAGCCGGTGGCGGGGGCTTCCGGCTCCGGCGCGGCGGGGGTTCCGGCGTCGCGGGGCGGTCCTCGCGGGGTTCGGGTCCGCTTCGCAGGGGCTGGGCCCGCTTCGCGGGGTTCGGGTGCCCGTCGCAGGGTTCGGGCCCGCTTCGCAGGGGCTGCGGCGTCTGTGAGGGGTGTGTGGGCTTTGCGAGAAGGCTGGCGGCGGGAGCTCCCGGCTCGGCGCGGGCGGGGTTCCGGCGCCAGCCGGCCCGGCTCGTTCGCCCGGCCCGGCTCGTTCGCCCGGCCCGGCCCGGCCGCCCGGCCAGGTGGCCTGACCTGCCGGCGGTCGGGTCCCGGGCCCGGTGGATCCAGCTTCAGGTGTGGCCGGGGTACTCCGTCCGGGCGCGCAACTCCTCCTGCAGCGCGAGGTAGCGTCGTGCCGAGCCCAGCCGCCGCCGCGGGGACGGCCAGAGGATCGGCAGCAGCGACATCAGCGACCGCATGTCGCCGCTGAACCCGATGGTCCCCTCGCTGAACAGCGCGTTCGGGTCGAGTTCGCCCCGCTGGACGCCGACCGCGTCGGCATGACTCATGGTCAGCTCGGCGTCGGACTCGTCGAGGGTGCCGAGCGCCGCGGTGACGACGCGGCCGTCGGTGAAGACCACGTGGTAGGCGACGTCGTCCGCGTCCGGCATAGACGTGATCACGTACTGGATCCGCGCCGTCGCGCCCTGGCGTTCCGGCAGGTCGGCGCCGAGCGTGCGGTAGACGTCGAGCCATTCCAGCGTGAGGAACACGGCCACTGTGGACGACCTCCTCCGATTACTTCCAGTTGGAAGTAATGCCGGATCGTGCCGGGCAGGGATGAGGCTGTCAAGCGCGTCCCGTGGACTCCGGCCTCGGCTGCCCCGATCGGCGGTCCGGCGTAGCGCTGGCGCGGCCTTGACTGGAGCGTTCGTCATGTCAATCTAAAGAATTAGCAATGAGCAGCTAAATTTCGCGCCCGCCCTCCCGCCCGCCCTGTGCCCGGATGGTCCAGGAGGAGGAATGCACGCACCGCTTGCCCCGTCCACCCTGCGGTCCTGGATGTCGACGGTCGGCGAGATCGCCCGCGCGGTGAACTCCGCACAGCCGTTGGACAGGCTGCTGACGAAGGTCGCCAAACAGGCGTGCGCGTTGATCGGGTTCGACTACTGCGCCGTCATGCTCGGCGACCGGGAACGCGACCGGTTGCGGGTCGTGGGCTGGTGCGGCCTGAGTTCGGACTACATCTCGCTGGTCAGTGACGAGGGTTCACTCGTCATCCATCCCGAGGGCACCCGCCACGACTCGCCGGCGGCCCGGGCCTATCGCGAGGGCTGCACGATCGCCGTTCCCGACGTCCGGTGCACGACGCGCTACGGCAGGCTGCGCCATCTCGCGCCCGCCCAGGGCTACCTGAGTCTGCTGGCCTCGCCGCTACGGGTCGCCGACCGGGTCACCGGGCTGCTGGTCGGGTATCGGGAACGGCCCATGCAGTTCACGACCTCCGACGTCGAGCTGATCGAACTGCTGGCCGACCAGACGGGCGTCGCCCTGCAGACCGCCCGACTGCGCGAGGAGCAGTCCCGGATCATCGAGGAGCTGTCGGCCGCCAACGCCGAGCTGCGCTGTGGCCGGATGCAGCTCGAATGGGCCGAGCGCCAGCACCACAAGCTGATGGAGCTGGCCCTTGAGGACATCGGGCTGCAGGGGCTCGTCGACGCGCTCGCCGAGATCCTCGACGCGTCGGTCACGGTCGAGGACGCGGACGCCCGCACCCTGGCGCGCGCGCCGGACGAGGGATACCGGCCACCGCCGGTCGGCAGGCGGTTGCGGCCCGACCTCCACGATCTCGACCGCCGCTGCGTCGCGGTCCCGCTGCCGGGTGACCGCGAGCCGGCCTGGCTCGCACCGGTCAGGATCGGGCGGGAGACGGTGGGGCGGCTGTGGACGACAGGGCTCTCGGCGGCACCGGATCCCGGACGCCGGCACGTCATCGAGCGGTTCGCACTCGTGGTCGGCCTGGAGATCCTCAAGCGACGCCACCGGATGGAGGTGCAGGAGCGGCTCTCCGGCGACCTCATCGCAGACCTGCTGCGTCCGGACGGGCTCGCGCAGCCGCAGGCCGTCGTCGAGCGTGCCGCAGCGCTCGGTCACGACATCACCGAGCCGCACTGGCTCGGACTGGTCGTCGGCGACCCGGTGTCGTGGCCGGTGACCGGCCGGAATCTGCTCGCCCGGCTCGGCAGCATCGAACCCGCCGTGCTCGCCGGTGTGCACGAGAACCACCTGGTCGTCCTCGTGCCGGCCGACCTGGATCCCGTCCGGATCCTGCGAAAGCTGCTCGGCGGGCGGGGACGGCGCGGGCCCGGCATCCGGGCGGTGGCCGTGATCTGCGACCGGACGGTGGATCCCGCCGCGGTCGGCGAGTCCTACCGGGTCGCCTGCACGGCCGCCGAGATCCGACGCTCCGCCGGGCGGACGGGGCTGGTGGACCTGCGCGACTCCGGCATCCGGTCGCTGCTCATCCGCAGCGGTGCGCCGACAGGGGAGTACCGGCGGTTCGCCGAGAGCCTCATCGGCCCCCTGCTGCGGCATGACGAACGTCGGCGCACGGACCTCGTCAAGACCGTGCGTGCGTGGCTCGACTGCAGTTGCGTGACCGCCGACGCGGCGCGGGTGCTGGTGGTCCACGCGAATACCGTCGGCTATCGGCTGGCCCGGGTCGAGACGCTTCTCGACCGCGATCTCCGCCGGCTCGACACCCGGCTCGAACTGCAACTCGCGCTGTTCATCTGGGACGTTCTGCATTCCGACTTCGAGTGAGCCTTTGTGTGGGATCCCAGGAGCGGTACCCGGATGCTGTGGATCGGGACCATGGTCCGGTGCCGCACCTGATCGCCATGCTCGTCACCGTCCGAGCAGCAGGCGCTCCACCACCGACGTGGGGGTCCCCAGGTCATGATCGGAAGAGCACGGGAGAGGCTGGCGTCGGGTGACGTCATGTTCGGCGGTTACGTGCAGACCGCGTCACCGGAGCTCGTCGAGATCATCGGCGATGCCGGGTTCGATTTCGTGATCCTCTCGGCCGAGGACACGCCCTACGACCTCCCGCAGCGGCAGCGGCAGTTCTACGCGGCCGAGCTCGCCGGTCTCGCGACGATCTACCGGCCGCCGTCGATCGATCCGGTCGCCATCCGTCGTGCCCTCGACGCGGGGGCCGCGGGGCTCAACATCCCGTCCGTCGAGAGCGCCGAGGACGCCGTGCTGGCCGTGCGGGCGACGCGCTTCCCGCCGCGGGGCGACCGTGGGCTCAACGCGATGTCGCGGGCCACGAGGTACGGGGCCGACTTCGGGCCCGCCTACTTCGACGGGGCGCCGGATCCCGTGGTGACGGTGCTCATCGAATCGGCCCGGGCCGTCGACCGGATCGCGGACATCGTCGCCGTGGACGGCGTCGACGTCGCCTATCTCGGGCCGACCGATCTGTCGATCTCACTCGGCGTTCCCGGCGACGTGTTCCATCCGGACGTCACGGAAGCGGCGGCCCGGGTCCGCGCCGCCGCGCGCGATGCCGGAGTGGCGGCGGGAACGGTCGTCTACCGCCCCGGGGAATCGGACGAGATCGAACGACGACTCGACGAAGGGTACGCAATGCTGTCGCTTTTCCTCGATGTGGCGCTGTTCCGGCAGAACTGCCGGGCGATGCTGGACCGGGCCTGTGCGGCCCGTGCAGTGCTCGGTCGGACGACCGGCACGGCGAGCGGAGATCGACCGTGACCCGCACCCGGCCGGGCGGGACGGAGGAGCTGTCCGCGATCCCGGAACCGCACCCGACCGCGCGGTTGACCGACCTGGTCGCCGACCGGCTCCACGTCGCCGGAGGGATGCTCCGCCTGGGGCCCGACGTCAGCTGGTCGCCGCCCGACGAGTGGGGCCGCTACCAGCCGCTGAACTGCTACGCCGTCCGCGAGGACGACGGCGTGCTGATCATCGACCCGGGCCCCGCGTGCTTCCAGGAGCTGGTCACACGCCAGCTGCGCACGATCGTCCGGGCGGGCAGCCCGGTGTCGGTCTACATCACCCGCCCGGAGTTCGACACCTTCAGCGGGCTCAACTCGATCGCCGAGGTCTTCGACATCCAGCAGCTGTACTCCGGCGGGCACGCGAACCCGTTCGACGGTCTCGACCTCATCACGACGGTGGCCCCGACCCACGCCAGTGAGCATCTCCTGCTGGAACGGCTGCGGGCGGGAACGGCGATCCCCGTCGGCCGCGGGAGGGCGGTGACGATCCTCCGGCCGACCATGCGGGTGCTCAACACCTACTGGCTGCACGACTCGGCCACCGCGACGCTGTTCACCTCGGATGCGTTCGGCCACCTGGTCGCGGACTCCGCGGCGGAGGGGCGGGTCGCGGGGCCGCAGGACGACGGCTGCGATGTCGAGACGGTCGCGCGGCACATGTTCGCCAAGTTCTGGTGGATGCCGTACGCGGGTCCGGAGATCGAGCGGGTCGCCGACGAGCTGCGGGCGATCTTCGACCGGAACGAGGTGCGGCGGATCGCGCCCGCCCGCGGCAAGGTCATCGCGGGTGCCGACCGGGTGCGCCGGCACTACGAGCTGGTGCTGGAGGTCTTCGCCGGCATCTCGTCGGGACGGTGGTCGGCCACCGTCGGCGGGCGGGACCCGGAGGGGGCGCAGCGATGACGACCACTCCTTCCCGAGCTCAGGTCGAGGACACCGCCGAGCCGCTGACCCGCGAGTTCACCCCCGGCATCCACTGGCTCGTGCACTGCCTCGAGACCGACGCGTTCACCGGATCCACGATCCACCTGCACACCTCCGCGTGGCTCGTGCTCGGCGGTGACCGGACGGTGCTCATCGACACGAGCCAGCCCGCCAACTGGGCGCGGCTGCAGCGGCAGCTCGACCGGCTGCTCGCCGGTCGCCCGCTGGACTTCGTGATGCCCAGCCATCCCGAGATCGCCCATTGCGGAAACGTCGGGCGGCTGATGCGCAGGTACCCGGAGGCCATCCTGGTCGGGGACACGCGCGATTACCACATGTACTTCCCCAGCGAGGTCGCCGGCCGGATGCGGCGGTTCCATCCGGACGACCGGCTGGATCTCGGTGGCGGTTACGTCCTGCGGTTCGTCGATGCCCTCATCAAGGACGGCGTCAACACACTGTGGGCCTACGAGGAGAGCCAGCAGGTCCTCTTCTCGATCGACTCCTTCGGGTACGCGCACCTGCCGCCCCCGCCGGGGGAGGACGTCGACTTCATGGTGCACCCGCCGACCGACTGCGGACTCCTGATCGGCGAGCTGGACGGGCCGCCGAACGTCGAGCAAGCCGCGTTCGCGACTCGCGCACCCCTGTTCTGGACCCGCTACGTCGAGTTCACGCCGTTCCTCGACGAGCTGATGCACGTGCTCGAACGGCATCCGGTCCGGTTCGTCGCGCCGTCCCACGGAAACGTGGTCGACGACGTCGACCTCATCCTCCCGATCGTCGCTGCGGCTCCACGGGTGGCCTTCCGCGAGGTTCTCGACCCGAACCGGACCAGCTCCTGACCCTGTCCCCCGACCGCGGCGCCAGGTCCGACGCCATGTCAGTCGCCATGTCAGTCGCCATGTCACTCGACGATGAGGAACGGCAGCCATGACAGCCATGAATCGAATGCGCAACCCAAGGTGGACACGTCGGCTCCGGAGCACCTCGGTGCTCGTGGCGGTGGCCGCTCTGGCGCTCGCCGGATGTGGTGGTGGCGGCCAACCCGCGGATCAGGAGGGCGGCCCGGACGAGGTGTCGATCGTGATCTCGGGCGTCTCGCTGACGCAGGGGCATCTGCTGTACGCGGTCGCGGCCGACACCTTCCAGCGCCAGGACATCGACGTCGAGTTCACCTCGGTCGCCGGTACCTCGCCTGCGCTCGCCACGCTGTTGTCCGGGGATGCGGACGTCATCGGGCTCGGCGCGTCGGCGGTGGTCAACGCGGTGAGCGAAGGCGCCGACCTGGTGATGCTCGGCGCCGGCGCGGGATCCTCACTCGCCGTCGTGGTCCGTCCCGAAGTCGTGACGGCGAGCGGGATCGGTCCGGACGCGCCGCTCGCCGAGCGGGTCGAGGCCCTGCGCGGGCTCGACATCGCGACGGCGACCCCGGGCTCGGCGACGGAGGCGTTCCTGCGGGCCCTCCTGCGTCAGCACGGGATCGACCCGGAGCGGGACGTCAACCTGGTCAACATCAGCGACTTCGGGTCGGCACCGGCGGGGCTGCGGGCCGGCCAGTACGACGCGATCGCGCACGTGATGGGCTTCGGCCTCGAAGGCAACATCGTGGACGGGACCGGCACGAAGTGGATCTCGATGGCGGAGGGTGATGCCGCCGAGCTCGACGGTCTCATGACCGTCACGGTCAGCACCCGCCAGTGGGCCGACGCGAACCCGGACCTCGCGCAGCGGACCTTCGCGGCGCTGGCCGAGGCGGACCAGGCCCTGCGGGCCGATCCGGACGCCTTCCGGGACCGCCTGCGGGAGGGCATGTTCGCCGACACCGATCCGGCGACGTTCGACACCGGCTTCGCCATCGCGTCCAAGTCCTGGTACGAGGGTGCCCTGGTGCCCCGCCCGGCGTTCGACCAACTGATCCGGATGCAGAGCGCCGATCTCGGCGAGGATCTCAGCGACCTGTCCTACGACGACATCGTCGCCTCCTGGGCGCAGGGGGAGAGCCCGTGACGGCAACCGAGGACCTCCTGCGGTTCGACCGGGTCTCCTTCGGCTTCGAGGACGGTCCCGACGTCGTCGACGGGCTCGACCTCGTGATCAGGCGCAACGAGTTCGTGTCCGTGCTCGGCCCCAGCGGCTGCGGCAAGTCGACCGCGCTGAACCTTGCCGCGGGGCTGCTGCAGCCCCGCGAAGGCGTCGTGGTCTACGACGGCGAACCGGTCACCACGGTGAACACGGCGGTCGGGTACATGACGCAGCACGACACGTTGCTGCCGTGGAAGACGACCGCCGACAACGTCGGCCTGCCGCTGCGCTTCGTGCGGCCGCGGCCGTCCCGGACGGCGATAGCGCAGCGGGTCGCCGCCGCCCTCGAACGTGTGAACCTCGGCGACGCGGGCGCGAAGTTCCCTGCTCAGCTCTCGGGCGGCATGAAGCGGCGCGCCGTCCTGGCCCGCAGCGTCATCGCCGACCCGGCGATGATCCTGATGGACGAGCCGTTCAGCGCGCTCGACGCCCAGCTCGCCGGCCAGATGCGGACCCAGGTGCGCCGGGTCGTCGAGGCGATGGGCCAGACGGTGATGTTCGTGACGCACGACATCGACGAGAGCCTCCTGATGTCCGACCGGGTCGTCGTGCTCGGGGTGCCGGGCGCCCGCATCGTCGGGGAGGTCGTGGTCCCGTTCGGGAACGACCGGGACGCCGAGGCCGTCCGCGTCACCGACGGATACCTGACCCTGCGGGCGGAGCTGCACGCGCTGCTCGAGGCCGCCTACCCGGCGAGGGCGGGGACCGAGGAAGACGAGCCGGCGACCGCCGGACCCGCGCGGAGGACGTGATGGCCCGCCAGGCACTCGGCAGGGAATCCGCCACCACGGGTGGCGGCGCGGTCGCGGTCGCGGACGGGGAGCGTCTCGACGACCCCGGGCCCGCCCGCAGGGTCGTGCCGCGGCGTTCGGCGCGACAGCGCCGGGCCCGGCACCGGGTCGCCGTGTGGGCGGGCCGGATCGGGCTGGCCGTGTTCCTGCTCGCGCTCTGGGAGCTCGGTTCGGGCCACCTCTTCGACTCGCTGATCATGAGCAGGCCCTCGGCGATCGCCGAGGTGTTCGGCAGATGGCTGGCAGACGGCACGATCGTGCGCCACGGGCTGGTCACGCTCCAGGTCGCCGTCATCGGCTTCGTCATCGCGTCCGCCATGGCGCTCGTCCTCGGGCTGGTCCTCGGACGCAGCAAGCTGTTCGGGGCGATCCTCGACCCGTACATCTCCACCCTCTACAGCCTGCCCCGGCTCGCGCTGGTGCCCCTGCTCATCATGTGGTTCGGGATCGGGCTGCAGTTCAAGGTCGTTCTGGTGGTGATCCTGGTCTTCTTCCTGATGTTCTCCAGCGTGTACGCCGGGGTCCGGGACGTGGACCAGAACCTGATCAACGCGGCACGGGTGATGGGCGCAGGCCGCCTGGGCGTCTACCGGCACGTGATCCTGCCGTCGACGTTGGTGTGGATCGCGGCCGGGCTCAAGGTGAGCATCCCCTACGCCCTGGCGGGCGCCGTGGTGAGCGAGATCCTCGCGGCCAACCAGGGCCTCGGGTATCTGGTCTCGCAGCAGGCGGCCCAGTTCCGCGCCGCCGGGATGTTCGCGGCGTTGATCACGATCCTGGTCGTCAGCTACGTGGCCAACCTCGCCTCGGAGTCGATCACTCGGCGGGCACTGCGCTGGCAGGGCGACGGGCAGCGGTGACGGCGGTCGCCGTCGGCGAGCAGGCCGGCCGCGGCGGCCACGAGCTCGTCGAGGTCGACGCCGTCGAGGTCGAGCCGGTACACCCCGAGCACCCGCCCGCGCGGCATCGCGTCGTGGCGGGTGTGCCAGGCCAGTGCGTCGTCCGCGGTGAGCAGGTGGACCGTGCGGCGCATGAGGTGGGTGCGGACGAGCAGGAGCGGGCGGGCCAGCGTCGCCCGGTTGAGTTCCCCGGGGTCGAGGCGGGTCATCGTCGCGGTCCTTCCGGTCGGATGTCCCAGGATCGCGCGAATTGCGGACGGTTCCCGTCCGCCATGGGCCGCTATGGGGCCGCCATGGCTCAGTCGGCCGGCAGCAGCCCGTGGCGCATGGCGAACAGGCATGCCGCGGCCCGGCTCGACGTGCCGATCTTGGCGAAGATGTGCTCGGTGTGGTTGCGCGCGGTCTTGGTGGTGATCACCAGCTCGGCGGCGATCTGCCTGCTCGACAGGCCTCGGGCGAGCAGCCGCAGCACCTCGACCTCGCGGGCCGTGAGGCCGGCCGGGCCCTCGCGGCGGCGCGGCGCGCGGTGCCCGGCCGCGGCGAGCACCGCCTCCACGGCGTCCGCGTCCAGGCGACCTGCCCGCACGTCGGCGCGCAGCTCGCCCGCCGCGGTCTCGGCGGATCCGGCGGGCCTGTGCGGTCGCGGCTCGCGGATCGACCGGTAGACGTCGGCGGCGGCGAGGACGCGTGCCAGGGGCGAGATCTCCGCGCCGGACAGGCCGCGGGGGTAGCCGGAACCGTCGAGCCGCTCGCGGTACTGCACCGCGATCCGGCCGAGCGGGGCCAGCGTGCGCGACTGGGAGAGCATCCGTTCGGTCAGGTACGGGTGCAGGCGCACGCGCTCCCACTCCCCGGCGCCGAGCGGGCCGGGCTTGTCCCAGATCGCGTTCGACACCCCGAGCCTGCCCATGCCGTGGACGAGCGCGGCGCGGCGGACCGCGGTCACCTCGTCCGCGGGCAGGGCGAGCCGCGAGGCCGCGCCCTCGGCCAGTTCGGCGACGGCGCGGGCGTGGCCCGCCGTGTACGGCGACTTCAGGTCCACGAAGTCGGCGATGGCCAGCAGCGCCCGGTCGATCCCCTCGCCGGTCAGCCGGTGCTGCAGGGCGGGTTCACCGTCGATCACGGTGCGCCACGTGCTCGGGGTGTCGAGGTCGGCGAGCAGCTCGTCAGCGCAGGTGGCGAACGTGTCGGCGAGCCCCGGGTCGAACTGCGTGCCCGCCCGGCCCCTCGCGAGCTCGACCGCCGCCGCCACCCCACCGACCCGGTGCGCCACCTCGACGTACTCGCACAGCTGGGTGATCCGCGACGCGACGGGGATCTCGGCTCCGGCGAGCAGGCCCGGCCAGCCCTTGCCGTCCCATCGCTCGTAGGCGGCACCGACCGCGGTCTGGACGTCGACGCCGAGCCCGAGCCGCTCGGCGAGCGAGCGGGCGATCTCGCTGTGCTGCTCGATCATCCGGTCCATCTCGCGATGACCGCGGAGGGCGAACTCGAGACCGACCCGCAGGCGGTGCAGGGGCGGGTTGCCCGACCCGATGAGTCGGACGGTCGCGGCGGCGCCTGCGACCCCGCGCATCTGGTGGGTGTACTTCGTCGCCTTCAGCGCGATGTCGTCGCCGAACCACTTCGCCTGCTCGTGCGCGTCGGAGTGGCAGCCGACGTTGACCAGCAGCGCGCTGTAGTAGACGGCCGGGCGCTCCCGGTCGTCGAGCGCGAGCCGGTCCGCGAGTCGCAACGAGATCACGCACTGCCGCAGCACGTGCTCCATCGGCTGGCCGAAACCGAGATCGACGCCCAGCGACAGGGCTGCGACGAGCTCGGCGAGCCGGACCTCGCTGCGCAGCGCCGCCGGATCCCCGGCCGAACCGGCAGCTCGCACCACCGACCACCACCTCCGGCGCGCACGGATCCCGCGCCGGAGGATACGCCGGTCGGGGGTCTCACTGCCCTCGCGGCTGCTGCGCTGCCAGGAACGCCTCGATCGCCTCGTTGGTGGCCTTCATCTCCGTGGTCGGGCTGAACATCACCGTCTCCGTGCCGGCCGCGAACACCGGGACGTGCCCGGCCGGCATGCAGTAGGCGTCGCCCGGCCCGATCTCCTCGGTACGGCCGTCGTCGTAGCGGACGGTCGCCCGGCCCGCCGTCAGCACGCCCCAGTGCGGGCACTGGCAGCTGCGCGTCGGCAGGCCGGCGAGCATCGGCGCCATGTCCGTCTCCTGCTTGAAGGTCAGGAAGCTGACGGTCAGGTCGGCCAGCTCCGTCTCGCGCGCCGCGACCTGGTCGAAGTCCTGCAGCTCGATCTCACCGGCGGATGTGCGTGGCATGTCTCCTCCTGCGCTCTGGGTGTGATCGACGCTAGGAGCCGCCTCCGCGGGGAGCATGGGGCATCTGCCTCATCTTCGGACCGTGCCCGGCATCTCGCGGGACGTGTGGGTCAGCCGGTGGGGCGGCACCGGCGCGTCGCCAGTCCGCCGAGGCAGGCACCGACCAGCCCCAGGACCACGGCGACGACCGCCCCGGCCAGCCCGTTTCCGGTGCCGAGGCCACCGGCGGCGTTGGCCGCGTGCACGCCTCCCACGACCAGGCCGACCAGCCCGAGCACCAGGGCCACGACGGCGCCGGCCCGCCGACGCGCGGGGCGGGCCAGGGCAAGCACTCCGAGGACCACGCTGGTCAGCCCCAGCAGCGCGGCCACGCTGGGCACGGTCCGCCCGGTGCCGACCTCGAAGCCGGCGACGGCGACCTGCGCGACGAGCACGTGACACGTGGACATCGGGAATCCCTCCGGTAGGCGGAGGGTCATGGTGGTCGCCGGGTCGGGCCGGGCGCGTCGGGCGAGGATGGGCGATTCCGGCTGACGCCCTCGGCGTACGGTCCGCCGCTGGTGGTAGGGGATCTCAACCCGGGTGGTAGTGCGGGGACACCGCGCGCGGCGGATGCGCATCCGCGGTGGCACCCGCGACCATGAGCCGTGGCCTCCGAGCCGGGATCGAGAACGGTCGACACCATGCGCGGCGCCGGGCCCCTCGTCGCCGACGCGGTGCTCGGTGCGTGCCTGGCGGCGGCGCTCCTCGGCGCCGCTCTCGCGGGGGTGGCCCCCGCGGCGGTGGCGAGCCCCCGCCCGCCGGACGCCGGAGCGGTCGCGCTGGCCGCGACGGTCGTCGCCGTGGTCGCGGTGCGCCGCCGCTACCCGGTCGCGGTGCTGGCCGCGCTCAACGCGGTCGCCGTCGTCTGGTTCCTCGCGGGCTATCCCGGACTGCTGGTCACGCTGGCCCCCCTGATCGGCTGCTACACCGTCGCGGCGTGCCGGGGCTGGCGGTGGGGCCTCGCGGGCGCCGTGGCCACCGCGCTGGTCCAGATCGTCGCGATCCGGGTGCTGCTCGGCGACACGCAGACCGTCGGCGTGGTCCCGAACGCGGTGCTGTTGGCCGCGACCGCGGCGAGCGCGGGCACGGCCGTGGGCTACCACCGGGCGGTCCTCGCCGCCACCCGCGCCGAGCTCGTCCGGGAGACCCGGACCCGCGAGGAGCGCGCGCACCTGCTCGCGGCCGAGGAACGGTTGCGCATCGCCCGGGAGCTGCACGACGTCTTCGGGCACGCCATGGCCACGATCAGCGTGCAGGCCGGGGTGGGGCTGCACGTCGTCGACCGGCGCCCCGGGCAGGCCCGCGAGGCACTCGCCGCGATCAAGAAGATCTGTGACGACGGCCTGGCCGACGTCAGGACGATCCTGGGCATCCTGCGCGCCGACGGGCCCGACCAACCCCGTGCACCCCGGGGCGGGCTCGACCGCCTCCCGGAGCTGGTCGGCACGGCCGAGGCCGCCGGTCTGCACGTGGACCTGACCGTCGACGGCGAGCCGCGACCGCTACCCGCCCCGATCGACCTGGCCGCCTACCGGATCATCCAGGAGACGCTGACCAACGTGCTCCGCCACGCCGATGCCGCCACCGTCCGGCTGTCGCTGACGCACGAACCGTCCCGGCTGCTCATCCGGATCCGCGACGACGGCGCCGCGAGCCGCGAGACCGGCGCGGACACCCCGTTCGGGCACGGCATCGACGGGATGCGCGAGCGGGCCCGCGCGCTGTCCGGCCGGCTCACCGCGGCGCCCCACCCGGACGGCGGCTTCGAGGTGCGCGCCGAGCTGCCCGTCCCGGGATGATGGTCACGTGCCCGGTCACGCGACGACGGAGCCCGTCGGCGAGCCCCCGAGCGAGCCCATCCGCGTGCTCATCGCCGACGACGAGGCCCTCGTGCGGGGCGGGTTCCGGGTGCTCGTCGAGACCGAGCCCGGCATGGTCGTGGTCGGCGAGGCGGGCGACGGCGCCACCGCGGTGGCCCTGGCCCGCGAGACCCGTCCGGACGTCGTGCTGATGGACATCAGGATGCCCGGCGTCGACGGGCTGCGCGCCACCCACGAGATCGCCGCCGATCCCGATCTCGCCGGTGTCCGCGTACTCATCCTCACCACGTTCGACCACGACGAGTACGTCGTCGATGCGCTCGGCGCGGGGGCCGCCGGCTTCCTGGTCAAGAACACCGAACCGGCCCAGCTGCTGCGCGGCATCCGGGTGGTCGCCGGGGGCGAGGCCCTCCTGTCCCCGGGATTGACCCGGCGGCTGATCGCCCAGCTCACCGCCCGGACGCCACCCCCGCGCCTCGACGCCCACGCGCTGGCGCGGCTCACCACCCGCGAACGTCAGATCGTCGGCCTCGTCGCCCACGGGCTCAGCAACACCGAGATCGCCACGGCCCTCACCATCAGCCATGCCACCGCCAAGACCCACGTCAGCCGCGCCATGACCAAGCTCGGCGCCCGCGACCGGGCGCAGCTGGTGGCCCTGGCCTACCGGCACCGGCTGGTCGAGCCACCCGAGTCCTGAGCTGCCCGGTCACACGACAGTAACAATGTAAGTGGTTGATGAAGAGCCTTGTTGAGGCTGCGCTTTCACCCCTACAGTAACTCGGGAGCCAATCGAACACTGCTCGACATGACGGGCCGGCCCGGCGGGAGGGATCGCTGATGCGCACGGTCACGGAGGCCGCGCAGCTGGTCGGGGTGAGCGCGGGCACGGTGCGGCTCTGGGAACGTCAGGGTCTGGTCAGCCCGGGCCGGGACGCGGCCGGGCGGCGCACGTACGACCAGGAGGCGATCGAGCGGCTTCGCAAGATCGCGTGGTGGCGGCGGGTCCGCGGGCTCAACGCCGCGGCCATCCGACGGATCCTCGACGAGGAGGACTACGCCGGTCTCGGCCGGGCGGTGGTGCCCACCGGTGCGGACGGTCCGGACGACACGCGGCCGCTGCGCCCCCGGCGCCAGCTCGCCGGTCTGACGCTGCGCGAGCTCAGCCGGCGCTCGGGGCTGAGCGTGTCGTTCCTCAGCGCGGTGGAGCGCGGGCTCAACAACCCCTCGCCGACGGCGGCGGCCCGGATCACCGCGGCGCTGCAGGACACGGGTGCCGTCGACCTGCAGACCGAGCCTCGGCTGCACCGCCTCGGCACGGGCAAGCGGGTCGACGTCGCCCCGGGGATCACCTACGAATGGCTGTCCGCATTCTCCGGGCTCATGGAACCGCAGCTCGTCACCGTCCGGTCCGGGGCGTGGAGCGAGGGCACCTACGCGCACTCCGGGGAGGAGTTCCTCGTGGTGCTCGCCGGCCGGCTGGACATGACGTTGAACGGCGTCACGGAGACGCTCACCACCCGGGACAGCCTGCAGTTCGACAGCCACGTGCCGCACTCGTGGGGCAACCCCGGAG
>JBFWRR010000038.1:0-54454 GCA_050248815.1 Pseudonocardia sp. | reverse complement strand
CCCGCAGAGCCCACCGCCCCTCCTCGCAGAGGCGGCACGCCCCTCGCAGACGCCGCAGCCCCTGCGAAGCGCACCCAAGCCCTGCGAAGCGCACCCCCGGCCCTCCTCACAGAGCCCCGCACCCTCCTCACAGAGCCCACCGCCCTCCCCGCAGAGGCGGCACGCCCCTCGCAGACGCCGCAGCCCCTGCGAAGCGCACCCAAGCCCTGCGAGCGCCGAGCCCTGCGCGGCGCGCCCGACCCTGCGGAACACCGGCGCCCGGCGACGGCCCGCATGCACCCCCGCCCGAGCGGCGACGGCAGCCGACAGCAGCTCGGATCAGCCGCGGGCGGCGTGCACGTTCGGGACGTACAGGTACCCGTCGCCGATCGGGGGCTCCCCCGAGTCGGAGAGCACGTCGACGTCGGTGATCAGGTAGCCGCGTCCGGCGACGGCAGCACGGTCGGCCCGGCAGCGAGCATCGGCGCGGTCGGCCCGGCGGCGGGCGTCGGCGCGGTCGGCCCGGCGGCGGGCGTCGGCGCGGTCGTTCCTCGCGGTGCGGTACGCACGGCGGAGCCGGTGCAGTGCCGACGTCGTCTCGCGCGTCATTCGCGCCTCCCCGTCAGATCCGTGACGATCGGTCCAACGAGCCGCATCACCCGAAGGTGTGGCGCCCCTGCCCTGCAGGGCGATCGCCACCCTGACGGGTGATACGGCCACTACGGTGCATTACAGGGAGCCGCGAACGAGTGTTATCGAACGTGTCAGCGTGGCGCGGACGTCGCAGTGGCGCGCGCCGACGTCACGGCCGGCGACCGGCGTTCAGCAGGGGCCGCAACCCTCGCCCTGGCCCTGCAGTGCGGCCATGATCCGCGCGCCGATCGCGGTGAGGGAACGCTGCTGCGACGCGGTGAGAGGGTCGATCACCAGCCGGCGCACCGCGTCGACGTGGCCCGGCGCGGCCGCCTCCACCACGGCGAATCCCTCGTCGGTCAAGGTGGCCACGGTGTAGCGCCCGTCGCCGGGGTCCGGGCAGCGCCGCACCCAGCCGACGGCCTCCAGCCGCTTGACGACGTTGGACAGCCGCGAGAGCGATCCGTTGGCGAGCCGGGCGAGCTCGCTCATCCGCAGCGCCCGGCCCGGGGCCATCGACATGCTGCTGAGCACGAGGTACTCGAACAGGCTCAGCCCCGAGTCCCGCTGGAGCTGGGCGTCCAGCGGGCCGGGGACCTGCAGCAGCAGGCCGACGAGCGCCTTCCAGGTGTCCGTCTCCTCCGCTGAGAGCCACCGGAGCGGCGCGCCGGCCGCCGCGGAGCCGTCCGGACCGGTCGGGCTCGCCATGCCGCTCAGGGTATCGGGCACCACACGGCCCTCGTGACTTCATACGTGAAGTGATACGGTCTCCGCCATGACTTCACGCATGAAGTCAACCCCCGGCACTGGAGGCCTCCGTCATGACCCTGTTCCGACTGGACGCCAGCATCCGGCTGGACGGCTCCGCCAGCCGCGAGCTCGCCGACGTCGTCGAGTCCGAGTGGCGCGCGGCGCACCCGGGCTCCCCCGTCGTTCGCCGCGACGTCGGCACCGACCCCCTGCCCGCCCGCGCCTGGCCGCTGGCCCTGGGCGCCGCGCAGACCGCACCCGAGCAGCGCACGGCGGAGCAGCGCGAGGCCGCCCGGCTCGCGGCGACGCTGTTCGACGAACTGCAGGCCGCGGACGCGCTCCTGCTCGCCGTCCCGATGTACAACTTCGGCGTCTCCCAGCACGTCAAGGGCTGGATCGACCTCGTCGCCACGGACCCCCGCGCAGTGCACGGCGGAGCCGGGATGCTGGCCGGCACGCCGACCGTGCTGGTCACCGTGCGCGGCGGCGCGTACGGCCCCGGCACGCCACGGCACGGCTGGGACCACTCGACGGGCTACCTCACCCGGATCGTCGGCGACGTCTGGGGCGCCGACCTCACGGTCGTCGAGCGCGAGTTCACCCTCGCGGGCGTCAATCCCGCCCTCGACGAGTTCGTCGAGATCGCCGCGCAGATGCGCACCGAGGCGCTGCGCGACGCGCGCACCGCGGCGCGGACCCTCGACCCGGCCCGGGCCGCCTGACGGGTCGAGCGCGGCGCCGCCGGTCGGGGTCCCCGGGCAGGATGGGGGCTCCCGAGGAGGATCACGTGTCGACGACCGGCAACACCCTGGACATCGATCTCGGCGGCCGGGTCGCCCTCGTGACGGGCTCGACCCAGGGCATCGGTCACGCGATCGCCACGCGCCTGGCGCAGGCGGGCGCGGCCGTCGTGGTGAACGGTCGCGTCGGCGACCGGGTCGGGGCGGCAGCGGCGGCGGTCCGGGACGCGGTCCCGGACGCGACGGTGCGCGGCGTCGTCGCCGACCTGACCGACGGCGAGGCCGTGGACGACCTGCTGCTCGAGGTGCCCTCCGTCGACATCCTCGTCAACAACCTGGGCATCTTCGGCGCCCGGCCCGCCCTGGAGATCGACGACGCCGAGTGGCGCCGCTACTTCGAGGTCAACGTGCTCGCCGGGGTGCGCCTGATCCGCGCCTACCTGCCGGAGATGATGCGGCGCGGGTTCGGGCGGGTGCTGTCGATCTCCAGCGACTCCTCGGTCGTCATCCCGGTCGAGATGGTGCACCACGGGGTCACGAAGACGGCCCGGCTCGCGGTGACCCGCGGCTTCGCGAAGGTCGCCGCGGGCACCGGGGTGACGGTGAACTCGGTGCTCGCCGGGCCGACCCACACCGGGGGCGTCGAGGAGTTCGTCGAGCAGATGGTCGGCGCGGACCAGCCGTGGGAGCAGGCGCAGCGCACCTTCATGCGCGAGCACCGGCCGCAGTCGCTGCTGCAGCGGCTCATCGAGCCGGTCGAGATCGCGAACATGGTCGCCTACCTCGCCTCGCCGCTGGCGTCGGCGACGACGGGCGGGGCGATCCGCGTGGACGGCGGCTACGTGGACGCGATCCTGCCCTGATCCGGACGGGGCGCCCGGCCGCTGCTCGGGTCGAAGTACCCCGATCGACGGGCCTTCCTGCGCCTTGCCGCCCGCGCCCGGATCCCGAAGCCTGTCGACGGGATTCCGTCCGTCGGGGAGCCGGGACGGGCGACGGCGCCGCGTCCCGGTGACCCGCCCGTTGCAGGAGGCTCATGGCTGCCGCCGACCCGACACCCGACCACGGCACCGCCGGCCGCTGGCACGTCCTGTCGCGTCAGGACGTCCTGGGCCGGCTCGGCACCACCGCGCACGGCCTGTCGGGCGTGGAGGCCGCGGCCCGGTCGGTGCGGTTCGGCCGCAACGAGTTGCCTTCGGTCGAACCGGCGTCGGCGATCGCGGTGCTGGGCCGCCAGTTCGTCAGCCCGTTGATCGGGATCCTGCTCGTCACGTTCGCGATCACGCTGGTCCAGGCCCATTGGGTGGACGCGGGCGCGATCGGCCTGGTGCTGGCGCTCAACGCGGGCATCGGCTTCTGGCAGGAGCGCAAGGCCGAGACCGCGGTGCGGGCGCTGCAGCGGCTGTCGGTGCCGGTGTGCCGGGTGCTGCGCGACGGGTCCGAGCACGAGTTGGCCGCCGCCGAGCTGGTCCCGGGGGACGTGGTGGTGCTGCAGAGCGGTGAGCGGGTACCGGCCGATCTGCGGCTGCTCGAGGTGAACGGTCTGCAGGTCGACGAGTCCATGCTCACCGGCGAGGTGCTGCCGGTGACCAAGCAGGTGAGCAGGTTGCCGGTGCACACCCTGGCCGCGGACCGCACCAACATCACCTTCAGCGGCACCCTGGTGACGTCGGGGCGGGGGCGCGGGGTGGTCGTCGGCACCGGTACCGACACCGAGCTCGGCATGATCAACGAGCTGGTCCAGGGCGCCGCGGGGCAGACCCCGCTGACCGTGCTTACCCACACCCTCGAACGCCGGATCGGGATCGTCATCGCGGCGGCCTCACTGATGATCTTCCTTGCGGGTCTCGCGCTGGGTTACGGCGTCTCGGACATGTTCCGGACCGCCGTGGCCCTGGCGGTCGCCTCGGTCCCCGAGTCGCTGCCGATCGTGCTGACCGTGGCGATGAGCCTGGGTGTGGCCCTGATGGCCCGGCACAACGCCATCGTCCGCTCGCTGCCCGCGGTCGAGACCCTCGGATCGACCACGGTGATCGGGTCGGACAAGACGGGCACCCTGACCCGCAACGAGCTGACCGTCGAGGTCGTGTGGACGGCCTGCACGACGCTGGACTTGCGCACCGCCGAGGGGAACGATGCCGTCGCCGGACCGTCCGGCGCCGTCCGCCGGACCCTGCGTGCCGGGGCGCTGACCAACGAGGCGCACCGGGCCCCACCCGACCCGACGGACCCGACAGGCGCGGCGGGCGGGCCGGCGGACTTCGTCGGCGACGCGGTGGACGTGGCCATGCTGCGCGCCGCCGTGCACCTGGGCGCGGTCACCGCCGAGGAACGCGACGCCCGCTGGGTGGCCCACACCCCCTACGAGCCCGAGCTGCGGCTGTCCCAGACGGTGCGGACGGAGCCGGACGGGCGCCGCGTCCTGTACGTCAAGGGCTCCCCCGAGGTGATCGCGGCGCTGTCCACCACGCTGGCCACCGACGACGGCGACCGCCCGTTCGACCCCGGGCCGGTCGAGGTGGCCAACCACGAGCTCGCCCGCCAGGGCATGCGCGTGCTGGCCACCGCCTCACGCGTCCTTGACCCGGACGAGCCGGTGCCGCGCCCGCTGCCCCCGCCGTCCGGGCTGACCTTCCTCGGGCTCGAGGGCATGGAGGACCCGCCCCGCCCCGGTGTCGCCGACGCGGTGGCGGACTGCCGGCGCGCCGGCGTCACCGTGGTGATAATCACCGGGGATCATCCGGCCACGGCGGCCTCCATCGGGGCCCGGCTGGGCCTGGGCACCGGCGCGCCGCCGGTCACCGGCGCGGACATGCAGCAGATGGACGACCACGTGCTCGCCGCGCGGCTACGCCGCAGCGGTGTGGCCGCCCGGGTCACCCCGCAGGACAAGCTGCGCATCGTCCGGCTGCTGCAGGACGAGGGCGAGGTGGTCGCCGTCACCGGGGACGGGGTGAACGACGCGCCGGCCCTGCGCGCGGCGTCGATCGGCGTGGCGATGGGCCGTTCCGGCACCGCGGTCGCCCGCGAGGCCGCCGACATCGTGCTCACCGACGACGACTTCGTCACGATCGTCGAGGCCGTCCGCCAGGGCCGGGTGACCTTCGGCGCGATCCGCAAGGCCACGTTCTTCCTGCTGGCCAGCGGCCTGGCGTCGCTGCTGTCGGTGTCGATCAACCTGATCGCCGAACAGCCGCTGCTGTTCCTGCCGGTCCAGCTGCTGTTCATCAACGTCGTCACCAACGGCCTGCAGGACATCGCGCTGGCCTTCGAACCACCCGAGGGCGACGAGCTGAACCGCCGACCACGGTCGCGGACGGAGGGCCTGCTGTCCGCGACGCTGTGGCTGCGCACCGTGCTGGTGGGGATCTGGATGGCGGTGGCGATCGTCGTGACCTTCCGGTGGGCGCTCGACCACGGCCATCCCGAGGTCGAGGCGCGCACGCTCGCCCTCACGCTGTTCGTGATGCTCAACTTCTGGCTCGTGCTCAGCGCCCGGGCGGAGAACCGCTCGCTGTTCGCGCTGAACCCGTTCGGGAACCGGATGCTGCTGGGCACCGCCCTCGGCGCGCTGCTGCTCTACTTCGGCGCGACCCAGTGGCAGGCCACCGACGCACTGCTCGGGCTGGTCGCACTGAGCCCCGGCGAATGGCTCGCCTGCTTCCTGCTCGGCGCGTCCGTGCTCGTCATCACCGAACTGCACAAGCTGGGCAGCTGGCTCAGCCGCCCCCCGGACCCGGACCGGTGACCTCGGGCTCGGAGCCCGGCCGGTGCGCGACGAACTCGACGGCGTCGCCCGGTTGCAGGTCGTGCACCTCCCGGCCGCACCCGACGCGCACGACCCGGCCGGGGCCGGACTCCGAGCGGACCCGCACGGCCCGGCCGGAGACGCGGATCGTCAGCGGCTGCCCGCGGTACTCGACGGCGAACTCGAGCCGCCCGAACCGCTGCGGCCAGTTCGGGTTGAGCCACAGCGCGTCCCGGCGGGTCTCCAGACCGGCGAAGCACCGCTGCAGCAGGTCGACGCAACCCGCCATGGCGCCGAGGTGGACCCCCTCGGCGACGGTGCCGCCCTGGATGTCGGCCACGTCGCTGCGCAGGGCCCGCTCGAAGTGCTCCAGCGCCTGCTCCCGGTGGGCCCGCGCGAGCACCCAGGCACCGACGAGCGCGCTGAGCGTCGACCCGTGGCTGGTGCGGGCGAGGTAGTAGTCGATGGTGCGCGGGATCGCGTCCGGTGCCAGCTCGTAGCCGAGACCACCGAGCAGCTCCCGCAGCTCGTCGGCCGAGAGCAGGTAGAACAGCATCAGCACGTCGGCCTGCTTCGAGGCCTTGACACCGTCCACCGAGCGCCCCTCGGCCTCGAGGATCCGGTCGAGGCGCTGGATGTCGCCGCCGTAGCGGCGCCGGTAGTCGTCCCAGTCGAGCTCCGGCAGGTCGTGGTAGCCCTCGAACTGGCTGATGACGCCGTCCGGGGCGATCGGGACGTACATCCGCCGGCTGATGCCACGCCAGCGCAGCAGCTCGGCAGGTGCGAGGTCCAGGCGCTCCACGAGCTCGGCCCGCCGGATCGCGGGCAGGACGTCGAGGACCTCCCGCGCGCGCAGCAGCAGCCAGACCGTCATCACGTTGGTGTAGGCGTTGTCGTCGATGCCGGGCTGCTCCGCGCCCGGATAGCGCGTGCTGTACTCGTCGGGCCCCATCACGCCGCGGATCCGGTACCGGTCGCGCGCGGCGTCGTAGGTCGCGATGCCGGCGAAGAACCGCGCGATCTCCAGCAGGGTCTCGGCACCGTGGTCGGCGAGGAACTCGTGATCGCCACTGGCCTGGTAGTACTCCCAGATGCTGTAGGCCACGGCCAGCCCGACGTGGCGCTGGAGGTGGCTCGTGTCGGGCAGCCAGCGGCCGGAGAGCGGGTTGAGGTGGACGCGCTGCGTCTCCTCACGCCCGTCGCTTCCGGACTGCCAGGGGAACATCGCACCCCTGTACCCGGCCTCGCGGGCCGCTCGGCGGGCGGCGTCGAGACGGCGGGTCCGGTAGCGCAGCAGCGACCGGGCGAGCCCCGGCAGCCGCAGGGTCAGCACCGGGTAGACGAACAGCTCGTCCCAGAACACGTGTCCCCGGTAGGCCTCCCCGTGCAGTCCCCGTGCAGGGATGCCCGCGTCGAGATCGACGCTGTGCGGCGAGACCGTCTGCAGCAGATGGAAGATCGACAGCCGCAGCGTGCGCAGGGTGTCGACGGCCGCCGGGCTCCCGTCGTGAGGGTCCTCGCCGTCGGTGAGGTCGAGGTGGAACCGTCGCCACAGCTGGTGCCATGCCAGCTCGTGGCTTGCGAGCAGCTCGTCGAACCCGGGAGCCGCCGCCAGCCCCTCCACGGCCGCGCCTGCCGGCTCGCAGACGGCCGGGTCCCGCGACGTGACCAGGGCGATCACCTTCTCCACCACGACGGGCTCCCCCGCCAGGGCGGTCAGCTCCAGCTCGTGCGCGATGCGGTCCGGCTCCTCGTGACGGCGGCGGTCGGCCTCCGGCGCGTTCGCCGTCGTGCGCGCGGCCACGGCGATCCGGACGTCCGAGTGGACCGTGCGGGCGAGCATCAGCAGCGTCGAGGGGTCCGGCGCGGCGGTCCGGAGCACCTCGAGATGGCGGTCGGCCAGGCCCTCGTAGCGCCGCACCCCGCCGTTGGTCACCCGGCCGTCGATGCCCGACCCGATCCGCAGGCGCCCGCTCCAGTCCTCGGCCGTGACGACCGTCTGCAGCCCGGCCAGGTACGGGTGGCCCATGTGCACGAACCGGCGTTGGCGGATCGAGGTGGTCCGGCCGGCGTCGTCGGTGAAGCGCAGCCGGCGGGTCAGGACCCCGCGGCGCAGGTCGAGCCGGACGCGGTGGGCCAGGACGCGGACCCCGGACGGCGCCACCCAGTCCCCGTCCCCGATCGCGACCCGCAGGTCGAGCCAGTTCGGCAGGTTGACCATGCTCTCGTTCTCGACGGTGCGGCCGTCGATCTCGTCGGAGAGCCGGTTGTAGCAGCCTGCCGCGTAGGTGCCGGGGTAGTGCACGCCGTCCGCCACCGACTCGGGCGCCGCGCCCCGGGTCGCGAACCGGCCGTTGCCCAGCGTGCCGAGCGCCTCGCGCCGACCCTCGTCCGCGGGATCCCATCCGTCGAACTCCAGCGTCCACGCGTCGTCCACGACCGCTCCTTCCCAGCTACCGCTCGACCGTAGGGCCCGGCGCGCGCGTCGGTGGCGTCACGGGCCCGAGATCCGCTGCCCGTCCCGGCGCCGGGCACGAGGGCGCGCGAGGAGCTTCTGGGCCGTGTCGGCGAGCAGGACCGCAGGCACCGCGACCGCCGCGAGCGCCCAGCCGGGTGCTCCCGGGAGCGAGCCGCCGAGCAGCTCGGCCACCGGTGGGATGCCGAGGAAGGCCGCCAGCACGACCAGCTCGATCCCGAGCGCCCCGAACAGCAGCGGGTTGCCGCGCCAGGACCAGCGCCCGACCGGGCGCCGCTCGCTGCGGCAGGCCACGGCGTTCGCGAGCTGGCCGAGCACCACGGCGGCGAAGGCCGTACCCGAGGCCGCGGCGAGCAGCGCCGGGGACGGCGCGGCGCCCCAGCGCCAACCGCCCGCGTGGAGCACTGCGAGGAAGGCGATCAGCTCGACCCCCGCCTCCGTGGGCCCGAGCACGCCGAAGGCGCGGCCGAGCACCCGCCGGTCGACCAGAGCGCCGGTGCGGGCCCGGCCGCGCAACGCGTCGCGGCTGGGCGGCTCGGCCCCCAGCGCCAGGGCCGGCAGCAGGTCGGTGCCGATGTCGAGAGCGAGCACCTGGAGCACGCCCAACGCGAGCGGCACGCTGCCGCCGGAGAGCGCCCAGAGCAGGAACGGCGCGAGCTCGGCGACGTTGTCGGTGAGGTGGTAGGTGAGGAAGCGCCGGATGTTGGAGAACGTCGCCCGGCCGTAGCGGATCGCCGTGACGATGGTGGCGAAGTGGTCGTCGAGCAGGACGAGATCGGCGGCCTCGCGGGCGACGTCCGTCCCGCTCGCCCCCATGGCGACCCCGATGTCGGCCTCGCGCAGAGCAGGCCCGTCGTTCACCCCGTCGCCGGTCATCGCGACGATGTGGCCGCGCTGCCGCAGGGCCCGGGCGACGCGCAGCTTGTCCTCCGGGGTGGCGCGGGCGATCACCGCGCCGTCGATGTCGACCGCGACGCCGAGCGCGGCGAGATCGGTGGGGAGATCCGCGGCGACCAGGACGGGTGCGCCGGGCAGCGCGAGCCCGACCTGCGCGGCGACGGCGTGGCCGGTCGCGGGCGCGTCGCCGGTGATCATCATCAGGTGGACGTGCGCGGCGCGGCATTCCGCCACGGCCTCCGCGACCCCGTCGCGCGGCGGATCCTGCAGCCCGACGACCCCGAGCAGGGTGAGCCCCGCCTCCAGCCGCCGCGCACCGGCTCCGGCCGGGTCACCGCCGGGGGCCGGACCGGCGGCGACGGCGAGCACGCGCAACCCGCCCGACCCGAGCCGCTCGACCTCCTCGGCCGCGCCCGCGACGGGTGGGCACAGCGGCAGCACCGCCTCCGGCGCACCCGTGACGAGCACCTGCGAGTCGTCATCGCCCGCGCCGACGACGGCGAGGGTGCGCCGCCGCGCAGGATCGAACGGGATCCGGTGGACCTCGCGGTGCTGCGCGGCGTCCCGGTCGACGTCGACACGACAGCGCAACGCCAGCACGTGCAGCGCGACCTCCATCGGATCGCCCAGGGGCGCCCACCGGCCGTCCCGCTCCACCGCCCGGCCGGTGGCGCAGCGCGCGGCTGCCCGGGCCAGCCGGGCCGCGGCGCGGACGGCGGCCCCCGTGTCGGGCTCCACGGGCTCCACGTCGCCCTCAGGGTCGTAGCCGTCCCCCCGCACCCGCACGGCGCCCTCGGCCGTCCAGAGCCGCACGGCGGACATCTCGTTGCGGGTGAGCGTGCCGGTCTTGTCGGTGCAGATCACCGTCGTGGACCCGAGGGTCTCGACGGACTCCAGACGGCGGACCAGCGCGTGGCGGTCCGCCATCGTGTGCGCGGCGCGGGCCAGCGACAGCGTCACGGTCGGGAGCAGGCCCTCCGGCACGAGGGCGACCGTGACGCCGACGGCGAACAGGAACCCGGCCGTGAGCTGCATGCCCAGTGCGAGCCCGACGCCGAAGAAGACCGCGCCGACGCCGACGGCCGCCACCGCGACCACGCGCACGACCTGCTGGAGGCGCTGCGCCAGCGGGCTCGGCGGCGCAGCGGTGCGCCGGGTCATGGCCGCGATCCCACCCAGCCTCGTCCCGGCGCCGGTCGCGATCACCACGGCGGTCGCCTCGCCCTGCAGCGCGAAGGTGCCCGCGTAGACGCCCTCGCCGACGTCCGGGCGGACGGGCACGCTCTCCCCGGTCAGCATCGACTCGTCGACGGCGAGGCCCGCGACGGCCTCCAGCCGCAGGTCCGCGCACACCCGGTCGCCCGCGGCGAGCAGCACGACGTCCCCGCCGACCAGCTCGGCGGCGTCGATCTCGACGCGAGCACCGTCGCGCCGGACGGTGGCACGCAGCGGCAGGAGCTCCTGCAGGCGTTCGCCCGCCCGGTCGGCGCGGTACTCCTGGGCGAAGGCGAACAGGCCGTTGACGACGACCACGACCGCGATCGCCACCCCCAGCTCGGGCAGGCCCGCCAGCACGGCCAGGACCGCCGCCACCCACAGCATCAGGGCGAAGAAGTGCGTCAGCTGGGCGGCCAGGCGCCGCAGCGGCGAGGGCGGGCGTGGCGCCGGCAGGACGTTGCGCCCCTGCGCAGCCAGCCGCAGGCGCGCCTGCTCAGCCGTCAAGCCCTGCACGGCCGATGTCCCGGCACCCGGGGCCGCGCCCGCCTCCGGCGAGGTCACCGTTCGCCGCCTCCCACCCACGCCTCCCGTCCAGGCTCGCCCTTCACCGCCGGGGACCGGCAGCACCGGAGGGCCCGTCGGCCTCGGTCGAAGGTCCCTGGCCCCGCTCGTCGCGCGTTCGTGGGCTCCGCGGATGGCGCGGATGGCGCGGATGGCGCAGGTGACGTTCAGCCCGCCGCGACGGGCCCGTGGCCCGTTCCCCGACGGCGGAGCTCGCCGGAGGATGGGTCCCGGGAGGAGCTCATGATGTTCACCGACCGTTCCGATGCGGGCCGCCGGCTCGCCGAGCGACTGCAGCACCTGCGGACCGGGGACGTCGTCGTTCTCGGGCTGCCCCGCGGCGGCGTCCCCGTCGCCTTCGAGGTGGCCCGGGCGCTCGGCGCGCCGCTGGACGTGATCCTGGTGCGCAAGCTCGGCGTACCGTTCGAGCCCGAGCTCGCGATGGGCGCTGTCGGCGAGGGCGATGCGCTGGTGCTCAACGAGGCGGTGCTCCGCCGGGCACACGTGGGCGAGGCGCAGCTCGCCAGGATCGAGCAGCGGGCGCGCACCGAGATCGCGCGACGGGCACGGCTGTTCCGGGGCGACCGCCCGCGGTTGCCGCTGGCGGGCCGGACGGCCGTGCTGGTCGACGACGGGGTCGCCACGGGGGCGACCGCGCGTGCGGCATGCCGGGTCGTGCGGGCGCAGGGTGCCGCCAGGGTCGTGCTCGCGGTGCCGGTCTGCGCGCCCGACAGCGCCGCCGAACTGCGCGGCGAGGTCGACGAGCTGGTGTGTCTGGAGGCCCCGGAGCGGTTCGTCAGCGTCGGCCGGGCGTATGCCGACTTCCCCCAGGTCCCCGACGACGTCGTCGTCGACCTGCTACGGGCAGGTGGCGAGCCACCCGGGCGCGACGACGACGTCGGGGTGTCGACGGGACCGGCCCGGTGACGCCCCGGCGCGGGGTGGATCGCCGCCATGGTGGCCGCGTGGGTCGTCGCCGGGGCGGCGGGGTCCTCACGCCGGGTCGCCGCGCGGCGGGTCGGTGGCGGCGCCGGACCGGTCCAGCCAGCGGGCGAGCCCGGCCCGGTCCTGGGCGCCCGCGCTGAAGCCCACGTAGCCGTCCGGCCGGACGGCGAGCAGGCCCCCGCCGGGCACGGCGTCGAGCCGGTGGACGTGCACCCACGTGTTCGGGCGGCAGGGCGGGGGCGCGGTGGCCGGGGCCAGCACGTGCATGCCCGGCCGGGCGAGCAGCTCGTGCACCCGCCGTGCGCCGGGCCCCACCTGCGCGTCGGGCAGGCGGTCGCCCGCCCGGATGCGCCCCGCCCCGGCCCCGTCGACGGACAGCGGGCTCGCGCGGTAGCCCACCCACAGCCCGGAGAGCGTCCGCAGCGCCCCGGTCGTCAGCCCGCGGCGGCCCGGCAGCCGTGCCAGCCACGGTGCGGCGAGGGGCACGAGCGTCCCGCGCAGCAGGGCGGCCGCCGGATCGGTGCCCGCTTCGGCCCAGAACACGAGGTGGGTGAGGCAGAGCACGGCGCGGGCGACCGGCCTGCGTTCGAGGTCGTACGAGCCCAGGAGCTGTTGCGGGTCCGCGGCTGTGCTGGCGAACGCGAGCTTCCAGCCGAGGTTCGCGGCGTCCTGCAGCCCGGTGTTCATCCCCTGCGCCGCGGCCGGGGAGTGCACGTGCGCGGCGTCGCCCGCGAGGAAGACCCGCCCCTGGCGGAACCGGGCGGCGAACCGGTGCTGCACGGCGATCCGCTCCGCCCAGGCGACCGACGTGATGCGGACCGCGGGCCAGACCACGCCGAGCAGGTCCCGGAGTTCGGTCACGGTGACCGACGGGTCGCCCGTCCGCCGGGCCGGGGCGGTGGCGAGCAGCCGCCACGGCGCGTGCTCACCCGCGGCGAACGCGAACAGCAGCCCGCTGCGGCCGGCGGCGGCATGCAGGGCGTGCGGGGTGAGACCCTCCAGCTCCACATCGGCCAGCAGGACGTCGTGGCCGTAGGGCCCGCCCGGCCAGGCGATCCCCGCGCAGCCGCGCACCGTGCTCTGCGCACCGTCGCAGCCGACCACGAACCGGCTGCGCACCCGCTCCTTCCCGCTCGCGGTCCGCAGGACCGGTCGACCTGAACCGGCGGGCCCGTCGAGCTCGACCAGCTCGACCCCGCGCTCGACCACGATTCCCCGCTCGGCGAGCGCCGCGGCGAGGACCTCCTCGACATCGGCCTGGCGCAGCAGGGTCAGGGGCGGGTAGGGGGTGCCGGGAAGCTCGAGGTCCCCCGCCTCGACATCGAGGGTCCGCGAGCCCAGGTACAACCGTGCGGAGGACACCTCGCGCGCCCGGTCCCGCAGCGCATCGACGACGCCGAGCGGGCGCAGCACCTCCAGCGTCCGCGGCGCGACGACGATCGCCCGCGACGGCCGGAACGCCTGCGCGCGCCGCTCCACCACGCGTACCCGGGCCCCGTGGGCGGCGGCCTGCAGCGCGACCGCGAGCCCCGTCGGACCGGCCCCGGCGACCAGGACGTCCGCGGTCAGATCCCGACGATTCGCCACCACGACCCCTCGTCGCCGCCCGCGGGGAGCGCATTCGCGGCGACCAGGTCGGCGCGGCGCAGCTCGGGCAGGACGGCGTAGTGGATCGAACCGGGGCTGCTCACAAGCGCCAGGACGCGCCAGAGCGCCCGCGCGTAGTCCTCGGCCCGCTGCGGACCGTCCCACTCGTAGACGCCGCGGTAGCGCCCGCGTTCGTCGTGGGCGAGCCACAGCTTCGAGACGAACCCGGGGAAACCGACGAACAGCGGGGTGTTGAGCAGGCTCTCCCACCGGAACAGCCGATGCCCCGCACCCGTCACCCCGCGCAGCCGGAACACGACGACGAGTGCGCACGGGTCCCGGGGAGCCGGTCGGTCCACGACGGTCTCCCGGTACACCCGACCCGCCGTGCCGTCGGCGAAGCGAAGCACCGTGCCGACGTCGCGTCGGGGCAGGTGCACCCGGCCGCGGACGAGCATGACGGCCGAGCGCAGCACGCAGCGCGCCACGGCCGACCAGGCCACCGCGGCCGGGAGCGGGCGCTCAGGGCGGCTCATCGCGCCCGCTCCCGCGGCGATCGCGCGCCGAGCGGGCCGAGCGGGCCGAACCGCCGGGCGGGCACCTGCCACGGGCGCGCCGCCGTGCAGACCACCTCCGCCATCCCGACCCGCCGGGCGGCGCGGGGACCGGGCGTCTGCGACACGGTCACGACCGTACGCGTTCGGCGCCTGCCGGACGCGGATCGTCGGAGACTGCAACGGACGCCCGGCCGACGGCGCCGGGCGTCCTGGAGCCGCACGGAGGGCAGCCCGGCAGCGAAACCAGTTGTACGATCGTTCCACTTTTCGTCGATGGGAGGCGCCGTGCTCGTCTACCTGCTGCTGCTCGCGGCGATCCTGGTCGAGGTCGTCGCCGCGGTGGCGACGCGGGTGTCGGAGGGCTTCACCCGGCCGGTCCCGGTACTGGTGGCAGCCGTCGGGGTGCTGACCGCTTACTACCTGCTCTCGCAGGTGCTGCAACGGGGAATGGCCCTGGGGGTGGCCTACGCGATCTGGTCGGCCGTCGGGATCGCGCTGGTCGCGGGCGCGGGCGTCGTCCTCGGCGACCGGCTCACGGCGGTGCAGGTGCTCGGCATGGCGCTGGTGGTGGGTGGGGTCGTGTCGCTGGAGGTGGGCGGATGACACCCCCGCAGCGGGTCGACGGCAGGCGGCTGCGCGGGGAGCGGCGACGAGCCGCGATCATCGCGGCGACCCTGGCCGTCGTGGAACGCGACGGGGTCGCCGGCGTGAGCCACCGGACGGTCGCGCGGGAGGCGGGCGTGCCGGCGAGCTCGGCGGTGTACTACTTCGCGACCCTGGACGATCTGCTCGTCGCCGCGCTGTCGGCCGCGGCACAGGAGTACGCGGCGCAGTTCGCCGCGCTGCGGGCATCGGGGAGGGCACCCTTGGACGCGGTCGCCGAGCTCATCGCCGACAGCGCCGGTCCGGGCCGACGGCGGGCGGTGGCCGAGCGGGAGCTGACCCTCCTGGCGGCGCGGCGGCCGGCGTTGCGTCCCCTGGCACGGCGGTGGACGGAGCTGGTCGCCGACGCCGCCCGGACCCACACCGACGACCCGATGGCGGTGGCGAACGTCGTCGCCACGGCGGACGGGATCTGCACGGCCGCGCTGCTCGATCCCCGCTCCGCCGAGGAGATCCGCGCCGTGCTGGCGCACGCCCTGCGCGAGTGAGCTGCGTCCCGCGCGCGGGGCGAGCGTCAGAAGGGGCGTCAGGAACCACCGGAAAAGGGAGTCGACATGTCGACCACTCGTGTCCAGCTCGCGCTCGACGTGGAGGACGTCACCGAGGCCACCGCGTTCTACGAACGCCTCTTCGGGGTGCCGGCGCACAAGCAGCGGGCGGGCTACGCCAACTTCGTGATCGCCGACCCCCCGCTGAAGCTCGTGCTGATCGAGAAGCCGGGCGCGGGCGGCGGGCTGAACCACCTCGGCGTCGAGGCACCGACGTCCCGGCACGTCGACGAGGCGCTGGCGCGGTTCCGCGCGGCGGGGCTGCACGTCGAGGTCGCCGAGCAGGACGTCTGCTGCCACGCCGCCCAGCACAAGGTGTTCGTCACCGCCCCGGACGTGCCGCTGGGCTTCTGGGAGTTCTACGCCGTGACCGACGACGACCCGGCCGACCCCGAGGGTGCACCGACCTCGGTGTGCGAGCTGACGTGCGCGGCCGGGGACAGCGGCGAGGTCACCTGCTGCGCCTGAGGTGGCGATCGCGTGGTGGGCCGCCGCGGCGGCGGTCCACCCACCGCGTCAGCAGCCGTCGCAGCGACCCGAGGGGGTGTAGTCCATCGGCATCCCGCGGGCGTCGAGGGTGAGCGCGCAGCACTCACCGAGCAGCGCGGCCAGGCGGCGGCGGCCCCGCTGGACACGCGACTTCATCCCCGACACCGAGACGCCCTCCCGGCTCGCGGCCTCTGCCTGCGCCAGCCCGTCCAGGTCGATCATCTCGACGGCCCGGCGCTGCTCCGGCGGCAGGCCGGGAAGCAGCGGGCGCAGGCAGCGGGCCAGCTCCCCGAGCACCGCGACCGGCTCGTCCGGCTCGGTGGCGGGGAGATCGGGGACGACGCCCGGCAGCTCCCGGGCACGGCCGGCGCGGCGGTACTCGTCGACGACGGCGTTGCGGGCGACCCGCGACACCCAGTGCGCGATCCGTTCCCGGTCGTCGACCGAGCCGATGTTGCGGTGGATGCGCAGCAGGAGCTCGCCCACGACGTCGTCGGCCCGGTCGGGGTCGGCGATGCGGCGGCGGACGAAGGCGTGCAGCTGCGCCATCACGTCCCGCCAGGTCTCCTCGGTCACGACCTCGGCCGGGGCCCGACCGTCCATGCTCTCCGCCGCCTCCCGAACGCCCACACCCGTACTGACGACGGTAGCGGCGCCGGGACGCAACCGGTCAACGGTCGTCGGCGAGCCGGTTCGCCAGGACCGGGACCACGATCACGGCTGCCACGACGTGCAGCGCCATCAGCGTGACGGCCGAGGGTGCGTCGAAGCCGAACGTCACGTCCGGCACGCAGGACAGGACGGTGAGCACGACGGTGGTCCGCACGAACGTCGAGCGCGGGCGGCGCGCCGTCCGCGCCATGACCGCCGCCATCCCGACGCCGAGCAGGGAGAAGACAAAGGTCAGCTGCGCGAAGCCGAGCAGCGGGATGCTCTCACCGGTGGGGCCGGCGAACGAGACGCCCGCGGCCGAGGCGACCGCGGCGAGCGCCGTCGTGGCGACCGAGGCGACGGCGGCGGCGCCCAGCCCGTGCTTCCACACGGTGGGCCGCGGCGCGGCGGGAGCGGAGACGGTGCGGGTGGTGGCGTCTGCGGTGGTGGACATTCCGGGCTCCTCCGGGTCGCGGCGGGCCTCATGACCCGCTCCGTGCCCTGTCCACGAACGGGTCCGACCGGATACGACACCGACCCGAAGAAATCTTCGCGCCGCGCCCGGGGTCGGGCGGGCCGAAGATCTCTGTGGCAGGTTGTCGTATCGCGGCGATGCCGTTCGTGGTGAGCGTGCAAGGCGGTCACAGGACCGCTCCCGAGCAGAGGAGACGGACATGACGCATTACCTGCTGGCGGTGCACGGCCCGGCCGAGCCGAGCGAGTTCGGCACCTACGGCTCCCGCGAGGCGATGGAGGAGGCGTTCGCCGCGACCGGCGCGTTCAACGACAAGCTCAAGGCCGACGGCTACTGGGTCTTCGCCGGTGGCCTCCAGCCTGCGGCGACCGCGACCGTCGTCGACGGGCAGGGCGAGTCGCCGGTCATGACCGACGGCCCCTACCTGGAGACCAAGGAGGTCATCGGCGGCTTCTGGGTGATCGACGCGGCCGACCTCGACGTCGCGCTCAGGCTGGCCGCGGAGGGCTCGAAGGCGTGCCGGGCCAAGGTCGAGGTCCGGCCGTTCGACGGCCTCGCGTGAGCCGGCCCGGTACATGACGGCTCCGCCCCCAGCAGCGGCGGTCGAGCGCGTCTTCCGTGCGGAGTACGGCCGCCTGATCGCCTCGCTGGTCCGCCGCTTCGGCGACATCGACATCGCCGAGGAGGCGGCCGGCGAGGCCCTGGTGGCCGCGCTCGAGAAGTGGCAGGCGTCCGGAATCCCCCCGAACCCCGGTGCCTGGCTGACGACCACGGCCCGCAACCGCGCGGTCGACCGGCTCCGCCGCGAGAAGCAGCGCGACGCGAAGCACCAGGCGGCATCCATGCTGTACGACGACACGCCCCACGAGCCGACCGGCCCGGTCGAGGACGACCGGTTGCGACTCGTCTTCACCTGCTGCCATCCCGCACTCGCGCAGGAGGCGCGGATCGCTCTGACCCTGCGGCTGCTGGGGGGCCTGACCGTCGCCGAGATCGCCGACGCGTTCCTCGTCCCCGAGACCACGATGGCGCAGCGCATCACCAGGGCCAAGAAGAAGATCGCGGCCGCGAAGATCCCCTACCGCGTCCCCGAGGCCGCCGACCTGCCCGAACGGGTCGGCACGGTGCTCACGGTGCTGTTCCTCGTCTTCAACGAGGGCTATCTGTCGACGGGTGACGGCGACCCGGTGCGGGTCGAGCTCACCGCCGAGGCGATCCGTCTCACGCGGGTGCTGCACGACCTGCTGCCGGAGCCGGAGGTCACCGGCCTGCTGGCGTTGATGCTCCTCATCGAGGCCCGGCGGGCGGCGCGCGTGCGCAACGGCGAGCTAGTGCCGATCGCCGAGCAGGACCGCGGCGGCTGGGACCGGGCGCTGATCGGCGAGGGCCACGACCTGGTCCGCACCTGTCTGATGGTCGACCGACCCGGCCGCTACCAGGTGCTCGCCGCGATCAACGCCGTCCACACCGACGCCCCCACGGCCCCGGCGACGGACTGGTCGCAGATCGCCGCCCTCTACGACCAGCTCACCCGCTTCGACCCGTCACCGATCGTCGCCCTCAACCGGGCGGTCGCGATCGCCGAGCTCGACGGGCCCGAGGTCGCCCTGGCGATCGTCGACGGTCTTCCCCTGTCGACCTACCACGCCTGGCACGCGACGCGTGCAGAGCTGCTGCGCCGTCTCGGCCGCAGCGCCGAGGCCCGCGCGGCGTACGACGCCGCCGTCGCCGCGACGCAGAACTCCGCCGAGCGCGCGTACCTGTCGAGGAGGCGCGGCGAGCTCGTCGGGTGAGAGCCGCACCCGCCGGACCGCTCGCTCAGGCGGGCGTCCGCTCGTGGTGCGGCACGACGACGTCGTCCGCGACCCGGGCCGCGTCCGGGTAGAGGGCGATGACGAGGAGCGCCCCGACACCCGCCCCGAGGATCTGTGCCACGACGAACGCCGGCACGGACGAGGGGCTGATCCCGGCGAACGTGTCGCTGAACATCCGGGCGAGGGTCACCGCGGGGTTGGCGAACGAGGTCGACGACGTGAACCAGTACGCCGCCCCGATCCACGACGCCACCCCGGCGGCCGACAGCGCGGCGCGGCCCGTGCGGGCCAGTGCCCAGATCGTCAGGATCAGACCGGCGGTGGCGACGACCTCGGCGAGCCAGAGGTTGGGGGTGCTCCGCGCGGTGTCCGAGATCCTCACGGCCGGGAGCGCGAACATCAGGTTGGCGAGGACCGCGCCGGCGATGCCGCCGAGGATCTGCGCACCGCAGTAGGCGGCCACGTCCCGGCCGGGCAGCCCCGTCCCGGCGCGGCGACCGAGCAGCCAGTCGACGCCGGACACGACCGGGTTGAAGTGTGCGCCCGAGACGGGTCCGAGCACCAGGATCAGCACGCCGAGCCCGAACACCGTCGTGATCGAGTTCTGCAGCAGCTGCAGCCCGGTGTCGTCCGGGGAGAGCCGCTGCGCGGCGATGCCGGAGCCGATGACGACGGCGACGAGCAGCGCCGTGCCGAGGAACTCCGCCAGCAGCCTGCGGCGCAGCGGGGCGACCTCAGCCACCGGCGGGCACCCCCATCTCGGAGAGCAACCTGCGGACGCGGCGCTCGACCTCGTCGCGGATGGGCCGGACGTCCTCGACGTCGAGACCCGCGGGGTCCTCGAGCTGCCAGTCCTCGTACCGGTGGCCGGGGAAGACCGGGCACGCGTCCCCGCAGCCCATCGTGATCACGACGTCGGCGGCGCGGACGACCTCGTCGGTCCACGGCTTGGGGTACTCGCCGGTGATGTCGATGCCGCGCTCGGCCATGGCGGCGACCGCCGCGGCGTTGATCCGCCCGGCGGGTTCGGAGCCGCCGGACCACGCGATCGCATGGTCACCTGCGAGGTGGGTGAAGAACCCGAGCGCCATCTGCGAGCGACCGGCGTTGTGGGTGCAGAGGAACAGCACCACCGGCACCCCGCTCTCGTGGCGGCCCTCGACCTTGGCCAGGGCGCGCAGGCGCTGGCGGGCGAAGCGCTCGGCCAGCAGCGGCAGGTGGTTGAGCACGGCCGCACGACCGGCGAACTCGTCGTAGGAGCTGAGCAGGAACCGCTCGATGGTCTCGGTGCCGAACGTCCCGTCGAACTCCCGGGCCAGATCGGCCGCCGCGGTACGCAGGGCGAGCTGCTGGTCGATGGAAAGCTGGCGGTGGGTGGTGGTCACGTTTCCTCCTCGGCCGGGCGGACAGGGCGGACGGCGGGGGCGAACCGGGCGATGCGGGCGCTCAGCTCGTCGAGCGCGGCGTCGAACGCGGCATCGTCGCCTGGGCGGGCCGGGTCGGCGACCGACCAGTGCAGCCGCCCGGGAGCATCGCCGAGCTCCTCGTGGGCCGCGTCGCAGACGGTGATCACGACGTCGTCGGCCGCGAGGACGTCGTCGACGTGCCGGGGCGACGCCGGAGCCAGTGGCAGGCCGCGCCGCCGGGCCACGGCGAGCGCGCCCGGATGCACCGCGGGCGCGGGATGCGTACCGGCCGACGCCGCCGGGACGGTGCTCTCGGTTCGCCAGAGGGCCGCGGCGAGCTGGGACCGCGCAGAGTTCCCGGTGCAGACGAACACGACCCGCACCGCATCGCGCATCCGCGCCGGCCACAACCCCTCGACGGTCTCCGGGTCGAGGGCGAGGTAGGTGCGACGCCGATCGCCCTCCGAACGGTGGCGGGTGACCACACCGGCGCGTTCGAGCACCTTGACGTGGTGGGCGAGCAGGTTCGACGGCATCGCCAGCAGCGTCTGCAGCTCCGACGGGGACGCCTCGCCGAGGACGAGCGCATCGACGATCGCGAGGCGGCCGGGATCGCCGAGCGCGGCGTGCACCGCCGCCCGTCGCACCAATCGTCCATTCTGCTCAACATCCATTGAGTCAATTATTGCTGAGCAAAACTCCCGATGTCAATCGTTCACCCGCCACGCAGCATCCCGGCCCGGACAGCCTTGAAGACGGCCTGCGACCGGGTTCTCGCGGACAGCTTGCGCAAGATGTTCTTCGAGTGGAAGCGCACCGTCGTCTCCGACACGTGCAGGCGCCGGGCGACCTGCTTGTTGCTCAGCCCGTCGGCGTAGAGGGCCAGGACCTCCGACTCGCGCCGGGTGATACCGGGGGCACCGGCACTCGTCCGGGGCACCGTTCGCCCCCGGCAGCGGTCTCGGCCCACGCAGACGCAACAGAGCGCGAGAACGAACCCGACCGGTTCGTCCGGGGCGGCCGACCTGGCGACACGAGCCAGCAGCCCCACCTCCGGAGAGACCACGATCAAGCCGTCGGCCCAGCCTGCGTCCACTGACACCTGCTCTCCTCGCGACGACCGGTGCCTCGATGTCCATGCCCGCCCTTCTCGATCCGACGCGAACGGCGACCGCCGCTCCGCCACCTCGTCGGCGACGACACGGCACCGTCGATGGGCCAGATTGACCCACCCCGAACCGGCTCGCGCAGACCAGCATCTTGCGGTGCGAGCACCGCATCGATATCGACGAGGGAGCAGCCGTGACCGACGGTCCGGGACAACGACCACTTTCCGTGTGCATCACGTTCGACTACGACGCGCTGTCACTGTGGGCGGGAATGCTGGGGAGCACCAGCCCCACGCAGATATCGCGAGGCGAGTTCGCCTCGGTGGCGATGCCGCGGATCCTGACCTACCTGCGGTCGCACGGGATTCCGGCGACGTTCGCGACTCCGGGGCACACCTTGCTCGCCTATCCCGACATCGCCAAGGAGATCGCGGCGGACGGGCATGAGTTCGCCCATCACGGCTGGGTGCACGAACTCGTGAGCCTGACGGACGAATCAGGCGAGCGCGAGGTCTTCGAGCGGGGGTTCGAGGCTTTCGAGAAGGTCCTCGGGGTCCGCCCGACCGGCTATCGCGCCCCCGGGTTCGACTTCAGCCCGCGGACGGTCTCGCTGCTGCAGGAGTACGGGTTCGCCTACGACTCCAGTTTCATGGGCGACGACTTCAACGCCTACTACCTGCGCGACGGCGACCAGGCCTCGCCCACGCAGCCCTACCGGTTCGGCCGTCCTGTCGACCTGGTCGAGCTCCCCGCGTCGTGGGCGCTGACCGACGTTCCGTGCTTCGAGTTCGTCTGGGGCGCTCTCCCCGGGCTGCGCCCGCCCTCCGCCGTCGAGGAGATCTGGCGCGGTGACTTCGACTTCGCGGTCGAGCGCAACCCCGGCGGGATCTACATTCTCACCCTCCATCCGCAGACCATCGGGCGCGGCCACCGTTGGCTGATGTTCGAACGGCTCGTGGAGCACTTCGAGAACTCCGGAGACGTGGTCTTCGAAACGCTCGGCGCGTACGCCGCCCGATGGCGTTCGGACAACCCCCACGAGAAGTGGTGCGCAACACCGTCGGTGCACGCACCCGCAACTTCCTGACACAGCCGGGTCTTCGGGAGAAATCACATGGGAAAGCTGGACGGCAAGATCGCCCTCGTCACCGGCGGCGCCCGCGGGCAGGGCCGCAGCCATGCGGGAACGCTCGCCGCGGAAGGGGCCGACATCGTCATCGGCGACATCTGCGAGTCGTTCCCGCACACGAACTACCCCGGCTCGACGACCGCCGATCTGCAGGAGTCGGTCAGGATCATCGAGGATCTCGACCGGCGGTGCGTCGCGGTCCAGACCGACGTGTCCACGGCCGACGGAGCACGCCGGCTCACCGAGACCGCGATCTCCGAGTTCGGGCGCATCGACATCCTCGTCGTCAACCACGGGATCGTCGCAGGCGGCGTACCGACCTGGGAGCTCGAGGAACCCCAGTGGGACGAGGAGTTGCGCGTCAACCTCAAGGGGGTGTGGCTCATGTGCAAGTACGTCGTACCGCACATGATCGCGCAGGGCGGCGGCAGCATCGTCATGACCGCTTCCGCGGCGGGCCTGATGGGATTCAGCAACATCACCCACTACACCGCGGCAAAGCACGGCGTCGTCGGTATCACCCGAGCCCTCGCGAACGAGACCGCCCAGCTCGGAATCCGCGTCAATGCGGTCTGCCCGACGGCCGTCGACTCGCCCATGATGGACAACGAATGGGCGTTCAGCCTCTTCGGCGGTCCGGGCGGAACGCGCGAGGACCAACTGATCGGCACGGCCGGCCTCAACGCGCAGCCGGTGGCACTGATCGACATGCAGGACGTCTCCAACATGGTCCTCTTCCTGGCTTCCGACGACGCCCGCTACATCACCGGCCTGGCCCATCTCGTCGACGCCGGCTCGTACAACAAGTTCCCGTGAGCGCATCCGACACCGACCGAACCACCCTTCGAGGAGAATCAATGGGAAAGCTGGACGGAAAGGTCGCTCTGATCACCGGTGGTGCGCGCGGACAGGGGCGCAGCCACGCCAGGACGCTCGCCGCGGAAGGCGCCGACATCGTGATCGGTGACGCCTGCCGGACGTTCGACCACGTCCCGTACCCCGGCTCCAGCGACGCCGACCTGCAGGAGACCGTCAAGATGGTCGAGGAACTCGACCGTCGCTGCGTCGCGCGGCAGGTCGACGTCACGAGATCCGAGCAGACGAGCGCGCTCGTCGACGCGGCCATCTCCGAGTTCGGGAGGATCGATGTTCTCGTGATCAACCACGGGATCTTCGCCGGCGGAGTTCCCACCTGGGAGTTGGACGAGGCCGAGTGGGACGAGCAGATCGATGTGAATCTGAAAGGCGTGTGGCTGACCTGCAGGTACGCCGTCCCGCACATGATCGAAGGTGGCGGCGGGAGCGTCATCATGACGTCGTCGATGGCCGGGATCAAGGGATTCACCGGCTTCACCCACTATGTCGCGGCAAAACACGGCGTCATCGGCATCACCCGGGCACTGGCCAACGAGACGGCGAAGCTGGGGATCCGGGTGAACGCCATCTGCCCGACGGCGGTCAACACCGACATGATGAACAACCAGTGGGCCTACAGCCTGTTCGCCGGAGGTGATCCGAATGCCACTCGGAAACAGATGCTGGAGGGCACGGCGGGCCTCAATGCGCAGCCTGTCGCCCTGATCGAACCTCAGGACCTTTCGAGGATGGTGCTGTTCCTCGCCTGCGACGAATCCCGTTTCATCACCGGGCTGGCTCATCCGGTCGACGCCGGGTCGTACAACAAGTTCCCGTGATCGCCGCGGGCGGCCCCACCGCCCGCGGCACCTCGCCTCGCCCCGACCCGCGAGGCATACTCGACCGACCCTCGCCGAACAGGCCGACCCGTCCGCCCGCCTGTCGGCACGACGACGTGCATGCGCGGAAGGAGTGCAGCCGTGGTCGTCAGCGCTGACGAGGTACGGAGCATGCGCAAGGCCTGGGCGACCTTCGTCGAGGGAAGGCCCGTCCCGGCCGACGTCCGTCCGGAGATCATCGCGTCCTGGCGGCGCAGCCAGCTCAGCCAGGTCTCGGTCGATGGTCTGCACCTGCCCTTCACGCCGTTGGCGATGGAGGATTCGCGGCTGCTGCTCGCGGCCGAGCCGGTGCTCGACAGGTTCGCGGACAGTGTCGCCGGATCGCCGGTCTCGGTGATCCTCGCCGACCGGACCGGGCGCGTGGTGGCCCGCTGGAGCGGGGAGACGGCTCTCGAGCGCCGGCTCGAGGCCGAGTCGATCAGTCTCGGTTTCGTGCTGTCGGAGGAACACGCAGGCACGAACGGGATCGGTACCGCGCTGGAGACGATGCGCCCCGTCAAGGTGTGCGGACCCGAGCACTACGCGAAGTCGCTGCACGCGCTGACGTGCGCGGGCGCTCCATTGCGCAACCCCTTGTCCCGCCAGATCGACGGCGTGGTCAACCTCGCCTGCCCGAACGCCGAGGTGAACGGGCTCCTGCTACCCACGGTGATTGATCTCGCACGGCGGATCGGACGCGAGATGCACGCTCGCTCGACGCACAGGGAGCAGGCGGTCCTCGATGCCTTCCTGCTGGCGAACAGGACCGTTCGGGGGCCGATCGTCGCCGTGAGCGAGTCGTTCATGATGGCGAACCCCGCCGCCACGTCCGTGCTCGGCGGGGTCGCCCGCAGCGCGCTGTGGGAACAGGTTCCCGAACGCCTCGGGGAGTCGGCCCTGTCCGGCACGATCCAGCTCGACCACGAGACGCTGCCGGCCACGTTCCGGGGCGTGGTGGTCGAGGGCCGGACGGTCGGGTCGGTCATCGTGTTCGCATCGGATCCGTCCGTACGGCACCCGTGGCTCGCCGAGCCTCCGGACGGAGCCATCTCCCGCCTCCGGGCGGCCGGCCTCGCCGGCTGCAGCCCGGCGTGGCAACACATCTGCCGCACCGCGGTGCAGCTGCAGCCGGACCGCCCCGTGGCGATCGTGGGCGAGCCGGGCATCGGGAAGCGCGCGCTGGCCGAGTTCCTGCACCGGCACCACGGCACGGGGGATCTACGTCTCCTGCCCGCGAGCCTCGAACTCGTCGACGGCCCGCAGCACTGGCTCCAGATCCTGTACGAGTCCTTGTCGGACGCCGCGGTCGGCACCCTCGTGATCCTGCAGGCCCAGGAGCTGAGCCCCCGATGCGCCCGCGCGGCGAGCGAGCTCATCGGCGCGTCGCCCGGCGACCGTCTCGTCGTCGCGACCGTGACCACTTCGACGACGGATCCCGGCGGGGCGAGCCTCGTCACCGGCCTCAACGACCTGCAGACCATCGTGCTGCCGCCGCTGCGCGAGCGCATTGCGGACCTCCACGCCCTGGCCGAACACCGCCTGGCCATGGCCGGATCGCACGGCCCGCCGCCGCGGCTGTCCGCCGATGCCGCCTCGGCCCTGGCCCGTCACGCGTGGCCGGGCAACGTCCGCGAGCTGAACGCGGCGATCGGCGCAGCGCTGGCCCGCCGCCGGGGTTCGGTGCTGACCAGCGTCGACCTGCCGGCCTCGGTCCTGTCGGCCGGCCGCACCGGGCTGTCGCGGATCGAGGCCATCGAGCGTGCGGCGATCCAGCAGGCCCTGGTCGAGTCCGGTGGCAACAAGTCCGCCGCCGCGGCTGCCCTCGGGATGTCCCGCAAGACCTTCCACCGGCGGATCCACCGATACCGCCTCGGGGACAACGGGGGATTCCCGGCCGGCCCGACCGGGTGAGACGGGGCCGGTCACCGTGCCCACGGCCGGCGCGGGCAGTACACCGGTCATCGTGTCCACGCTCCATCGATCGCGGTCATTGCCGGTGTTCCTGCAGTTCCGGCCGGCGCGGAACGTCCCGCAGGATGAGGAACAGGCGATGGGCGACGACAACGGTCGCCACCCACGCCAGCCCAATGGCCCAGGCGGCGACGACATCGGTGAGCCAGTGGTGGCCGAGGTAGATGCGGCTGAGCCCGATGGTGATCACAAAGAGCGCACCGGCTGCCACCGTCAGGGTCCGGGACCATGTCGACCGCTGGTTGCGGACAAGTAGGTAACACACAATCCCGGCTATCGCCATCGCATTGAGTGAATGGCCGCTGGGAAATGACGTCCCCACCTCGTAGGGTGGCACCGCATCAGCAAGAGGGGGCCTGGTTCGGCCCACGACCGCCTTCCCGAGGATCGTCAACATCAGCGAACCTGCGACCGTGACCGCGATGAGCACGATCGGCGTCCAGCGCCGCCAGTGCAAGGTCAGCCCGATAGCCGTCGCACCGGCCAGAAGCGTCAGCACCACCGCATCGCCGAGTTGGGTGTAGTCGCCGACCACGATGTCCGCCGCCGGCGTGCGCAGCGCGACAGCAGTGCGCAGGGCAGGTTGGTCGAGCACTGTGACACCGTTGGACTCGGTCACCGAGTCGTACACCTCGGCGACTCCGGCCGTGAGCAGGCCCACGAGCAACAGCCCGGCCACGAGAGTGGCTCCCAACAGTTCGTACGCAGTGCCGAGCTTGCGCCGCCACGACCCCACCGGGATGTCGAAGCGTCCGGTCGCGATCCTCCCCACCGTGAGACCCCGCTCTCCGCCGCGATGTTGCGACCGAGGATCGTCCAGCCCTTGTTCGTCACTCATATCCGAGGAAACCCGTCCGATCGAAGATGATTCTGCTGCGTCCTTCACGTGCAGATGGCGCACCCGAGGTCGCGCATGTTCAGGCGACGCCTCGGACGTGGTTGCGCGAGCGGAGCCGCCGCGTGCCCGGAAAAGCCCGTCACTTCGCGGTTCGACAGCCGCTCGCGGCCGGCGCCCCTGGAACGGGACCCGCATCCGCATCCCGACCCGCCGACACCTTGCGGCGCGGCGACCGCAGCCCGGTCCGGGCGACGAGAGCAACCGACGCGAGCAGAGCGACCCCGAGCAGCACACTGGCCGCCACATCACTCAGCCGGTGCTGACCGAGGTAGATCTCGGCCGCGCCGATCGCCGCGACCACTGCGCAGACGACGACCGTGGCCGATCGACGCAGGTTCGGTGTGAGCAGACCGGTCAGCACCAGGATCCCGGTCCCGCCGACGACCACCGCGATGGTGATCGGACCGCTCGGGTACCGCGCTTCGGAAAGGCCGGCCACGACGTCGCCACCTTGAGGAAGGGCGAGCTTGCCCACGGCGACGACGATCCCCGCCAGGATGACGGCACCGGTGGCCAGCACGAGCGGCTCGGCCTGTCGCAGGCGCAGCGTCACCCCCGCCGCCAGCGCCAGCATTGCCGCTCCGCCGCCGAGGGACGGGGTTGCGTCGGACACGAACTCGGCGAGGGCGGACCACGCTCCTTGGTGGGCCGTGAGCCAGGCCGCGGTCGCGAGGTCGAGAGGCGCCATCCGGGGCCGGGCGATACAGCAGGCGACGGCCGCCGCCCATGCCACGACGACGCCGGTGATCCGCGCGCGGTCCATGTTCACTCCCCGTGTACCGGTTCGGTGTTCCTCGACACCGTCCTGGAGCCGCGCTGAGAGAGTGCTGAATCCGGTCCCGCCCGGGGCCTCCTGCCCTGCAGGACGGCGGGACTGCCGTGCGCCCGGCGCTCTGGCCGGTCCCGCTGCCGAAGGCGCTCGACGCCGCGGGGCGCGCGGGACCTGTTACCGCCCGTCCTCGACGAGCTCCGATCCGGAACCGAGGGGTCGTGGCGGGTCGGAGCGGGCACCGTCTCGGCGGGGTCGGCGGGCGGCGAAGCCCGACCACACCGGGTCGGTAGCGTCTCCGCCGTGCTTGTCACCGGATGGCTGAACCGCTGGTGGGGCGTACGCGCTGCGTCCGCACTATCCGCGGCCGGGTTGGTTGCCGGGGCACTGGCGCTGGGCGGACTCGCGTTGGTCGCCCTGCAGAACCGCGCCGTCCGGACGCCTGTGAAGGAAGAGGCCGAGGCGACCGGTGAGCTCGTCGAACGGGAGCTCGCAGCCGGGGCGAGCCCGGAGGACGCCGTCCGTGCGAGCCTGGGGGCGTTCGCGGTCGTGCAGGTTCTGGACGCTTCGGGAACCGTCCTCGCGGCGAGCCCGCAGCTCGGGAACGCGGCGCCGATGCACTCGGGGAGACCGGTGTTCCACTCCCCCGAGATCGAGGACCCGGATCTCGACGAGATGGGCCCGGACGTGGACGACGGGCCGGTCCTGGTCGTCTCGCGCGAGGTGGCGACCGCGGCCGGACCGCGCACGGTACTGACGGCGGGATCGCTGGACCCGGCCGAGAAGAGTGCCCGGTCGGCTGCCAAGCTGGCCCTGGTCGGCGTGCCGCTGGCCGCGCTCGTCGCCGCCGTGGCGACGTACGCGGCGACCGGCCGCGCCCTGCGACCCGTCGAGAGGATCCGGGCCGACGTGGCCGGCCTCACCGATCGTCATCTGGACCGGCGGGTCGCCGAGCCGTCCAGTCACGACGAGGTCGGCCGCCTGGCCCGGACGATGAACGACATGCTGGCCAGGCTCGAGGCGGCCCGCCGTACGCAGCGACGGTTCGTCGCCGATGCCGGCCACGAGCTGCGCAGTCCCCTCGCGACGATCGTCGCGAGGCTGGAGCTCGTCCACCGCGCGCGCCCCGAGGACGACGATGTCAGCGTCATGCTGACGGAGGCACACCGGCTGGCCGGCCTCGTGGACGACCTGCTTCTGCTCGCCCGCACCGACGAACGCGGACTGCTTCCCGCCCGCGATGACGTGGACCTCGACGAACTCGTCGAGAGTGTGGTCGGAGGCCAGGACGGCGGGCCTCCCCTGGTGGTGGGCCGGACGGTCCCGGTGCGTGTGGTCGGTGACCGGGCCCAGCTGATGCGCGTGATCCGGAACCTCGTCGACAACGCCCGTCGGCACGCCGTCGAGCGTGTCGACGTCGAGCTCCACACGGACGGCGACGCGGCGGTACTGGTCGTGTCCGACGACGGAGCGGGCATCCCGCCGGAGCAGCACGACCGGGTCTTCGAGCGGTTCGTCCGCCTCGATGAGGCACGCGCCCGCGACGGAGGTGGTACGGGGCTGGGGCTCGCGATCGTCGCCGAGGTGGTCGCTGCCCACGGTGGAACGGTCACCGTCGGTACCGCGTCCCTCGGCGGGGCACGGATGACGGTGAGGCTGAGCGGTCAGGAGCCGTCCGAGGGCGTGCCGTGCTCGCCGTCCACGCTCGTGGCCCGCAGGACGTAGCCCACGCGACGTACCGTGCCGATGGTGTCCGTGCCGAACGGGATGTCGATCTTGCGACGTAGGTAACGGACGTAGACCTCCACGACGTTGTCGTCGCCCTCGAAGTGCGGGTCCCAGACGGCATCGAGGATCTCCTGCTTGGTGACGGCCTCGTCCAGGTGTCGCATCAGGTACTCCAGCACAGCGAACTCGCGTGGGGTCAACGCCACCTCCTGGCCGCCCCGCTCGACCCGGTGCCGCGCAGGGTCGAGCACGAGATCACCAGCGATCAGGCGAGCCGGTCGAGGTGCCGCGCTCCGGCGCAGCAGGGCGCGCAACCGCGCCAGCAGCACCACGAACGAGAACGGCTTCGTGAGGTAGTCGTCGGCGCCCAGGTCGAAGGCGTCCGCCTCGTCGTATTCCCCGTCCTTCGCGGTCAGCATGAGCACCGGCGACCCGCATTCCCGAGCTCGCAGCTCCTGCAGCAACCGGTATCCGGACAGTCCCGGCAGCATGATGTCGAGGACCAGGACGTCGAAGCCGCCGACGACCGCAGCCGCGAGACCGGCGCGGCCGTCCGCCACGACGACCACGCTGTGCCCTTCTGCCGTCATTCCCTTGCGAAGGGTCTCCGCGAGGCTGAGATCGTCCTCGACCACCAGCACGCGCACCCGCCCAGGGTGCCATGGCGCCGATGGGCACCGGTGTGGCGCAGCCCGTTCAGCCTCCGCTCAGTGCCGCGGAGCGACATTCGGCGGTACGGGATACCGGTGATCGGGCTGCTGGCGCTGCTCCCAGCCCGGTATCGTGCCCGTTCGGACCGGTGCTCCCGATCGGAGCGTTCCGCCGTGCCGATGCGGCCCGCCTCATCCGTCCGTGCGATCGCCGTCCTCGCCTCTGCAAGTCGTCGATGCACTCGCCCGCCAGCCCATCTCGCGGTAGGTGGTCTCGTCGTGGTCGAGCGGATTCAGGCACCTGTAAGGGAGTTCCGGTTACGGTCGCCAGGTACTCGACGCCGGGTAGCGTCGCGACGTCTGGGTGGCTCCGTCCGCGCGGAGTCGAGTACAGGGGCGGCCCGCGCGCCTTGCGCACCATATGATCGCGGACCGCGGGTCGCCCGCGCCGTCAGCACCCGGTTGAGGCCCTCGATGTCGGGGGGCGCCCCCGCCCACAGCTCGCCGCAGACCTGGAGCCGGAGGTCGGGATCGAACCGACGACCTACTGTTTACAAGACAGTTGCTCTACCACTGAGCTACACCGGCCGACCCGCACACTCTAGTCACCCACCGCGTCCAGCCACTCCGCCGTCTCGACCCGGAACGGCTCGCCGCGGGGCCGGAAGTAGCCGAAGTGGCCAACCGGAGCGCCGGCCGGCGGCGTGACGTGCCGGTGCGTGAGCCTGACGCCCGGGTAGTGCGCGTGCAGGGCCTCGACGGCCTCGAGCCAGGCGAAGGAGTCGTCGGCGAAGCTCCACGACAGCATCGGGACGGCGAGTGTGGTGTAACGGGAGACGTCGATGCCGCGGCGCGGGTCGAACAGGTAGTCCGGGGTCAGGCCCCAGTTCCGCCAGGTGCGGATGACGGTGGTCGGCAGGTCGATCGAGCCGAGGCCGAGCCGCGACGTGGGGAACGTCGGCCCGCGGGCGAGCAGCGGGACGAGCACGCGCCACATCAGCTCGATGCGCAGCCGGTCCCGCCACCGGTAGCGCGACGGGTACGGCGCGCACGACCCGACCAGCACGATCCCCGCCAGCTCGTCGGACGTGGGCGCGAGGCCGGGCAGCTGGCCGCCGAGGGAGTGTCCGACCAGGTACAGCGGCCCGCCCAGCTCGGAGCGGGCGAGCCGCAGTGCCGCATCCAGGTCCCGCGATCCCCAGTGCTCCAGGGCGATCTCCCCGGGATCCACCTCGGCTCCGGAACCGTCGACGCCGCGGTAGTCGAACGCCACCGACCCGTACCCGCGATCGGCCAGCACGTCGGCGCACCGGCCGTAGAACCGCCGCGGCACCCCCAGCGCGGAGGCGAACACGACGGCACCGCGCGACCCCGGCCGCAGGGTGGCGTTCAGGGTGACACCGTCCGCACAGCGCAGCGGGAGGTCCTTCATGACGCCGGGAAGAACGACTCGACCGACAGCTCCGCGACCGTGATGTCGCGGGCCGTGCCGAAGGTGGTGACCGTGGACAGGAACCGCAGCTCACGGCCGTCGTGGCGGAGCACGAGCGGCACGAAGAGCCGGCCGGCGACGTCCCCGGCGGGCGGCGGGTCGGCGACACCCGGTAACCGAGCAGCTCGTCGCGCAGGGCGACGAGCGCCGGGTCGGCGGACGCGGCGATCTCCCGGTCGAGCCGGGCGAGCAGGTGCGCCGCCCATTCGGCGAAGTTGACGATCCGGGGCGCGAGGCCGCCCGGATGCAGGGCCAGGCGCAGCGCGTTCGGCCGCTCCACGAGGGCCCGTGAGACGCCCGCGACCATCAACTCCCGCGCGGCGGTGTTGGCATCGACGACGTCCCAGTTCCGGTCGACGACCAGCGCCGGGTGTGGTTCGTGCCCGCGCACGATCGCGGCGACGGCCTCCCGCACCGGCGCCATCTCGGCGGCGTCGAGCGCGGTCCGGCGGTAGGCGGGGGCGAACCCGGCGGCGAGCAGCAGGGCGTTGCGGTCGCGCAGCGGGACGTCGAGGTGCTCGGCGAGGTGCAGCACGAGCTGGCGCGACGGCCTGGCCCGCCCGGTCTCGACGAAGCTCAGGTGCCGCGCAGACACCCCGGAGGCGCTGGCGAGGTCGAGCTGACTGCGGCGGCGGCGCCTGCGCCAGTCCTTGAGCAGGACGCCGACGCGCGGCGGGGCGAGCGAGACGGTCACGGTGATCGACGCTAACCGGGGCGGTGAGCCGTCGCACTTACCCGCCAGGTAATCGCGGCACCGCACCCGCCGCCGCAGGCTCACTCCCGTCACCGACGAGAGGAGCGACATGACCACCGCCACCACCCCCCGCACCCTGCTGCACCTGGCCCTGCTCGCCGACGCCGTCGTCACCGGCGTCAACGGCCTGGCCTACGTCGCAGTCGCCGGACCGTTGGAGGGGTTGCTCGGCCTGCCTGTGGGCCCGATGCGGATCGCCGGGGTGTTCCTGCTGGCGTTCGCCGCCGCCGTCGGGCTCCTCGGGACGCGCCGTCGGCCACCCCGCGGACCCGCGCTCGCCGTCGTCGCGGTCAACGTGGTGTGGGTGCTCGCCAGCCTCGCCGTCGACGCCGCGACGGTGGCCGGGCAGCTCTGGGTCATCGCCCAGGCCGTCGTCGTGGCCACGTTCGCCGCGGTGCAGGCCTACGCGCTGCGGAGAAGCTGAGCCACGCGTCCGGGCCGGTACGGCAGTAGGCTCGCGGCCCGGGCGGCCGTTGCGACCGCCCGGAGCGACGAGGAGGGAGCACCGTGGCGGAGCCCGCGAGGGGCAGTGCCGATCGCTCGGCCGATTTCGTGGTGGTGGCCAACCGACTGCCGGTCGACCTGGAGAAGCTGGCCGACGGGACGCGGCGCTGGAAGCGCTCCCCCGGTGGGCTCGTCACCGCGCTGGAGCCGATGCTGCGCAGCCGCGACGGCGCCTGGGTGGGCTGGCCGGGGGTACCCGACGCGGAGGTCGAGCCGCTGGTCGAGGACGGCCTGCAGCTGCACCCCGTCACGCTGTCGGCGAAGGACGTCGAGGACTACTACGAGGGGTTCTCCAACGCCACGCTGTGGCCGCTCTACCACGATGTCGTCGCCACCCCCACCTACCACCGCCACTGGTGGCAGGCCTACGTCCGGGTGAACGAGCGGTTCGCCGCGGCGACCGCGGACGTCGCCGCCCAGGGTGCGACGGTGTGGGTGCAGGACTACCAGCTGCAGCTGCTGCCCGCCGCGTTGCGGCGCCTGCGCCCGGACCTGCGGATCGGCTTCTTCCTCCACATCCCGATGCCACCCGTGGAGCTGTTCCTGCAGCTGCCGTGGCGGCGCGCGATCACCGAGGGGCTACTCGGCGCGGACCTCGTCGGCTTCCACACCCCGGGCGGCGCCCGCAACTTCCGCACCCTCGCCCAGCGCCTCGGCGGCGCGAAACCAGACGGTCGCAATGAGGTGGTCGCCCGGGACGGGCGGAAGGTGCGGTTCGGCGCCTTCCCGATCTCGATCGACTCGTCGCACCTGGACGCGCTCTCCCGCGAGCCGAAGGTGGTGGAGCGGGCCAAGCAGATCCGCGTCGACCTGGGCAATCCCCGCCGGATCGTTCTCGGCGTGGACCGGCTGGACTACACCAAGGGCATCGACGTCCGGCTGCGCGCCTTCGAGGAGCTGCTCGCCGAGGGGCGGATCACGGCCGAGGACGCCGTCATGATCCAGCTCGCCACCCCGAGCCGCGAGCGAGTCGACCACTACCAGCAGATGCGCGCGGACATCGAGCAGGCGGTCGGGCGGATCAACGGCGAGTACGCCCGGGTCGGCCACCCCGCGGTGCACTACCTGCACCAGTCGCTGCCCCGCGACGAGCTCGTCGCGTTCTTCCTGGCCGCGGACGTCATGCTGGTGACGCCGCTGCGCGACGGGATGAACCTGGTTGCGAAGGAGTACGTCGCCTGCCGCTCGGACGAGGGCGGTGCTCTCGTGCTCTCGGAGTTCGCGGGCGCGGCGCTGGAGCTCAAGGACGCGCTCCTGGTCAATCCCTACGACATCGACGGCGTCAAGGACGCCATCGCGGCGGCGCTCACGATGCCGGCGGCGGAGGCGGGCAAGCGGATGCGCTCGCTGCGCCGCCAGGTGCTGAGCCACGACGTGGACCGCTGGGCGCGGTCGTACCTGGACACGCTGGGGCTGCCGCCCGCCGAGGAGCAGCGATGACGGCGCCGGCGAGGTCACGATCCACCACCGCATCCCAGGCCGCGGCGACGAACGGGGCACGGACGTGACGGGGCTGACGGAGGCGCTGGCGACGCTCGCGGGCGTCCCGCGGCTGCTGGTCGCGATGGACTTCGACGGCGTGCTGGCCCCGATCGTCGAGGTCCCGTCGGCGGCCCGGCCGCTGCCGGCTGCCGCCGCCGCCATCGGCAAGCTCGCGACGCTGCCCGACACGACCGTCGCCCTGCTGTCCGGCCGTGGCCTCGCGGACCTCGCAGCGGTGTCCGAGTTCGGCGCACCCGTGCGGATGGTCGGCAGCCACGGTGGCGAGTTCGACGACGGCGCCACCCTGCTCGACGACGCCCAGGCCGCACTCAGGGTGCGCGTCGCCACCGAGCTGGAGTCGATCGTCGCCGGTGAGCCGGGGGTGGCGCTGGAGCAGAAGCCCGCCGGGGTCGCGGTGCACGTCCGCAACGCTGCGCCGGACGTCGGGGCGCGGGTGCTGGACACGGTGCGCGCCGGGCCGGCCTCCTGGGAGGGGGTCGAGGCGACCGCGGGCAAGGCGGTGCTCGACCTCGCCGTGGTGAAGGTGAACAAGGGTGGGGCGCTGGACACGCTGCGCGAACAGGTGGTCGCGGACGCCGTGCTGTTCGCGGGCGACGACGTCACGGACGAGACGGCCTTCGCCCGGCTGCGGCCGGGGGACGTGGGCGTGAAGGTCGGGGAGGGCGAGACGGCCGCGATGTACCGGGTGGCCGGCCCGCCCGACGTCGCCCTCCTGCTCGAGCGGCTGCTGGCGTTGCGCGCCTGAGTTCCGCGGCGCGATCCCCCAACGCGACGCCGTGGCATGGACGCCGGGACCGGCTGCCGGTCCCGCTCGCACGCTCCGGCGCGCCCCACCCCGCCGCACACATGTTCCAGCGCGCCCTCACCCGCCCGTACACATGTTCCAGCGCGATCCGACGGCCCAGGCGCGACCCGCAGGGCCGCCCAGCCCGCCCGCCCCGCCCGGCCTGACCGGCGACCCCGGCACGTCCAGCCGGACGTCGCGGATCAGAGACCGGAGAACCAGCGCTCCGCCTGCCGCGGCGCACCGCTCGTCGTACCGACGACCAGCTCCGTCGGCAGGATGACCCGGCGCGGCCGGTTGCGCTCGCCGCGCTCCAGAAGCAGCTCGCCCGCCACGCGGCCCTTCTCCCGCACCGGCTGGCGGACGGTCGTGAGGCCCGCCCGGACGGCCTCGGGGACACCGTCGAAGCCGGTGATGGTGAGGTCCCCGGGCACGGCGAGCCCGCGCTGGGTGGCGTGGCGTAGCGCCCCGAGAGCCAGGATGTCGGACGTGCAGACGACCGCGGTGACCTCCGGGCGGTGGGCGAGCAGCTCGGCCACCCCGCTCACCCCGGCGTCCACGCTGTGCTCGAAGCGCTCGACGACGGGCACGTCCGCCCAGTCCACACCCGCTTCGGCCAGCCCGGTGCGCAGGCCGGCGAGCCGGGCCCGCTGGACGGGATAGGTGGTGTGGGCCTGGCGCGCGGCGTCGGCGAGGCCGTCCTGGCGCTGGGGACCGAGCCGCATGCAGATGACGCCGACCCGCCGGTGCCCGAGCCCGACGAGGTGGCGCGCCAGGCCGAGCATCGCAGCCTCGTCGTCCACGCCGACCCGGTCCACGCCCTCGATGTTCATCGGCTGGTCGCAGACGACGGTGGGAACGGGTCGCTCGAGGACGGCGAGGAAGTGGGGGTCGTCGTCGCGGACGGAGTAGACGACGAAGCCGTCCACCCCCGCCTGGTTGACGGGTGTCACGTCCGCGTGCTCCGGGCTGACCGGCACCAGCAGCAGGCCCTGCCCGGCCTTCTCGCAGGCCAGGGCGAGACCTTCGAGGAAGCCGGTGGCGGCGGGGTCGCGGAAGGCGTAGGACAGCGCCTCGGTGAGCAGCAGGCCGACCGCGCCCGCCCGGCGGGTGCGCAGGGACCGCGCGACGGGGTCCGGACCCGGGTAGCCGAGGCGCCGCGCGGCTTCGAGGACACGGGCCCGCAACGGCGCGGAGAGCTGATCCGGCCGGTTGTAGGCGTTCGACACCGTCGTCCGCGACACGCCGAGCTCCGCTGCCAGCGAGGCCAGCGTGGCCGGGCGGCGGACGTTGGGAGGCCGGGACACGCTCGAACCGTAACGGTTCAGTGCCGATGGGGAAAAGCCTGCGGAGCGTGATCGGTGACCGCACGGTAGGGTGAAAGCGACAACGGTTTTCATGATCTAAAGGAGACACCGGTCGATGCGCCCCCTCCGTGCTCTTCTCCTGATGGCGGCCGCCACCCTCCTGATCGCCGGCTGCGGTGCCACCGAGCAGGCCTCTCCCCCGGCCGCGGCACCCGGTCCCACGGTCGTGGCGTCGACGAACGTGTACGGCGCGATCGCCAGGGCGGTCGGCGGCGAGCGCATCACCGTCATGTCCGTGATCACCGATCCCGCCGCCGATCCACACTCCTACGAGAGCACTCCCGCCGACGCGGTCGAGGTCGCGCGCGCGGACCTCGTCGTGCGCAACGGGGGCGGCTACGACGACTTCATGACCCGACTCGTCGAGACCGCCGGGGGCACGCCGACGGTCGTCGACGCGAGCGAGGTGTCCGGCCTCGTCGCTGACGAGAAGGCCGGCGACGAGCACGCGGACGAGCACGGCCATGAGCACGGGGCGTTCAACGAGCACGTCTGGTACAGCTTCCCCACGGTGCAGAAAGTGGCGGACCGGATCGCGGCCGGCCTCGCCGCGCTGGACCCGGCGGGTGCGACCGGCTACACGGCGAACGCCCGGACGTTCGCCGAGCAGGTCGGGCAGCTGGAGCAGAAGGCCGCCGCCATCCGCACCGGCGCACCCGGCGCCCGCGTCGCCGTCACCGAGCCCCTCCCCGGCTACCTCCTCCAGGCCGCGGGCCTCACCGACGTCACACCGCCGGAGTTCACCGAGGCCGTCGAGGAGGACACCGACCCGCCCGCGGCGGCCGTGGCGCAGACCATGGCGCTGCTCCAGGGCCCGGAGAAGGTGCGAGCCCTCGTCGTCAACGCGCAGACCGCGACACCCACCACGCAGCAGATCCGCGCGGCCGCGGACGCCGGGGGCGTGCCGGTGGTGGAGATGACGGAGACGCTGCCCGAGGGCCAGGCAGACTACGTGTCGTGGATGACGGGGCAGGTCGACGCGCTGGCGAGCGCCGTGGGCGCTCCCCGATGAGCGCAGTGGGCGCGGCGAGCGGGAGCGGGGCCGCCGCGCCGCCGGTGCCGGCATCGAAACCGGCATCGAAACCGGCATCGACGTCGGCGTCCGGACCGCCATCGAGGCCGGGCCCGCCCCCCGTGACAACGGGGCCCTCCGCCGTGTCGCTGCGCGGCGCGGCCGTCCGCTTCGGCACGCGCACCCTGTGGTCCGGCCTCGACCTCGACATCGCCCCCGGCGAGTTCGTCGCCGTCCTGGGCCCGAACGGCTCGGGCAAGACGACGCTGGTCAAGGTGCTGCTCGGGCTGCTCCCCCTCGCCGAGGGCCAGGTGCGGATCGCGGGGCGCACACCCCGGCGGGGCAGCCCCGCGATCGGCTACATCCCCCAGCAGAAGGCGTTCGAGCCGGACCTGCCGCTGCGCGGTCGCGACCTCGTCGGCCTCGGCCTGGACGGACACCGCTTCGGCACCGGTGGGCGCGGGCGGGCGGCGCGCCGCGCGAGGGTGACCGCCGCGCTCGCGGCGGTCGAGGGCAGCGCCTACGCGGACTCCCCCGTCGGCAGGCTCTCCGGCGGCGAGCAGCAGCGGCTGCGGGTCGCGCAGGCGCTCGTGGGCGACCCGGACGTGCTGCTGTGCGACGAGCCGCTGCTGTCGCTGGACCTCGCCCACCAGCGGGTGGTCACCGACCTGGTGGACGCCCGCCGCCGCAGCGCGGGGACGGCCGTGCTGTTCGTCACCCACGAGATCAACCCGGTCCTGCCGCTGGTGGACCGCGTGCTGTACCTGGTGGGGGGCCGGTTCCGGATCGGGCCGGTCGAGGAGGTGATGACCTCGCCGGTGCTCTCGGAGCTGTTCGGCACCCAGGTGGACGTGCTGCGGGTGCGGGACCGGGTCGTCGTGATCGGTGCGGACACCGCGAGCTGCCACGGGGACGGGCCGTGGACCGCCTGATCAGCTTCGAGGGCCTCGGTGAGCTGCTCGCGATCCCGTTCGTGCAGCACGCGCTGGTGGCATGCGCCGTGCTGGGGCTGGTCGCCGGGGTTCTGGCACCGCTGATCGTGGCCAGGGGGATGTCGTTCGCGGTGCACGGCACGGCGGAGCTCGCGTTCACCGGCGGTGCGGCGGCGCTGCTCCTCGGGGTCTCCGTCGGGCTCGGTGCGGTGGTGGCCGCGGTGATCGCCGGGGCCGTGTTCGGGCTCCTGGGCCTGCGCCAGCGCGAGCGGGACTCCGTGATCGGCGTGGTGCTGGCCTTCGGCCTGGGGCTCGGCGTGCTGCTGCTGGCCCTCTACAGCGGGCGGGCGTCGAACAAGTTCGGGCTGCTCACCGGCTCGATCGTGGCGGTGGACTCCGCGAACCTCGCGTTGCTCGCCGTCGTCGCGGTCCTCGTGCTGGGCACCCTGGCCGTGATCCACCGGCCGCTGCTGTTCGCCAGCGCCGATCCGGAGGTGGCGCAGGCGCGGGGGGTGCCGGTCGGGGCGCTGTCGGTGGTGTTCGCGGTGCTGGTCGGCCTCACGACGGCGCTGGCGGTACCGATCGTCGGTGCGATCCTCGTGCTCTCGGTGATGATCGCGCCGGGCGCCGCGGCCGCGCGGGTCACGGCCTCACCGGTGGTGGCGACGCTGCTGGCCATCGTGTTCGCCGAGACGGCGCTGCTGGGCGGCACCGTGCTGTCGCTCGCCCCGGGGTTGCCGATCTCCGGTTACGTGGCTGCGCTGAGCTTCGCGATCTACCTGGCCTGCCGGCTGGTGGCGCGGGCACGCAGCTGAACCGACAGCACTATTGCCTTATATTTGCAACAAGAGTAGGCATGCAGCATGACCTCCGGCCGGAGCACGCCATGATCTCGGCGTTCGCGCTCTCGTTCAGCCACGCCGCCCGTCCCGTTCTCGACGGCGTGCACGTCGCACCCGGGCCGCACGAGATCGTCGGCGTGATCGGACCGGACGGCAGCGGGAAGAGCACGCTACTGCGCATCCTGTCCCGTGCGCTCGCCCCCCGCACCGGCGTCGTCAGCCTGGACGAGCTCGCACTCGCGGTGCTGGGTCCTGCCGAGGTGGCCCGGCAGGCACTCACAACGGGCCGGAGCATGCCGGCCGAGCTGCCGTACGCGGCGGAAGACCTGGTGCTGGCGAGCCGCTCGCGCCACCCGTCCATGCTGGAGCACCACACGCCCGCCGACCGCGCGCTGGCGCGAACGGCCCTGCGCGAGGCCGGCGGGGCCCACCTCGCCACCCGTCCGTTCACCTCACTGTCCGCCGGTGAGCGCCAGCGCGTCCTGGTCGCCCGGGCGGTGGCTCGCCAGGCTCCGAACATCCTGCTCGACGAGCCCGATCCACTCGACACACGCCATCAGGCCGAGATCCTCGATCTGGTGGCGCGGCTCGGACTCGCCACGGTCGCAGTGCTCTGCGACCCCGACCTTGCCCTCCGGACGTGCCATCGCGTGGTCCTGCTCGACGCGGGCCGGATCGTGGCGTCCGGACCAGCACGGGAGATCCTGCGACCGCTCCCGGCCGTGCACGGGATCGACGCACCGTGGCACCTCGCCCGTCCCGCCCTCCCGTCGCCGGGGCTCGACGCCACCACGGTCGCCGTCTGACCCGGCCGTCCCGGCAGGTGAACGGCACGTCGGTCGCGACCGTGCGGCAACGTGGCGACCGTCCGGGCCTCGATGATCCCGTGCTGCTAATGACAATCATTATCGTATAATGTGAGCCCCCGGTCGGGAGGAGGCCACGTGGGCACATACACATCGCGAACGCCGCTCGTCGTCGTCGCGGGCGGGACGACACCCGCCGCCGCGATCGGCGTCGAGCGGGTGATCGGACGGATCCGGGCCGAGGCGCCGGGTACGGCCGTCGTGCACCACGACCTGCGCGACGTGCGCTGCGGCGTCGTCCACCGTCGGCTGCGCTTCGGCGCCGCCGACGAGCGGCGGATCCTCACGCTCGCCCACGGGTGCGTGTCCTGCACGCTGCGCGAGGACGTGCTGCCTCTCGTGCGCGAGCTCGGCCGCCGTCCAGAGGTGCGCCGGATCGTGCTCCACCTCGACGCCGCGCTCGAACCCGAGTCCGCGTGCTGGGCGGTGCGTCACGTCGCCGTCGGTGGACGTGCCGTCACCGACACCGTGGACCTGCGCGGGGTCGTCACCGTCCTCGATCAGGGCGCCTGGCTCGAGGACGCCACGGGTGACCGGGAGGTCGCCCGCGCGGGCCTCGCGGATCTCCCCGACGACGAGCACACTCTCGCCCAGCTGGTCGTCGCGCAGGCAGAGTTCGCCGACGTCCTCGTCCTTGCCGGGCACGCCGAACCCTGGGAGCTCACCCGCACGGCGGCCGTGCTCGCGCGTCTCAACCCCCGTGCGCAGCGAGTGCTCGTCGCCGGTCGCGAGGTGCTGCTCGACGCGCTCCCGCCCGGAGCCCGCCGCGGTCACGCCGCGGGCCCCCACGACCCGCTGCTCCTCGGCGAACCCCCGCTCGAACCCACGGCGGGCGTGCAGCTCGTGACGTTCACCGCGCGTCGCCCGTTCCATCCGGACCGGCTGCACACCGCGATCGACGTCCTGCTCGACGGCGTCGTACGCACCCGCGGCCGGATCTGGCTCGCCACTCGCCCCGAGGCCGTGCTCTGGCTGGAGTCCGCGGGCGGCGGGCTCGAGATCGGGCGGTCCGGACAGTGGCTCGCCGCGGGCGGTTGGGAGGCGGCCACCCCCGAGCGGCTCGCCGAGGCGAACCTGCGATGGCACCCACGCTGGGGCGACCGCGTCCAGGAGCTCGCGATCCTCCTCCACGACGGCGAGCCCGCCGCGATCGAGACCGCGCTGCGCGCCGCCCTGCTCGACGACCGCGAGATCGGGATGGGTGAGGACGCCTGGCGCGCGCTGCCCGACCCCTTCGGCCGCCACCACACCGATCCCTGCAAGGACGTCGCGCCGGCTCCGGCGGTTCCCCGCGACGACCCCACCCGCGAGGCGGGGAACTGACGGGCACATCCGCCGTGAACCGCAGGATCCGATGCCGCACCTGGAGCCGTCCTCCTCGTCCGGACCGGTCCGGCCTGGACGACCACCCCGACGAACCGCGGGTCGTGCGCCGTCCGAGGATCGCGCTCACCGACACCGGGCTCGCCACGCGGCTGCTCAGCGGTCCGGTGCGGGGGCGGTCGGGCCCGGGTGGCTAGCCCGCGCGCCGCCGCCGCGCCACGTCCGCGAGCACCACGCCCGCCGCGACGGACGCGTTGAGCGACTCGACCGTGCCCGCCATCGGGATCGACACCGTGACGTCGCAGGTCTGGCGCACGAGCCGGGACAGGCCCTTGCCCTCCGAACCGATGACCAGCACCAGCGGATCCGCGGCCAGCTCGAACTCGTCCAGCGAGACGCTGCCGCCGGCGTCCAGTCCGGCGATCATGTACCCGGCCGTGGCGTACTCGCGCAGCGTGCGGGTGAGGTTCACCGCGCGTGCGACGGGGACGCGCGCGGCCGTGCCCGCGGACGTCCGCCACGCGACGGCCGTCATCCCCGCGGCGCGCCGCTGAGGGACGACGACGCCGTGCCCGCCGAACGCCCCGACCGACCGGACGACGGCGCCGAGGTTGCGCGGATCGGTGACCCCGTCCAGGGCGACGATCAGGCCCGGCTCACCGACGTCCGCGGCGATCTCCAGCAGCTCGTCCGGGTGCGCGTAGGCGTACGGCGGCACGACCAGCGCGACGCCCTGGTGCAGCGCCCCGCCCGCGAGCTTGTCCAGCTCGCCGCGGGGCACCTCGAGGATCGCCACTCCCCCGTCCGCCGCGAGATGGACGGCCTCGGCGACCCGCTCGTCCGACGTCGCCCCGACCACGACGTGCAGCGCCGTGGCCGGTACGCCCGCCCGGAGGCACTCGACGACGGGGTTGCGCCCCAGCACCGTCTCGGGAGTCTCACCGTCGCCGGGGCGGCGGCGGTTGCCCGCCACCCTCGACCGGTCCGGGCGCCCGGCCGCCTTCTTCGCCGCCGCTGCGCGCTTCTGCGCGGGATGCCCCGTACGCATCTCCGCAGGCGGCGTGGGCCCCTTGCCCTTGAGCGCGCGTCGCCGCTGCCCCCCGGAGCCGACGACCATGCCCTTCTTGGTGCCCTCCTTGCGCAGGGCGCCACGGCGTTTCGAGTTGCCGGCCACTGTGCTGTCTAACCGTCCTTCAACGACCAGGTCGGGCCGTCGGGCGAGTCCTCGACGGCGATGCCGGCAGCGGTGAGCCGGTCCCGCACGGCGTCGGCGGTGGCGAAGTCCCGCCGCGCCCGGGCCTCGGCCCGCTGCACCAGCAGCTCCTCGACGAGCGCCCCGAGCGCCCCGAGCGCGGCGGACGAGCGGTCGTCCCCGCCGGAGGCCCACTGCTCGTCCAGGGGATCGAGGCCGAGCACGCCCGTCATCGCGCGCACCGAACCGGCCGCACCGAGCGCCGCCGCCCGGTCGCCCTCGTCCAGTGCGGTGTTGCCCTCGCGCACGGCCGTGTGGATGGCCGCGAGCGCGCCGGGCGTGCCCAGGTCGTCGTCCATCGCCGCGGTGAACTCCGCGCACAGCACGCTCGGCTCGGGCGTGCCGAGCCGTTCCCGCACCCGGTGCACGAACGACTCGACGCGCCGGTAGGCCGCCACCGACTCCTGCAGCGCCGCCTCGGAGAACTCGATCGTCGACCGGTAGTGGGGGCCGACCAGGTAGTACCTCAGCTCGACGGCGCGCACGCGCTGGAGCACCGCGCCGATCGTCAGCGTGTTGCCCAGCGACTTCGACATCTTCTCGCCGCTCATCGTGACCAGCGCGTTGTGCAGCCAGTAGCGGGCGAACCCGTCCTTCGCCGCGTGCGACTGGGCCTGCTCGTTCTCGTGGTGCGGGAAGATCAGGTCCAGGCCGCCGCCATGGATGTCGAACTCCGGGCCGAGGTAGAACGTGGCCATCGCCGAGCACTCGAGGTGCCAGCCCGGGCGGCCCGGACCCCACGGCGTGGGCCACGACGGCTCTCCCGGCTTGGCCGACTTCCACAGCGTGAAGTCCCGCTGGTCGCGCTTGCCCGCGAGCGCCCCCTCGCCCTGCACCACCTCGTCGATCCGTTGCCCGGACAGGGCCCCGTACTCGGGGAACGTGCCCACGGCGAAGTAGACGTCGCCGTCCGCTGCGTAGGCGTGACCGCCGTCGATGAGCCGGTGCATCAGCTCGATCATCTGCGGGACGTGCCCGGTGGCGCGTGGCTCGATCGCGGGCGGGCGGCAGCCGAGCGCGGCGTAGGCGGCGGCGAACGCCCGCTCGTTCGTGGCACCCCACTCCCACCACGGGCGACCCGCCTCGGCGGCCTTGGCGAGGATCTTGTCGTCGATGTCGGTGACGTTGCGGACCAGCGTGACGTCCAGACCCTGGTGGGTGAACCAGCGGGCCAGCACGTCGTAGTTCAGGCCGGAGCGGACGTGTCCGATGTGCGGCAGCCCCTGCACGGTGGCGCCACAGACGTACATCGACACGCTTCCACTGCGCAACGGGACGAACTCCCGCAGGCTTCTCGTGGCGGTGTCGAACAGGCGCATGGGCCAAGGGTACGGACCTGCGTCACACCCGGCCCGGGCGGTTCCCATTCCGTCAAGACGTGCCCGCCCGCGGCGGGCAGGGTGGTCACCATGAACGAGATCACGCAGCTCTATCCCCGCCTCGTCGTGCACGGCGCCGACGCCGCGATCGCCTTCTACCGCAACGCTCTCGGCGCCGAGCTCGTCGAGCGCTACACCGACCCGGGCGGCCGGGTCGTGCACGCGATGCTCGCCGCGGGCCCGTCACGCTGGGCCGTGAAGGACGCCGACGCCCACGACCCGGGGCCCACCGGGGGCGGCGGGCCGGTGATCCTCGCGCTGTACGTCGCCGACGCGGACGCGGTGGCGGCGCGGATGGTCGAGGGCGGCGCGACCGTCGTGTTCCCGGTGGCCGACCACCCCTACGGCGAGCGCGGCGGCCGGCTGGCCGACCCGTTCGGGCACCTGTGGATGATCGCGCAGCGCACCGAGCAGCTCACGCCCGAGGAGATCCGGTCGCGGACGGAGGCGATGTTCGACGCGCAGTGACCGCCTGCGGCGTCGCGCCGCCGCCCACCCTGGCCGCGCTGCGTCGCACTGCCCTGCCGCACCCCACTGCCCGCCCGGCACCCCGCCTCCTCTGCGCGAACGGCACGTACGGGAAATAGGTCTTCCCGTACGTGCCGTTCGCGGGGGCTCCGGCGGCGGCGCGGGCGGCGGTGCGACCCGGTGGCGGCCCCGGGCGGGCGGCGGGGGCCAGCCCGCCCGGGCGACCTCGGTCCGACATCAGACCCGGACGATCAACGCCGTCGCGACGGCCGCGATCCCCTCGCCGCGCCCCGTGAGCCCCAGCCCGTCCGTCGTGGTGCCCGACACCGCCACCGGCCCGCCGACGGCGGCGGAGAGCACCTGCTGCGCCTGCGCGCGGCGCGTCCCGATCCGGGGATGGTTGCCGATCACCTGCACGGCGGCGTTGCCGACCGCCCAACCGTCCTCGCTCAACAGGCGGCGCACCTCGCCCAGCAGCGCCACCCCGCTGGCGCCCTTCCACTCGACGCGGCCGGTGCCGAAGATCGCGCCGAGGTCGCCGAGCCCTGCCGCCGAGAGCAGGGCGTCGCAGAGCGCGTGTGCGGCGACGTCGCCGTCCGAGTGGCCCGAGCAGCCGTGGACGCCTTCCCAGAGCAGGCCGGCCACCCAGCACGGCCGCCCCGGTTCGACGGGGTGCACATCCGTGCCGATCCCGACCCTCACGCGATCACCCCGTCCAGCACCATCGCGGCCAGTTCGAGATCCCACTCCGAACGGAGCGCGAAGGCCGCGGGATCACCCGCCACGGTCTGCACGGCCTCGCCCGCTGCGGCACGGCGGGCCACGAGATCGAGCGCCCCGGACGGCAGCGCGGCGCCGCACGCCCGGAACGCCACGGGGGACTGCACGACGCGCAGGGTGGAACGCTCCGGCCCGGTACGCAGCACCCCGTCCGCGACGCGCTTCACCGTGTCCGTGAGCGGGAGCACCGGCACCACGGCAGGTGCGCCGGCCCGCACCGCGTCGATCACGGCCCGGGCCAGTGACGCAGGTGCGAGCGGCCGGATCGCCTCGTGCAGCACGACGATCGGGCCGACCGCCGCCGCACCGGCCCCGTCCGGACTCACCGCACCCGGGCCGACCGCCCCGGCCGGGACGGCCCCCGCGTCCTCCACCGGGCGAACCGGCAGCCCCGCGCACGCCGCCAACGCCCGTCCCGCCGCCTCGGGCGGGCCGGCCACCAGGACCTCCGCCGCCACGGCCGTCAGCATCCCCACGGCGCGCACCACGGCGGGCACGTCACCGATCGGGGCGAGATCGTATGGTCCGTCCCCGACCACGACGACCGCCACGAGCACACCGGTCGGCACGGAGCCGGGCGGGTGACGCATCGCGGGGGGCCGAAGCGGGCGGGGAGCCGGAGTGGGCCTCAGGAGGCGGTGGCGAGTACCTCGTCGAGCAGGACCTCGGCCCGCTCCTCGTCGGTGCCCTCGGCGAGCGCCAGCTCGCTCACGAGGATCTGGCGGGCCTTCGCGAGCATGCGCTTCTCGCCTGCCGAAAGGCCGCGGTCCTTCTCGCGCCGCCACAGATCGCGTACCACCTCGGCGACCTTGTTGACGTCGCCCGACGCGAGTTTCTCCAGGTTCGCCTTGTAACGGCGCGACCAGTTCGTGGGCTCCTCGGTGTGCGGGGCGCGCAGCACCTCGAACACCCGATCGAGCCCCTCCTGACCGACCACGTCACGGACGCCGACGACCTCGGCGTTCTCAGCGGGAACACGCACCGTGAGATCACCCTGGGCGACCTTCAGGACGAGGTACTTGCGCTCCTCACCCTTGATCGTCCGGGTTTCGATGGCCTCGATGAGAGCGGCACCGTGGTGCGGGTAGACGACGGTCTCTCCGACCTTGAAAACCATGTGTCCTCTGCCCCTTTCGCTGCTTCGAGGTTAGCACGGGCAGGAAGTCCGCCGCCGCCGACCTGCACTGTCGTCGCAGGTCACGGGGTTGACAACGGACTGGAAACGTGCAGGGGAGACCATGTGGAGCAGCACCCGGGAGGACTTACTAGGCTTCCCGCAGGTCGGGTCGGTGTCGCCCGCCGAGTCCACCGCCCTCGGAGGGGAGTTCCAGCCGTGAGCCGCATCGAGCGCAGCCGCCCGAACCGCATCGCGAAGGGGATCGCGGCGGCCGCCGCGGCCCTGCTTCTCGCCGGATGTGGGGCGGGCCAGCTCACCGGGACGAGTACGCAGGGTAGTTCCTCCGGAGGAGCCAACGGATCCGCCGGGAGCATCGTCGTCCGGGACGCCGAGATCGAGTTCGGGGCCGGCGCGACGGAAGCGGTCGTCTTCCCGGTGGGGTCGTCCGCGCCGCTGACGATGCACATCGTCAACCAGGGCTATGCCGGGGACGCGCTCGTCTCGGCGTCGAGCCCGATCGCAACATCCGTGCAGGTCGGCGGCGCCACCGAGCTCCCCGGCGGGCAGGCGCTACTGGTCGGCAGCGCACCCCAGGTGCTCCCCGGCACGCAGGCCACCCAGCTCACGCTGGTCGGGCTGACCCAGGACGTCCGCGCCGGGCTGACCTACCCCGTCGAGCTCACGTTCCGCGACGCGGGCCGGCTCACCCTGAACCTGCCGGTCGCGAACCCGACCACGCCGCGCGAGCCCGCCACCGAATGACGCAGGCGCCGTGACCAAACCCGCGGCCCGCTCCCGGGCCCGCGCCACCTACCGCTGCGCGGAGTGCGGGCACACGAGCGCGCAGTGGGTCGGCCGCTGCCCCGCGTGCCAGGGTTGGGGAACGCTCGCGGAGGCGCCCGCACCCCCGCCCGCTCGCGGACGCGTGGCCGCGGGCGCACCCGCCACTCCGGCCCGGCGCATCGCCGAGGTGGAGCTGGATGCGGCCCGCGCTCGTCCGACCGGAGTCACCGAGCTGGACCGAGTGCTCGGCGGCGGCCTCGTGCCGGGGGCCGTCGTGCTGCTCGCGGGCGAACCAGGTGTGGGAAAGTCGACACTTTTGCTCGATGTCGCACACCGAGTGGCGAAGGACAGGCGGGTTCTCTACGTCACCGGCGAGGAGTCGGCCGGGCAGGTGCGGCTGCGCGCCGAGCGCACCGGCGCGGTGTGCGAGGAGCTCTACCTGGCCGCCGAGTCCGATCTCGCCGCGATCTTCGGTCACGTGGACGCGGTCGCTCCGGAGCTGCTCGTCGTGGACTCGGTGCAGACGATGTCGAGCCCCGAGGCGGACGGCGCGCCGGGCGGGGTCACGCAGACCCGGGCCGTCACGGTCGGGCTCACCGCCATGGCCAAGGAGCGCGGGCTGCCGGTACTGCTCGTCGGGCACGTCACCAAGGACGGTGCCATCGCGGGCCCGCGGGTGCTGGAGCATCTCGTGGACGTCGTGCTGGCGTTCGAGGGCGACAAGCACTCCACCCTGCGGATGGTGCGCGGGGTGAAGAACCGCTTCGGCCCTGCGGACGAGGTGGGCTGCTTCGAGCTTCGCGACAGCGGGATCGTCGGCATGCCGGACCCGTCGGGGCTCTTCCTCGCACGCTTCGGCGGCCCACCCGTGCCGGGCACGGCCGTCACCGTCGTGCTGGACGGCCGCCGCCCGCTGCCCGCCGAGGTGCAGGCGCTGGTCGCAGGCAGGGACATCCCGTCGCCGCGGCGCGCCGTCAGCGGCCTGGACAACGCGCGCGTCGCGATGATCCTCGCCGTGCTGGAGCGCCGCGCCGGGGTGCGGCTGCACGACGCGGAGGTCTACGCGGCAACGGTCGGCGGGATGCGGGTGGCCGAGCCCGCCGCCGATCTCGCGCTGGCGATGGCGATCACCTCCGCCCGCCGCGACGTCGCGCTGCCCGCCGATCTCGTGGTGCTCGGCGAGATCGGTCTCGCGGGCGAGGTGCGTCGGGTCGCAGGCGTGGACCGGCGGCTCGCGGAGGCGGCGCGCCTGGGGTTCACCGCCGCGCTCGTGCCTCCGGGTTGCGGCGAGGGCGGACCGGCCGGGATGGCGGTGCGCGAGGTGAGCGACGTCGCCGCGCTCATCGCAGCCGTGCGTTAGGGGAGGCGCGTGAACGCCACCGGCTCGCTGTAGACGTCGTCGAGGCGGGTCACGAGCTTGTAGTCCCCCGGCGGCACCTGCACGCGTTCCTCGGTGCAGCCCGGGTTCGAGGACTTCCCGTTCCACGGCGCGCGGAAGCCCAGCGGCTGGTTGGGCTGCAGCGTCCGCAGGTCCAGCGTGGACGGGTTCTCGCAGTCGTTGCTGGACCACACCTGGGTCTTGAGGTCGGCAGTGACGATCATGACCTCCTGGCGAGCAGGATCCAGGTCCCGCGCGCACGGCTGCGCGGCGGTGTCCGTGACGACCAGCCGCAGCACCACCTGCTGGCCGACGTGGTGCTCGGGCTGGTCGATCTCTGCCGTGAGCTTGATCATCTGGTCGCTGCACTCCGGCGGCCCCACCGGTACCGGCGCCGAGACGGGCTCCGCGGGCGGCGGTGGTGGCGCGGGCTCCGGCTCCCCGCCGCCGACGAGCAGCACCAACAGCAGGACGACGACGCCGACGGCGAGCGCGCCCAACCCGGCCGCCCACCGGCGCCGTCGGTAGACGACGGCGGGCAACGGACCCACCGGCTCCCACACGCCACGCACCGTAACCGGGGGTGCCCGCCCGGCCGCGTCGACACACCATGCTTGCCCCCACCCGGGTGAGCGCGTATGAATCTGGGCGTGATACGAGCGCTGCTCGAGGCCTTCTGGCCCAGCCGTCGCGTCGTGCAGTTCGACGAGTTCTGTCGGTCGGTCGCGTAGCGCGTCCGCGCTCCACCGCCCGGCTCGCTGCGCGGCCTCCCCGCGCCCGCCACAGGTCCACATCCCGGAGTCCCCATGTCCGTCACGGACGAACTGCTCGCCAACAACGCCCGCTACGCCGAGACCTTCTCCGGCCCGCTGCCGCTGCCGCCCTCGAGAGGCGTGGCCGTGGTGGCCTGCATGGACGCCCGTCTCGACGTCTACCGCGTGCTCGGCCTGAACGAGGGCGAGGCGCACGTCATCCGCAACGCGGGCGGCGTCGTGACCGACGACGAGATCCGCTCGCTCGCCATCAGCCAGCGGCTGCTCGGCACGTCCGAGATCATCCTCATCCACCACACGGACTGCGGGATGCTCACCTTCACCGACGACGAGTTCAAACGGTCGATCCAGGACGAGACCGGGATCAAGCCCGAGTGGGCCGCCGAAGCCTTCCCGGACCCGGCCGAGGACGTCCGCCAGTCCATCGCCCGGATCAGGGCCAACCCGTTCGTTCCGCGGAAGGACTCGATCCGCGGCTTCGTCTTCGACGTCGCGACCGGGAAGCTCGACGAGGTCGTCTGAGCGCGAACGGGGCCCTCTCCGGGGGCGCGAACGGCCCGTTCGGGAAGTAGGTCTTCCCGAACGGGCCGTTCGCTCGCTGAGTGGGTGGCGTGGCCGGGTGGGGTGGACCCGGCCGCCGGGTAGGAGCGATCCTCGGCACCGGCCCTGGCACGATCGAACCCGTGTCCCCCCTCGCCCGGGCCGTCCTGGACTGGTATCCCACCGCCGCCCGCGACCTGCCCTGGCGGCGCCCGGGCACCACCCCGTGGGGGGTGCTCGTCAGCGAGTTCATGCTGCAACAGACGCCCGTCGCGCGGGTCGAGCCCGTGTGGGACGAGTGGCTGGCCCGCTGGCCGCGCCCGTCGGCGCTGATGACGGCGTCGCGCGCCGACGTCCTACGGGCGTGGGGCAAGCTCGGCTACCCGCGCCGCGCGCTGCGGCTGCACGAGGCCGCAGCTGTGATCGCCACGGCGCACGGCGACGTCGTACCTCGTGACGTCGCCGCCCTCGAGTCGCTCCCCGGCATCGGCACGTACACCGCGCGGGCGGTCGCCTGTTTCGGCTACGGCGAGCGCTGTCCCGTCGTCGACACGAACGTCCGGCGGGTCGTCGCCCGCGCCGTGCACGGACGTGGTGACGCCGGCCCCGCCCGGACGGCCGCGGACCTCGCCGACGTCGACGCCCTCCTGCCTGCGGACCGCGCACCCGCCGCGGTCGTCTCGGCGGGCTTGATGGAGCTGGGTGCCGTCGTCTGCACCGCTCGGGCACCCCGCTGCGGCGACTGCCCCGTATCCGGCGGATGCGCGTGGGTGGCCGCCGGACGGCCCGTCTACGACGGCCCACGGCGGGCGGTGCAGGGCTTCGCGGGCACGGATCGCCAGGTCCGCGGGCTGCTGCTGGACGTCCTGCGCGCCACGGACGATCCCGTGCACCGCGCCGTCCTGGACCTCGCCTGGTCCGACGGTGCCCAGCGCGACCGCTGCCTGGGCTCCCTGCTCGTCGACGGGCTCGTCGACCAGCTCGACGACGGCCGCTTCGCCCTCCCCGCGTGACCGTCGTCCGCGGCGGGCCGGTGCCGGCCGGGTGCGCCCACCCCGCCCGCGCGCTCGCACACATGTTCCACCGGTCGCACACAACTGGCGGTCCCGGCACACCCCGCAGGCACTGTGTGCGACGACGTCACGGTGTGTGCGAGCGGGGAGGAGCGCCGACGTGGCCCACGTGATCCGCTTCCGCCTGGACGACGCCGCGTGCGCGCAGCTCGTGGCCCTGCGCGAGCGCGCCCGCACGCACCCCGTGACAGTGGGGCACGCCGACGACGGTGTGCGCCACGCCGACACGCACGAGGCCGGCCCGGTGCGCGCGGAATGGCTAGCTGCGGGCCATGCAGGCGGTGCGCCGCAGTCGACGAGCGGACCGGACGCGCACGGACGAGCGGCGGCCCCGACACCGGCGGGCGCGGACCGGCCCACGGTCGTCGTCGCCGCGGCCTACGTCGTGCCGCCCCCGGCGCGGGCTGCGCTCGCCGCCGAGTTGCGGCTCCTACGGCTCCCGGCGCTGTGGCTCGCCACCCTCGGCGCACCCGCCGGTCGGCCCGATCACCTCGTGCTCGCGGCCGTCGTGGACACCGAGATGCTCGCCGTCCACACCGCCGTGCACGACGCGCTCGCCGGGCGGGTGCGTGGGCCGGTCGCCGAGCACCTGCCCGGATCCTGGATCCCGCACTGCGTGCTCGCCACGGGTGACGCGGCGACGACGGCCGCAGCGTTCGCCCGACTGCACCCGGTCGAGGCCGTGCGGGCACGGGTGACCGGCGTGGAGGTCCATGACACCGTCACCGGCGCGACCGAACCGATCTAGCCGCCGTCGGGAGGTGTCTGGCCGGCGTCGCCCTCCCCGTTGTCCCCGGCGGGCGGGTTGTCCGCGGGCGGGTTCTCGGCGGGCGGGTTGTCCGCGGGCGGGTTCTCGGCAGGCGGGTTGTCCGCAGGCGGGTTGTCCGCAGGCGGGTTGTCCGCAGGCGGGTTGTCCGCAGGCGGGTTGTCCGCAGGCGGGTTCTCAGCGGGCGGGTTCTCAGCGGGCGGGTTCTCAGCGGGCGGGTTGTCCGCGGGCGGGTTGTCCGCGGGCGGGGGCACCTGGTCCGGCGGCGGTCCGGCCGCCGGCACCGCAGCCGGGTCGAACGGGCGCCCACCGTCGTTGCCGGGTGGGTTGTAGTTGCACACCCAGTTGGCCGTGGTGGCGCCGGGCTGCGGGGTGTCCGGGGTGAGCGCCTTGCCGCACCCGAGCTGGGTCGTCGTCGACCAGACCACCTGCGTGAAGTGCCCGCACACGGTGCCGGCGACGCAGGAGTTGGTCGCGACGTCGTAGTTCGGTTCCTCGCCGCCCCAGAAACCCATGGCGTCGGCCGGGCTGGACGTGAACGTGGCCGGGTCGCAGCAGCTCCAGTTGCCGAAGACGTTCTCGCCGTAGCGGTTGGGCGAGCGGTGCGCCTGCTGCTCACCGGCCGCGCGCTGGTTGGCCCAGTCCTGTGCGCACGACGCGAGTGTCGCGTCCCAGGTGAGCGGCGGTGCGCCGTACTTGGCGCGCAGCGTGTTGTGCAGGTCCAGCATCTGCTGCTGTTCCTCCGGGGTGACCAGCGTGGCCACCTCGGGCGAGTCGCACGCCGACGCAGCCCTGGCCGGCTGGGCTCCCGGCTCCGCCCAGGCGACGCCCGCGGAGATCCCGACGACCACCAGCGCCCCCAGCAGCACGCTCGCGAACCGCAGTCGTGTCCTCGCGCCGAGACCCATGCCGATCCCCCGTCGCCGCTCCTGCGCGTCCACGCAGGACGGAGCACTTCTCGACGATAGGAGCCGGTCAGGACCGGACCTAGCACCGAACAGCCCAACGAGCCGAGCGGCGGCCGGGCGGGCTGCAGGCCGTGTCCGACGGTCCGGGCGTGCGACCCGCGACGGGCCCGCGTCTAGCGGGGACCGCCCTGGTTCTCCGGGCTCGCGGTCACGGTCGCCTGCGGCAGCAGCACCTCCTGGCCCTCCGTGAGCCCCGACTTCACCTCGGTGCGGTCGTCGCCCTGCAGGCCCGCCTCGAACGGCACCTGCATCGGGTTGTCGTCCGGGCCGGGCACGTTCACGAACGTCTGGCCACCCTGGCGGACCACCGCGGCGTTCGGCACGGACAGCACGTTCTCGACCGACTGGGTCAGGACGTTCGCCTCGGCGGTCTGCCGGTCGCGCAGCCGGTCGTCGGTCTCGGTGAGCTGCACGGTGACGTAGTAGTTCGTGACGCCCGAGATCGCGGTTCCGCTCGGGGCCACCGCGAGGACGGTTCCGGGAAGCTCGAGGTCCGGGATCGCGTCGAAGCTCACCTCGACCTTCTGACCCGACCGGACCTGCGCCGCGTCCGACTCCTCGAACGGTACGACGACCTGGAACGAGTTGACGTCGCCGAGCACGATGAAGTTCGACCCGCCGGGTGCACTGACGTTCACCGCGCCCGAGGCGTCCGACGCACCCACGCCGGACTGCACGCCCGGGATCGCGGCGCCGCTGCCCGGCGCCAGCGGGGTGGTCGACGTGCCGGAGTTGAGGAACTCGCCCACCGCACCGTTGATCGACGTGATCGTGCCACCGATCGGGGCCAGGAGCGTGCGGTTGTCGAGGTCCTGCTGCGCGATCGTCACCTGCACCGCGGCGTTGCGGACCGCGGCCTGCTGGGCGGCGATGTCGGCGGGGTTGTTGCGCCGGGCGGTGTCGAGGTTGTTCTCGGCCTGGACGACGCTGCGCTGCGCGTTGGCAACGGAGATCTCGCCCTGGGTCTGGGTGACGTCCTCCTGCTTCTTCGCGTTCGCGAGGTTGGTCTTGGCGTTGACGAGCGCGGTCTTGGCCTGGCTGACGGCGGCGTCGCTCTCGCTGCACTGGCGCTGGAAGGTGTAGGTCCGCGTTGGCGTCGGCGCCGGGCTCGTCGTCGACGGGGTGAACTGTGAGTTCGCCGACTGTGTGGTCGTGCAGCTGCGCCGCGCCTGGTCCAGCGCCCGCTCCGCGTCGTCCACCTGCTTCTGCGCGCTACTGACCGCCTTCTCGGCCTGCTCGTTCGCCGCGTCGGCGTTGGCCTCCGTGGCGTCGAGCACGTCCTGCGCGGCGGCGAGATCGCGCTCCGCCTGCCCGATCGAGTTACCGTTGAGGATCTTGTTCAGCTCCGCCTGCTGCTGAGCCAGCTGCGCCTGCGCCTGGTTGAGCGCCTGCTGGGCGGCGAACGGGTCCAGCCGGGCGAGCAACTGCCCCTGCGCGACGACGTCGCCGACCTTGACGGGCAGCTCGACGATCTGGCCGCCCTGGGAGAATCCGATGTTCTGCGCCTGCACCGCCGAGAGTGCCCCGGACGCCGAGACCGACACGGAGACGGTGTCGCGTTCGACGCGCGCCGTGGGCGGCGGCGCCATCTCCATGCCGCACGCCACCATGCCGCTCGCCGCCAGCACGACGAGCGTTCCTGCGGTGATCCACCTCTTGGCCGCGGCCGGCGGG
>JBFWRR010000037.1:35162-54618 GCA_050248815.1 Pseudonocardia sp. | reverse complement strand
CCACGACCTCGGCCGCGGACGCCGGTGCCGGCCCGGCCGGGCCGCGGCGGCGCAGCACCGTGTGCACCCGCGCGACCAGCTCGCCGATGTCGTAGGGCTTGACCAGGTAGTCGTCGGCGCCGACGTTCAGCCCGAGGATGCGGTCCTCCACCTCGCCGCGGGCCGACACGACGATCACCGGTACGTCGCTGACCTCGCGGATCGCGCGGCAGACGTCCACCCCGTCCACGTCGGGAAGGCCCAGGTCCAGCAGGACGACGTCCACGTCGGCGAGGTGGTCGGTGATCCCGCGGCCCGCCGCGAGCCGGCTGGTGGTCATCCCGTGCCGGTGCAGCGCAGGACGCAGCGCCGCCGCGATGCGGTCGTCGTCCTCGACGAGCAGGATGTGCACGGATCCACCTTTGTTATCGGAGCGAAACCCTAAGACTTGGCAAAGATGATGTACTCGCCGACCCGGTCACCCCATAGTGAACCCCTCCCGAACCGGCGGAAGGCAAGCGCATGACGCCCATGATCCGGATGGTCTCCGTCGACAAGCACTTCGGGGATCTCCACGTACTGCGCGACATCGACCTGGAGGTCGATGCGGGACAGGTCGTCGTCGTGCTCGGGCCGTCCGGCTCGGGGAAGTCGACGCTCTGCCGCACCATCAACCGGCTGGAGCCGATCGACTCCGGCACGATCGAGGTCGACGGCAAGCAGCTCCCGGCCGAGGGCAAGGCGCTGGCGCAGCTGCGCGCCGAGGTCGGCATGGTGTTCCAGAGCTTCAACCTCTTCGCGCACAAGACGATCCTCGAGAACGTCACGCTCGCCCCGGTCAAGGTGCGCAAGGTCGCCAAGGCCGAGGCCGAGAAGCGCGGCGTCGCCCTGCTGGAGCGGGTCGGGATCGCCAACCAGCGCGACAAGTACCCGGCCCAGCTCTCCGGCGGTCAGCAGCAGCGCGCCGCCATCGCCCGCGCGCTCGCGATGCAGCCCAAGGTGATGCTGTTCGACGAGCCCACCTCCGCGCTGGACCCGGAGATGGTCAACGAGGTCCTCGACGTGATGACCACGCTGGCCAAGGAGGGCATGACGATGCTGGTCGTCACCCACGAGATGGGGTTCGCCCGCCGCGCGGCCAACCGGGTGGTGTTCATGGCCGACGGCGAGATCGTCGAGGACACCACGCCGGACTCCTTCTTCACCGCGCCGAAGTCCGACCGGGCCAAGGACTTCCTCGGCAAGATCCTCACGCACTGATCCCCGAGTAGACCCGAGTAGACCCGAGTAGAGAGGTACGTCATGAGACTGCGCACCCTGGCCGTCGGACTGATGGTCGGAGCGCTGGCCCTCACCGGCTGCGGCCGCGAGGGCAGCCCGACCGGCGGCGAGGAGACGGGCCTCACCTACCCCGTCGCCACGAACGTCTCCGTTCCCGACTCCGCGACGCTCGCCGCCGCACAGCAGCGCGGGCGGGTCGTGATCGGGGTGAAGAACGACCAGCCGGGGCTCGGGCAGGTCGACCCGACGACGAACACCTACAGCGGGTTCGACATCGAGATCGCACGCATGGTGGCCGCCGGCCTGGGCTTCGGACCGGACCAGATCGACTACAAGGTCGTCCAGTCCGCGGCCCGCGAGGACGCGATCTCCCGCGGCGACGTCGACTACTACGTCGGCACGTACACGATCAACGACAACCGCAAGCAACGAGTCGGTTTCGCAGGGCCCTACTTCATCGCGGGCCAGGGCCTGCTGGTCCGCGCGGACGAGACCGCGATCACCGGCAAGGACACGCTGCAGGGCAAGAAGGTCTGCTCGGTCACCGGTTCGACGCCCATCCAGCGCGTGCGGGAGCAGAATCTCACGCAGCCGGAGAACATCGTCGAGTTCCAGACCTACACCCAGTGCGTCGACCAGCTCGTCCAGGGACAGGTGGACGCGGTCACCACGGACGACGCGATCCTCAAGGGGTACGCCTCGCAGCGGCCCGACGAGCTGAAGGTCGTCGGTGAGACGTTCTCCGTCGAGCCGTACGGGATCGGCGTGCCGCTCGCCGACACCGCCTTCCGGGCGAAGGTCAACGACCTCCTGCAGGCCGCCATCGACGACGGCACCTGGCAGAAGATCTACGACGGCACCCTCGGAAAGTCCGGCTCGCCGGCCTCTCCGCCGCCGATCGACCGCTACTGACCACTCTCGCCGTGGGGAGGCCCGACCTCCCCACGGCGACCGGTGACGGGGGCACATCGCGTTGAACGTCCTGCTCGACAACATCGACATCTTCGTCCGCGGGTTCATCGGGACCATCGGCCTGTTCGTGGTCTCCTCGATCGGATCGCTGATCCTGGGCGCCCTGCTCGCCGCGATGCGGGTGAGCCCCGTCCCGTTCCTGCGCGTCGTCGGGACCGTGTACGTCAACGTGCTCCGCAACACCCCGCTCACCCTCGTCCTGTTCTTCTTCGCCTTCGCGTGGAACCGGCTGGGCATCATCCAGCTCGACTTCTTCCCACTGGCCTGCACCGGACTGATCCTCTACACCGCGGCGTTCGTCTGCGAGGTGCTGCGATCGGGGATCAACACGGTGCCGGTCGGGCAGGCCGAGGCCTCCCGGGCGCTCGGCTTCACCTTCGGCCAGACCCTCGGCTCAGTGGTGATGCCCCAGGCCGTTCGGGCCACGGTGCCACCGCTGGTCAGCGTCGAGATCGCACTGTTGAAGAACACGACGATCGCCGCGGGCTTCTCGGTCGTCGAGGCCGGATCGATCTTCCCGACCCTGTCCGAACGCGGCTACAGCGTTCTCATCGGCGGGCTCTGGGTAGCGCTCGGGTTCGTCATCCTGGTCGTGCCGCTGACCCTGCTGCAGCGGTCCCTCGAGCGACGTTGGAGCACCGCGCGATGACCGCCGTCCTCTACGACATCCCCGGCCCGAAGGCGCGGGCCCGCAACAGGCTCCTCGGTTACGTCGGCGTGGTGGTCGTCCTCGCGATCATCGGGTACGTGCTCTACCGGCTGGCCGTCACGGGTCAGTTCTCCGCGCAGAAATGGGAGTTCCTGACCTACAAGCAGGTCCAGTACCTGCTGCTGGACGCGCTGGTCGCGACCTTGTCCGCGTTCGTGGTGGCCGCGGTGCTCTCCCTGGTCGTCGGGGCGCTGTTCGCCACGGCGCGGCTGTCCGACCACGCCGCCGTGCGGGTGCCCGCGACGGTCGTCGTGGAGTTCTTCCGCGCGATCCCCGTCCTGATCATGATCTTCGTCATCTACTTCGGCCTCCCGCCCGCGGGCATCAACATCTCGACGTTCTGGGCCGTCGTCATCGGCCTGACGCTGTACAACGGCTCGGTCCTCGCGGAGATCTTCCGCGCCGGGATCCTCGCGCTGCCGAAGGGCCAGAGCGAGGCGGCCTACGCGCTGGGGATGCGCAAGACCCAGGTCATGACGAACGTGCTGCTGCCGCAGGCGCTGCGCGCGATGCTGCCGACCATCGTGAGCCAGCTCGTCGTCGTGCTGAAGGACACCGCGCTCGGGTTCCTCATCGGCTACCCCGAGTTGCTCTTCGTCACCCGGACCCTGGGCTCGCAGGCCCAGTTCGACTTCCCGATCATCCCGGTGGCGATCGTCGTGGCGATCATCTACATCTCCATGTGCCTGTTGTTGTCGTGGTTCGCGCACTACCTGGAGAAGCGGACGCGCCGCAACCCGGTGAGCGCCAAGGTTGCGGCGGCCGCCGCCGAGGAGCTGCCGCCCGCCGGGCAAGGCTGATCGCACTGCGTGCCACTGATCCTTTTCAGGTAATGGTCATGGCTCGGCCCGCGCCGGCGAGCCCCTCCGTCTTCGGGCAGCGTCCACGCAGCACACGGGCGTAGAACTCGGGCTCCGTCGGGCGTCAGACGCGCGTTCTCCGCGCACCCCGCACGCCGTGCCGCGCACCCTCGAGAACAGGCTTTCCTGCACCCGTTCGGCCGCCTGTCCGTGATCATCAAATCTTGCCCAGGAAGCGTTCGATCTTGCCGGCGGTTCCGGTCCAGGCCCCTATGCTTTTCATGATCGATGATCAACCTGAGGAGGGGCCATGGACCGCAGAACCCGCAAGCTCTCAACCCGTCGTCTCCCGGTCCTCGTGGCCGCCCTGGGCGTATCGCTCTCACTCTGCTCGACCCTGTCGGGTGTGGCGGCAGCAGACGACTACGCGCGCCAGAACCGGGTGACCTATCAGCTCAAGGATGGGTACGGCCACCCGAATCCGAAATGCACGGGCGAGGCGTGGATCGGGCAGACCAGGTCGAACTCGATCCAGGCGATTTCCCGGGTCACCTGCGGAACGGCGCGGCCCCTGACGAATCAGACCGAAACGGCAATCGCTCCGGGACCGGGGCTGACGAAGCCACTCGCGAGCAAGAAGGAGAGCTGCTCCGAGTGCTCCACCGTGATCGCCAGTGTCAGTCACCCCGGTGGGGCGCCGGGCACGCAGTACCGCGTCCAGGGTTTCGGTGCGATCTTCACACCGGTTCGGGGCACCGGCGGTGGAACGGCCTGCATCACGATCTGAGGGGCGGCTGCTCGGGAGCCCGCCGGCACCCGGTCGGGCTCCCGAGCCGTCCCCATGGTCCCACCCGTCACAGGTTCTCCACCTCGACCGGCTCGATGCCCTCCTGGTCGGGTAGCTCGAACCCGAGCACCCGCGCGTAGAAGGCCAGCTCCGCGTCCAGGGCGCGGCGCACGTTCTCCGCCCGCCGGAAGCCGTGCTGCTCGCCGTCGAACAGCAGGTACGCGACCGGTACCCCCTTGGCCCGCAGTGCGTCGACGATCATCTCGGACTGGCTGGGCGGCACGATCGCGTCCTCGCTGCCCTGCAGGACGATCAGCGGCCGCGTGAACCGCTCGACGTGGCTGATCGGCGAGCGCTCGACGTAGAGGTCGCGCGCGGCCGGATACGGGCCGATCAGGCCGTCGAGGTAGCGGCTCTCGAACTTGTGCGTGTCGCGGGCCAGCGCCTCGAGGTCGGCGACGCCGAAATGGTCCGCCCCCGCGGCGAACGGCGTGTCGTCGGCGGCCAGCGCGGCCAGCACGGTGAACCCGCCCGCGGACCCGCCGCGGATGCACAGCCGCGCCGGATCCACCCGACCCTGCGCCGCGAGCCAGCTCGCCGCGGCCAGGCAGTCCGCCACGTCGACGACGCCCCAGTTCGCGCGCAGCTCCTCCCGGTACGGGCGGCCGTAGCCGGTGGAGCCACCGTAGTTGACGTCGACCACGGCGAAGCCCCGGCTCGTCCAGTACTGCACCGACAGCGAGAACACCGGCAGCGCCTGGCCCGTCGGCCCGCCGTGGATCATCACCAGCAGCGGCGGCAGCTCGCCCGGCGGAGCGGCGTGGGTGGCCGAGGCGGGCGGGTAGAACAGCGCGTGCGCGGTGCGCCCGTCGCCCGCCCCGGTCGACGGGAAGGACACCGCCTCCGGGACGGACAACGCCGCGAGGTCCAGGTCCAGCGCGCGCGGGGGACGAAGTGTGTGCACGGCGGCGCCGTGGTGGCCCACGAGCGTGACCCGGTGCACCCCCGGCTCGGACGTCGGCGTGCCCGCGACGACGACCACCGCGTCCGGACCGGCCGCCTTCACCGTCGACACGGCCGTGAACGGCAGGTCCAGGTCCGCGACCGTGCCGTCCGTGGCGCGGACGGCCAACCCGTCGAACCCGCGGGCCCGCCGCGCGAACACGACCCGGCCGTCGCCGAGCACCGCATGGCGTGCGGACCCGAACGTCCACGCGGGCACGCCGATCTCGGCGTCGATCCGGACGACCTCCTCGACATCGTGACCGGGCAGCCAGCGGTAGAGGTTCCACCAGCCGGAACGGTCCGAGACGAACCACAGCGCGCCGTCCGGCTGCCATGTCGGCTCCGTGACCGACTCGCCGGGACCGCCCGCGACCACCGTCTCCTCCCCCGTCGGGAGATCGAGAACGGTCAGCAGGGTGGCGTCCCACGGCATGTCCGGGTGGTCCCACTGCAGCCAGGCCAGCTGGCGGCCTGCCGGGCACAGCCGCGGCGCTGCGACGAAGTCCGGGCCCGTCACCAACACCTCCGGCGTCGACGGGCGGTGGGCGTCGAGCCGCACGATCTCGTTGCGCACCTCCCCGTCGGCAGCGTGCGCCTCCCGCACGCAGACGATGCCGGTGCCGCCGGGGCTCACGTCCCCGTCCGCGTAGCGGTAGGCCCGCGGCTGCGGGGGCTCCGGGGTGAGCGCGACGACCGTCCCGTCGCGATCGCGGCGGTAGAGGCGCTGGTCGGCCCAGTCCGTGAACCACGTGACGCCGTCGCGCACCCACCACGCGGCGCCGCCGTACTCGTGCACGCCGGTGCGGGCGTTGCGCTCGGGCTCGAGCAGGTCCTCGGTCGTGCCGTCCGTCGCGCAGCGGACCAGCTGTGTGCGGCCGCCCTCCGAAGGCCTGCCCTCCGACCAGACGACGCCGTCCCCGTCGACCGCCACCTCGCCCAGCCGTACCGACGCCGCCACGACCAGCTCGGACGTGATCGGGGTGGGCCAGGAACCGTAGGGGAGCACCGTGCGCGTCACGTGACACGACACTAGCCGCTGCGGACCCCCCTCACCGGACCGCGGCGCGGCCACGCCGGTGCCGCAGCCCGAGCATCGAGCGGTTGTCCGTTCGGGCCGAGTCAGTACTCGCGGCCCGGGGGAAGCGACGTGGGCGCCCGTACCGGGTCGACACGCCACTGCGGTTCGTCTCCCGCTGCCTGACGCACCACGTGACGAACACGCCGGCGATCGTCACTGTTGGGAAAATCAGTCCGGCATTGGACGCCCCGGCTCTCCCGTCGTCTGTGCGCAGCGTCCACGATCAGCTGCGCTACCAGCCGTCTGCTGCTCGGCGGGTCTGCCGCGAGGTGCTCCTTCAGAACCTCCAGATCGTCGGCACGCCGGAGGATCCCGCAGAACCGCGTCATCAGAGCACCACAGCCGTAGGCAGCACCGCGACTCGGCGCGGTCACCGTTCTCAGGTCCGGTGCGCGCACCGGCGCGACGGTCGCCGCCCTTGCCTCCCGCGCGACCGCCCACCCCGCTCGTCGGCCGAATACCCGAGCTTCCAGTAATGAGTTCCCGCCAAGGCGGTCGACACCGTTACTTCCGGTGCATGCGACCTCACCCGCAGCGTAAAGTCCGTGCACGCTCGACCTTCCATCGACATCTGTGAGGATTCCGCCCATGTGGTAGTGCATCGCCGGTTTGACAGCCACCCACGTATCGCGGATGTCGATATCCGCGATACGCAGGCAGTCATCCTGGATCTTGAGAATGCGCGGTTGGTCCCACCCTCGTACTGTTCATGAATCGCGCGGGCATCGGACAGGCAATGGGGCTCATCCCAATCGAGGGTGTAGGAGTTGGGGTCTGAAGCCGCCGGTCTCGAGCACGTTGTCGTAGGCCGCGCGCCAGCCCGCAGCCGGGCCGCCGGCACCCCCCGGGGGGAGGCTGAGCAGCTGGTGGTGGATCCGACGTACGTCGGCCGCGATCCGCTCGATCGGAGGGCCGGCAGGCCCCCTGCGCAGGGGGCGTGGTCGATCGCTGGGCCGAGCGGCCGGTGACGAGGTTCGAGCGCAAGGGGACTGCCGCCGGCCGCGGCATCGCCGACCTGCGGTACCGACGGACAGCCTGACCGACCGGGCGCAGCGCGGATCGGGTAGGTCAGCCGCCCCCGGCGATGTTGACCAGCCACGAGGTCCCGAACCGGTCGACGCACATCCCGAACTCGTCGCCCCACGGCTGGGTGGCCAGCTCGACCGTCACGGTCCCTCCGTCCGACAGCGCCTGCCAGTAGCCGCGCAGTTCCTCGGTGTCGTCCCCGCCGAGGCTGACCGCGAGGTTGTTCCCGGGCCGCAACGTCTCGCCCGGCAGCATGTCGGCGGCCATCAGCGTGAGGCCAGACGCTGTTTCCAGCTGGCCGTGCATGACCTGGTCGCCCATGCCGTGGTCGTCGGTGCCGAAGTCGCCGAAGTGGTTGATCGTGAGATGGCCGCCGAAGACGTCCTGGTAGAACGCCAGGGCGGCCGAGGCATCACCCGCGAAGCTGAGGTAGGGGTTCAGTCGAGTGGTCATGGACCGACGATAGAGGGCTCATTCCAATCGAGGGTGTAGGAGTTGGGGTCTGAAGCCGCCGGTCTCGAGCAGCGATCTGGCGATGTAGTTGGTCAGGTTGCGGAACCCGAGTGCGGACCCGCGGAGGTGCTCGAGGCGTCCGTTGAGCGCCTCGGTAGGGCCGTTGCTGGTGCCGGGTCGGTCGAAGTAGGCGAGCACGTCGTCAGCACGCTTCTTCAGCGTCCGGCCGAGGGTGATGACCTCGGTGAGCACCTTCGGTACGCCGGTGCTGATCGATTCGATCAGCTTCACCATCGCCTCTCGGCCACGCGCCCTGTCCTCGTCGCGGTAGGCGGCGACCATGCGTTGGTAGATGCCCCAGGTCGCTTCGACTTCGACGTGCGCGTCGTCGGCGAACAGTGCGGTGAGCCTGGTGATCTGCTTGTCGGTGAGCAGGCCGGTGCCGGTGTGCAGGGTCCGACGGGACTTGTAGAGCGGGTCGTCCTTGAACCCGCGGTGGCCGTGGATGGCGAGCTGGACTCGTCGTCGGCACTTGTCGAGTGCGTCGCCAGCCAGGCGGACCACGTGGAAGGGATCCATCACCGCGACGGCGTCGGGGACTTCCTCAGCAGCTGCGGTCTTGAAGCCGGTGAACCCGTCCATCGCGACCACCTCCACGGCGTCGCGCCACGCCTGCGGACGCTCGTTGAGCCAGGTCTTGAACGCCTGCTTGGAACGGCCCTCGACCATGTCCAACAGGCGGGCTGGTCCGGTGCCGTCCCGCACGGGAGTGAGATCGATGATCACGGTGACGTACTTGTCGCCGCGCCTGGTGTGGCGCCACACGTGCTCGTCGACCCCGATGACTTTCACCCCGTCGAACCGGGCCGGTTCGTTGATCAACAGCCGCTTGCCCTCTGCCAGAACCGCGTTGTTCGCGGTGTCCCACGCGACCCCGAGGCCTTCGGCGATCCGGGCGACCGTGAGGTGCTGCACGACGATGCCCGTCAACGCCCAGGCCAACCCGGACCGCGAGAGCTTCGCCCTGGGCTCGGCTGCGGCGCTGGTGTCCTGGCGCCACACGTGACCGCACTCGCTGCAACGGTAACGGCGGACGACGACCTCCAACATCGTTGGCCGCCAACCCAGCGGCTCGTGGGCAAGTCTTCGGACCACGCTGTTGCGCGGCGCGCCTTCACAACCGCAACGCCTGCACCACTGATCGGGTTCGGCGACCCGGCACGCGAGGACCGCACGGTCAGGCTCGAGTCGCTGTCCAACGACTTCGAGGCCGAGCCGGGCGAGCCGGGCGAAGGTGGTCAGGTCGGGGCGGCCGAAGCCGACCGGCGGGGTAGCGTCGGGCACGTCGAGGTCTTCCAGATGGCGAGCGTGAGAACTTCCATCTTCGGGAGGCCTCGACTCCTACCCGCTCAACGACGAGCCGACGAACCCACAGCGCTACACCCTCATCTGGGAAGAGCCGGCAATGGGTTCTCGACGCCCTCTCGGACGAGCAGGCCACAGTCGAGAAGAGTCCTGACCGCCCGGTCGACCGCTTCGGGCGCGTAGCGCTCCTTCAGGCTGTGGACAGCTGCGCCTGTCGGATCGGCGAAGCTGCAGATAAACGCAAGGGTCTCGCTCATGACTCGATAGCGCACACCGGTTGAGCCAACCGTTATTCGCGCCTCGCCCCCCGGAAGCTGATTATGGTGTCGTTCGCGAGAACTGCCGAGAAGTTCTTCTCAGTATCCATGGCACCCCCACCGAGCTAGCCGCCGTAGCAGAGGGCGCGAGGACCGTCACCTCGCGCCCCCTGGACTGCACAAGTCAGACCGCAGAGTCCATCTCATGGTAGTCCGCTGGGTGAACCGGCAATGGGTTGTCGGTCTCGACCGACATCTCCAGTTCAAAGTCGATACGGGTGTCGATTTCCGAGACGTTCGATTCCATCAAGTCCCCTCCGGCCGGCCTTCTCGGACATGATCAATCATCCGGGATGACCCGTTCAGACGTGAAGCGACATCGTTCGAGATCATCCTGAAGTCTGATCGGCCGCCACATCGCGGGTTGCCGGCGCTGGGCGAGCCGAGTCGGACGGGGCCTGTCGACAACCCGTTCGAACCACCTGGCTTCCGTATGCGTGGCGGCGGCGGACCGGTCCTTCCATCTCCTCGTCGCGCCCGGGTCGTCACCCTGGACCGAGCGAGCGGTACAGCGGCCGCAGCAGCTCGGTCACCGCCCGCCCGCGGACCGTGATCCCCGGGTCGGGCAGCTGGTCGAGCAGGGCATCGGCCGGGGCGGGCGCCGGCGGCGGGACGGCCGGCCGGGGCGGGGCGTGGAAGAACGTGTCGAGGCAGTCCGCGAGCGGCGCCGTGGGAGCCGCCATCGCGAGGCCGTCGGCCACGGTGCCGTCGGTGCGACCGGCACGGTCCCGGTGCGCCCGCACCCGGCCCAGCAGCTCGGCGCGCTCGCGCCCGCGCAGCAGCAGGATGCCGAACGGGTCGGTGTCGAAGGACTCGGCGAGCAGGAACAGCGTCGCGGCCAGGTGCTTGCACGGCACCGAGTGGTCGGGGCACGAGCAGTCCATCGCCAGCTCGTCGACCCCGTCCGGGAACAGCCGCAGCCCGGCGGCGGCGAACACGTCCTCGATGTCGGCGGGCATCTCGCCCGCGAGCAGCTTCGCCGCGAACCAGGCGTCCTCGGCCAGTGCCCGTTCGACGGCGGTCCAGCCGGCCTTGCCGAACGTCGGGACCCCCACCCGCACCCGGTACGGCCGGGCCCGGCTGCCCTGCACCAACGCAACGACGGACCCGACGTCCACCGAGAGCTCCAGCACCTGCCCGGCCCGCGCGTAAGCCCGCCCGCGCGCGAGCCGCCCGCCGACTCCGGACTCCTCGAGGCCACGCAGGAACCGGGCCGACCACCAACTCTGCGCGATCTCGCCGCGCCTGCTGCGGGCCCGGATGCCGCCCTCGACACGGCGCGGCCGCGACGGCGGATACCAGCTACTCATCGGACTCATCAAGAGCCTCCGCCCCGAGCGCGAACAGCTCCCGCAACGCGGCGGTGGAGAGCTCGGTCAGCCAGTCCTCCCCGTCGCCGATCACCGTCTCGGCCAGCGCCTTCTTCCGTTCGATCATCTCGTCGATGCGCTCCTCCAACGTGCCGGCCGCGCAGAACTTGTGGACCTGCACGGTGCGGCGCTGGCCGATCCGGAACGCCCGGTCCGTGGCCTGGTTCTCCACCGCCGGGTTCCACCAGCGGTCCAGGTGCACGACGTGGTTGGCCGCGGTGAGGTTCAGCCCGGTGCCCCCGGCCTTGAGCGAGAGCAGGAACACCGCCGGGCCGTCCGGCTCCTGGAAGCGGGCCACCATCTCGTCGCGCCGCCGCCGCGGCGTGCCGCCGTGCAGGTAGAGCACCTCGGTGCCGAGCAGGGCCGACAGGTGCGGCAGGAGCATCTCGCCGAACTCCGTGAACTGCGTGAAGCAGAGCACCTTGTCGCCCTCGTCGTGGATCTCGGTGAGGATCTCCTCGAGCCGGATGACCTTGCCCGAGCGGCGTCCGATCGGCGAGCGGTCGTGCAGCAGCTGTGCCGGGTGGTTGCACACCTGCTTGAGCTTGGCCATGGCGGCCAGGACGTTGCCCCGGCGGGCGATGCCGTCGGAGCCCTCGATGCGCTCCATCATGTCGTCGACGACCGTCCGGTAGAGCGATGCCTGCTCGGACGTCAGCCGGTAGTCCTGCCGGATCTCGATCTTCTCCGGAAGATCGTCGATGACGGTCGGGTCCGTCTTGACGCGGCGCAGCAGGTACGGGCGGGTGATCCGGCGCAGCAACCCGGCGGCGTCGGGGTTGCCGTGCCGCTCCACCGGGATCGCGAAGCGGGCGCGGAAGGTCTCGGGCGTTCCGAGGATGCCCGGGTTGAGCACGTCCATCACCGACCACAGCTCGGCGAGCCGGTTCTCCACCGGGGTGCCGGTGAGGGCGATCCGGTGCTCGGCCGGGAGCCGCCGGACGGCCTTCGCCGCGCTGGACCGGCTGTTCTTGACGGCCTGGGCCTCGTCGAGCACGAGCCGGTGCCACGTCCTGTCCGCCAGCTCGTCGACGTCGCGGGTGGCGGTCGCGTAGGTGCTCACGACGAGGTCGGCCGCGCCGAGCCGCTCGGCCAGCCCGTCGCCGTGAAGGCGCGCGGGGCCGTGGTGGGCGTAGACGCGCAGGTCCGGCGCGAACCGGGCGGCCTCCCGCTGCCAGTTCCCGACCAGCGACATCGGGCAGAGCAGCAGCGTCGGCGGACGCTGCCCGGTTGCTCGCCGCGTGTCCCGCTCGGCGGCCTCGAGGGCGAGCAGCTGCACCGTCTTGCCCAGGCCCATGTCGTCGGCCAGACAGGCGCCGAGGCCGAGCCCGGCGAGGAACGCCAGCCAGGACAGCCCACGCTGCTGGTACGGGCGCAGCGTCGCGGCGAACGACGCCGGCACGTCGACCGGGTGCAGCGTGCGCTCGGCGGAACCGGCGAGGAGATCGCCGAGCCACCCGTCGGCGTGCACGGCATCCAGCGGCAGCGGCAAGCCCGCGTCGTCGGGATGGGTGGCGGCGAGCGCGAGCACCTCGGCGGCCGTGCTCGGCCGGGCAGGGGAGCGCTCCAGAAAGTCCAGCCCGCGACGCAACCGCTCCGGGTCGAGCGCCACCCACTGCCCGCGCAGCCGCACGAGGGGCGCCTTGGCAGCCACGAGCTCCGCGATCTCGTCCTCGGACAGGATCTCGCCGCCGACGGCCAGCGACCAGCGGAAGTCCGCCAGCGCCTCGCGGCTCAGCCCGCCCGCCACGACGGCAGCGTCGGTCCGGGTGCGGGCCGACGCGACGAGGCCGACGCGGCGCGTGCGGTCCCACCAGGAGGGCAGCTCGACGCCGAAACCGGCCGCGTCCAGTAACCCGGCGGTGTGCGAGAGGAACCGGTGGGCGCCCTCGACGTCCAGTTCGCACGCCACCGGGCGGGCCTCGCGCAACGTCGCGGCCAGCTCGGCGAACACGACGCTGGCGCGGCCCAGCTCGGCGAGCAGCACGTCCTGCGGCTGGGCGATCCAACGCTGGAGGCCCTCCGGGGCGGCCCAGACGTGCTCGGCCGGGACCTGCAGGCTCGGGTCGGCCGCGGAACGCAGCCAGAACTCGACCCGCCAGACCGTGTCCGGCAGGGTCTCGTCGGGGTCGGCCGGGTCGTCGGGCGGGGCCACCTCCGTGAGGCGGAAGACTGCTCGCGCCGGCCCGGCCGGACCGGCTCCGACCTCGTCCCATCCGACGAGCGCCCGCGCGAGCGCGGCGACCTCGCCGTCGTCGCAGTCCGGGGGCAGCCTGCCGTCCGCGGCGGTGAGGGCGGTGAGCCAGGCCTCCGCCGCGGGCGGTCGGCGGGGGCGGCGACCGCGCCGGGGCGCCAGCAGCTCGACCGGCGCCGAGGACCGGGCGAGCGCGGTGCGGACACCGGCGTCGACGAGGACGGCGAGCGCGTCGGCAGCCAGTGCCTGAGGGTCCTGCCCGTCGCTCGCGCCGCGCAGGGCCTGCTCGGCGCGGGCGACCGGGGGCATCGCGGCGACGATCGCGGCGAACGCCACGGCGTCCGGCCCGGTCACGACCGGACGCCACCGCGCCGCTGGAGCACCGGACTCGTGGACGAGCGTGGGCAGCACCCGGCCGCGCGCAACCACGTCCGCCGCGAACGCCGTCAGCTCGCGCAGGTGAGCGACGGAGGCGCCGTAGCGGACCTGCGCTGCGGGGTCGTCGAGCTCGGTCGGGTCGACGACCAGCGCGGGCACGGCCCACGGCATCAGGACGGGAGCCTGGCGGGCCGCCGGGCGCGGCGTCGAGCGCACCAGCTCGGCGGAGTCCAGCGGGGCGCTCCGCAGGGACGGCAGCAGCACCGCGGCCATCGTCGGCTTGCCCGGGTGGATCTCGGTGAGCGTCTGCGCGGAGACGGCGAAGGGGTGCGGGCGGGCCCGCCGGACGGCCTGGCTGGCGCTGCGGACGGGGAGCTCCCCGTCCTCGGCCCAGATCAGCACACCACGCCCGGGAGACCACAGACCGTGAACCGCGAGCATCGTCAGGTGCCCTCCGTCCGCCGGGTGCGGCCCGAGGCTATCGGGCCCGCCCGCGACGCCTGCGGGCACCGCTCAGCGCAGGGCCGTCCACAGCAGTTCGGCCGCCTCGCGCAGCCCGGAGGGCCGCACGACCGGCAGGACGGCCACGACGGCGCCGGGCAGGCCCGCCCGCCAGCGCACCGAGCCGTCAGGACGGCGGGTGCCGACCGCCGGGCGCGCACAGGCCCGCACCGCCGCCGGAACGTCCGGATGGGCGGTCGCGAGGTGCGGGTCCCGGCAGGACCGGACGGTCACCGGGACCCGCACCACGTCGGGCAGCTCACGGGCGATCCGCGAGCAGCGTGGACAGTCGACGTCGTAGACCACCACGAGCTCGGTGATCACGCCGGGCTCACGACCCGTTGCGGCGCCCGATCCTGCCCAGCCAGGTGACCGGCGAGAACCTGCGGGTGACGACGCGCTCCTTCATCGGGATGATCGCGTTGTCCGTGATCTTGATGTGCTCCGGGCAGACGTCGGTGCAGCACTTCGTGATGTTGCAGTACCCGAGGCCGTGCTCGTCCTGCGATGCCGCCTTGCGGTCCGCGACGTCGAGGGGGTGCATGTCGAGCTCGGCGATCCGCATGAGGAAGCGCGGACCGGAGAAGTTCGGCTTGTTGTCCTCGTGGTCGCGCACCACGTGGCAGACGTTCTGACACAGGTAGCACTCGATGCACTTGCGGAACTCCTGGCTCCGCTCGACGTCGATCTGCTGCATCCGGTACTCCCCCGGCGGCAGCTCGGGCGGCGGGGCGAAGGCGGGGACCTCCCGCGCCTTCGTGTAGTTGAACTCGACGTCGGTGACCAGGTCGCGGATCACCGGGAACGTGCGCAGCGGTGTGACGGTGATCGTCTCGTCCGGCTCGAACGTCGCCATCCGCGTCATGCACATCAGCCGCGGGCGGCCGTTGATCTCCGCGCTGCACGAGCCGCACTTGCCGGCCTTGCAGTTCCAGCGCACCGCCATGTCGGGGGCGTCGGTCTGCTGAAGCCGGTGGATGATGTCGAGGACGACCTCGCCCTCGTTGACCTCGGCCTTGTAGTCGACGAGCTCGCCGCCGTCGGGGTCGCCGCGCCAGACCCGGAACTTCTGGATGTGACTCATGCCTTCTCCCCCTGGTCGGCGGGCGCGGCCGCGGCCGTGTCGGCCGCGCTGTCCGCTCGGTGGCCGCCGAGCTCCTCGCCGGTGAAGTACTTCTTCAGCTCGTCCAGCTCGAACAGGTCGAGCAGGTCCGGCCGCAGCGGGATCTGCTCCTCCCGCCGCAGGTGGACGTCGTTCTCGCCGTCGGCCGAGAGCACCAGCAGGACGTGGCGCCAGTCCGAGTCCATCACCGGGTAGTCGTTGCGGGTGTGCCCGCCGCGGCTCTCCTGGCGCTCCAGCGCCGCCTTCGCGACGCAGAGCGACACGAGCAGCATGTTGCGCAGGTCCAGCGCCAGGTGCCAGTTCGGGTTGAACGCGCGCTCGCCGGACACCCTCACCGTCTTCGCGCGGGTCGCGATGTCCTCCAGCGCCTTGAGCGCCAGCTCCATCTCGTCCGCCTTGCGGATGATGCCGACGAGCTCGTGCATCGTCTTCTGCAGCTCGGTGTGCACGACGAACGGGTTCTCCCCGCCCTCCGTGGCCGTCGAGAACGGCAACAGGGCGCGGTCGTGGGCCTTCTCGACGTCCGCATCGTGCACCGCGGGCCGCGCGGCGAGGCCGTCCACGTACTGCGCGGCGCCGAGCCCGGCCCGGCGGCCGAAGACGATGAGGTCCGACAGGGAGTTGCCGCCCAGCCGGTTCGAGCCGTGCATCCCGCCCGCGACCTCGCCGGCCGCGAACAGGCCCGACACCGTGCTCATCGTGGTGTCCGGGTCGACCTCGACGCCGCCCATGACGTAGTGGCAGGTGGGGCCGACCTCCATCGGCTCCTTGGTGATGTCGACGTCGGCCAGTTCCTTGAACTGGTGATACATCGACGGCAGCTTCTTGAGGATCTCCTCGGGGCTGCGGCGCGAGGCGATGTCGAGGAACACGCCGCCGTGCGGGCTGCCCCGGCCGGCCTTGATCTCGGAGTTGATGGCGCGCGCCACCTCGTCGCGGGGCAGCAGCTCGGGCGGACGCCGGTTGTTGTCCGGGTCGGTGTACCAGCGGTCGCCCTCCTCGGGCGTCGTGGCGTACTGCTCCCGGAACACGTCCGGGATGTAGTCGAACATGAACCGCTTGCCCTCGGAGTTCTTGAGGATGCCGCCGTCACCGCGGACCGACTCGGTGACGAGGATCCCCTTCACCGACGGCGGCCAGACCATCCCCGTCGGGTGGAACTGCAGGAACTCCATGTTGATCAGCGTGGCGCCCGCACGCAGGGCCAGCGCGTGGCCGTCTCCGGTGTACTCCCAGGAGTTCGACGTCACGGAGTAGCTCTTGCCGACTCCGCCCGTCGCGAGCACGATCGCCGGCGCGTCGAAGCGGACGAAGCGGCCGTCCTTGCGGAAGTACCCGAAGGCGCCGGCGATCCGGTCGCCGTCCTTGAGCAGGTCGGTGATGGTGCACTCGTGGAAGACGCGGATGCGCGACTCGTAGTCGCCGGTCTGCGCGAAGTCCTCCTGCTGCAGCGACACGACCTTCTGCTGCAGCGTGCGGATCATCTCCAGGCCGGTGCGGTCGCCGACGTGGGCCAGGCGTGGGTAGGTGTGCCCACCGAAGTTGCGCTGGCTGATCTTGCCGTCCGGCGTGCGGTCGAACAGCGCCCCGTAGGTCTCGAGCTCCCAGACGCGCTCGGGGGCCTCCTTGGCGTGCAGCTCCGCCATCCGCCAGTTGTTGAGGAACTTGCCCCCGCGCATGGTGTCGCGGAAGTGGACCTGCCAGTTGTCGTTCGGGTTGACGTTGCCCATCGAGGCCGCGCAGCCGCCCTCGGCCATCACGGTGTGGGCCTTGCCGAACAGCGACTTCGAGATGATCGCCGTCCGCTTGCCCTGCAGGCGCGCTTCGATCGCAGCCCGGAGGCCGGCCCCGCCGGCTCCGATGACCACGACGTCGTACTCGTGGCGTTCCACGGTGTTGTCGGACGAGCTCATGGTCATCCTCCCTCAGTTGAAGAAGCGCAGGTCGGAGATCCAGCCCGCGGACACCGACATGATGTAGACGTCGGTCAGGGTGACGCTGATCAGCGATGCCCAGGCCCACTGCATGTGCTTGCCGTTGAACTTCGAGACCAGCGTCCAGCCCTTGTAGCGGATCGGGTGGCGCGAGAAGTGCTTGAGCCGGCCGCCGATGACGTGCCGGCAGGCGTGGCAGCCCAGTGTGTAGCCCCACAGCAGGAGCACGTTCACCGTGAGGACCAGCGATCCCAGTCCGAAGCCGAAACCGCCGCTCGGCGGGAAGTAGGCCAGCACCGCGTCGTAGGTGTTGACCAGCAGGAGGATCGCCGCCGCGTAGAAGAAGTAGCGGTGGTAGTTCATGAGCACGAAGGGGAACTTCGTCTCGCCGCCGTAGCGCTTGGCGGGCTCGGCCACCGCGCAGGCCGTGGGGCTCTGCAGCAGGGAGCGGTAGACGGCCTTGCGGTAGTAGTAGCAGGTCGCCCGGAAGCCCAGCAGGATCGGGAAGACGATGATCGGCAGCGGGATCCAGATCGGCAGGTCGCCGAAGATCGTGCCGAAATGCGACGACCCCGGGGTGCACAGGGTGCTGATACACGGCGAGTAGAGCGGCGTCAGGTAGCCGTACTCGGGCACGAAGTAGTAGGCCCGCATGAACAGGCGGACGACGACGTAGCCGAGCAGGATGACCAGCGCGGTGCCCTGGACCGCGGGCGAGAGCCACCAGCGGTCCTTGCGGAGCGTCCTGGCCGAGATCCGCGCCCGGCCTCCGGACGCGTCTGTGGTGGATGACACGTCAGTGGTTCCTCATCTGTTCCGACCTGCAACGTCGCAAGGTCATGACGCCGCAGAGCCTACGGCTGTGCGGCGCAAGAGTGGCTACCAAAACCGTTCGTCCGCAAATGCATCGGCTATGAGCCGACCATACCCTTAGGCTATTGGCGTGACACTTCAGCAGCTCGCCTACTTCGTCGCGCTGGTAGATGTGGGCAGCTTCACACGCGCCGCGGACACGGTGGGAGTGGCACAACCGACACTGAGCCGCCAGCTGCGTGTACTCGAACACGAGCTGGGTGCCCGCCTCGTCGACCGGGGCGCCCGCGACGGCCTGCACCTCACGCCCGCGGGGCAGGCCGTGCTGCCGCTCGCACGCCGGATCCTCGCCGACATGGACAGCGCCCGCACGGCCGTCGCCGAGCTCGTCGGTCTGCGCGCGGGGCGGGTCCGCGTCGGCGCCACCCCATCGCTGTGCATCGGCGTGCTCGCCGACGTCCTGCGCACCTTCTGCAGCCGCCATGCCGACATCCGCGTCGAGCTCGTCGAGAACGGCTCCCAGCCCCTCGAGCGCGCGCTCGCGCGCGGCGAGCTCGATCTCGCACTCGTCATCGTCCCGGCCGCCGGGCTCGACCCCAGCCTCACCGTCACCCCGCTGCTGCGTGAACGTCTCTCCGTCGCCTCCGCTGCACGTCAGGCCGGACGCGTCGTCGCGCGGCGCACGATCACCGTCACCGAGCTCGCCCGCTATCCGCTCGTCCTGCCGCGCGAGGGCTACGACCTGCGCGAGGTCACCCTGCGCGCCTGCGCCGAGGCCGACGTGAGCCCCCGCATCGCCGTCGAGGGCGGCGAGATGGACGCGGTTCTGCGCCTCGTCGAGGCCGGTGCGGGTGCGGCCGTGGTGCCGGACCTCGTCTTCGCCGGGCGGCCCGGACTCCAGCGGACCGCGCTGACCCCGCCGCTGTACCGGACCGTGGCGCTCGCCCGCCGCTCCGACCTCACCCCCACACACGCCGTGCAGGCATTCTGCGACACCTTGCTCGAACTGCTCGGCGAGCTGTCGAGCGGCAACGGGCTGGTCGGGGACGTGCAGGTGCTCTGGCGCCCGGCGGGGTGAGATCCGCCTCGCACAGACCCGCGGTGCCGGCGCACACCCGTCGTGCTCGCACACAGCGTCGGCGATGTGTGCGAGCGCCGCACGGTATGTGCGACGGCCGCCGCCCGGTGCTCGCCTGCACGGCGACCCGGGTTGGTGCGGCGCGTCCCAGGCGGTGCGGCGAACCCGGGCGAACCGGGCAGGCACCGCGAACCCCCGCGAACCGGGCCAGCCGGGCAGGCACCGCGAACCCCCGCGAACCGGGCCAGCCGGGCAGGCACCGCGAACCCCCGCGAACCGGGCCAGCCGGGCAG
>JBFWRR010000037.1:6290-35062 GCA_050248815.1 Pseudonocardia sp. | reverse complement strand
CCGGGCAGGCACCGCGAACCCCCGCGAACCGGGCCAGCCGGGCAGGCACCGCGAACCCCCGCGAACCGGGCCAGCCGGGCAGGCACCGCGAACCCCCGCGAACCGGGCCAGCCGGGCAGCCGCGGCAACCCGGGCATGCGAGTGACGCTGCGTGCCGTGGGCGGTCTGTCAGACCTCCGGCTCGCCGTGCAGCTCGTCCGCCTCGGCGCCGCGGGCGGCGAGCGTCTCGCGCACCACCCGGTAGGCGAGGCCAGCGCCGTAACCCTTGCGGGCGAGCATCCCGACGAGCTTGCGCCCCGCAGCCGCCCGCAGGTCGGGGGTGTCCGTGCGCAGGCTGCGGAGCCGACGCTCGACGAGCTCGCGGGCGCGGCGCTCCTCCGACTCGTCGTCGAGGGCGGCGACCGCCTCCCCCGCGATCTCCTCCGCCACGCCCTTGCGGCGCAGCTCGACGGCGAGTGCCCGGCGGCCGAGCCCTCGGTGCGTGTGCCGGGAGCGGACCCACTGCTCGGCGAAGGCCTGGTCGTCGATGAGCCCGACCTCGTCGAACCGCCCGAGGACGGCGGCTACCGCGTCGGCCGGGACACGCTTGCGGGCCAGCGCCTGCGCCAGCTCCCGGCGGGTGTAGGCCCGGTCGGTGAGCAGGCGCAGGCAGATCGCACGCGCCACGGCCTCCGGGTCGGCGTCGGCGACCCCGGCGACCGCGGTCGCGCCGGGAGACATCGCCCCATCGGACAAGCCGGTTCGCCGATCCCGCCTCGCCCGCCGCCCATCCGCGCCCCGGGGCGGCCGGGGGTCTGCGCCTGCCGGCGCGCCGGCGTCGATGCCCGTGTCGATGCCCGTGTCGATGCCCGTGTCGATTCCGGTGTCCACGCCGGGGTCGATGCCGGCGCCGGGATTCCCGGTGGGGCGGGCACCGAGCGCCTGCGGGCCTGCAGGCGCCCCAGGTAGCCCGTCAGCTCGGGCCGAGGTCGACGGTCCGCCGGCCGATGCCGACGTGCCGCCCGCGCGCCTCCCATCGGACGGGGCCCCGCCGCTCGTCGCACCACGTGCCCCGCGGCGTTCCGCGCCGCGTGCCCCGCCCCGTGTTCCGACCGTGCGGGTCACCGCGGCGCCCTCGGCGGCGTGATGTCGGGGCCGCTGGCGGGCTCCCGCCGCGCTCAGGGCGTCGAGCCCGATCACCGGCGCGAGCGGCACGTCCCTCGGTGGGTTGTCCAGCCGCGCGACGGGTGGCGCGGGAGCCGTCGGCGCCTCGTCGTGGTCGACACCACCCTCGGGCCGCTCCCCGTCCGCACCACCGAGCGGGAGCCGGGCCACGGGCGCGGCGGGCGCCGCGCCCGTGAGCAGGTCCGCGAGGGAGACGACGCGGGCGTCCGCAGGGTCCGTACCCGACACGCTCAGAAGTCGACCGGCGCCGGCAGCGGCACGACATCCGCGTCGAGCTGCGCCCCGATGCCGAGCTTCTCCTTGATCTTCTTCTCGATCTCGGCGGCGACGTCCGGGTTCTCGCGGAGGAACTTGCGGGCGTTCTCCTTGCCCTGGCCGAGCTGGTCGCCCTCGTAGGTGTACCAGGCGCCCGACTTGCGGATGATCGCCTGCTCGACGCCCACGTCGATCAGCGAGCCCTCGCGGCTGATGCCGACGCCGTAGAGGATGTCGAACTCGGCCTGCTTGAACGGCGGCGCGACCTTGTTCTTCACGACCTTGACCCGTGTGCGGTTGCCGACCATGTCGGAACCGTCCTTCAGGGTCTCGATTCGCCGAACGTCCAGACGTACGGAGGCGTAGAACTTCAGCGCCCGGCCGCCCGTCGTCGTCTCGGGTGAGCCGAACATCACGCCGATCTTCTCGCGCAGCTGGTTGATGAAGATCGCGGTGGTGCCCGAGTTGCTCAAGGCGCCGGTGATCTTGCGCAGCGCCTGGCTCATCAGCCGGGCCTGCAGGCCGACGTGGCTGTCGCCCATCTCACCCTCGATCTCGGCACGCGGCACGAGCGCGGCCACCGAGTCGATGACGATGATGTCCAGCGCGCCGGAGCGGATCAGCATGTCCGCGATCTCCAGCGCCTGCTCGCCGGTGTCGGGCTGCGAGACGAGCAGCTGGTCGGTGTCGACCCCGAGCGCCTTGGCGTACTCGGGGTCGAGCGCGTGCTCGGCGTCGATGAAGGCCGCGATCCCCCCCGCGGCCTGGGCGTTGGCCACGCAGTGCAGCGCGACCGTGGTCTTGCCGCTGGACTCCGGCCCGTACACCTCGACGACGCGCCCCCGGGGCAGGCCGCCCACGCCCAGCGCGACGTCCAGGGCGATGGAGCCGGTGGGGATGATGCCGATCGGCGGGCGCGTGTCGTCACCCAGGCGCATCACCGAGCCCTTGCCGTGGTTCTTCTCGATCTGGGCGAGGGCCAGCTCGAGGGCCTTCTCGCGGTCCGGTGCGCTCATCGCCGGGGCTCTCCATCGGGGTCGAGGTGCGGTGCTCGGGATCGACGGTAGGGGCCACCACCGACATTTCCCGGGTGATCTCGGCAGCTGTGGACAACTGCGAGTCAGGTGGACAACACCATAGCGAACACCTGTTCGAAGGACGATCCCGACACGCCCGGCGGACGAGGTCCCGCGGCCGGCGGACGGCGGGGCGGGCGCGACCCCGTCAGCGGCGGCTGCGCGGCACGTCGTAGGCCTCGCACACCGCCCGCCAGACGACGCGCGGGTCGATCCCGGCCTCCAGCGCGTCCTCGACGGTCCGGCCGCCGAGCCCGGAGAACACGTGGTCCCGGGCGAGCGAGGCCGCGCGGACCGGGCCGAACTCGTCCTCCATCAGGGTCCGGAACTCGGTCAGGCGCACGTGGTCCACGGTAGCCGCGCCCGCGCGGCGGCCGGCCGGTGCGCCCGTGCGGGGAGCGAACCGCACCGCAGCCCGGTGCGCCGGTTCCTGCGCTGGTGCGAACGAATGGCCCGTTCGTCCAACTCAGTTGGACGAACGGGCCATTCGTCCGGCCGGACCCGCCGGCCGGGGATGGCGGCCGGGGATGGCGGCCGGGGATGGCGGCCGCGCCGGCGCGGTAACGGTGGCAGGCTCCGCAGGCGTGACCACGACGGCCGACGCCGCGCTCGCCGACGCCTGGATGCAGCTCGGCGGCGAGCCCTCCGCACCCGCCCGGCTCACCGTCTCCGGCCCGGCGCGCACCCTCGCCTCGGCGCTGCCGTGCACCACCGCCGGGATCGCCGCGGTCGGGGCGAGCCTGCTCGCGGCGACCGGGCCCGGAACGCCGGTCGGGCTCGACACCCGCCAGCTCGCCGTCGCCGTGCGCAGCGAGCGGTACCTGCGCCGCGACGGGGCGAGCCCCGGATCACCGTTCGATCCGCTCTCGGCGTTCCACCGTGCCGCGGACCGCTGGATCCGGTTGCACGCCAACTACCCGTGGCACCGCGCGGCAGCACTGCGCGTGCTGGGCTGCGCCGACGATCTCGACGCCGTCCGGCGCGCCATCGCCGATTGGGACGCGGTGGAGTTGGAGACCGCATTGCACGACGCGGGCGGGGTCGCCGCGGCGTGCCGGACCGAAGCCGAGTGGGCGGAGGGCGAGGCGGGGTATTCCGCCGGCGACCCGGGCGCGCCCGGGCAGGACACGCCGGACCACGCACATGGGCGACCAGCAGGCGCGCATGCACGACCAGGAAGCGCGCATGCACGACCGAGCGGCGCACACACCGCCGCCGACCTCCCGCTGGTCGAGCGCCGCGACCTCGCCCCCGCCCCGCCGCGCAGGCCCGCGGGGTCGCTGCGCGTTCTCGACCTCACCCGCGTCATCGCCGGCCCGGTCGCGACCCGCACGCTGGCCGTGCACGGCGCCGACGTGCTTCGCGTCGACCCATCGGACCGCCCCGAGATCGCACTGCAGGCCTGGGACATGCTGCCCGGCAAGCGCAGTGCCCTGGCCGATCTCGCGGACCGCGACACCCGCGAGGAGCTGCTGCGCGGCGCGGACGTCGTCGTCACCGGGTACCGGCCGGGTGCGCTGGACCGGTTCGGGCTCGCCCCCGAGGCCCTGGCGCAGCGGCACCCGGGGCTCACGGTCGTCACGCTGTCCGCGTGGGGGCACCGCGGCCCGTGGGCGGGACGGCGCGGCTTCGACAGCCTCGTGCAGGTGGCCTGCGGCATCGCCGTGCGCGAGGCGGGCCCCGGCTGGACGGGCGAGACGCCACCGGGGGCGCTGCCCGCCCAGCTGCTCGACCACGCCACCGGCTACCTGATCGCGGCGGGCACCCTGCGCGCCGTGGCGGACCAGCGCGAACGCGGCGGGACACCACACGTGCGGCTCTCGCTGCTCGGCACCGCGCAGTGGCTGCTCGGGCTGCCGCCCGAGACGGGCCCGGATCCCGGCGAGGTCGACCCGGACCCGTACCTGCAGGAGATCGACGCCCCGGACGGCCGGCTCACCCTCGCCATCCCGCCCGGGTCGGTCGGGGGCCACCCGCTGCGCTGGGGACCCCCGCCGCCGAGCTTCGGCACCGCCGCCGCGGCCTGGCCCTCCTGACCTGCCACGCACCGGTACGGTCGGGAGATGTTCGCCGACGGTGACCCCACCGGCTTCTCCTCGCCACTGGGCCAGGCGGTGGTGATCATCGCGTTGCTGGCGGCGCTCGTCGTCCTGATCCGCAACTTCCGCAACCGGCGCTGACCAGGCCGCGATCAGGACCGCGATCAAGACGATCGAGGCGGCGATCAGGCCGACGAGCCCACCACGTCCGGGCGCGTCGCCCTGGCCCCGAGCGCGCGGTGCACGGCCGCGTCCACCGCCCCCGGTCGCGGGTGGGACAGGACGGCGGCGACGTGCGCGTCCGGCCGGACGATCCACACCTCGCCGGGGCGGGCCCGCAGGAGTGCCGCGATCTCGCCGTCCGGGTCGAGGTCGGCGAGCCGCCGCGCGCGCACCGGCGCCGCGACGGTGAGGTTCTCCAGCACCATCGGGCTCAGCGGATCGGTGACGAGCAGCAGGAAGCCGTCGCGGGCGAGCTCGCGCAGCCGGGTGACGCGCGGGTGGCGCACGGGGGCGTCCGGCAGCAGGATCCCCGGCCCCGGATCGGGGACCGCTCCACGCGGCGGGCGACCCGCGAACCGGCGACGCAGGTCGTCGCGCGTCGTGAGCGGGGAGTCGACGTACCAGAAGGGCTCGGCGAGGCGCCCGCTGTCGACGTGCGGATGCACGGCGGGGTCGTCGACGGCACGTTCCAGCACGGACCGGCGGTGGGCGGCCCGTTCGGGGTCCGGCGGGACGAGGAAGTCCATGGTCGCGGTCGTGACGGCGAGGTTCTCCCTGGCCGCCGCGTGGCGCTCGTCGTGGTAGCTGCCGAGCAGGGCCTGCGGCGCCCAGCCGCGCAGGACGAACGCGAGCTTCCAGGCAGCGTTCTCGGCGTCCTGGACCCCCGAGTTGAGCCCGCGGGCGCCGAACGGGGAGAACAGGTGCGCGGCGTCGCCCGCCAGCAGCACCCGCCCGACCTGCAGGCGGGAGGCGATGCGGGACTGGAACCGGTAGACCGAGCGCCACACGATCTCGTAGGGCTGCTCGCCGATGATCGCCCGGATGCGGGCGTCGAGGCCGCCGGAGCGCTCGTCTGCGTCGAGGTCGTAGTCCGGTGGCACCTGCCAGTCGATGCGGAACGTCGAGCCCGGGCACGGGTGGATGAGCACCTGGCGGCCGGGGTTCCAGGCGGGGTCGAACCAGAACCGCCGTTCGGCGGCCCAGCCGGCGAGGTCGGCGCGGATGTCGCAGATGAGGAAGCGGTCGTCGAAGGAGCGGCCCTCGAAGGTGACCTCCAGCCCGGCGCGGAGCGTATCGGCGCGCGCACCGGCGCACACCAGCACGTACGGGGCTCTGACGACCGTCCCGTCCGCGCACCGGACGGCGGCCCCGCGGGTGTCCTGCTCGATCCCGACGACCTCGCACCCCCACCGGACCTCGACGAGCGCCTCGTTCGCGATCCGCTCGTCGAGCACCTCCTCGGTGCGGGCCTGGGAGATGTTGACGAACGGCGGGAACGGCGAGCGCCCGGCCTCGGGCAGGGGGTAGCTGAAGAGCTCGCGGTCGCGGTGGAACGTGCGCGCGGTGGTCCAGGTGACGCCCTCCTGCGCGATCTGCTCGCCCGCTCCGACGGTCGCCCACACGTCGAGGACGTCGCGGTGCTGGCAGATGGCGCGCGATCCCGCGACGTCGCGGCTGGGGCGACGGTCCAGGACCAGCGTGCGCACCCCCCAACGGCCGAGCAGGAGAGCCGCGGTCTGCCCGACCGGCCCGTTGCCGACGACGACGACCTGCGGGGGAGTCACGACTGCAACTGCTCCCACACGGCCCGGTCCCGCTGCGCGGTCCACACGACGGGCCGGTCGATCCCGGACAGCTCGTCCCAGACCCGCGAGACGTCGAACGGCAGGCAGTGCTCGAAGATCGGCCAGCGACCGTACTGCCCGTCGAGGGCCGCGTGGGCGGCGTCGAAGGCCTCCTTGAGGCTGCCGCCGCGCCCGTGGACGGCGCCCACCTCGCTCAGGAGGGTGCTGAGGAACCCGCGCGTCTGCGTGATCGCGGCGGCCACGCCCGCCCGGCCGTGGGTGACCCCGCCACGGCCACCGACGAGGGTCTCGGCCCCCAGCGCGGCGACGGCGTCCAGCGTGGTGGTGGCCCATTCCCGGTGGAAGGCGTCGCCGGTGTAGAGCGCCGCCTCGGACTCGACGAGGTCGCCCGCGAAAAGGATCTGCTGGCGCGGCAGCCACGCCACGAGATCGCCCTCGGTGTGACCGCGACCGAGATGGCGCAGCTCCAGCGGGCCGCGGTCACCGCCGAGGTCGATGCTGACCCGGTCGGAGAACGTCAGCGTCGGCACCGTGAGACCCGGGATGGACCCGGGCTCCTCGAACAGGCGCGGCATCCGCCCGTACTCCGACTCCCAGTCCTCGCGGCCCCGTTCGAGCACGAGGTCGCGCGTGCGCTCGTGGGCGACGATCACGTCCGCGTCGAACGCGGACGCGCCCAGCACCCGGACCGCGTGGTAGTGGCTCAGCACGAGGTGGCGGACGGGCTTGTCGGTGTGCTCGCGCAGCGTGTCCAGCCAGCGGCGCGCAGCGACCGGGGTGGCCAGCGCCTCGAAGCAGACGAGGAAGTCCTCGCCCTCGATCGCGCCGACGTTCGGGTCGCCCTCCGCCGTGAGCGCGTACACGCCATCGGCGAGGACCGCGAGCGTCTGCTCCTTGGCGGCGACGTCTGCGGTGGAGGCGAACGGTCGGGGCATCTGCCCATGCTGCCCCGGCGGGCCGCGCCCGGCCAGTCTCCGTGCGCGGCCCAGCCCGCTCAGGCGGTGCCGACGAACAGACTCGGCGTGCCACCGCCGGGCGCCGCCTCCAGCTGCAGGTCCGACTCGGCCTTCGGCATCGGCACCGTGACCGGGAACGTCAACGACGCACCCGGGCGGACCGTGCGGCTGGGCGACTCGCCGTCGGGGAGGACCTCGACCGGAGTGCTCCCGACGATCGCCTTGACCGTCCAGCCCGCCGTGTCGCGGGGCTCGGCGCCGGTGTTGGTGAGCACCACGTCCACGACGACGGCGCGCGCCGTCCCCGAGGGCAGGTCGACGTCGGCGTCCTCGCCCTTCCCGTACGCGCGCGGCTCGTCGATCTCGACGGTCCAGCCGTCGGCACGTACCAGCCGCTCGCCGAACTCCGCCTCGGACGGCGCGGGTGCCGTGACCGCCACCGGCGCGCCGGTGACACCCGCCGCGTCGCGCCCGGGGTCCGGGACGACGAGCAGCACCACGGCGACGGCGACGGCGGCGAGCGCCACGAGCCCGGCGAACGTCCACGCGAGACGGCGCCCGCGGCCACCCCTGCTCGCGATCCGGCGGCGTCGCGTGCAGCGCGTCCCCGCGGTGCGGGGGCGCTGCGACTCCGTGCCGCTCGCGACCGGGTCCGCCGAGGTGTCGACCCGGTTCGGACCCGTGGCGTGGCTCGCTCCGGGCTGGTCGCCGCCGGCCCGGTCCGCCGCGGCGGACCGCTCCCCGGCGGCGTTCGCGGCCGGGTGGACGGCGGTGGGCCCGGTGGCGGAGACCGGGGAAGTCGCGGAGATCGCCATGACGGGCGGGCCCGGCCGCTCGCGCTCCGGGCGGTACCCGACGGGCGCCCCCCAGGCGGCGACCGGCCCGGTCGCGGCGGCGTGCTCCTCGGTCAGGTCCCACCGGTCGTTCAGGTATGCGGGACGGAGCGCCTGCGGACCGGCGGGGCCACGGCTCCCGCGGGGATCCGTGCCGTACCCGTCGTCCTCGTCGTCGGGATCGCCCGGGGGCTCGTCGTCCCAGGTGTCGTCCCAGGCCTCGTCACACGAATCGTCACAGGAATCGTCACAGGAATCGTCACGGGCGTCGTCCCAGCTGTTGTCCCAGCCGTCGTTCCCACCGGCCCGGCCCTCCCGGCCGTCGGCGGCCCAGGGATCGTCGCGCTGCGTCGGGACACCCCGGTGCGCCTCGTCAGGCTCGCGGTGCCGACCGCCGTCGGTGCGGCGACTCATCGTCTCCACGCATCCACCCCCCGTTCGTCGGTACCTCAGTACTCCAAACGATGTAACCCGCCGGTGAGTGACGCCTGGAATTCACCCGAGTCGCTACCGGCTGCGGATGCGACCACCACCCGTAGCGAGCATTGGCCCTGACGCGCCGTGCTGTGATCGCCGGATGGCACGCTCGTGGACGTGGCCGTCACCCCGAAGATCGACACCGCGCAGCGGCGTGCACGTCTCGTCCACCGCCACCGCCTCGCGGTGCCACGGCGGACGGACGACGTCGTACGCATCGCGGACGATGTGGTGGCCCTGCACGCGACCGACCCCGTCACCGTCTACCTCTCGGCGACGGCGCGGATGTGCTCCCCGCGGCTGGCCGCGGTCGACGACGCCCTCTACGTGGACCGTGCCCTCCTGCGCCACCACGCGATGCGCCGCACGCTGTGGGTCCTCGGACGGGAGGCGGCGCGGGTCGCCCACCACGCCGCCACCGTCGACGTCGCCCGGGTGCAGCGGCGGCAGATCCTCGCCCAGATCGCGACCGGCGGGATCGCCGATCCCGAGGCCTGGACCGCCGACGCGATGGAGCGGATCACCGCGGAGCTCGTCGCCGCCGGCCCGCTCACGGCCCGCGAGATCGGGGCACGGCTGCCACAGCTCGCCGTACCGCTGACGCTCGGCACGGGCTCGTCCACGGCGCGCCAGGGCGCGCACAGCCGGGTGCTGCTGCTCATGGGCTTCGAGGGCCGGGTGCTGCGCGCCCGACCCGCCGGGAGCTGGATCAACGGGCAGTACCGGTGGGCGGCCGCGGACGCCTGGGTCGACGGCGGCCTGGGCGAGCCGCTTGCCCCGGCCGACGCGGCAGCCGGGCTCGCCCGCGCCTACCTGCACGCCTTCGGCCCGGCCACCCGCGCGGACCTGCAGTGGTGGGCGGGCTGGACCGCGCGGACGACGACGGCGGCGCTGGCGGCCGTCGGCGCGGTGGAGGTCGACCTGGACTCCGCGACCGGCTACCTGCTGCCCGACGACCTCGACCCGCTCCCCGGGCACGGGCCGTCGGTGACGCTGCTGCCGGGCCTCGACCCCGCGACGATGGGCTGGAAACAGCGCGGGTTCCACCTCGACCCCGCGCACGCCGGGGAGCTGTTCGACCGCAACGGCAACGGTGGGCCCGCGGTGTGGGTGGACGGGCGGATCGCGGGCGGCTGGGCGCAGCGCCGGGACGGCACGATCGCCGTACGGATGCTGGAGGACGTCGGTGCGCACCGGCGCGAGCTGGTGGATCAGGCGGCGCACGCGCTGGAGGTGCTGCTCGGCGACGTGCGGTTCACCGTGCGGTTCCCGGCCCCGATGCAGGCGGGGCTGCTCGCCTGAGCTCAGCCGACGGTGTGGATCTCGACGTTCGAGTCGTTGGAGAACACGACCAGCAGCGACATCCCGTCCGGGCTGATCGCGACGTCCTTCGGGATCGCGCGCACCGCGATCCGTTGGGTGATCGTCCCGGTCGCCACGTCGATCACGGCGACGGCGTCCGGCGCACTGAGGGTGACGTAGACCTTCGCGCCCTGGGGGTCGATCACGGCGTTGCTCACCGTCGCGCCGGTGTCGATGGTGGTCTCCGTCGTGCGGGTGGCGAGGTCGATCACCGAGACGGTGGCGTTCGTGAAGTTGGTGACGTAGGCGCGGGTGCCGTCCGGGGTGACGTCGATGTCCTCGGGGACGTTCTCGCCACCGGTGTCGATCGTCGTGGTGACCGCGCCCGCGGCGACGTCCACCACGCTCACCTCGGCCTCCCCGGAGCCGACCAGCAGCGTGCCGCCGTCGGGCAGCATCGCGATCGCGCCGGTGAGGCTCCCGGCGGGGAACGGGATCCGGGAGGTGATCGTGTCCGTCGCGGTGTCGATCACGGCCACGTCCCTGGCCGTGGTGACGTAGGCCCGGTCGCCGTCCGGGGACACCGCGACCTCGAAGGGGGTGGTCGACTCACCGGTGGGGATCGTCGCGACCGCCGTGTTCGCCGCGGTGTCGATCACCGTGACGCTGGAGTCGGAGAGGTTCGCGACGTACGCGCGGTTGCCGGTCGGGCTGACCGTGACCCGCTGTGGCCCCGATCCCACCGGGATCGTCGCAGCCAACTGGTGGTCCGACCCGATGACCTTCAGCGCGGGCTCCGTGGAGCTCGTGACGTAGGCGGTGTAGGCGTTCGGGTCGTAGGCGCCGTACTCGTTCTCCCCACCGAGGTCCAGGGTGGTGACGCCGGCGGAGGTGGTCGGCTCGGGCGCCTCGGTCGGGCCCGCGGCGGCGGACGGCCGCTGCACGGAGCCGCTCGATCCGGCCGGGCGCAGGAACACCACGCCGGCGACACCGGCGGCGATCACGAGCGCGCCCACCAGCACGATCGCGACGAGGGGACGGCGTCTGCGCTTCACCACCGGGGGGACGGGTGAGCCGGGCCAGGTGCCGCCCGGTCCGGGCCGCTGCTGCGGCCAAGGGTGCCCGGCGTTCGGCGGCGCCTGCTGGGGAGCCTGCGGCGGCGGCCAGCCGGCGGGCGGGGCGGCGTGGGCGAACGCGGTGGGGCCGTCGCCCACCGCGTACCGGGTCGGCTCGTCGGCCCCGGCGAAGCGGGTGGGGCCGTCGCCCGCGGCGTACCGCGTCGGCTCGTCCGCGCCGGTGAACCGGGTCGGGCCGTCGCCCACCGCGTACCGGGTCGCCTCGTCGGCGGGGCCGGGCGCCCCGCCGGGGGCGCCGCCCGTGGCACCGCCGACCCCCGTGGCACCGCCGACCCCCGTGGCACCGCCGATCCCCGTGGCGGGCCCGGCGAACGCGGCGCCCGTGAACCCCGCGCCCGCCGTCCCTGGGCCGGCGAAACCTGTGCCGGACGCCCCCACGCCGGTCGCCGCAGCGCCGGCCGGACCCCCCACCTGCGCCGCCGGGCCCACGAGCGCCGCCTGCGCGGCGGCCGCCAGCGCTCCGGCGGTCGGGTAGCGGTCGGCAGGGTCCTTCGCCATTCCGCGGGCGACCACCTCGTCCAGCGCGGCGGGCAGCCCCGGGCGCGCGGCCGACGGACGCGGCGGCGCGAGGTTGAGATGGGCGTGGACCAGCGCGGGCAGGCTCGTCACCGGGAAGGGCTTCGCGCCCGTGAGGGTCTCGTGCAGGACGCAGGCCAGCGCGTACACGTCGACGCGGTGGTCGCCGCGCCCCTCGAACCGCTCGGGCGCGAGGTAGGCGAGCGTCCCCACGGTGGAGCCGGTGGTCGTGAGGGCGGTGTTCTCGCCCTCGATCTCGCGGGCCACCCCGAAGTCGACGAGGTAGGCGAAGTCCACCGCGGTGACCAGCACGTTCGACGGCTTCACGTCGCGGTGCACGAGCCCCTCGGCATGGGCGGCGTCCAGCGCCGAGGCGACCTGGGCCACGACGGCGACGGCGCGCTGCGGTGGCAGCGGCCCGGCGGTGCGCAGCAGCTCGTCGAGATCGGTGCCGGCGACGAGACGCATGTCAATGAACAGGCGACCGTCGATCTCGCCGAAGTCGTGGATCGGGATGACGTGCGGCTCGGCGAGGCGGGCGGCGAGCTCGGACTCGCGGCGGAACCGCTGCTGGAACCCGGTGTCCGAGGCCAGCTCCGGCGGAAGCCGCTTGAGGGCGACGCGCCGGTTGCGGCGGGTGTCGAAGGCCCGGTGGACCTCGCCCATGCCGCCGCGACCGATCAGCTCCTCGATCCGGTACGGCCCGAACTGGTCCACGGGCGCAGAGTATGCCGGGGTGCTACCCGACCTCCTCCACCACGCTCTCCCCCGCACCCGGCCGGGACTCCCAGGGTCGCGGCGCCGACCTCGCCGTCCGCGCTGTTCGTGACCCGGCGCAGGTCCGGCCGTCGAGCGAGGTCACGCCGGCATCAGCGGGACGGCGCCCGCGACCGTCGTCCCCGCCCCCGCCGCGGACTCGACGACGACCGTGCCGCCCACTCCGGCCATCCTCGTCGCCATGTTGGCAAGGCCCCGGCCACCGGTTCCGGAGCCCGGGACGAACCCGGGCCCGTCGTCGTGGACCGAGAACCGCAGCACCCCGCCGACCACCCCGACCTCGATCCGCACCGCGGCGTCCGGGGCGTGGCGGCGGGCGTTGCCGACGGCCTCCAGACAGCAGAAGTAGACGGCCGACTCCACCTCGGGCGGGAAGCGCCGGGCCTGCGCCACGACCTCCACCGCCCGGCCCGCGCCGTCGTGCTCGGCGGCCAGCGCCGTCGCCAGCCCGCCCTCGGTGAGCGCGGCGGGCGAGAGCCCCGCCGCGGTCTCGGCGAGCACCAGCTCCGCCTCGGCGACCCGATCCGCGAGCATCGCGAGCCGGTCCCGTGCGGTGTCGACGAGACCCTGCCCGATCTCGAACTCCACCATCCCCAGCGCGAGGCGCAGGGCCACGAGGTGGTGCTGCGCGCCGTCGTGGAGGTCGCGCTCGACGGCGCGGCGCTCGCTGTCCATCTCGGCGACGGCCTGACGGCGGGCGCTCGCGATCGCCTCGGCGTGCGCGCGGGCCGCTGGAAGGTCCGCGGCCGGCACCCCGGCGAGGTCGGGTCCGAGCCGCTCGGGCACCCACGCCGCGACCGCGATCGTCCCTCGGCCCGCTTCCACGGTGAGGTCGCCGCCGAGCGCGGCCAGCCGCTCGGCCTCGTCGCGCAGGCCCGCCGCGACCTTCTCCGCCGCCCGGCCCGGCGCCGGATCGTCGATCCGCACCGACAGCCGCCCGTCGGCATGCGCGAACCGCACCCGCAACGGCACCACCGCCTGGTGCCCGGCCAGGTCGGTCACGGCCGCCGCCGCGGGATGGTAGAGGCCCGACTCGATCTCCCAGTCGAGCCGCGCGCGCAGCCCGCCGTCCAACACCACCGGCCGGGGCAGACCCGCGATCAGCTCGTCCAGCGCGGCGAACGGGCCCTGGTCGCGCAGCACGGCGGGATACACGCCGCGGGCGATCTCCCGGAAGCGGTCGAGCAGCTCGTCCAGGTCCGCCCGGGCACCGTTCAGGGCCGGGCGCGCGTCCTCGCCGAGGGACAGGGCCATCGCCGCCGCAGCGAGGTGGCGGCGAAGGGCCGTCAGGCGGTCCGCCGTGACCCCCGCCAGCGCCGTGACCAGCCGGCGGCGCTCCAGCTCCCGCGCCCGCACGAGCAGGCGGCGACACTCGGCCAGCTCCGCGGCCAGGTCGGCCGCAGCGCGGACGCGCGTTTCCATCTCAGGGGTCCGTGCGCTGCGCGCGCAGGTACGCGAGCACCGCCAGCACCCGCCGGTGGTGCTCCGTGGCGTCGGCCTGCAGGCCGAGCTTGCCGAAGATGTTCGCGATGTGCTTCTCCACCGCCTTCGGCGTGACGAACAGCTGCTGGGCGATCCCGGCGTTCGAGCGGCCCTCCGCCATCTGCTTGAGCACGTCCAGCTCGCGCTCCGACAGCGTGGCGATCGCGTCCCCACGCTCGCCCCGGGGCCGCTCCACCAGCCGCTTCGCGAGCACGGGCTCGATGACGATCTCGCCGGCGCCGATGCGGGCCAGGGTGTCGGTGAGGACGTCGACGCTGCCCACCTTCTCCTTGAGCCGGTAGCCGATCGACTCCGTGCCGATCTCCAGGATCCGCATGAGGTAGTGCGACTCCGCGTAGTGCGACAGGAACAGCAGCCCCATCGACGGGTGCAGCGCCCGCAGCCGCTCGGCCGTCACCAGCCCGCCGTCCGGCTCTGGGGGCATGCGGATGTCGAGGACGGCGACGTCGGCCGCCTCGGTGTCGAGCAGCCGCACCAGGGAGTCCCCGTCCGACACCGCCCCGACGATCTCGTGGCCCGCCGCCCGCAGCAGCAGCTGCAGGCCCTCCCGGAACAGGGTGCCGTCCTCGGCGAGCGCTACCCGCACGGGAACCGCACCGTGATCGTGGCGCCCTCGGGCTGCCGCTTCTGCACGCACGAGACGCTGCCGCCCAGCGGGGCCACCTGTACCTCCAGGTCCTCGACGTGACGCGGATCGGCGCCGACGATAGCCACCATCAGCTCGTCCGCCTCGCGGCGCACGGCCACCGCCACCGGCCAGTCCGGAACCGGTGGCGTGAGGCAGGCGGCCACCACCCCGAACGCCGTTCCCTCGGTGACCGCGTCGAACCGCTCCGTGGTCGCCGCGACGACGACGTCCACCGCGCACCGCTCCGCCAGCTCGCGCAGCGCCGCCCCGAGCCCCGCCTGGGCGAGCAGCGGCGGGTGGATCGCCCCCGACACCTCGCGCAGCTCCTCCAGCACGGCGTGCAGCTCCTCCTGGAGCTCGTCGATCCCGGCCTGCAGGGCCGCATCGTCAGCGGCGTGGCGCAGCAGGCCCAGCCGCAACGCCAGCGCGGACAGCCGCAGCGACGCCCCGTCGTGCAGCCTGCGCTCCAGCTCCCTGCGCCGGCGCCACAGCTCGGCCTCCTTGCGCCGGTGCGCGCAGGCCAGCTCGTCGACCGTCGCCCCGCCGTCCATCGCCGCATCCTTGCCCTGCCGGCCCCCCTGCGGAAGGGGGGCGCGCCCCCACCGGGGGTGGGGTTGTCCCCACCCGGGGGTATCGGGTCGTCCCCGGGGAGGCGGGGGTGCACACCATCGAGACCTGCGCCCCACCACGCGAGGCTGGACGCACTCCGGAAAGAACAGCCACGTACCTGGAGGGACAGCGATGAGCCACCCCGGACAGCCCGCACCGCAGGAGGGCTCGACCGCCGTCCTCAACCCGCAGCAGCGCGCACCTCGTGCACCCCGCGCAGCCCAGCCGTCGGTGCCCCCGTGGGCCGCGGCCCAGTCGGCGGCACCGGCCGGTCCGCGGCAGCGCCCGCGCCGCAGCTCGACCCTGCCCCACCAGCTGACGGTGGAGCGGCGCGGCCTGTCCGTGAGCGTGGCTCTCGGGATCGCCGCGGCCGCTGCGGTGCTCGGGATGGTCGGGGGCGCGGTGCTCACGACCACGCTGAGCCGCTCGCCCGACCCGGTCTCGGTGTCGACGACCGGATCCGGCACGAGCTCCGGCGCGATCCCGGACGTCGGCTCGACCGGGACGAACGTCCCTCCGTCGCTGCCGACGACCGCTCCCGCCACGCCGCCCGCGGGTGGCTCCGGCCAGGACGGCACCACCGGCGGGTTCGGTCAGGACGGCCAGAACGGCCAGGGGGGCCAGGGCGACTTCGGCGGCGGGGCGGACGGGCAGGGGCCCGGCCAGGGCGACTTCGGCGGCGGGCCCGACGACCAGGGTCCGTTCGGGCCCGGTGGGCCGGGCGGGCCGCAGGGCCCGGGTGGGCCCGGCTTCGGTCCCGGTGGGCCGGGGGGTCCCGGGGGACCGGGTTTCGGTCCGGGGGGACCGGGCGGTCCGGGGGGTCCCGGGGGTCCCGGCTTCGGCGGATGACCCTCGGGGAACGGTGATCACCGGTCCTGCACCGGGTGTGCACCGCGCACGCCTCCGCGCAGGGCCGACGATCACGACCGGACGAGCCCGGACCCGCTAGGACGGGTCCGGGCTCGCGGCCGTCCGGGGGTAGGGCGAACCCCCGGTGCCCGCCCCACCCGCATCCGGGGGACGGGGTCCCGCACCCGGGGGCGGACACCCTCGAAGCGGTTCACCCGCGGCGGCATCGTCTTCCTCACGACACAGGGACCAGGCAGGAGACCCAGCGATGACGCACCCCGGACAGAGCACGTGGAACGCCGCGGGGCCCTGGACCGCCACCCCGCAGGCGCCCCCCTATCCACCACAGTGGGACGCATACGACGGGCGGACGGTCGTCACCGGCCCGACCCCGCCACAGGGCGGCGGCATGCGTACCAAGATCACCGTCGGGCTCGCGGCCGTCGCCGTGGGGCTCTTCGCGGCGGGCGGCTGGATCGCGCTCGGCCCGGCCTCCCTCGCCCACGCCGACACCGTGCAGCTCCAGCCGGTGGCCTCCGCGGGCGACAGCCCGTTCCTCACGCCGGTGGGCCGGGACAAGACCGGCATCACCGTGCCCACCGCCCCCGGCGGCGCCTTCGCGGGCGACACGCCCGGGCTCTACGCCGAGGAGGACGCCCCCAGCTGCGACACCCGGCAGCTGATCGACGGCCTGGACGCCGACACCGTCAAGTCGGCGGCGTGGGCCGCCGCCGCGGGCATCGACGTCGCCGACATCCCGAAGTTCGTCAACAGCCTGACGCCCGTGCTGCTGCGTTCCGACACCGCGGTCACCGACCACGGCTTCAGGGCAGGCACCTTCTCCCCCACCCAGGCCGTCCTGCAGGCCGGCACCGCCGTGCTCATCAACGGCTACGGCCAGCCCGCCGTGAAGTGCTACAGCGGCAACCCGCTCACCGCCCCCGCGGACTACGACGTCACGAAGGTCCAGTTCGTCGGCGCGCCGTGGACGGCGTTCCAGCCCTCGCACTGCACGTTCGTCGAGCCGACCCCGGTCGTGATCAAGAAGCACGTGTTCATCGACTACGAGGACAACCGGCCCCACGAGAAGCCCGGCAAGCCGTTCCCGTGGAAGCCCAGCCCGAAGCCGGAGTCCGGTCACGGCGACGACGGTGGTGGTGGTGGTGGTGGTGGTGACGGCAGCGATCACCGGCCGCCGACGACACCGCCCGGGACCGACACCACCGACGGCACCGACACCGACACCGCTGGCACCGACACCGCTGGCACCGACACCACCGACACCGACACCACCGACACCGACACCGAGACCACCGACACCGACACCACCGACACCGACACCGACACCACCGACACCACCGACACCGGCACCGACACCACCGGCACCGACACCACCGACACCGACACCACCGACACCGACACCGACACGACGCCGGACACCACCGACAGCACGGAGGGCGAGTCGGGCGCCGCCACCGGCACCGACCCGGCGACCGCGGGGACCGGCCCTCCGGCCACGGGCCAGGGCGGGACCGACACGTCGAACCCGTTCATGGCGGGCACCGCGCCGGCGACCGACGGCGGGCAGTCCGGAGGCGGCGACACCCCGCCGGCGGCCAACGCCCCGCCCGACAACACTCCTGCCACAGGCGGCGACACTCCGCCGGCGCCGAACGCACCGCCCGGGCCCCCCGCCGGTCCCCAGGGCGCCCCGGGTGGCCCGCAGGGCGGCGGTCCCGCAGGCGGCCCGCAGGGCGGCGGTCCCGCAGGCGGCCCGCAGGGCGGCGGTCCCGCAGGCGGCCCGCAGGGCGGCGGTCCCGCAGGCGGTTCCGGCTCGCAGGGCGGCCAGAGCGGAGGCGGCCAGAGCGGCGGCGGCCAGAGCGGCGGCGGCGGCCAGAGCGGCGGCGGCGGCCAGAGCGGCGGCGGCGGCCAGGAGGGCGGCAGCTGACGAGTCCCACCCGGCCGGTATCCGGTGATCCGGCCGGGAGGCCCGCACCCGGACGGGCCGCGCGACCACCCGGTGGCCCGCCGGAGCGACCATCGGTCGCGTCCCGGCCCCACGCGGGGTCACCGGTAGACCCGGAGCCCGGATCCACCCACGGGGAGCGGTGGGTCCGGGCTCCATCCCGTGAACGGCCGCCCGCCGAGCCGTCCACGGAGCGCCGTCACCGCGGCCCCGACCGCCATACGATGAGGTGATGGCGTACTACCGGCGATGCGGCGACGTGCCCCCCAAGCGCCACACCCAGTTCCGGACGGCGAGCGGCGGGCTGCACTACGAGGAGCTGATGGGCGAGGAGGGCTTCTCCTCCGACTCGGCCCTGCTCTACCACCGCCACATCCCCTCGGCCGTGGTCGACGCGCAGCCGTGGGAGCTGCCGGACCAGGCCACGACGGCGAACGCCCCGCTGCTGCCCCGCCACCTCAAGCTGCACGACCTCTTCCCCGCCGAGGAGGGCAAGAGCGCGGACGTCGTGACGGGCCGCCGCCTCGTCCTCGGCAACGCCGACGTCCGCATCTCCTACGTCGTCGCGGGCGAGGAGTCCCCGCTCTACCGCAACGCGACCGGCGACGAGTGCGTCTACGTCGAGGAGGGCACTGCCACCGTCGAGACGGTCTTCGGGACGCTTCAGGCCCGCCAAGGCGACTACGTGCTCCTCCCGCGCTCGACGACCCACCGCTGGCTCCCGGACGGGCCGGTGCGGGCCTACGTGATCGAGGCGAACTCGCACATCGCGGCGCCGAAGCGCTACCTGTCGCGGTACGGCCAGTTCCTGGAGCACTCCCCGTACTGCGAGCGGGACCTGCACGGCCCCGCCGAGCCGCTCCTCGTCGAGGAGAGCGACGTCGAGATCCTCGTGAAGCACCGCGGCTCGCGCGGCCTCACCGGCACCCGCTACGTCGTGCCGCACCACCCGTTCGACGTCGTCGGCTGGGACGGCTGCCTCTACCCGTACACGTTCAACGTGGCGGACTTCGAGCCGATCACCGGCCGGGTGCACCAGCCGCCGCCCGTGCACCAGGTGTTCGAGGGGCAGAACTTCGTGATCTGCAACTTCGTGCCGCGCAAGGTCGACTACCACCCGCTGGCGATCCCGGTGCCGTACTACCACTCCAACGTGGACTCCGACGAGGTCATGTTCTACTGCGGCGGCAGCTACGAGGCCCGAAAGGGCTCGGGCATCGGGCAGGGCTCGATCAGCCTGCACCCGGGAGGGCACAGCCACGGCCCCCAGCCCGGGGCGTACGAGCGCAGCATCGGTGTGCAGCAGGTCGACGAGCTGGCCGTCATGGTGGACACGTTCCGGCCGTTGGAACTCGGCGAGGGCGGGCGGGCCGCAGAAGACCCCGCCTACGCCTGGACCTGGGCGGGCGGACGGTGACCTGGCTCGAGCTTCCCGCGAACACCGGCTTCGGGCCGGCGAACCTGCCCTACGGGGTGTTCGACGCGGGCGGGTCGCGCCGGGTCGGGGTGCGGATCGGCGACGACGTCCTGGACGTCACGGCCGTCGCCGCCCGCCGCGCACCCGATCTCGTCCCCCTGCTCGACGGGCCGGTGCTGAACCCGCTGCTCGCGGCCGGGCCGCAGGCGTGGCGGACGGTGCGCGCCACGGTCACGGAGTGGCTCGCCGATCCCGAGGCGGAACCCACGGTCCGCACGCGTCTGCACCCGCTGGACGAGGTGACGCTGCACCTGCCGTACGAGGTCGCGGACTACGTCGACTTCTACGCCAGCGAACACCACGCCGCGAACGTGGGGCGGATCTTCGGCCGCACCGAGCCGCTGCACCCGAACTGGCGCCACCTGCCGTGCGGCTACCACGGCCGGGCCGGGTCGGTGTACGTGTCGGGCACGCCGGTGCGCCGCCCGTCGGGGCAGTCCCGCGGGGCGGACGGCCCGGTGTTCGGCCCGTCGCAGCGCCTGGACTTCGAGTGCGAGGTCGGGTTCCTGCTCGGCACCGGCTCGACCGGGCCCGTCCCGACCTCGGACGTCGCCGACCACGTGTTCGGTGTCTTCCTGCTCAACGACTGGTCCGCCCGCGACATCCAGGCCTGGGAGACCGTCCCGCTGGGCCCGTTCCTGGGCAAGTCGTTCGCGACGTCGGTGTCGCCGTGGGTGGTGCCGTTGGACGCGCTGGCGGCGGCCTGGATCGACCCGCCGCATCAGGACCCCGAGCCGCTGCCCTACCTGCGCGGAGGGCGGGGGCTCGATCTGGACCTGCGCATCACGGTCAACGGCCGGCTGGTGTCGCGCCCGCCGTTCGCGGGCATGTACTGGACCCCCGCGCAGATGCTCGCCCACCTGACCGTCAACGGCGCCCCGACGCGGCCGGGCGACGTGTTCGGCTCGGGCACGGTGAGCGGGCCGGGGCGCACCCAACGGGGCTGCCTGCTGGAGCTGACCTGGGGCGGCACCGAGCCGCTGCAGCTGCCCGGCGGCCCCCGGACGTTCCTGGAGGACGGCGACGAGGTGGTGATCTCGGCGACCGCCCCGGGACCGGACGGGGTGGTGATCTCGTTCGGCGAGGTCCGGGGCACGATCACGCCGGGCTAGCGGCTCAGCCGAGCGCCACCCCGAACAGCAGGCCCAGCCCGTAGGTGACGCCTGCGGCCCCGAGCCCGATGGCGAGCTGGCGCAGCGCACGCCGCAGCGGCGGCCCGCCCGAGAGCACGCCGACGGTGGCGCCGGTGAGCATCAACGCGAGCCCCACCAGCACCATCGCGATCACCAGCGCCGCCGTTCCGGTGAACCCGAGCAGGAACGGCAGCACGGGGACCGCCGCCCCCGAGGCGAAGAACGCGAAGCTCGACGCTGCCGCACCTGCGGCCGAGCCGACGACGTCGTGGCGACGGTCCGCACCGTCGTCGTCCGGCTCGGCGAGGCCCGGGTCGCGCAGCACCTCGTCGGCGCGGCGGCGGGCCTCGTCGGCGGGCATGCCGCGGGCGCGGTAGACGAGCGCGAGCTCGTTGGCGTCGAGGTCGAGCTGCGGCAGCACCGAGTGCGCGTCCTGGGTGTGCGGGCTCGACGCGGCGAGCAGCTCGCGCTGCGAGCGCACGGACACGTACTCCCCGGCCCCCATCGAGAGCGCCCCCGCGAGCAGCCCGGCGAGGCCGGTGAGCAGTACCGTCCCCGTCGGGGCGCCACCACCGACGACGCCGAGGACGAGCGCCAGGTTGCTGACCAGGCCGTCGTTGGCGCCGAAGACCGCGGCCCGGAACGTCCCCGAGACGCGCGCCCGGCCACGCGCGGCGAGGCCCCGCACGACCTCCTCGTGGATCCGCTCGTCGGCCGCCATCGCGGGGGTGGCGTCGGTGTCGAAGCGGTACGGCGAGCGCGTCTCGGCGCGCTGGGCGAGCGCGAGGACGAACACCGAGCCGAAGTGGCGCGCAAGCAGGGCGAGCAGCCGTAGCCGGGCGCCCCCGGAGCGTCTCTTCGCGGCGTCCGGCCCGAGCAGCCGCTCCCAGTGGGCGGCGTGGCGCTCCTCGGCCTCCGCGAGCCCGAGGAGGATCTCGCGCTCCTCGCCCGAACGGCGCGTGGCGAGATGGCGGTAGACCTGCGCCTCCTCGCGTTCATCGGCCAGCCTGCGGCGCCAGCGGCGGACCTCGGACGCCGAGGGTTGCTGATCATCCACGCGGCACATGCTGCCCTACACCGGTGCGCGGGTCCGCGGTCAGAGGGTGAGCAGGCCCTCCGCACCGACGAACAGGCCCACCGCGACCAGAAGCGCCGCGAACGCGACCGTGAGCGCGACACCGGAGAGCCGGTCCGCGATCTGCTTGCCTGCGAGCGTCGCGATGACGGCCGCGACCGTGAACGGCCCGACGACGTGCCAGTCCAGCGCGAGGTCACCCGCCCGCGCCGCGAGCGCCGTCACCGAGTTCACCACGATGACGAAGAGCGAGGTTCCCACCGCGAGCGACATCGGCATCCGCAGCACGAGGACGAGGACCGGCACCGCGAGGAACCCGCCACCCACACCCAGGAACCCCGTGAGGAAACCGACCGCCAGTCCGCTGACGACCAGCCTCGCGGCCGGGGCGAGCCGTCGCGGCGGGGCGGCGAGCACAGTGCCGACCGGGCCGACCGGGCCGACCGGGCCGACCGGGCCGACCGGGCCGACCGGGCCGACCGGGCCGCCCCCGGACCGAGCGGGCGCATCGGCCTCGGGTCGGGGGCCGGTGTGGGCGCGCACGTCGAGCAGCATCGCCACCGCGACCACGAGGACGAGCACGGCGAACGCGAGCAGCAGGACGGCCTGGTCCGCGTGACGGTTGAGGACGGTGCCGAGCCAGGCGGCGGGCAGGCCGGCGATGCCCAGCAGGAGGCCGCGGCCCAGGTCGACACCGCCCCGCAGGCGCGCGAGCACGCCCACGAGGGCGCAGGTCCCGACGATGACGACACTCGCGGTGGTGGCGTCGTGCGCGTCCAGACCCAGCACGAACACCAGCGCAGGCACGGTGACGACACCGCCGCCCCCGCCGAGTGCGCCGACGACGAGCCCCACGACCAGCCCGAGCACGACGGCGAGCAGGATCCCGCTCATCGGGCCGGCCCACCGGCGCCGCTCACGCCCACGGCGGGGCGGGCGGTCGGGAACCTGGCGATGCGCCCGCGCGGCTCGTGCGGCAACGTCAGCCGGCCAGCTGCCCACACGAACGGCCTCGCCGGCATCATCCTCGTCTCCTCCACGTCGACATCCCGGCAGAATGTACGGTCATTACGTGTGGGCGAGCAAGGGTTGCGGGGTGTGACGCTGCGGACGCACCGGGCGGTCCTCCGAACCCGACACGGACCGCTCCGATACGTCGCCGAGCCACCGAGGGCACGACCGTCGAGCACGGCTCAGCGGCCGAGCACGGTCCGGACGCCGCGGGCGATCTCCAGGTCCTCCCGGGCGGCGACGACGAGCGTGCGCACCGCGGCACCCGCCCGTGTGATCTCGCCGCCGTTCCCCCGACCGTGCACGGCGTTGCGCGCATCGTCGACGGCGACGCCGAGGAACTCCAGGCGGCGTGCCGCCCTGGCCCGCACCGCGCTCGCGCGCTCCCCCACCCCGCCGGTGAACGCCAGCGCCTCCAGCCCACCCGCCGCCGCGGCCATCGCCGCGATCCCCGCGGCGAGACGGTGCACGTAGACGTCGAGTGCGAGGCAGGAACGCTCCTCGCCGCGCTCGGCCAGGTCCACGATCTCCCGCATGTCCGCGGTGCCGGCGAGTGCCGCGAGCCCGGAGCGCCGCTCCAGGGTCTCCGCGATCTCGTGCGGGCTGAGCCGCTCGTGCTCCTCCAGCCACAGCACCAGGCCCGGATCGACGGTGCCCGAGCGCGTCGCCATCACCAGGCCTTCCAGCGGCGTGAAGCCCATCGTCGTGTCCACGCTGCGCCCGTCGAGGACCGCCGCGAGCGATGCCCCCGCGCCGAGATGGGCCGTGACGATCCGCCGCGCGCCGGTCCCCCGCGCCACCCGCGCCGCGCACCAGGCGTGGGAGAGCCCGTGGAAGCCGTAACGGCGGATCGCGTAGCGCTCCCGCCACTGTTCCGGCACGGCGTACGTGGCCGCCGCCGCCGGGAGCGTGGCGTGGAACGCGGTGTCGAAGCAGGCGACCGCCGGGACGTCCGGGAGCAGCCGCGACACCGCGTCCAATCCCCGCAGCGACTTCGGCTGGTGCAGCGGGGCGAGCGCGGTGAGCGCCTCCAGGGCCGCGCGGACGTCGGGGTCGACGAGGACCGGGTCGGTGAACCGGGTGCCGCCGTGCACCACCCGGTGCCCGACGGCGTCCGGGCGCGGCCACCGGCCGACCAGCTCGTCGAGCTCGGCGCCCGGCTCGGCGTCGGCGGTCCGCTCCACGTCGTCGTCCGGGCCGAGCAGGCGCAGCTTCAGACTCGACGAGCCTGCATTGACGACCAGCACCCTCACGCGAGAACCCTCATGCCCACCGCCAGCGCGCGATCTCCGGGTCGTCCTCGCCGTGCTCGCGGGTGTACGCGCGCGCGGCGAGCCGGGCGTCGACCATCCGCTGACGCAGCACCGCAACGCGCGACCCGAGCCCGGGCACCCGGTCGATCACGTCCATCACCAGGTGGAACCGGTCCAGGTCGTTGAGCATCACCATGTCGAACGGTGTGGTGGTGGTGCCCTCCTCCTTGTAGCCGCGCACGTGCAGGTTGGCGTGGTTGCGCCGCGCGTAGGTGAGCCGGTGGATGAGCCACGGGTAGCCGTGGAACGCGAAGATCACCGGCTTGTCCGGGGTGAAGAGCGCGTCGAACTCCGCGTCGGACAGCCCGTGCGGGTGGTCCCGGTCGGACTGCAGGCGCATCAGATCGACGATGTTGATCACGCGCACCTTCAGGTCCGGGCAGTGCTCGCGCAGGAGCTTCGCCGCGGCAAGCGTCTCCAGGGTCGGGACGTCACCGCAGCAGGCGAGCACCACATCCGGCTCGCCGTCGGTGGTGCCCGCCCAGTCCCAGATCCCGACCCCGCGGGTGCAGTGCGCGATCGCCTCGTCCATCGACAGGTACGTGAGCTGCGGCTGCTTGCCCGCGACGATCACGTTCACGTAGTGGCGGCTGCGCAGGCAGTGATCGGCCACCGACAGCAGGGTGTTCGAGTCCGGCGGCAGGTAGACCCGCACGATCTCGGCCTTCTTGTTCACCACGTGGTCGAGGAAGCCGGGGTCCTGGTGGGAGAACCCGTTGTGGTCCTGGCGCCACACGTGGCTCGACAGCAGGTAGTTCAGCGACGCGATCGGCGCCCGCCACGGGATGTGCCGGGTGGTCTTGAGCCACTTCGCGTGCTGGTTGAGCATCGCGTCGACGATGTGGATGAACGCCTCGTAGCTGGTGAACAGGCCATGACGGCCGGTCAGCAGGTAGCCCTCCAGCCAGCCCTGGCACAGGTGCTCGGACAGCACCTCCATGACCCGGCCGTCCGGTGCGAGATGGTCGTCGCCCTCGAGGCGTTGCGCGACCCACGTGCGGTCGGTGACGTCGAACACCGCCTGGAGCCGGTTCGACGCGACCTCGTCCGGTCCGAACAGGCGGAACCGGTCGGGGTTGGCACGCATCACCTCACGCAGGAAACCGCCCAGCACCGTCGTCGCGGGGCTCTCGCCGGACCCGTGCGCCGCGACCTCGACGGCGAAGTCGCGGAAGTCCGGCATCGCGAGGTCGCGCCGCAACAACCCGCCGTTGGTGTGCGGGTTCGCGCTCATCCGGCGCTCGCCCGCGGGCGCGAGCGCGCGCAGCTCCTCCCTCAGCCTGCCCGTCTCGTCGAACAGCTCCTCCGGGTGGTAGCTGCGCATCCACTCCTCGAGCTGGGCGCGGTGGCCCGCGTCGGTCCGGGTGGCGGCGAGCGGCACCTGGTGGGACCGGAACGTCCCCTCGACGGGCTTGCCGTCGACCTCCTTCGGGCCCGTCCAGCCCTTCGGGGTGCGCAGGACGATCATCGGCCACGCCGGGCGGCCCGCGGGCGGGTCGGCCTTGATCGCCGCGATCTCGTCCAGGACCTCGTCCAGGGTGTCGGCCAGCTCCTCGTGGACTGCCGACGGTTCGTCGCCGCTCACGAAGCGGGGCAGGTAGCCGTGGCCGCGCATCAGGTCCGCCAGCTCCGCCTCGGGAATGCGGGCCAGCAGCGTCGGGTTCGCGATCTTGTAGCCGTTGAGGTGCAGCACCGGCAACACCGTGCCGTCGCGGCGCGGGTCGAGGAACTTGTTCGAGTGCCAGCTGGCCGCGAGCGGGCCCGTCTCGGCCTCACCGTCGCCGACGACACACAGCGCGAGCAGCTCCGGGTTGTCGAACACCGCCCCGTAGGCGTGCAGCAGCGCGTAGCCGAGCTCGCCGCCCTCGTGGATCGACCCGGGCGTCTCCGGGGCCACGTGGCTCGGGATCCCGCCGGGGAAGGAGAACTGGCGGAACAGGCGGCGCATCCCGTCGACGTCCTCGGTGATCGCCGGGTAGACCTGCGTGTACGTGCCCTCCAGGTAGGCGTTCGCGACCAGCCCCGGACCGCCGTGCCCCGGGCCCGTCACGTAGAGCGCGTTGAGGTCGCGGTTGCGGATCGCGCGGTTCATGTGGGCGTAGAGCAGGTTGAGCCCCGGCGTCGTCCCCCAGTGGCCGAGCAGCCGCGGTTTCACGTGCTCGGCCGCGAGGGGCTCACGCAGCAGCGGGTTGTCCAGCAGGTAGATCTGCCCGACGGACAGGTAGTTCGCCGCTCGCCAGTACGCGTCGAGCAGCTTCAGGTCGTCGGTCACGGCACCTCCGGGCTCCTGGGCGGTCCACCGAACCTACGGCCGCCGGCCCCTCCTCGCCGGTTCGCGCACGTGACCACATGGTGAACGCCTGCCGCGCCCGCCCCGCCGAGGCCATCCCACCGCGCCTGCCCTGCCGAACCGTGCGGTCGGACGGGTCGGTGCACACCGCCATGCGCGGTGCACACCACGGCAAGGTGGAGCACACCGTGGAGCCTGTGCACGGCAGCCCCACGATGTGCACGGCGCCCCGGACGCCCGCCTCGCCGGACCGCTCGCGCCGACCCGGACCCGACGCGCCCGCGTAGGGTCGCGGGCACCGATCACCGACGCGGAGGCAGCCGATGGCCGAGCAGTGCACGCACCTGGACGCGATCCGGGCGGTCCCCCCGAGCGGGCCGGGCTGCCAGGAGTGCATGGCCACCGGGGGCCGGTGGGTGCACCTGCGGATGTGCCAGAGCTGCGGGCACGTGGGCTGCTGTGACAGCTCCCCCGGCAGGCATGCCACCGCTCACCACGGCGGGAGCGGCCACCCGATCGTCCGCTCGTTCGAGCCGGGCGAGGAGTGGTTCTGGTGTTACGACGACGAGATCGCGTTCCTGGTGCCGGAGGCGGGCCCGGCGCCCTCGCATCCCTGATCGGCAGGATCAGCCGGGCATCGTCTCGCCCCGACGGGGGCGAGGATCTCGCCGGTGTAGTAGGACGACAGCCGGTCCGCGGCGAGGAACACGTAGGAGGGCGCGATCTCGTCGGGATGGGCCGGGCGGCCCATGGGGGCCTGCTCGCCGAAACCCGCCACCTTCTCCTGCGGCATGGTCGCGGGGATCAACGGCGTCCACACGGGCCCCGGCGCGACGGCGTTGACGCGGATCCCGCGATCGTTCCTCCGGCGCTTCCACCGGGGCCTGCACGGCGACGTTGTTCACGAGGACGTCCAACGCGCCGAGCTGCGCGACCGTGCGTTCCACGACCTCGTCGCACCACGCGGCGTCGCCGAGATCGCCGGGCAGGGCGAGTGACCGCCTGCCCTCGGCCCGCACGAGCGTCGCGGTGTGCTCGGCGTCGTCGTGCTCGCAGAGGTAGGCGATCGCGACGTCCGCGCCCTCCTTCGCGAAGGCGACGCTCACCGCACGCCCGATGCCGGAATCGCCGCCGGTCACGAGGGCGACCTTGCCGGCGAGCACGTCCCGACGGCGGTAGTCGCGCATCTCGTCCGTCGGCTGCGGTGTCATCGAGCCGGTGGCGCCGGGCGCCGACTGGACCTGGGCGGGCGGGGTCGGATCGTGGGTCGTGCGCCGGGCGTACCCGAGGTCGCGGCACTTCTCGCATTCCGTGTAGGACCGAGCTACCCGGGTACCTGGTCGGGGAGAGGAGCCAGCCTGTGCCCGAACCGATCACCGTTTCCCGGTCGCCCGGCATGTGCGACGAGTGGAACCACCATCACCGCTCGGAAGCGCCACTGCAACGGGCCGACCGGAACTTCGCCGAACTCCTTCAGGAGCTGCGAGTCCTGCTGACCAGCGTCCACATCCTGTTCGGGTTCCTGCTCGCGCTGGCGTTCTCCGCCCGCTTCGGGGCGCTCGACGGCTTCCAGCACGCGGTCTTCGTCGTCACGCTGTTCGCCGCTGCCCTGTCCTCGGCCCTGCTGGTGACCCCCGTCGCGGCGCACCGCGTGCTGTTCCGGCGGGGCCGCAAGCGCGAGCTGGTGACGGCCGGCCACCTCGCCGCCTCGGCAGGGGTGGCCGGGCTCGCGGTGACGCTCATCTCGGCATTGCTGCTCGTCCTCGACCTCACCGCGGGCCGAGTCGTCGCCGTGGCGGCGGTCGGCGTGCTGGTCGGGACGGTCGTCGGGCTGTGGCTGGTCGTGCCGCTCCGGATGCGCCGCTGACGCCCGCGCGTCGGCCCGCCCGGTCGGCGGATACGTGCAGTTGCTCCTGTCAGCCGGGCCACACCACGATCACCCACGACCCGGCCGGCAGCCGTCCCTGTCGGGAGCCGGAGCGGCACCCGCCTGCTTCCAGTCCAATCAGGTGCGTCAGCGGCGATCCCGTGGTACTCCTGACACTTCAGGGCAAGGACGCCCGAGTCCGGCAGGAGGCTGTGATGATCTTCGGGTACAGCATCATCGGTGCGATCATCGTCGGGCTCATCCTGGGTGTGCTCGCCAAGTTGTTCCTACGTGGCAAGCAGGCCGTGCCGCTGTGGCTGACCATCCTGGTCGGCATCGTGGCCGCGATCATCGGCAACTACGTGGCCACGCTGTTCGGCGTGGCTGACACCTTCGGGTTCGACTGGATCCGGCACGGTCTCCAGCTACTCTTCGCGATCATCGGGATCGCCCTGCTCGCCGGGGCGTACGCGAAGAAGGCCGGGACGTCCTAGCCGTCCCGACCGGGTCGTTGTCGGCGACGGCCCTGCAGCCGCCGCTGGACGACAGCCTGGCGTCGCGGCACCGGCCCGTCGGCGGCTGATCCGTCGTCGTGTCGGCACCGCGGCGCGGGTGATCCTCGCCATGACGGCGCTCCGGCCGCGCTCGCCGGTGGGCTCCTGGTCACCGGATCCGGCGTCCAGGTCGTGACCGCGACCTCACTCGACCTCAC
>JBFWRR010000037.1:3971-6190 GCA_050248815.1 Pseudonocardia sp. | reverse complement strand
CGACCTCACACCCGACCTCACACCCGACCTCACACCCGACCTCCCTGCGGCCGCTGCGCTCGCCGTACCGGCCGGAACGGGGGCAGGTTGTCGCTGGTCGTGCCGGATGAGGTGTGCTGCTGACGCCCGCGTGGGCGAGCCGCATGCTCCGCACGCGATCCGGGTATCTCCGGAGCCGACCGGTCCCTCAGCGGAGAGGAGCCGACCGTGGCGGAACAGTTTCCCCGGTGCGCAGCACCGATGCCCGTAGCACGCAGGGCCGCGGGGCTGCGCGCCGGCGGCGCACCCCCTGTGCCCGAGGTCGCCGCCCATCTCGCGCCGTTCATCGCCTGGCTCGCCACGCGGGAACCCGACGTCGGCCTGCGCCGCCGCTACCACGCCCACGTCGAGGACTACCTGCGCGACGTCGTTCCTCGAAGCTGCCCGGAGGATCCGGTCGCCCGGCTGCGCTACGAGTCGGCCCTGGCCGTCCCCGCCACCCGACGCACCGAGATCCGCGGCGCCCTGGACCGCTTCGCGGAGTACCGCGGCTCCGGGCCGCTGGCGCCGACCGGGCCGACCGCTTCGGTCAGCGACGAGCGAGCGTTTCCCACACCGCCACCGTGACAAGGCCGTACGCGAGACGGGGATGGGGTTGCCCGACCGACCATGCCTCCGCGTCCATCACGTCCATCGCCGCGCTCGGGCCCGCGGTACCCACGTCGGCGGCCATGCTCGGGAGGACGATCCGCGGCAGCCGACCTGGCGAGCTTGCGACGGCCGGGTCATCCGGTGGGCGGCCCGCACCACCATGTCGAGACAGGTGACGAGGATCCAGGCCATGATCGCGCGGGTCGACCGAGCCCGGAATGCCCGCTGATCCGGGAGGGAACTCCTCCGACCGGACTCGCCCGCCGCCGAGCGTCGGGCAGTCGGAAGTGCGGAGTTTGTGCGGCAGACCAGCGGGGGGTCATGATCGCCCAGCATGAGCTCTACCTGCGAAGACTGCTCCTCCGACTGGACTCGAACCAGTAACCCTGCGATTAACAGTCGCATGCTCTGCCAATTGAGCTACGGAGGACCGTGGCGCGGGGATCGACGTGCTGTCGGCCCCGGCCGGCGACGTCAACGATAGCGGAGCACTGCGGGTCCCCGCGCGCGGCCCCCTTCATCGCAGGCGGCCGTGCGCGACACACAGTGGCGGGTCCGTCACTCCTGGTCGACGTAGTGGATGTCGAACGGCTTGTTCGTGATGAAGAGGATGGTGCAGTCGCCGTCCTCCGATGCGCCGTGGTGCATGGTGCCGCCTTCGGGGAACCAGACGAAGCTGCCGGCCGGGTGGGAGCCCTGGTGGGTGGTGAGCGTCCCCTCCAGGACGTAGACACCGTGGGCGCACGGGTGGGTGTGCCACGGGTTGGTGAACCCTGCCCGATAGATGATCTTCATGACCTGCATGCCGGTGTCCGGGTCGTCCATGAGCGGCATGGCGGTGAGCTCGACGCCGATGGCGGGAATGGGGAAGGGCACCCACTCCTGCGTGGTGGTGTCGATCGCGGTGATGTCGACGGGGCGCAGCGCTGGGGTCACGGACGGTCACCTCTTCGAGCGGCGGGCGGAGAAGCTTCACTCTTCGCCGGGGGAACGCCCGTGAGCAAGGGCCGGCTGCGGCAGGATGGCGCGGACACCGACCTCGGGGAGAGCCATGCTGAAGTTCCTGTTGGGCGCCGCGGTGGGCTACGTGCTGGGCGCGCGGGCGGGACGCGAGCGGTACGAGCAGCTGCTGCGCACCTACGAGCGGGTCGCGGACCACCCGGCGGTGCAGGGTGCCGCGGGCGTGGTGCGTGCGCGGGTGGAGGAGAAGGTCACAGGCAGGCACGCGGAGTCCAACGGCCGCGGCTGACCCGCCCACACCCGCGATCGCGGGTACCGCGGCGGGAGCCGCACCCGCGTCGCCGGCCGAGCGTGCACACCCCCGCGCGCCGTGCACACCCCCGCGCACCGTGCACACCCCCGCGCACCGTGCACACCCCCGCGCACCGTGCACACCCCCGCGCACCGTGCACACCCCCGCGCACCGTGCACACCCCCGCGCGCCGTGCACACCCCGCGTCCCCGTGCACAGGGCCGACCGTGTGCACGCCAACCCCGCCATGTGCACCGCGCCGGACCGTGTGCACCGCGCCGGACCGTGTGCACCGCGCCGGACCGTGTGCACCGCGCCGGACCGTGTGCACCGCGCC
>JBFWRR010000037.1:0-3961 GCA_050248815.1 Pseudonocardia sp. | reverse complement strand
TGTGCACCGCGCCGGACCGTGTGCACCGCGCCGGACCGTGTGCACCGCGCCGGACCGTGTGCACCGCGCCGGACCGTGTGCACCGCGCCCGACGCTGTGCACCGCGCCCGACGCTGTGCACCGCGCCGGACGTGCACGACCCGCGGTGCGCGCCGTCAGGGCACGAGGCCCGGCAACCCGTCGAGGCTCGTCGCGTTGCGCTCCACCGCGTACTGCGCAGCCGCCTCGGCCCCGCGGGCGCCCCAGAGCTTGTCCAGCACCGGCCGCTCCTCGACGAGGTCCATGCGGGGCACGGCGTAGCCGCACGAGTCCGACACCCGCGCGACGTGCACGACGACGACGGCCCGCGCGTAGTCCCGCCGCTCCTCCCCCGCGGCGCCGAACCCGGCGAGGGCCTCGGCGAACCCGGGGTCCTCCCGGAGCACCGGCCGACCCGTGCCGTGCAGCCGGACGATCTGCGGACGCCCGTCGAAGGCGCAGAACATGACGCAGATGCGCCCGTTCTCGCGCAGATGGGCGACGGTCTCGACGCCGCTGCCGTACATGTCGAGATAGGCGAAGGTGCGCTCGTCCACCACGCGGAACGTGCCGATGGTGCCCTTCGGCGACAGGTTCACGAGCCCGTCGGCGTGAAGCGGGGCGGTGGCCACGAAGAACACGGGCTGGCGGGCGATCCAGCCCGCCATCTCGGGACCGATGCCGTCGTACACCTTCGCCATGGCAACGAACGCTACGTGGCGGCGGTGAGGACCTCCACCCCGTCCGCGGTGACGAGGACGGTGTGCTCGAACTGTGCGGTGCGCCCCCGGTCGCGGGTGACGACCGTCCAGTCGTCGTCCCAGACGTCGTAGTCGACCACGCCGCTCGCGGTGATCATCGGCTCGATGGTGAACGTCATGCCCGGCTCGAGGACGGTCTCGACCGAAGGCTCGTCGTAGTGCAGCACGACGAGGCCGCTGTGGAAGGAACGGCCGATGCCGTGACCGGTGAAGTCGCGCACCACGCCGTAGCCGAAGCGCCGGGCGTAGGACTCGATGACGCGCCCGACGACGTTCAGCGGCCGTCCGGGGCGCACGGCCTTGATCGACCGCGCGAGCGCCTCGCGGGTGCGCTCGACGAGCAGGCGGTCCTCCTCGGCGACCTCCCCGGCGAGGAACGTGGCGTTGGTGTCGCCGTGGACGCCGCCGATGAACGCCGTGACGTCGATGTTCACGATGTCGCCGTCCTGGATCACCGTGGTGTCCGGGATGCCGTGGCAGATGATCTCGTTGAGGCTCGTGCAGCAGGACTTCGGGTAGCCCTTGTACCCCAACGTGGACGGGTACGCGTCGTGGTCGCAGAGGAACTCGTGGACGACGCGGTCGATCTCCTCGGTGGTGACGCCCGGCGCGACGACGGCGCCGCCCGCGGCCAGGGCCTGCGCGCCGATCCGCCCCGCCACGCGCATCGCCTCGATCGTCTCCGGCGTCTGCACCCACGGCTCGGTGCTCGGGGCCGGGCGCGCCTTGCCGACGTACTCCGGACGCGGGATGTGGGCCGGAACGGATCGCATCGGCGATACGCGGCCCTTGGTGAGCAACGTGCGGGACGGCATCCGCTCAGTGTAGGCGGGCACGCCGATGAGCGACGCGGCGTGCGACGAGGGCCGAGAGCCCCCGCCAGCCGAGCATGAGCACGGCCAGGCTGACGGTCGTGATCAGCACGAACGTCAGTGGGAGGCGCCCGGTGAAGGCTGCGCGCAGCAGCAGGCCGCCGAACGCCGTGACGGCCACCACGAGGAGCCCGGCGCGCAGGCTCGTGGGCGCCGCGCGCACGAGCGGGACGGCCCGGGACGCGAGTACCGCCGCGAGGAACGGGGCGGCGGTGGTGAGCAGGCCGAGCACCTCGTCCGGCTCGGCATGGCTGGTGCGCCCGACCGCCGCGAACACCACGACGGCGACCGCGTCGGCAGCGAGGGCGAGCACCGGGATTCTGCTGGACACGGCACACGCTAACCCGTGGCCCGCAGGAACCGGTCGGCCACCCCGACGGCCACCTCCGACGAGCCCCCGTCCACGACGAGGACGGCGAACGCGACGTCGCCGCGGTAGCCGACGAACCAGCCGTGGGCCCGGCCGTCCGCGGCGTACTCCGCCGTGCCGGTCTTGCCGTACACCTCGCCGCGCGCGGCGAGCTGCGACGCGGTCCCCTCGGTGACGACGGCCCGCATCATCGACCGGACCTGGGCGAGCGCCGCGGCGTCGGGCGCGGTGGCGGCGGTGAGCACCTGCGTCGGCCGGTCCGTGATCAGCTGGGGCACGACGGTCGCCCCCTGAGCGACCGTGGCCGCGACCAGCGCCATGCCCAGCGGCGAGGCGAGGACCTCGCCCTGGCCGAAGCCGTTCTCGGCGCGCAGCACCTCGGTCGTGCCTTCCGGGACGGAGCCGGTGACGGTGACCAGCCCGGGCACGGCGTAGTCCGCGCCGAGGCCGAGGCTCCGCGCCGCCGCCGGCAGGCCGTCGGGCGCGAGCCGCGCGCCGAGCTGGGCGAACGTCGTGTTGCACGAGCGGGCGAACGCCGTCCGCAGCGGGACGGTGCCGAGGTCGAAGTCGCCCTTGTTCGGGACCACGCGCCCGTCGACGACGACGCCCGCGGGGCAGGCGACGGGCGCGTCCTCGGTGAGCCCGGCCTGGGTGATCCCGGCCTCCGCGGTCACGATCTTGAACGTGGAGCCCGGCGGGTAGCGGCCGGTGAGCGCCAGCGCACCCTGGGCGTCGGCGGCGTCGTTCTGGGCGACGGCGAGGACCTGCCCCGTGGAGGGCTGCACCGCGACGAGCATCGCGGCCTGCGGGACGGTCGTGACGGCATCCTCCGCGGCGATCTGGGTGGCCAGGCTCATCCCGGTGGCGACGGAGTGGCCGGGCTGGGGTTCCGTGTCGGCGAGCACGTCCACCGCTGAGCCGTCCGCCCCGACGGTGACGACGGACCAGCCGGGTACGCCGTCCAGCGTCGCGGCCATCTCGGTGCGCACCGGCGGCAGGATCTGGCGGCCGAACGCGGCGTCGCGGGCGAGCAGGCGCTCGGAGCGGACGAACCGGACGCCGGCCAGGTCGTAGATGTCGTCCTTGACCAGGGTGTAGTCGCGCTCGCGCAGGACCGCGACGGTGTACGCCTGCCCGTCCGGGACCTCCGCCGCACCCGCGGTGATGGACGCCGCGGTGATGCCCGGGTCGATCCGGCCCAGCGCCCGGCCCAGCGGCGCGGCGGCCGTGGCTGCTGCGGCCTTGTCGAGCAGCACCGTGATCACCTGGGTGGGCGCCATGAGCGGCAGCCCGCCGCGATCCAGGATCGGGGCAGGGGTGGCGGGCTCGGGGCGCAGGGCGAGGCGCTGCCCGGCGGCGAGCTTCGGGTGGACGGCCGAGGGCGCCCACCGCAGGATCCAGCCGGAGTCCGTGTCGGCCGGGGCGAGCTGCAGGTCCACCGGGTAGGCCCAGGCTCGGCCCTGCCCGAGGTCCCACGCGACGTCGACGGTCGCGACGGCGCCCTCCCCCACCGTGCGTACCTCGCCGACCTGCGCGGTCAGCCCCGCCGGGGCGAGCGCCGTGCGCGCCGCCGCGAGGACGGCGGCCGCGGCCGCGGGATCGTCGGTGAGCGCGGCGGCCGCCGCGTCGTCGCCTGCGGCCCAGGCCTGCGCGTAGGCGCGGGCGGCGTCCTCGGGGCCGCCGCCGAACAGGCCGCACGCGGTGAGCGTGCTCAGCAGCACGACCACGCAGGCGAGCATGCGGGCGGTTCGGGAGGGCACACCTGGGACAACGCGGCGGGCGGGCGGTCGGTTCACTCCGCGACGGCGATCCGCGAGGACCGTCGTTCGAAACTGCGGCCGACGGGCCCCCGCGCCGGATCAGAACAGGATGGTCGCGAAGCTCGCGATCTGGGTGAACCCGACCTTCGCATACGCGGCGCGGGCGGGATGGTTGAACGC
>JBFWRR010000036.1:0-55838 GCA_050248815.1 Pseudonocardia sp. | reverse complement strand
CGCTCGACGAGATGACCCAGCACGCGTGGCGCGCGTCGGGGTTCCCACCGCAGCGCGTGCTCGGGATGGCCGGGGTGCTCGACACCGCCCGTTTCCAGGCGCTCGTCGGCCTCACCGGCGTGGCCCGGGCGGACGAGGTGCGGGCCTGGGCGCTCGGCAGCCACGGGGAGGAGATGGTGATCCCGCTGTCGCAGGCCACCGCGGGGGGCCGCCCGCTCACCGGGCTGCTCCCGGCGGCGGAGCTGGCCGCGATCGTGGACCGGGCCCGCGGCTCCGGGGCCGAGGTCGTCGGCCTGCTCCGGTCCGGCAGCGCGTTCCTCGCCCCCGGCCGGTCGGCGGCGGACATGGTGCTCGCGATGGCCGCCGACACCGGCGAGGTCATGCCGGCCGCGGTGTTCGCCGACGGCAGCTACGGCATCCGCGACGTCTACGTCGGGCTCCCGGCCCGCCTCGGCGCCAGCGGCGTGCGCGGGATCGTGGAGCTCGACCTGCGTCCGGACGAGCTGGCCGCGCTGCGGGAGGCGGCGGAGCGGATCCGCGAACGGCTGGGGGCGCTCGTGTCATGAGGACCGCATGAGAGCGGTGGTGTTCGGCGGGCAGGCCGGGGAGGTGAGCGTGCGCGAGGTCCCCGACCCCGTGCTAGCCGACCCGGCGGACGCGATCGTGCGGGTCCGCCGGTCGGCCGTCTGTGGCACGGACCTGCACCTCGTCGCGCACCCCGAGCACCTTCCGGCGGGCACGGTGCTGGGTCACGAGTTCGCCGGGGAGGTCGTCGAGGTCGGGACGGCCGTGCGGGGGCACCGCCGCGGCGACCCGGTCGTCGGCGCCGACTTCACCGCGTGCGGAACCTGCTGGTGGTGCCGCCGGGGCGACCACTGGGAATGCGAGCGGCGCCGCTTCTTCGGCACCGGTTCGGCGTTCGGGGAACCGCTGGCGGGCGCGCAGGCCGAGCTGGTCCGCGTCCCGTTCGCCGACATCGTGCTGCGCCCGCTGCCGCGCGGAGTCGGCCTGGACGCCGCGGTCTTCCTCGGCGACACCCTCGCCACCGGCTACGCGGCCATCCGCCGCGCGGAGCTCGTCCCCGGCGACACCGTCGCGGTGCTCGGCGGCGGGCCGGTGGGTCAGCTCGCCGCGCTGGCCGCGCAGGCGTGCGGTGCGGGCGTGGTCGTGCTGGTGGAGCCGGTGGCGGCGCGCCGCGCTCTCGCGCAGGGCTCCGTCGCCGTCGTCCCGCAGGAGGCCCGCGCCGTGGTGGACGAGATCACGGCGGGCCGCGGTGCGGACGCCGTCGTGGACGCCGTGGGCGGCACCGTGGGGCTGGACAGCGCGTTCGGGCTTGTCCGTCGCCGCGGCACCGTCGTCTCCGTCGGGGTACCTGGCGTGCCGACCTGGCCCCTGCCCGTCGCGGACGCGTTTGCGGCGGAGCTCACGCTGCGCTTCGCGATCGGCGACCTCATGCGCGACGGTGACGCCCTCGTGGCGCTCGTCGCGTCCGGTGCCGTCGATCCCCTGCTGCTCGCCCCGGACACCGTGGCGCTGCAGGGTGCTCCGGACGCGTACCGGGCGATGGCGGAACGACGTAGTCTCAAGACGCTGATCGTGACGTAGCGAGGCGGTGAGGACCACGACCGCGACCCGCAGCGCCGCGACGGACACCGTGTTCCGTCGCGACGGGGCCACCGCCGAGCTGGTCCGCCTGCTCGCCACCCTGCCGACCGACGTGGAGCTGGCCGCGGGCCACGTCGCGGGGCTGGCCTGCCTGGGCACGGGCACCCCGATCACGGTCGCCGCCCGGGTCGCCGACCGCTGGACGGTGCTCGCCGGCCCCGGAACCGGGCTCGCCGGCCTGCCCGCGGACGGGCGGGTGCTCCCGTGCGCGCGGGGCATGCTCGCCGCGGACGGCGGTTGCGTTGCGGTGTGCTGGGATCCGCAGGTCGCGCTGGACGCGAGCTGGCGCGGGCTGCTCGCGCAGAGCTGCGCGTGGTTGTCGCTGCTCATCGGGCGCCGCCAGTCCGACACGGAGATCGAGTCCGCCGCCGTCGAGGCGGCCGCGGTGCAGGACGTGGTGCGCCAGCTGCTGTCGGTGCGCGACCTCGACCAGGTGCTGCGCACGATCGTCGAGCGCACCTTGCGGCTGCTCGACGCCGACATCTGCGGGGTGCTGCTGCGCGAGGGCGACGTCCTGCACATGCGCTCGTGCGTGGGCAACCGCGTGGCCGAGACGGCGCGGCTGCGGATGCGCCGCGGCCAGGGCGTGGCGGGCCTGGTGTTCCTCACCGGCGAGCCCGCGAAGGTCGACTCCTACCTCGAGGACAAGTCGATCAGCCAGGACTTCATGTCGCTCGCCGCGCGGGAGGCCACCCTCTCCGCGCTGGCCGTCCCGCTGCGGCTGCAGGGCCAGTTCGTCGGTGTGCTGGAGGTGTGGCGGCGGCGACCGTCGCGGTTCGCCGAGCGCGACGTGCGCCGCATGGTGACACTCGCGGACTTCGCCACGATCGCGATCGACAACGCCCGGCTGCACGACGAGCAGGCCGCGGCCGCCGACGAGGTGAGCCGGGCCCGGGACGCGCTGCAGCACCAGCTCTCGGTGCTGCGGCGCTCGTCGCGGCTGCAGGAGACCCTGCTGACCACGGTGATCGAGGGTGGCGGGACGCCCGCGGTGGTGCGTGCGGTCGCCACGGAGCTGGGGAGCGAGGTCGGCCTCTACGCCGCCGACGGCGGGCTGATGGCCACGCACAGCGGCTCCCGGATCGTCGGCGTGCTGCCCCCGTCCGTGCGGACCGCCGGCGGCGAGCCGGACCTGCGCGGCGTCGCTCCGCGCAGCTGGATCCGCCCGGTGTACGCGGACGGGGACCGGGTCGGGCACGTCGTCCTGCTGCCCGGGAAGCAGGCCCCCGAGCTGATGGAGTCGGTGGCGGCGCAGGTCGCGATGGCCTGCTCGCTGGCGCTGCTGCGTGAGCGGGCCGCGAGCCGGGCCCGCGCGGAGGCGATCGAGCAGGTGCTCTGGGATCTCCTGCAGGGCCCCATCGAGCACCGGCTGGCCGCCCGCACCCGCGCGCAGCAGCTCAACCTGTCGCTGCTCGGGGCGCTGCGCGTCGTCCACGGCCGGATCGAGAACATCGACGAGCTGGCCGCCGAGCACGGCTGGGACACCTCGCAGACCGACCGCGTGCGCCGTGAGGTCCTGCGCACCGTCCGGTCCGCCGACGACGGCCGGGGGCTCGCCCTCGCGAGCCTGCGCGGCAACGTCCTCGTCGCCATCGCCGCCGAGCTGGACCGGGCCGGGGCGAAGGACGTGGCGAACGGGTTCTCCACCGCCATTGCGCGCGACCGTCCCGGCCTGCGCACCTCCTGGGGGGTGAGCCGGGAGCGTCGCGACGTCCTGGAGCTGCCCGGCGCGCTCAACGAGGCCCGCACGGCCTCCGCGGCCGCGCGCCGGCTCGGCGGGGAGAACGTCTTCCTCTACGAGGAGCTCGGCATCGTCCGGCTCCTGCTGGGCTCGGGCGACGACCCGGACCTGCAGACCTTCATCGACGACGTCACCGGACCGCTCGTCGCCTACGACCGGGAGAACGACGGCGCGCTCGTGCGTACGCTGCGGGCCTACTTCGACGCGGACTGCTCCCAGCGGCTGGCCGCCGAGCGCCTGTTCGTGCACCACAAGACGCTGCGCTACCGGCTCGAACGCATCCGCCAGCTCACGGGGCTCGACCTGTCCCGCCACGAGGACCGGATGCGCGCGGACTTCGCGCTGCGCCTGCTGCAGGTCAACCAGGGCGGGCTGGACGACCCGGGGGAGTAGCGGCCCGGCGGCTCAGCCCGGCCGGGTGATCGCCTGCGCGACGACGTCCTCGGTGTCGGCGTGCGGGCGCGGGATGACCTGGCTCGCGTAGACCTCCCCGACCCGGGTGGCCGCCGCCGTCGCGGCGGCCACCGCGGCCTGTACGGCGCCGACATCGCCGCGGACGAGCACCGACACCTGCCCGTTGCGCAGCGTGCGGTAGCCCTCGATCCGCACGTTCGCGGCCTTCACCGCGGCGTCGGCGGCCTCGATCGCGCCGACGAGACCGCGTGTCTCGATCAGGCCGAGCGCGCCGGTCATGGCCGTCTCCCTCCCGCGGTGTCGGGCCCCACGCTAGGGATGCCGTGGCCGCCGGACCCTGTCGCGCGCGGATAGGGCGACCCGCCGCCGTTGTCCCGGCCGATCAGCGTGCGAGCGCGGCGACCGCCTCGGCCACCGGCGTGCTCCCGGCGGTGAGCTCGACGATCGTGCGGCTCACCGCAGGCTCGTGCAGCACGGCGGCGAGGAACGCGGCCACGTCGTCGCGGGGGACCGTGCCGTACTCCAGGGCGGGGCCGGCCGCGATGCGGCCGGTGCCGGGCTCGTTGGTGAGTGTCCCGGGCCGGACGATCACCCAGTCCAGGTCCGTGGTGACGAGGTGGGCGTCGGCGGCCTTCTTGATGTGCATGTAGTGCTCGAAGCCCGCGGACCGCTCCGCGCGGCCGCGGCCCGCCTCGGGGAACGCCGAGACGAGCACGAACCGGCGCACGCCCGCGCCTGCTGCGGCGGCGGCCGCCTTGACCAGCCCCTCGCCGTCGATGGCGGTGGTCCTGTCCATCCCCGTGCCGTGCGCCCCCGCCGAGAAGACGACGGCCTCGTGGCCCGCGAACCGCGCGGCCAGATCCTGTGCGGAGTCGGCGATCAGATCGCCCGGCACCGGCGTCGCGCCGGTGTCGCGGACCGTCGCGGCCTGGTCGGCGGCGCGGTGCATGCCGGTGACCGCGTCCCCCCGCGCGGTGAGCAGGCGCCCGAGCCTCCTGCCGATCCCGCCCGCCGCGCCGATCACGAACACCTGCACCTCGGACCGCCTCTCGTCGCCGTGTGCGGGCCGCCGCGGCGGCCTGGGCTTCACCAGGATCGGGCTGCTGGGATCGGGCCACCGGGATCGGCCCACCGGGATCGAGCCACCGGGATCGAGCCACCGGGATCGAGCCACCGGGATCGAGCCACCGGGATCGAGCCACCGGGATCGAGCCACCGGGATCGAGCCACCGTCACCGTAGCCCGGCACGACCCGGTGTCACCACAGGGCGTCACCACCCGAGTGGCGACCTTGGACCACCTGCGTGCCCTCCGCGCGCCCGGATCACTGCGCGTGATGAAGGCGCGGGTGACCGCGTCACCGTGGCCGGCTCCGTTCCCGCCGTCGGGGCCCGCTCGCACATGTGTTCGGCCGCTCGCACAGGGGCGGTGGTGCTCGCACACAGTGCCGGCGGTGTGTGCGAGCACCCGGGGGTGTGTGCCGCCACCCGCCGGTGTGTGCGGGCACCCGGGGTCGTGCGGGTACCCGGGATCTTCGAGCACCCGGTGTGCGAGCGCTCGGCGCCGAAGGCAGCACCGACCCCGGCCCCCGCCCGGCGGTACCAGCCCCGATCCGCCCGGGGGCACCTGTCAGCGGAACGCGCCGACGCCGGTGATGTCGCGCCCGACGATCAGGGTCTGCATCGTCTCGGTGCCCTCGAACGTGTGCACGGACTCGATGTCGGCCATGTGCCGCATGACGTGGAAGTCCAGGAGGATCCCGTTGCCGCCGAGCAGGTCGCGGGCTTCGGCGAGCACCGCGCGTGCCTTCGTCGTGTTGTGCAGCTTGGCCAGGCCGGCGAGCGTGTCGCTGAGCTTGCCGAGCTCGGCGAGCCGCGCGATCTGCAGGCAGTAGAGCTGCATCGCCGTGACGTCGGCGAGCATCCGCACCAGCCGCTGCTGGATGATCTGCGAGTGGGCCAGCGTGCGGCCGAACTGCTCGCGGCGCCCGGCGTAGGTCAGCGCGGCGTCGAAGCCCGCGACCGCGTGGCCCAGCGCCATCCACGCGCACGAGCTGCGGGTGGCGGCGAGCACCCGCGCGGTGTCCTTGAACGAGTTCGCCCCCGGCAGGCGGTCCGCCTCGTCCACCCGCACACCGTCGAGGCGGATCTCGGCCTGCCACACCGCGCGCAGGGAGCCCTTCCGCTCGATGACGCGGGCCTCGTACCCGGGGGCGCCCTTCTCCACGAGGAAGCCCTTGACCTGCCCGTCCTCGGTGTCGCGGGCCCACACGACGATCACGTCGGCGATGGTGCCGTTGCCGATCCACTTCTTCGCACCGTCGATCACCCACGAGCCCCCGTCGCGGCGCGCCGTCGTCTCCAGCCCCACCGAGTCCGACCCGTGGTCGGGCTCGGTCAGCGCGAACGCCCCGAGCTTCTCCAGGCGCGCCATCCCCGGCAGCCACCGCTGCTTCTGCTCCTCCGAGCCGCAGGAGGCGATCGAGCGCATCGCGAGCCCGGCCTGCACACCGACGAACGTGCCGATGCTGCCGTCGCCACGGGAGAGCTCCATCGTGACGAGCCCGGCGGACAGCGGGTCCATCGGCGGGCAGCCGTAACCCTCGATCCCGTCGCCGACCAGGCCTGACGCGCCGAGCTTCTCGACGATCGGCCAGGGGAACTCGGCGCGGTCCCAGTACTCGTTGATGTCGGGCAGCACGTGGTCGTCGACGAACTGGCGCGCGCGGGTGAGGTGGTCGAGCTGGGTGGGCGTGAGCTGGTCGCGCAGGTTGAAGTAGTCGGTGGCCAGGGCGTCGCCGATGCCGGCCTGCAGGTCGGTCGTGTCGCGGGTCATGACAGGTCCTCTCCGGTGAGGGTCAGGAACTCCTCGATCACGGGAACGAGGTGTTCGGGGTCGGCGGCCAGCTCGATGTGGCCGCCACGGTAGACGTGCAGTCGCGCCTGCGGGATCAGCGCGGCGAGCAGCCGGCCGTTGACCGGCGGGATGATCGGGTCGTCGTCGCCGGTGAGCACCAGCGTCGGCTGGCGCAGCAGCGGCAGGTACGGCAGGCTCGTCCATCCGGCCGCGGCCAGCAGCTGGTAGGCGTACCCCAGCGCCGGGCCGGTCCGGCTGTGGTCGTGCAGGACGTGCTCGGCGAGCTCCGGGCGGGTGCGCGCCGAGCCGCCGTAGAGATCGGGTGCGACGCGGCGGACGTAGCCGGGGTCGCGGTGGCGCCGGGGCGTCGCGAGCCGCAGCAGCACCCGCGGCGAGGCGGGCACCATCAGCGCGCCGGTGCCGGTCGCGACGAGCACCAGCCTGCGGCAGCGCTCCTGCCCGGTGCGGGCGATCTGCTGGGCGAGCGCGCCGCCCCAGGAGATCCCGAGGACGTCGCACCGCTCGTGCCCGAGGTGGTCGAGCAGCGCGACGACGGTGCGGGCGAGCCCGGGCAGCCGGTACGGGCCGGCGGGCAGCGGCGAGCCCCCGGCCCCCGGCGGGTCGAAGCGGACCACCGGGATCGCCGGGTCGAGCGCGCCGACGAGGGCGTCGAACGACTCGAACCCGCAGCCGATGCCGTTGACCAGCAGCAGCGGAACGCGTCCCGGATCGCCGTGCCGCACGGCGATCCGCAGCCGCGACCCGGCGACGTCGACCATCCGGACGGCCTCGGGCGCCGCGGCACTCATCGGTCCAGGACGTACGTGCCGGGGGCCTCGTCCAGGGCGGGCAGCCCCGGGGCACCGAGGTCGGCGGGGGCGTCCTGCTCGGGGCCGGAGCGCTCGCCCAGCCAGGCGAGGTAGTCCGGCCACCACGACCCGGACGTGACGGGCGTGGTGCGCCGCCAGCCGTCCGCGTCGCCCGCCGGCGCCGCCACCTGGTGGGCGGCCTTGCGGTTCTCCACCGGGTTGACGATCGCCGCGATGTGCCCGCTCGTGGACAGCACGAACCGGGTGTCGCCACCGAAGAGCTGCGCGCTGCGGTAGCAGTTCTGCCACGGCGAGATGTGGTCGGCCACCCCGGCGACGACGTACCCGTCGACCGTGACGGCCGACAGGTCGACGGGCTCGCCGAGCATGCTCGCCGCGCCCGGCGTGACCAGCGCGTTCGCCAGGCCGAGATCGAGGAAGTCGTGGTGCAGCCGGGCGGCCATCCGGGTCGTGTCGGCGTTCCAGAACAGGATGTCGAACGGCGCCGGGTCGCGACCCTGCAGGTAGTTGTTCACCCAGTAGTTCCAGATCAGGTCGTCGGGCCGCAGCCACGCGAACACCTCGGCCAGCGTGCGCCCGTCGAGGTAGCCGCGCGCGCCGGAGACGGCCGCGGCGGTCTTGGCCGTCCCCTCGTCCAGCAGCGCCCCGGCGACCCCGGCCCGTTCCTGGTCGAGGACGCAGACGGCCAGGCCGAAGCTCGCGATCTTCCCGGCCAGCTCGCCGCGGCGGGCGAGCGCGGCCAGCACCATCGACTGCAGCGTGCCGCCAGAGCAGAACCCGAGCAGGGACGCGGCGTCCGCGCCGGTGATCTGCAGCGCGGCGTCGATCGCCTCGGTGATCGCGCCGCCGTAGGTGTCCAGGCCCCAGTCGCGGTGGCGGGCGTCGGGATTGCGCCAGGAGACCATGAAGACCTGCTGGCCGTGGTCGACCAGGTACTCGACGAGGCTGCGGCCCGGCGCGAGATCGGCGATGTAGAACTTGTTGATCACCGGGGGGACCACGACCAGCGGCCGGGTCCGGACCGACGGAGTCCGCGGTGCGTACTGGATCAGCTCGAACACCTCGGTGCGGGCCACCACCGCGCCCGGGGTGACGGCGAGGTCCGTGCCCACCTCGAACGCGTCCGGGCGGACCATCGACGGCACGCGGGGGGCCGAGACGAGGTCGCCGACGAGGTTGCGGATCCCGGCCACCACGTTGCCGCCGCCGGTGTCGATCAGTGCCTTCCAGGCCGTCGGGCTGGTGAGGGGGTTGTTGCTCGGGGCGAACGCGGCGATCGCGTTGTCCAGCGCGAACTCCAGCCGGGCCCGGTCGCGCCAGTCCAGCTCGGCGTCCGAGAGCAGCGCCCTGGCCGTCCCGCCCGCGGCGAGGTAGGCCTGCAGGACGCGGCGCAGCAGCGGGTTGGTGCGCCACGCCTCGTCGGCGAAGCGGCGGTCCCGCGCGGAGGGGGCCGCATCGGAGCGGCCTGCGACGACGCGTCCGAGCTCGCCGCCGAGGTCGCCCGCCCGGCGCAGCACGGTGCGGGGCCGCCGCGCGAGATCGGTGGCCAGGCGCAGCACCGAGCCGCCGGGCACGAGGCTGCGCAGCGGGCCCAGCGCTCCGTCGACGAGCAGCATGTCGAGCGGGGCGGCGGCGCCGTCCGGGTCGGCGTCGGGCGCCGGCCCGGCCGCCGGGACGGTCCCCGCCCGGGCGGGGACCGTCACCGGTCGCGGTGGGGCGAGGGTGGTCACGACGTCACCTCGCTCGGGATCTCGACCTCGCGGCGCAGGATCTTGCCGGTCGGGCCCTTGGGCAGGGCGTCGACGACCCACACGTGGCGCGGGTACTTGTAGGCCGCCACGCGGTCGCGCACGAACTCCCGGATCTCCTCGGTCGACACCTCCGACGCCTGCCCGCGCAGCGCGACCGCGGCACCGACCTCCTCGCCGAGCGAGTCGTGCGGCACGGCCACCACACACGCCTCCGCGATCGCCGGGTGCTGGTAGAGCACCTCCTCGATCTCGCGCGGGTAGACGTTGTACCCGCCGCGGATGATCAGGTCCTTCTTGCGGTCGACGATGAAGAAGTAGCCGTCCTCGTCCTGGCGGGCGAGGTCGCCGGTGCGGAACCAGCCGTCCGGGATCGCCTCGGCCGTGGCGTCGGGGCGGCCGTGGTAGCCGCGCATGACGTTGTGGCCGCGGATCGCGATCTCGCCGACCTCGCCTGCTGCGACCTCCACCCCCGCGTCGTCGAGCAGCCGCATCTGCACCCCCGAGATCGCGACGCCGATCGAGCCGGCCTTGCGGGGGCGGTCGGGGTGGTTGAACGACGCGACGGGCGAGGTCTCCGAGAGCCCGTAGCCTTCCAGGATCGGCGCGCCGAAGGCGGTCTCGAACTCCTCCAGCACCTGGACGGGCAGCGCCGCGCCGCCGGAGATCGCCAGGCGGAGCGATCCGGGTGCCTGCGTGCCCGCGCGCTCGGCGTGCTGCACCAGCGCGGCGAACATGGTCGGCACGCCCTCGAACACCGTGACGCCGTCGCGGGCCATGATCGCGATCGCGGTCGCGGGGTCGAACCGGGGCAGCAGCGTGACCTGCGCGCCGCTGCAGATCGCGGCGTTGAGCGCGCACGTCTGGCCGAACGCGTGGAACAGCGGCAGGCAGCCCATGACGACGTCGTCGGGACCGAGCGAGAGCAGCGTGGTCGCGGTGACCGCGGCGTTGTGGCGAAGGTTCGCGTGGGTGAGCTGGGCGCCCTTGGGCTGCCCCGTGGTGCCGGAGGTGTAGAGCAGCACGGCCACGTCGTCGTCGGCACGGGCGGCGTCGGAGGCGACCGGCTCGTGCGCGGCGAGCGACGGGGCGAACCCGGCGTCGACGATGATCGCCTCGGCGCCCGCTGCCTGCGCCCCCGTGCTCGCGTGCGGCTGCGACGCCGCGGTGGCGAAGAGCAGCGCGGCGCCGGAGTCGGCCAGGTAGTAGGCCACCTCGCGCTCCTTGAGCAGTGGGTTCATCGGCACGACGACGCCGCCCGCGCGCAGGATCCCGTAGTAGAGCACCGCGAACTCGGGGATGTTCGGGAGCATCAGGCCGACCGGCTTGCCCGGCGTGACGCCCCGGGCGGCGAGCATCGTGGCGACCCGGGCGGCGGCCTCGTCGAGCTCGGCATAGGTCAGGACGCGGTCGTCGTGGCGGATCGCGGGCCGGTCGGGGTGCTGGGCGGCGGACTCGGTGAGCTGCAGGGCAAGGCTGGTCATCGTCGACTCCTCGGTGGCTTTTCGGATGCCATGAGGGTCCCGCCGGGCCCTCCGCCGCGACAGGGAGCGGGGAACAAGGCTGCGTGAACCCGTTTGTTCCCGGGGACAACCGGCCTAGGCTGCGTCACGTGTCGACGACGACCACCGTGACGCCCGCCCAGGTGCGCAAGGCGGCGGAGGCCGTCGCCGCGGCCGTGCGCCGGGACCTGCCCGGGCTGCTCTCCCGGGTCACCGACCGGATCCGTGCCGAGATCCCGTTCTACGCCGCGGATGTCGTGGTGCCGGTCGACGAGCTGCGCCGGTCCGTCAACGACAACGTGGACTGGATGCTCGAGGGCATCGTCGCCGAGACCACCCCGGACCTGCGGGCCCCGCAGGCGACCGGCCGGGCCCGCGCCGGGCAGGGCGCCCCGTTGGCCGACGTGCTGAGCGCGTTCCGGATCGGGTTCTCCGAGCTGTGGACGACGCTCGTCGCCGCAGCGCGCACGCTGCCGGAGGTGCCCGACGGCGCTCTGGTCGAGCTCGCCGGGGTCGTCTTCGCGCTGCACAACGCCTACGGAGACGCCGTGGTCACCTCCTACCGGGACGAGGCGCAGCAGCTCGTGCGGGCCCGCGAGCGGGAGCGGGCCGTCCTCGTCGAGGCGGTGCTGAGCGGTGCGGCCACGTCCGGGTCGCTGTGGGAGGTGGCCGACGCGCTGCGGCTTCCGCTGGACGGCGCGTTCGTCGTGGTCGCCGCGGAGACCGAGCTCGGCCACGACCCGCTGCCGCGGGCGGAGTCCGCGCTCGCCGTCCTCGACGTCCGCTCGGTGTGGCGGCTGCAGGCCGACCTCCTGCTGGGCTTGATCCTGCTGCCGGACCGGTCGCGCAACGACGCCGTCCTGCACGTGCTGGACCGGCAGTCGGTCGGCCGTGTCGGGATCAGCCCGGTGTTCGCCGAGCTGCGCCTCGCGTCGTGGGCGTTGCGCCTGGCCCGGCTCGCGCTGGGCAGCCATCCCGGTGAGAAGGGCGTGGAGCAGTACCGGGACAGCCCGCTGGGCGTCCTCGTCGCCGCGGCCCCGCACGCCGCGCTCGACGCCGCCCGCGCCGTCCTCGGCGACGTCCTGGAGCTTCCCCCCGAGGACCGCGACCTGCTGCTGGGCACCTTCGACGCCTGGGTCGAGGGCCACGGCTCGGCGAAGATCGCCGCCACGGCGCTCTACTGCCACCCCAACACCGTGCGTTATCGGCTGCGCCGGATCGAGACGATGACGGGCCGTGCACTGGACGACCCGGCGCAGCTCGCCGAGCTCGTCACGGCCGCGCGGGCGTGGTCGCAGCTGCCGCACCGGGACTGAGCCTGGATCCGCCGCTGCCGGCCATGATCCGCGTTTGCGGTACGACGCGGCCACGGATGGCCGGATCCGACCGCGGACGCGGATCAAGAGCCGCGGCCGCCGGTCAGGCGAGGATCTTCGCCCCCTTGCCGACCACCGTCACCCCGCCGTCGGACACCACGAGCCCGCGGGCCCGGTCGGCCTCCTTGTCGACCCCCACCTGCACGCCCTCGCCGACCACGACGTTCTTGTCGAGGATCGCGTCGCGCACGACGGCACGGCGGCCGATGTCGGTGGAGTCCATGACGACCGAGCGCTCGACGCTCGCCCAGCTGTGCACGAACGCGCCCGGCGAAAGCACGGACTCGCGCACCGAACCCCCGGAGACGATCACGCCGTTGGCGACGACGCTGTTCACCGCGCGCCCGACGCGGTCGCCGTCGTCGTGCACGAACTTCGCGGGCGGCCGCGACGGGATGTGGGTGAGGATGGGCCACCGGTCGTTGTAGAGGTCGAACGCGGGCACCACCGCGCAGAGGTCCATGTGGGCCTCGAAGTAGGAGTCGAGCGTCCCGACGTCACGCCAGTAGCGCGCGGAGCCCGACGGCTCTCCCGGAACCTGGTTGGCCTGGAAGTCGTAGACCTGCGCGGCGGACTGCCCGACCAGCATCGGGACGATGTCCCCGCCCATGTCGTGCTTGCTCCCGTCGTTGCGGGCGTCGGTGTGCAGCGCGTCGAGCAGCGCCTCGGTGCTGAAGACGTAGTTGCCCATCGACGCGTACGTCTCGTCGGGGCGCCCGGGCAGCCCGGGCGGGTCGGCGGGCTTCTCCAGGAACGCGTCGATGCGCTGCCCGTCGGGCGCGGTCCGGATGACGCCGAACGCCGTGGCCTCCGCGCGCGGGACGGGGATGCCGGCGACCGTGACGCCCGCGCCGCCGTCGAGGTGCTGACGCCACATCTGGCGGGGGTCCATGCGGTACACGTGGTCGGCGCCGAACACGACGACGAGGTCGGGCCGCTCGTCGTTGATCAGGTTGAGCGACTGGTAGATCGCGTCGGCCGACCCGGTGAACCAGCGCGGGCCCAGCCGCTGCTGCGCGGGCACCGGGGTGACGTAGTTGCCGAGCAGGTTCGACAGCCGCCACGTCGTGGTGATGTGCCGGTCCAGGCTGTGGCTCTTGTACTGGGTGAGTACGGCGATCTGGTAGGTGCCCGCGTTGACCAGGTTCGACAGCGCGAAGTCGACGAGCCGGTACAGCCCGCCGAACGGCACCGCGGGCTTCGCCCGGTCGTCGGTGAGCGGCGCCAGGCGCTTCCCCGCGCCTCCGGCGAGCACGATTCCGAGGATCTTCGGGTCCGGCACGGCGACCTCCTGCACACATCGGTGACTCGCGGTAGCGACATCGAACACCCGACAGAGGTAACGTGCCCAGCCATGGCGAAGGTCACGACTCCGGCCGAGAGCGTGATGCTCGGCCACGGGTTCTACAGCCGCCACTCCCAGCCGCAGCGGGCCGCCGCGCGGGCGGCGGACGCCCGGCTGATCGCGGCCGCTGCCGCCGTCCCGATCTCCGAGCCGGTGCTCGTCGGGGACTTCGGGTGCGCGGGTGGGGCGAACGAGATGGCCCCGATCGCCGCGGCGATCGACGCGCTGCGCGCCCGGGACGCCGCCGTCCCGATCGAGGTCGCCCACACCGACCTGCCCGAGAACGACTTCGCCCCGCTGCTTCGCCTGCTCTCCGGCCCCGACGGCTACCCGGCCGGGCGCACCGGGATCTACCCCTACGTCGTGGGCCGCACGCTCTACGGGCCGCTGTTCCCCGAGCGCCGCCTGCACCTCGGGTGGAGCGCGATCACGTTGCACTGGCTCAGCGACGTGCCCACCACCGTGCCCGGCCAGGTCTACTCGAACCTGCTCCCGGACGGGCCCGCGCGCGAGGCGTTCCGGCGCCGCGCCGCGCAGGACTGGGAGACCTTCCTGCACGAACGTGCCCGCGAGCTCGTCGACCACGGCGAGCTCGTCCTCGTTGCGGGTGCGTCCGAGCCGGACGGCACCTCCGGCGCCGAGGGCCTTTTCACGATGATCGGGGCCCAGCTCGACGCGATGGTCGCGGACGGGACGCTGCGGCAGGCGGAGTCGGACCGGATCTTCTACCCGACCTGGAACCGCACCCCCGCCGAGTGGCGGGCCCCCGTCGACGCCGCCGGGTACGACCTGCTCGACGAGGAGCTCTCGGCCACCGACGACGCCGTCACCTACGGTGGCCCGGACGGCATCGGCGACACGCCCGCCGATCGGGACGCGTTCGCGCACCGCTACCTGCCGTTCGTGCGCGCGATCACCGAGCGGCCGTTCTTCCGCTGGCTCGACGCGGACCGTACGCCCGCGCAGCGCGACGCCGTCGTCGCCGCGTTCTACGAGGGACTGGGCGAGCGGATCGCCGCGGACCCGGCGTCGGCGGCGTGTCGCTGGCACGTGGTGTCGCTGCGGCTGCGCCGTCGCGCACGGGCCGTCTGAGCACGCCGTCCGACCACGCCTTACGACCACGCCTTCCGACCACGATGGCCCACCCGGTTCCCGCGCCGCCCTCCGGCTGGCGCGCGCTGGACCGCAGGCAGCGCGAGGTCCTCGTCGCCACGATCTCGGCGAACGCCGTGGTGTTCTTCGACCAGACCGCCGTGACGGTCGCGCTGCCCGCGATCGGGCGCGATCTCGGCGGCGACGCGGTGGTGCTGCCCTGGGTCGTCACGTCCTACCTGGCCGCGCTCGCGGCCTTCATGGTCGTCGCGGGCCGGATCGCGGACCGGTTCGGGCGCCGCCGCACCTTCCTCGCCGGGCTCGCCCTGTTCGCCGCCGGTTGCGTGCTGTGCGCGTGTGCGCCGACCATCGGGCTGCTCGTCGCCGCCCGGTTCGTGCAGGGCGTGGGCGGGGCGATCGTGGCCCCGCTCGCGCTCAGCAACACCACCCGGGCGGTCGGCGACGCCGAGCGTGGCTGGGCGATCGGGGTGTTCGCCGCGGGCGGGACGACACTGCTCGTGTTCGGCCCGCTGGTGGCCGGGCTGCTCCTGGAGGTGGCGAGCTGGCGCTGGGTCTTCCTCGTCACGCTTCCGGTCCTGGCGACGGCCTTGGTGCTGGGCAGGCGCTCGATCACGCCGTCACGCGGCCCGGCCGGAGCACCGGGCACCGCCCGGGGCGCCCTGCGCGACCCGCTGCTGGTCGCCTCGCTGGCGGCACTGTTCGCGATCCAGTTCGCGGTCTTCGCCGCGACCATCCCGCTCACCTTGTACCTGCAGCACGGCCTCCGGCAGAGCGCCGTCGTCGCGGGCGTGCTGATCGCGCTCGCGGGCATCGGCACCCCGCTGCTGTCCGTCGCCGCGGGCCGCGTCGCGGACCGGCGCGGGCCGCGCTCGCTCGTGGTCGGCGGCCTCGTCCTCGCGACCGCCGGGCTGGCGCTCCTGGCGGTGCTCGCCCCGGTCGGCGGGGTGGCCGTCCTCGTCCCGGGGCTGGTGGCGTTCGCGCTCGCCCGCCCGGCCGTGTTCACCCCCGCCGGGACGGGCCCGTTCCTCGCCCTCGGCGACGAGCGACGGGCCTTCGCCGCGAGCCTCGGGACCGAGGCCCGCCAGTGCGGTGCGGTGCTGGGAGCCGCCGTCGCCGGTGCCGTCTTCGCCGAGGTGAACGGTGCCGAGCTGGTCGAGGGCGACGTGACGCAGGTGGCCGGGTTCGCCGCCGCGACGCTCCTGGCCGCGGCGGTGTGCGCGGCGGCGGCGGTCCTGGCCTGGCGGTGGTTCCCGCGCATGCCGGCACGGTCCTGACCGCTGTCGTGACCGCCGTCCTGATCACTGCCTGACAGGGCGCCGCGGCAGGTGGCCGGGTCGGCCTAGACTTCCCGGGTGGCCGTGACCGACCAGGCGATCCTGCGGATCAAGGAGATGATCCGCGCGGGCGACCTGAAGCCGGGCGACCGCCTGCCTCCGGAGAAGGAGCTGAGCGAGTCGTTGGGGCTGTCGCGCAGCTCGCTGCGCGAGGCGGTGAAGGCACTGGAGGTCGTCCGGGTGCTGGACGTGCGCCGCGGCGACGGCACCTACGTCACGAGCTTGAGCCCGAGCCTCCTGCTGGAGGCTTTGTCGTTCGTGGTGGACGTGCACCAGGACGACTCGGTGCTGGAGCTGTTCGAGGTGCGCCGGATCCTCGAACCCGCCGCCGCGGCGCTCGCCGCCCCGCGAATGACCCCGGCCGACGTCGCGCACCTGCGCGAGCTGGTCGCGCAGGTGGACTCCACGACGTCGGTGGACGAGCTCGTCGCCAACGACATCGTGTTCCACCGCCACATCGCCGAGCGCGCGGGCAACGCCTACCTGACACGGCTGCTGGACACGCTGTCGAGCAGCACGCTGCGCGCCCGCGTGTGGCGGGGGCTCACCCAGGAGGGCTCGGTGGAGCGCACCCTCACCGAGCACCGCGCGATCGTGGACGCCCTGGAGTCGGGCGATGCCACGCTCGCGTCCGCGCAGATGACGGTGCACGTCAGCGGTGTGGCGGCCTGGCTGCGCCGGGCGCTGGCCTGACGGTGCCCACGGCACGGTGAGCACTGTGAGCGTCCGGGCGCGCGGCGGCGGGCGGGGCGCCGTCGGACCGGCGCCCCGCCCGCCGTGGGTGGGCCGGTGGTGGCCTACTGGTAGAGCACCGCGGTGATCTCCGGCGAGTCGACGTTGGACTTGTCGTACCAGTAGAAGCCGGTGTCGATGACCTTCGGCAGCTCCTCGCCCTTCGTCGCCTTCACCGCGGCGTCGACGACCTGCTCGCCCATCCCGATCGGGTTCTGGGTGATGGCGCCGAGCATCGCGCCGTCCTTGATCGCGTCGATCTGGGCCTGGCCGGAGTCGAAGCCGACGATCGTGACGCCCTGCCTGCCGCTCTCCTGCACGCCCTTGACGACGCCGATCGCGGAGCCCTCGTTGGAGCCGTAGATGCCCTTGAGGTCGGGGTTGGCGGCGAGGATGGACTTGGTGATGTCGGCGGACTTCGCCTGGTCACCGCCGCCGTACTGCGGTTCGAGCAGCTGGATGCCGGGGGCGTTGGCCTTCATCCACTCGACGAACCCGTCGCGGCGGTCGGTGCCGGACTTGCTGGTCTGGTCGTGCACCACGAGGGCGACCTTGCCGGTGCCCCCGAGTGCCTCGGACATGTGCTTGGCGGCCTCGGCCGCCGCGGCCTTGTTGTCGGTGGCGGCGGTGGTGAGCGGGATGTCGCTGTCCACGCCGGAGTCGAAGGCGATGACGGGGATGTTCGCGGCCTGGGCCTGCGCCAGCAGCGGCGCCGCGGCGCGGGAGTCCAGGGCGGCGAACCCGATCGCGGCGGGCTGCTTGCCGATGGCGTTGGTGAGCATCGTGACCTGCGCCTCGACGTCGGACTCGGTGGCGGGCCCCTCGAAGGTGATCCGCACCCCCTGCTTCTGGGCCTCCTGCTCGGCGCCCTGTTTCACGGCCTGCCAGAACTGGTGCTGGAAGCCCTTGGACACGATCGCGATGTACGGCTCGTCGGCCGGGTCGCCCCCGGCCTGGGCGCCGCCGGACTGGGTGCCGCCGGAGGATCCGCAGGCCGTCGCGGTGAGGACGAGCGCCGCTGCGGCGGCCGCGGCGAGTCGGTGGAACCGCATGGTCGAACTCCTTTGCTCGAAGCGTGGTGGTGGTGCTCTGGGGGTGGCGGCCGGGGTGTCGGCGGGCTAGCGGGTCGCGCGGCGGGCCTGGTCGGCGTAGACGGCGAGCAGGATCACGCAGCCGAGGATCACGTTCTGCCACTCCTGCGGGATGGACATGATCTGCAGGCCGTTGTTGAGCACCGAGATGATCAGCGCGCCGATCACGGTGCCGACGATGGAGCCCTTGCCGCCGGACAGCGACGTGCCGCCGATGACGACGGCCGCGATGGCCTGCAGCTCGTAGCCCAGCCCGGTGGCCGGCTGGGCCGAGCCCAGCCGTGCCGAGATCAGCACGCCCGCGAGGCCGGTGAACAGTCCCGCGAGGGTGTAGATGATGATCTTCCAGCGACGCACGTCGATTCCGGACAGCGCGGTGGCGGCCTCGTTGCTGCCGATCGAGTAGGTGTAGCGGCCGAGCAGCGTGCGGTTGAGGGTCACGCCGGCCAGCACCGCGACGGCGGCCAGGATCAGCACCGCGTTGGGGAACCTGGTGCCGGGGATGAGGCTGCCGGTGGACAGCTCCAGGTAGCCGGGGGAGTCGGTGAAGTAGATCGGGGCGCTGCCCGAGATCACCAGCGCGAGGCCCTGGGCGACCAGCATCATCGCGAGCGTCGCGATGAACGGCGGCAGCCCGAGCACCGAGACGTTGAACCCGTTGACCAGGCCGATCAGGCCGCCGAACGCGATCGCGCCGAGCACCCCGAGCCACAGCGGCACGCCCAGGTCCACGATCAGCACGCCGGAGATGACCGCGCACAGCGCCATGCCGGTGCCGATGGACAGGTCGATACCGCCGGTGATGATGACGAACGTGGTGCCCAGCGCCAGCGTCCCGATCACCACGGTGGAGAACAGGATGTTGGTGACGTTGCCGTAGTTGAGGAAGTTCGGGCTGAGGACCGCGAAGAACGCGAAGATCGCGATCAGCCCCGCGAACGCGAGGAGCTGCTGCAGCCGCTCGCGCAGGGTGCGCCGCGCGGTCTCCTGCGCGGCGTGCGTCAGGTGGTGTTCCGGGGTGACGCTCGTCGGCGAGCTCATCGGTCTCCTGCCTCCTCCGGGCTGGTGCCGGTGCCGGTGTCGGATCGCAGCGTCGCGAGGTGCATGACCCGTTCCTGGGTGGCCTCGGCCGCGGACAGCTCGCCGGTGACCCGGCCCTCGCACATCACGACGATCCGGTGGGACATGCGCAGCACCTCGGGTAGCTCCGACGAGATCATGATGATCGACTTCCCCCGGTGGGCCAGGTCGTTGAGCAGCGCGTAGATCTCCTCCTTCGCGCCGACGTCGATGCCGCGGGTGGGCTCGTCGACGATCAGGACGTCGCAGTCCTTCGCGAGCCACTTGGCCAGCACGACCTTCTGCTGGTTGCCGCCGGAGAGGTTCTTCACGGTCTGCTCGAGCGAGGGCGTCTTCACCCGCAGCGACCCCACCAGCTCGCGCGCGGCGGCCCGCGCCGCAGCGGCGCGCACGAACCCGAAGCGGGTGAAGCGCTCGGCGAGCGAGCTCAGCACGACGTTGGCGGTGACGTCCTGCTCGACCAGCAGACCGAGGTGCTTGCGGTCCTCGGACAGGTAGCCGATGCGCCTGCGGGCGGCGTCGGCGGGCCCGCCGATCCGCACCGGCCTGCCGCGCAGGGTGACGGTGCCCGCGCTCATCGGGTCGGCACCGACGAGGGCGCGGGCCACCTCGGTGCGGCCCGCGCCCATCAGCCCGGCGAAACCGAGGATCTCCCCGCGGCGCAGCTCGAAGGAGACGTCGCGCAGCAGCGCGCGGGTGCACAGCCCGTCGACGGTCAGGAGAGTCTCGCGGTCCGGGCGCACCCCCTCCGGGCCCGCGTCGCCGCGGATCTCGCGGCCCACCATCCGGGCCACGACCTGGGCGGTCGTGGTCGTCGCGGTGTCGAGGGTGTCGACGTAGCGGCCGTCGCGGATGACGGTGATCCGGTCCGAGACGACCTTCAGCTCGTCCATGCGGTGGGAGATGTAGACGACCCCCGTCCCGGGGCGGCGGAAGCGGCGGATGATGTCGTGCAGCACCGCCACCTCGGCGTCGGTGAGCGCGGCCGTCGGCTCGTCCATGATCAGGATGCGGGCGTCGTAGGACAGCGCCTTCGCGATCTCGACCATCTGCTGGCGCGCGACGGTGAGCGTGCCGACCACGTCGGTGGGCCGCAGCGGCAGGTGCAGGCGGTCGATGAGGTCCTGCGCGCGCCGGTTGAGGGCCCGCTCGTCGAGCAGCAGCCCGGCGCGTCGGGGCTCGCGGCCGATGAACACGTTCTGCGCGACCGTGAGGTCGGGCATCAGGTTGAACTCCTGGTGGATGATGCTGATGCCCAGCTCCTGGGCGTGCTTCGGCCCGGTGACGGTCACCGGCTCGCCGTCGAGGAGCAACTCGCCCGCGTCCGGGGCGTGGATCCCGGAGAGCACCTTCATGAGCGTCGACTTGCCCGCGCCGTTCTCGCCGACGAGGGCGAGCACCTCCCCGCCGCGCAGCGTGAGGTGCATGTCGTCGAGGGCCAGCACGCCCGGGAAGCTCCTGCTCACCCCGCGCATCTCCAGCAGCGGCGTCGCCGTCTCGGCCGTGCGGGGTGCGGTGGCGGGCGGCGTCGAGGTCAGCACGGGAGGTCCTCCTTGGGCTCCAGGCGGTAGACGCGGTGCGCGGTACCGCCGAACAGCGCCGCCCGCTCGGCGGGGCGCAGCTCGTCGGCGAGCGTGCGCAGCGCGCGCCACATGGCGGCGTACCCGTCGGCGAGCAAGGTCATCGGCCAGTCGCTTCCCCACATGAGCCGCCCGGGGCCGAACAGCTCCAGGGCGGTGTCCCACAGCGGGCGCAGGCCCGCGACGGTGGTCGGGCGGCCCGGCGTCTGCAGCCCGGACACCTTCGCCACCGTGTTCGGCCGGGCCGCGACCTCGGCGAGCGCGCGGCGCCAGCCGTCGCGCTCCGGGCCGGGGGACGGGGGCTTGCCGAGGTGGTCCACCACGACGCTCAGCTCGGGCAGGTCCGCGGCGAGCGCGGCCGTGCCGGCGAGATGGCGGGGCCAGGCGTCGGGCACGTCGAACGGGACCCCGGCGGCGGCGAGGCGCCGCAGCGATCGCCGCACCGCGGGCAGCTCCAGGAACCCGTCGCGGGGATCGTCGTGCACGAGATGGCGGATGCCGCAGACGGCGCCGCCGGTGAGCAGGCGGTCGAGCTGGCGGGCTGCGGTGTCCGGGTCGTCGAGGCGGACCCAGCCGACCACCCCGGCCACCCAGGGATGGGCGCGCGCGGTCTCGACCAGGAACTCGGTGTCGGCCTCGGTGTCGTCGGCCTGGACCAGGACGGCGCGCGCGACGCCGCAGGCATCCAGATCGGCGCGGGCCTGCCGCGCGGTGAAGTCGGTGTGGAGCGGGCCGTGGGCCGGGGTGAGCCAGCCGTACCCGCTGCGGGAGCGGTCCCACAGGTGCAGGTGGGCGTCCACCGTACGGGTCGCGGGGGTCACGCGCGCACCTCCCGGCGGTCCGCGACCTCGGCCCAGAGCGCGTCCGGCACCGGCGTGCGCAGGCGGGTCAGGTTCTGCCGCACCTGCCCGGCGCTGCGCCCGCCGAGCACGACCGCGCGCACGGCGGGCTCGCGCAGCGGGAACTGCAGCGCGGCGACCGGCAGCGCCACGCCGTGACGTGCGCACACCGCGCGGAGCCGCTCCGCCCGCGCGCGGACGTCCGCGGGCGCCGGGGCGTACTCGTAGCGGGCGTCGGGCACCGCCTCGTCGGTGGCGAGCAGGCCGGAGTTGAACACCCCCGCCGCGACGATCCCGATACCCCGGACGCGGCACTCGGCGACGAGCTCGGCGCCGGCCTGCCGGTCCAGCAGCGTGTAGCGGCCCGCCACCATCAGCAGGTCCGCGAGTCCCGTCCGGGCGGCCGCGAGCAGTGCCGACGTGGACTTCGAGCCCACGCCGACGGCCCCGACCACGCCTGCGGCGCGCAGCTCGGCGAGGGCGGGCAGGCCCTCCGCGAGCGTCGCGGCCGTCCCGACCGGGGACTCGTCGGGGTCGTGCAGGTAGGCGATGTCGACGCGGTCGAGCCCGAGCCGCTCCAGCGACTCGTCGAGGCTGCGCCGCACCCCGGCGGGGGAGCTGTCCCAGACCCGCTCGTGGGTGGCGGGCACCGCGAACCCCTGCGCGAGGTCCGCGGCGCCCGCCCGCTCGGGGGTGGGCCGCAGCAGCCTGCCCACCTTCGTCGATAGGACGTACCCGTCGCGCGGGTGCTGCGCGAGGAACCGGCCGAGTCGGCGCTCGGACAGGCCGAGGCCGTAGTGCGGGGCGGTGTCGAAGTGGCGGACGCCGCCGTCCCACGCCGCCACCAGCAGCTCCCGGGCGTCGGCCTCGGGGAGCGGACGGTGCAGGTTGCCGAGGTCCGCACCGCCGAGCCCGACCCGGGGCAGTGCGGGCTGTATCGCCGGGTCAGCCATCGCCGCGCACCGCGTAGCCGGCCAGCGACCCCGGGTGCATCTCGGCCCCGGACCCCGGGGTGAGCGGCGGGCGGTAGTGGCCGTCGCGGATCTCGACCGGGGTGACGAAGTGCTCGTGCAGGTGGTCGACGTACTCGATCACCCGCCCGTCGCGGGTGCCGGAGACGGCCACGAAGTCGAACATCGACAGGTGCTGCACCAGCTCGCAGAGCCCGACACCGCCCGCGTGCGGGCAGACCCGCACCCCGAAGCGCGCGGCGAGCAGCAGGTTCGCGATGTTCTCGTTGACCCCGGCCACGCGCGTCGCGTCGATCTGCAGCACCTGCAGCGCGTCCTGCTGGAGGAACTGCTTGACCATGATCCGGTTCGCCATGTGCTCGCCGGTGGCCACCGGTACCGGTGCGACGGCGCGGGCGATCGCGGCGTGGCCGAGCACGTCGTCGGGGTTGGTCGGCTCCTCGATCCAGGCCAGGTCGTATGCCGCGAGCTCCTTGACCCAGGTGATCGCCTCGGCGACGTCCCAGCGCTGGTTCGCGTCGACGGCGATCGCGACCTCGGGCCCGACGGCCCCGCGGGCGAGCGCGAGCCTGCGGCGGTCCTCGTCCAGGTCGGCGCCGACCTTGAGCTTGATCTGCCGGAAGCCCTCCGCGACGGCCTCCTCGGCGAGCCGGACGAGCTTGGCGTCGTCGTACCCGAGCCAGCCCGGGCTCGTCGTGTAGGCCGGGTAGCCCCCGCGCAGCAGCTCCGCCTCGCGCGTGGCGCGGCCCGGCTCGGCGGCGCGCAGGATCTGCAGCGCCTCCTCGCGGGTCAGCGCGTCGGTGAGGTAGCGGAAGTCGACCAGCTCGACGAGCTCCTCGGGCGACATGGCGGCCAGCAGGCGCCACAGCGGCTGGCCCGCGCGCTTGGCCTTGAGGTCCCACAGGGCGTTGACCACGGCGCCGATCGCCATGTGCATGACGCCCTTCTCCGGCCCCAGCCAGCGCAGCTGCGAGTCGTGCACCATGCTGCGCCAGGTGGCCCCCATCGCCCCGAGCAGCTCCTCGACCTCGGCGCCGACGATGCGGTCGGCGAGGGCATCGATCGCGGCGACCTGGACGTCGTTGCCGCGGCCGATGGTGAAGACGAAGCCGTGGCCCGCGAGCCCGTCGCCCGCGTCGGTCTCCACCCGGACGTAGGCGGCGGAGTAGTCGGGGTCGGGGTTCATGGCGTCCGAGCCGTCCAGCGACCTCGAGGTCGGGAACCGGACGTCGACGGTGTGCAGCGCGGTGACGAGGCTCACGGGCACCCTTTCCTTGTGACGCGCCACACGGTAGACATCGGATGTCTGTACCGTCAACAGTGATCTGGCCCCAAGTTCACCGGGACTTGCGGCCTGGAGATCAGACCTTTGGGAGTGGTTCACCGATGAAGCTGGCCCGTCTCGGACCGCGCGGTCACGAGATCCCCGCCCTCGTCACCGACGCCGCCGTCCTGGACCTGCGTGCGGTCACACCGGACATCGACCCGGCCTTCCTCGCCGCGGACGGCCCGGCCCGCGTGCGCGCCGCCCACGAGGCGGGCTCGTTGCCCGAGCTGTCCGGCGCCGCCGGGCTGCGGATCGGCGCGCCGGTCGCCCGGCCGGGTGCGGTCCTGTGCATCGGGATGAACTACGCGGCGCACGCCGCCGAGTCCGGTTCCGCGCCGCCGCAGCGCCCCGTCCTGTTCTTCAAGTCACCGAGCTGCCTCGCGGGCCCCGACGATCCGGTGACGATCCCGCCGGGCGCGCAGAAGGTCGACTGGGAGGTGGAGCTCGGGGTGGTGATCGGGCGGCGCGCGAGCTACCTGGGCGCGGACGAGGACCCGCTCGCGTTCGTCGCGGGCTACGTGCTCGCGGACGACCTCTCCGAGCGCGCCTACCAGCTCGAACACTCGGGCGGGCAGTGGAGCAAGGGCAAGTGCGCCCCCGGCTTCGGCCCGCTCGGGCCGTGGCTCGTCACGGCCGACGCGCTCGACCCGGCCGGGCTGCGGCTGCGCAGCTGGGTCAACGGCGAGCCGCGCCAGGACTCGAGCACCAAGGACATGATCTTCGACGTCGCGGCGCTCGTCCGGGACCTGTCGCAGTACCTCGCCCTCGAACCCGGCGACGTCGTGCTGACCGGCACCCCCGAGGGGGTCGCACTGTCCGGGCGGTTCCCGTACCTGCGCCCGGGCGACGTCGTCGAGGTCGAGATCGACGGGCTCGGCCGCCAGCGCCACGAGTTGGTGGCCGCGCCGTGAGCGGGGACGAGTTCGCGGGTCTCGTCGCCGCGGTGACCGGGGGCGCGTCGGGCATCGGCGCGGCCGTCGCCCGGCGCCTGCTGGCCGACGGCGCCCACGTCGCCGTGCTGGACCGAGATCCCGACGGCGCGCCGCCGGGGACCCTGCCGGTGTGCGCCGACGTCACCGACGACGCGTCCGTGCGGGCCGCGGTCGCGCGGGTCCTCGACGAGTGGGGGCGCCTGGACGTGCTGGTCAACAACGCGGGTGTCGGCGCGCAGGGGACCGTCGCCGACAACCCCGACAACGAGTGGCACCGCGTCCTCGACGTGAACCTGCTGGGGATCGTACGGGTCACCCGCGCGGCGCTGCCCGCGCTGCGCCGCTCCCCGGCGGCGGCCGTGGTCAACACCGGCTCGATCGCCGGCACCGCCGGTCTGCCGCAGCGGGCGCTCTACAGCGCGACCAAGGGCGCGGTGCACGCGCTCACCCGGGCGATGGCGGCCGACCACCTGCACGAGGGCATCCGCGTCAACTGCGTGGCGCCCGGCACCGCCGACACCCCCTGGATCGGGCGCCTGCTCGCCCGCGCCGAGGACCCGGCGGCGGAGCGGGCCGCGCTGGAGGCGCGCCAGCCGCACGGGCGGCTGGTCTCCGCCGACGAGATCGCCGCCGCGGTCGCCCATCTCGCCAGCCCCCGGTGCAGCTCCACCACCGGTGTGACGCTGGCGGTGGACGGCGGGATGCAGGAGCTGCGGCTGCGGCCGCGATGATCTGTTGAAGCGCTCCGCAGGCGCGGGCGTCCTCGCGGGGGTTGTGGGGGGCGCGGCAGGGGTTCGGAGTGCTGCGCAGGGGTTCGGCGCGCGGGCAGCGGTTCGGCGCGCGGGGGGCGGTTCGGCGCGCGGGGAGCGGTTCGGCGCGCTTCGCAGGGGTTGGGCGGGCGTGCCTCGCAGGGGTTCGGCGCGCTTCGCAGGGGTTGAGCGGGGTGTTCGCAGGGGTTTGGTGTGCTTCGCAGGGGCTGCGGCGTCTGCGAGGGGTGTCCGGCGTCTGCGCGGTGCCTGGGAGCCCGCGCTCAGGTCTGCGAGGTGGTCGCGCAGGGGGCGGTGGGCGTCCTCGCCGGGGTTCGGTGCGCTGCGCAGGGGTTGGGCAGGCGTGCCTCGCAGGGGTTCGGTGTGCTTCGCAGGGGCTGCGGCGTCTGCGAGGGGTGTCCGGCGTCTGCGAGGTGGCCGGAGTCTGCGAGGTGGAGTTTCTCGGCGGGAGCGCGGGGCGCGGGCACCTCGTCGTGAGCATGAACGCGTCGTGAGCATGAACGCCCTCGACACCGCCCGGCTGTTCGCGATCCGGCTGCCCACCGCACTCGCCGTCATGCCGCACGCGACGGGTGGCCGGCCTGCCGCGGGGGCTGGTGCCCTGGCACGCGTCCGTACCGGAGCTGGGTTCACGCCCGTACGCGCGCGACGGTGGTGGCGAGCTCGACCCGCAGCGCGATCCGGGCGATTTCCGGCCCGGCGAGCGGTGCCCAGACCGCCCGCCCGCCCGTGAGCGGCGCCGTCCACGCTGCCGGGCCGCCGCGACGACGTCCGCCGCGTCCCCCGCGCCTCGCCGACCAGGATCTCGCCGAGTTCCACGAACGGAGCCCGAACTGTTCGGGCAGCCCCCGGACCTTCCAGCGCTCGATCTCCGCCGCGGCCGCGTCCAGCTCGCCGCGCTTGCTGCGGATGGTCACGAGCAGCCCGATCGGCCGCGACAGCCACCCGGTGCCGGTGACGGCGGCGGCCTCGATGCCGCCGTCCAGCTCGGCGACGGCGTCGTCCCAGCGCCCGGCGAGGTGGTCGATGCCCGCGGCCGCGAACCCCACCACCGTCACGACCGTCACGACCGCCGGTCGCTGACCCGAGCACCACGTCCGTACGAAGAGCAACGAGAACAGGAGCACAGATCATGGGATTCTTCACCGCGCAGTGGGCCGTCGTCATCGTCGGCTTCCTCGCCCACGTCGCACTCGACCGCTCGCCGATCCGACGCACCGCGGGCCGGGTGTACGAGCTGGCGGCGCTTTGGCTGATCGTCGGCATGGCCGCGTTCAACCTCTGGGGCGGGTTCGGGCACACCGGGCCGACCTCGGCCGAGGTCGCGGCCTCCATCGGCTACACGCCGTCGATGTTCCAGTGGGAGATCGGCTGGGCCGACATCGCGCTCGGCGTCGTGGGCGTGCTGTGCGTGCGGACGGTGAACCGGGGTCGCTGGACCGACGCGACGCTGGTGGCGCTCACCGTGTCCTTCTTCGGTGACGGCATCGGGCGCGTCATGCAGCTGGTGGCCCACGCAAACACGGCCCCCGACAACGTCTGGGCGATCCCCACCTGCTTCCTCGTCCCGACGCTCGGCATCCTGTTCGTCGGGCTGGCCGCCGACACGGGACGTACACGCCGCAGCCGCGCGCCGACGTGGTCGCCGTACCCGCGCACAGCGGGTCCTGATCCGGATCAGACGGCGCAGCTGCCGTCCGCGCACGCGTCCCCGCCGTCGTCACGGCCGGTGGGGACCGACGCGTGCGTGCGCGTCCACGCGGTGTCGAGCGCCTCGCGCAGGACGTGCGCGGGCTGGGCACCCGCCACCCCGTACCGGGCGTCGATCACGAAGAACGGCACGGCCGTGATGCCGTACCGCTGGGCCTGCAGCTCGTCGTCGCGGACGTCGTCGGCGTGGCGGTCGCTCTCGACGACGTCGCGGGCCCGGTCGGGGTCGATCCCGGCCGAGGCCGCCACCCGTACCAACGCCTCCGGGTCGCCGATCGGCTCCCCGTCGGTGAGGTACGCGCACAGCAGCGCCCCCTTGAGCCGGTCCTGCGCTGCGCGACCCGCGGTCTCGACGGCGTGGTGCAGCAGCCGGTGGGCGTCGAACGTATTGCCCGCGCGGGCGCGGTCGAACCGGAACTCCAGACCCTCGGCCGCCGCCGTCGCGGTCATCTGCCGCTGCATCTCGCGGGCCTTCTCCAGCGGCAGCCCGTACTTCGCCGCGAGATGTTCGTCGAGCGGCCCGGGCCGTTCCCGCGGCGCGTACGGGTCCAGCTCGAAGCTGCGCCACCGGACCTCGACCTCGTCGCCGTGCGCGAACCCGGCGAGCGCCGACGTGAACCGGGCCCTTCCGATCGCGCACCACGGGCACACCACGTCCGACCAGATCTCCACCTGCACACCCGGGCCAACACCGCGCGCTCACGGCCGATTCCGGACGATCAGGCGAACGCCGGGATCCCCGTGACGTCGCGGCCGACGATGAGCGCCTGGATGTGGTCGGTGCCCTCGTAGGTGTGCACGACCTCCATGTCGGTGAGGTGGCGCGCCACGTGGTGCTCCAGGAGCAGGCCGTTGCCGCCGAGGACGTCGCGGGCGTCCAGGCAGACCTGGCGGGCCGCGCGCGCGTGGTGGAGCTTCGCGAGCGACGCCATCGGCCCGGTGAAGCGGCCCTCGTCCTGCAGCTGCGCCATCCGGAAGCAGTAGAGCTGCATGGACGTGACCTCGGCGAGCATCCCGGCCAGCTTGTGCTGCACGAGCTGGAAGCTCGCGATCGGCTTGCCGAACTGCTCGCGGCGCGTGGCGTAGTCCAGCGCGATCTCGTAGGCGGCCATGGCGTGCCCGAGCGACTCCCACGCCGCACCGCCGCGGGTGGCGGTGAGGACGCGGCTCGCGTCGCGGAAGGACTCCGCGCCCGCGAGCTTGTGACCCAGCGGGACGCGCACCCCCTGCAGTGTCACGTCGGGCTGCCAGACGGCGCGTTTACCGATCTTGCCGGTGATCAGCTCCGTGGTGAATCCCTCGGTGCCGTCGGTCCCGGGCTCGACGACGAACGCCTTCACCCGCCCGTCCGCGACGTCGCGGGCCCACACCACCACGACCTGGGCGATGCTCGCGTTGCCGATCCAGCGCTTGGCGCCGTCGAGCACCCAGCCGTCCCCGTCGCGGCGCGCTGTCGTCTCCAGCCGCACGGAGTCCGAGCCGTGGCCCGGCTCGGTGAGCGCGAAGGCGCCGACCGCGTCCAGCGCGGCCATCGGCGGGAGCCACCGCTGCTTCTGCTCCTCATCGCCCAGCAGCGCGATCGAGCCCATCGCGAGGCCCGTCTGAACGCCGAGGAAGGTGTTGACGCTGCCGTCGACGCGCGACATCTCCCGCGTCACCATCCCCGCGGCCAGCCGCGAGAGGCCGGGGCAGCCGTACCCCTCGATCACCCCGCCGACGACGCCGAGCGCGGCCAGCTTGGGCACCAACGGGAACGGGAACTCGGCCCGGTCCCAGTAGTCGTTGATCACCGGGAGGACCTCGGCGTCGACGAACGCGCGCACCCGGTCCCGGACGGCGAGCGCGTCCGGCGGCAGGGTCTCGTCGAGCAGGTAGTAGTCGCTCGTCACGACCCACCCCCGAACGCCGCGATCCCCGTGATCGCCCGGCCCATGATCAGCGTGTGGATCTCGTCGGTGCCCTCGTAGGTGCGCACGGCCTCCAGGTTGTTGGCGTGGCGCAGCGGCGAGTGGTCCAGCGTGATCCCGTTGCCGCCGAGCACCGTGCGCGCCTCGCGGCAGATCGCGATCGCGGTGCGGACGTTGTTGAGCTTGCCGAAGCTGATCTGCTCGGGCCGCAGCCGTCCCGCGTCCTTGAGCCTGCCCGTCTGTAGCGCGACGAGGATGCCCTTCTGGATCTCCAGCACCATGTCGACGAGCTTCTGTTGGGTGAGCTGGAACGCCGCGATCGGCACCCCGAACTGCTCGCGCGACAGCGCGTAGGCCAGCGCCGCCTCGTAGGCGTCGCGGGCCGCGCCCATGGCGCCCCACATGATCCCGTAGCGGGCCTCGTTGAGGCAGGAGAACGGGCCCTTGAGCCCCGTCACGCCCGGCAGGACCGCGGTGCCGGGGACCTGGACGCCCTCCAGCGCGATGTCGCACTGCACCGAGGCCCGCATGCCCAGCTTGGGCGCGATCGGGGTGGCGGTGAAGCCGTCCGTCGCGGTGGGGACGAGGAACCCGCGCACACCCTCGGGTGTGCGGGCCCAGATCACCGCGACGTCCGCGAACGACGCCAGCCCGATCCAGCGCTTGGCACCGTCGAGCACCCACCCGTCCCCGTCTCGACGGGCGGTGGTGCGCATGCTCGCCGGGTCGCTGCCCGCGGTCGGCTCGGTGAGCCCGAAGCAGCCGATCCGCTCGCCCGCGGCCATCGCCGGGAGCCACTCGCGCTTCTGCTCCTCGGAGCCGAACTTCGCGATCGCGCTCATCGCGAGCGAGCCCTGCACGCTGACGAACGTCCGCAGCCCCGAGTCGCCCGCCTCCAGCTCCAGGGCGGCCAGGCCGTACTCGACGGCGCTGCGCCCGGGGCAGCCGTAGCCCTTCAGGTGCATGCCGAGCAGGCCGAGCGCCCCCATCTCCTTCACGATCTCGACGGGGAAGCGGGCCGTCTCGTACCAGCCGGCGATGTTCGGCCGGATCCGCTCGTCGACGAACTGGCGGACGCGCTCGCGAACCTCCCGCTCGGCAGGGGAGAGCAGACTGTCGAGGTCGAGGTAGTCGTGCGCCAGTTCCGTCACGACGTGCCTCCGACCAGCTCGCGGAGCCGGAACTTCTGGATCTTCCCACTGGCCGTGCGGGGCAGTTGCGTCATGACCTCCAGCCGCTCGGGCCAGTACTGCTTGGCCACCCCCTTGTCCGCGAGGAACTCCTTCATCTGCGCGAAGGTCAGCTCCGCGCCCGGGTTCAGCACCACGCAGGCGCACGCGCGCTCCTGCAGGCGCGGGTCCGGCGTCCCGACCACGGCGACGCCCGCCACGTCCGGGTGTTCGTAGAGCACGTTCTCCACGTACGCGACCGGGATGTTCTCCCCGCCACGGATGATCACGTCCTTGGTGCGCCCGGAGATGCGCAGGTAGCCGTCGGCGTCGATGTTCGCGAGATCGCCGGTGTCGAACCACTCGCCGTCGAAGCAGGCGCGGGTGGCGTCGAGCCGCTCGGCGTAGCCGACGAACAGGAACGGTCCGGTGACCTGCAGCCGCCCGTCCGTGCCCGGGGGAAGCTCGTCGCCGAGGTCGTCCACGACCCGGATCCGCATGCCCGGCCCCGGGTAGCCGTCGGTGTCGATGATCTTGTCGTCCGGATCCCCGGGGATGCCGAGCGTGACCAGCGCATCCTCGCTCTGGCCCCAGCCGCCGACCACCACGAGCCCGGGCAGCTTCGCCCGCGCCTCGCGCACCAGGGCCCGCGGGATCGGCGCGCCCATGCAGCAGAAGCGCTGCAGCGTCGACACGTCGTGCCCACCCAGGTTCGGCGCGGTCACCAGGTCGTGCAGGAACGGTGTGGCGGCCGAGGTGTAGGTGATCCCGTGCTCCTCGACGAGCTCGACGAACCGGGCGGCGTCCCAGACGTCCTGCAGGACCCCCGTGGCCCCGTTCTGCACGGGCAGGCGGGCCCCGTAGAGGAAGCCGGTGAGGTGGGCGAGCGTCGAGGCCATGTGGATGACGCTGTCCTCGGTGATGCCGAGCCGTGCGGGCAGCGGGTCGTTCGCCGCGACGACCGTGTTGTGGGTGTGCATGACGCCCTTGGGCTCGCCGGTGGTGCCCGAGGTGAAGATCAGCAGCGTGACGTCGTTCGGGTCCGGGCGCAGCGACGTGAGCTCGGCCGGGTCGCGGCGGGACTCCCACGGCGTGGCGGCGAAGTCGTCCCAGGACGGCTCACCGACGACGAGCACGTGCTGCAGCGCGGGCCAGTCCGGGCGCAGCTTCTCGACCATCGTGACGTGGTCGAACCCGCGGAACTCCCGCGGCACCACGATCACCTTGGAGCGGGCCAGCCCCACCATGAAGCCGACCTCGCGCTCGCGGTAGATCGGGATGAGCGGGTTGGAGATCGCGCCGATGCGGGTGGCCGCGTAGTGCACCACCACCCACTCGATCCAGTTGGGCAGCTGGAAGGACACCACGTCACCCGGCCCGACGCCGAGCTCCAGCAGGCCCAGCGCGCAACGGTCCACCTCCCGGCGCAGCTGCGCGTAGGTGACGGAGCGCCGCGAGTCGACGAACGCGACCTTGTCCGGCGTGGCGTCGGCGCGCTCGTCGAGGAAGTCGGTGATCACACGGTTGCGCCAGAAGCCGTCCCGGGTGTGCCGGTCGACGCGCTCGGCGGTGAGCAGGGTCTCGAAGGCCACGGAATTCTCCTCAGCACTGAGTCAGCACATCGTCAGGCCGCCGCTGACGCTGACGGTCTGCCCGGTGATGAACGCGGCCTCGTCGGAGGCCAGGAACGCGACGGCGTTGGCGAGATCGGACGGCTGGCCCAGCCGGCGCAGCGGGATGGCCTTGGTGAGCGCCTCGCGCAGCTTCGGGTTGTCGCCGCCGACGGAGGCGAACAGCGCCGTGTCGGTCGGGCCGGGGCACACGCAGTTCGCGGTGACGCCGCCACGGGCGGTCTCGCGGGCGATCGTCTTGGTGAACGCGATGATCCCGCCCTTGGCCGCCGCGTACACGGCCTCGCCCGAGGAGCCGACGCGCCCGGCGTCCGAGGCGATGTTGACGACCGTGCCCGAGCCCTGATCGAGCATCACCGGCAGCACGGCGTGGCTGGTGTGCAGGACGCCGTAGAGGTTGATGGCGACGATGCGGTCCCAGTCCGCGGGGTCCGAGTCGACGAACGGGCCGACCTTGTCCCAGCCGGCGTTGTTGACCAGCACGTCGATCCGGCCGAGGTCGCGGCGCACCTGCTCGACCATCGCGTCCACGGACTCGCGGGAGGTGACGTCCGTGCGGATCCCCACACCGCCGACGGCCTCGGCCGTCTCCTTGGCCGTGGCCTCGTCGATGTCGGTGACGACGACCGTCGCGCCCTCCGCGGCGAGCTTCTCGGCGATGCCCCGGCCGATGCCGCGCCCGGCCCCGGTGACGATCGCGATCTTGCCGTCCAGCTTTCCCATGGTGGTTCCTCTCAGGGGGCCAGCTCGCGGCCCAGCCGCTGCCGGGCGATGACGAGCTTCATGATCTGTGCGGTGCCGTCGCCGATCTGCAGGCCCAGCACGTCGCGCAGCCGCTGCTCGACCGGCAGCTCGGTGCGGTAGCCGTACTGGCCGTGCAGCAGCAGGCACTGGTTGATGACGTCGTATGCGGTCTTGGGGGCCCACCACTTGCACATGGCGGCCTCGGCGGTGTGCGGGGCGCCGGTGTCCTTGAGCCACAGGGTGCGCAGGCACAGCAGCCGGGCCGCGGCGAGCAGCGTCTCGGCCTCCGCCAGCGGGAACGCCACACCCTGGTTCGTGGACAGCGGGCGGTCGAACGCCTCGCGGGTGCTCACGTAGGCCCACGTCTCGTCCACGGTCTGGGCGGCCGCCCCGAGGCACTGCAGGCCGATCAGCGCGCGGCTGTAGTCGAAGCCGTGCATGACCTGGGCGAACCCGCGACCCGGCTCGCCGAGCAGGTGGTCGGCCGGGATCCGCACGCCGTCAAGGTGGGCGAGCCCGCGGCCGACGGCCTTCGTCCCCATGTCCGGCACCGGCTCGCGGGTGACGCCGGGGCGGTCCAGAGGGACGAGGAACGCGCTGATGTCGCGCCCGCGCTGTCGGGACGGGCCGGTGCGCGCGAACACGACGGTGGCGGCGGCGTCGGCTGCGAATGACAGGGACTTGGCGCCGGTGAGCACCCAGTCCCCGCCCGCCCGTTCGGCCACCAGCCGCGGCATCCCGGCGTCCGAGCCCGCGTGCGGCTCGGTGAGCCCGATCCCGACGATCTCCTCGCCCGAGCAGATCCGCGGCACCCACTCCTTGGCCACCTCGGGGGTGGCGTTGGCGGCGAGGATCTGCCCGACGAGCGAGCCGACGACCTGCAGGTACGCGACGTTGATGTCGCCGCGCCCGATCTCCTCGGTGACCAGGCCCGCGGTGAGCCGGTCCGCGCCGCGCCCGCCCAGCTCCACCGGGAGCTCCGGGGCGATCAGGCCGAGGGCGCCGATCTCGCGACGCAGGCCCCGGTCGATCCGGGCGGCCCGCTCGCGCTCCTGGTAGCCGGGCAGCAGGGTCTCCTGCGCGATCGCGCGGGCGCGGTCGCGGAAGGCCTCCTGTGCGGGGGTGGGGGAGAAGTCCATGGCTAGTGCGCGATCACGTGGCGGGCGAAGTCCGGCCGGCGCTTCTCGGCGAACGCGGTGGCGCCCTCCAGGCCCTCGGGGGAGGCGGTGAACAGGTCCAGCGCGGACATCGCGAGGTTGGACAGCCCCGCCTGGTGGTCGGTGTCGGCGTTGAAGGACTGCTTGAGGAAGCGGATCGCCGTGGGGCTCTTCTCGCCGATCTCCGCGGCCCACGCCTTGGCCTCGTCGAGCAGCCGGTCCGCGGGGACGACGGCGTTGACCAGGCCCCAGCGCTCGGCGGTGTGCGCGTCGTACTGGCGGCACAGGTACCAGATCTCCCGCGCCCGCTTCTCGCCGACGACCCGCGCGAGGTAGGCCGAGCCGAACCCGGCGTCGAACGAGCCGACGCGCGGCCCGGCCTGGCCGAAGCGGGCGGTCTCGCTCGCGATCGTGAGGTCGCACAGCACGTGGAGCACGTGCCCGCCGCCGATCGCGACGCCGTTGACCGCGGCGATCACGGGCTTGGGGATGTCGCGGATGAGCTTGTGCAGGTAGCCGATCTCGAACATGCCCGACTCGGTCGGTCCGTAGTCGCCGGTCTCGGCGCGCTGCTTGACGTCTCCTCCGGTGCAGAACGCCTTCTCGCCCGCCCCGGTGAGGATCACCGCCTGCACCGCCCGGTCGGCCCAGGCCGAGCGGAACGCGTGGATCAGCTCCTCGACGGTGCGCCCGCGGAAGGCGTTGTAGCGGTGCGGCCGGTCGATCGTGATGACGGCCGTGGCGCCCTCGACCTCGTAGCGCACGTCCTCGTAGTCGCTCATGGGTCCTCCTGCCCGTTCGGTTCCTGACTACCGTGACGAACTTTGACCGCAGAGTCAATACCTGGAGGAGAAATTTGACCCACGAGTCAGAGAATGCGATCCTGGGCCCCATGACCAGCGCTGTGACGGGTGTCGAGGCCACCGGCACCCAGCCGGTGGGCAGGGTCGCGCGCAAGCGCGACCGCAAGATCCGTGAGATCCTCACCGTCGCCGCCGAGCTTTTCGGCGAGCGTGGCTACGACGCGGTGAGCGTGGAGGACGTGGCCGAGCGCCTCGACGTCACCAAGGGCTCGCTCTACTACTACTTCCCGAGCAAGGAGGAGCTGGTCACCGCCGCGATCGAGACCCTCGGCGCGGACTGGACCGGTCGGCTGGAGCGGCTCCCGGCCGCACAGGACGGGACGGCGAGCGCGCGGCTGCGGGCGCTGCTGCGCGAGCACGTCGGCATCGCCGTGCGCGAGTACCCGGCGGCGCTGCGGCTCTTCCTCGTCCCCCGCGAGTGGCCGGACGCCCAGCGCGCCCGGATCAAGGAGCTGCGCCGGCGCCACGACCAGGTGTTCCGCACAGTGATCGAGAACGGCGTCGCGTCGGGGGAGTTCGTCGTCACCGGCGTGGGCACGGTGCTGCAGTGCATGCACGCCGCCATGTCGCAGGCACCGGTGTGGTGCGCGGGCCTCGGCGGGGCGGCGCAGGAGGCGGCGCTCGACGAGCTCGTCGACACGCTGATGATGCTGGTCGGGGTGCGGCCCGGCTCGCGATGAGGCCGAAGGCGCTCCGCCCGGTCGCGCGGAGCGCGTCCCACCCGGTGTCCGAGGGGCGCCGCGGACCGAGCCGGGGTCACGCGTCCGGCGGGAGCGGTTCGTCGAGGCCGAAGGGACCGGGCGCGGTGACCGCGATCTCGTCCGCGCCGACGACGTGCCCGGCGGAGCACCGCGCCGTGACGGTCACGGGTTCGCCGCAGCCGTCGTGGTGCAGGGCGGGCGGGTACGGCGGCGGGTCGTGCTCGTTCGCCCACTGCAACAGCGCGAACAGGGCCGGCATCAGCTCCGCCCCGGCGGGGGTGAGGACGTACTCGTCGCGGCGCCGCTCGCCCGGTCGGCGGTAGGGGCGCCGGGTGAGCAGGCCCGCCCGGACGAGCCCCTGCAGCCGGGTGGAGGTGGTCGCGTCGGTGAGCGCGGTGCGGGCCGCGAACTCGTCGAACCGGGTGGCGCCGTAGAACGCCTCGCGCATGATGAGGATCGCCGAGCGGGTGCCGACCACGCGCAGCGCCCGCTCGATCGGGCAGTAGCCGTCGAGCGGTTCGTCGTCGCGCCAGCGTAACGCCCCCGCGAGTCTCATCACCACCGGCTCACTCTAGGGACCGCCCTCGGGTGGTCCGTCGCAGGACGTGCGGTCGGGCTGGCCCGACGGCGGCTCCGGGGCCGCCGTCGGTCGCTCCGGCGCAGGACATGCCCCCGGGCCCGCCCGGCGGCCGCTCCCGGGCCGCCCCATCGGGCGCTCGGTCGCAGGACCTGCGGCCGGGCCGGCCCGGCGCGCGGCCGTCGGGCAGTCGGCCCGGCGGGCCTGCGTCAGGCAGCCGCCCCGGGGCGGGCGTGGGCGAGCGCCCAGTCCACGGCACGGTCGGCGACCGCCTCCCAGCCCGGCGCCCCGCACGTCCAGTGGTCCCGGCCGGGGAGCTCGACGTAGTCGGTGAGCGCGGGGGAGCGGCGGTAGTGCTCGGCATTGGACCGGTTCACCGACGGCGGCATGATGTGGTCGCGCTCGCCCGCGATGAACAGCAGCGGTGCCCGGTCCGCGGTGAAGTCGACCCAGGTGTCCTGGTGACCGGGCTTGAAGTTGGCGATCAGCCCGTAGTCCCAGACCCAGCGGCCCGGGGCCGGGATGGCGTAGCGCTCCCAGACCGCGAGCGACTCGGCCCCGGTCAGGGTGTTGGTGAAGGCGTAGTGGAACTCCTCGGGGGTGAACCCGACCGCGCGATGCCGGTTGGCCGGGTTCTTGAGCGCCGGGAACAGCGAGCGCGCCTGGGACAACGGGGTGACACGCACACCTTCGGTGGGGGCGGAGTCGATCACGACCCCGGCAGCACCGAGCCCGCGGGCGAGCAACAGCTGGGTGAGGGTGCCGCCGAACGAGTGGCCGATGATCACCGGTGGGCGGCCGACGGCCTCGACGACCCCCGCGAGGTGCTCGACGGTCTCGGGGACGGTGAGCTCGCTGATCACCTCCGGGCGCTCCCGCAGGGCCTCGACCTCGATCTCGAAGCCGGGGTAGCCGGGCGTGAGCACCCGCAGGCCCTTGGCCTCGAGGTGGGGAATCCAGTGCTCCCAGCTGCGCGGGGTCATCCACAGGCCATGGACCAGCACGACGGTGTCGGGTGCTTCGCTCATCTGCCGCGTCCTCCGTCGCCGGTGGTACAGTGCCAATCTAACTTTATCGCACTAAAGTCAGATGCGGAACCGCCCGTGGTAACGCCGGTCACCGGGTCGCCGCCCTCCGTTCGAGAAGGTCGGACGACCTACACCGATACCGGGCTCGGACGGGCGCTGCCGGCCGGGTCTCGCTACCGGCGCGAGTCCCGCCTCGGACCCGGCATCCCCTTCACGCCGCCCCTTCACGCCGCGGTGGGCCCGGCGCGCGGGCGTGTGCCCGGTGCGGGGCGGTGTGTCCGGTCCGGCCGTGCATACCGTGGGGTTGGCGTGCACATGGCCCGCGGTGTGCCCGGCGCGCGGGGGTGTGCCCGGTGCGTGGGGGTGTGCCCGGCGCGTGGGGGTGGGCCCGGCGCGTGGGGGTGTGCCCGGTCCGGCCGTGCATACCGTGGGGTTGGCGTGCACATGGCCCGCGGTGTGCCCGGCGCGCGGGGCGGTGTGCCCGGCGCGTGAGAGTGTGCGCGGCGCCGGACGGTGTGCACCCCCCGCCCGACCGCCGTCGTCAGCCTTCCTGCGCCGTGGCCTCCGGTGCCGTGTCCGGGAGTGCGGGCGGCGGCAGCGGCACCCAGCCTTCGGGCCCCGGCAGGTGTTCGGCTGCGGGTGGCCCCCACGTGCCGCGGCGGTAGGGCGCGGGCGGATCTGGCCGGTCCAGGATCGGCTCGACGATCCGCCATGCCTCGACGATGGTGTCCATCCGGGCGAAGTGGGTCGGGTCGCCGGCCAGCGCGTCCGCGAAGATCCGCTCGTACGCCTCGTCCGGCGTGCCCAGCACCGAGCGGAACTCGGCCGCCACCGGGATCTCGACGGCCCGGTCGCCGGAGCCCAGCCGCTTGGCGAGCATCGTGAACGTGACCCCGGCGCCGGACTGCAGTCGCAGCCGGATCCGGTTCGCCGACTCGCCGCCGAACAGGGCGCGCGGGGTCGGGCGCAGCACGGCGACGATGTCCAGCAGCGTGGCCGGCAGCGCCTTGCCCGCCCTCAGATGAACGGGTACGCCTGCCCAGCGCCAGTCGTCGACGTGGAAGGTCGCGGCCACGTACGTCTCCGTGGAGGAGCCCGCGGCCACGCCGGGGGTGTCGAGGTAGCCGTCGTACTGCCCGCGAACCACCTCGGCCGGGTCCAGCGCGCGCACGGCCCGGAGCAGCCGGTGCTTGGCGTCGCGCTGGTCGTCGGCCCCATCGGTGAGCGGGGCGTCCATCAGCAGGTAGGCCAGCACCTGCAGGAGGTGGTTCTGCACCACGTCGCGGACCGTACCGACGGCGTCGTAGAACGAACCGCGGTCCGCGACGTCGAAGTCCTCGGCCATCGTGATCTCGAAGTGGTCGATCCAGTGCCGGTCCCACACCGGTTCGAGCAGGGTGTTGGCGAAGCGCAGGACGAGGAGGTCCTCCACCGGTTCCTTGCCGAGGAAGTGGTCGACCCGGAAGATGCGCTCCTCCGGGTAGTGCCGCTTGAGCAGGGCGTCGAGGGCCCGGGCGGACGCGAGGTCGTGCCCGAACGGCTTCTCCACGATCAGCCGCGAGCGGGTGTGCAGGCCGACCGCCGCGAGCCCGTCGGCGACCGTGCCGAACAGTGAAGGCGGCACGGCGAGGTACTGGAGGGTGAACGCGTCCGCTCCGGCCCGCTCGTCGACGGCCGCGGCGAGCCTGCTGAACGTCGAGGCGTCGGCGTAGTCGCCCGCGACGATGGTGGTGGCCTTCTGCAGGCGTTCCAGCGGCTCGGGATCGGCGTGCGGCCCGACGCATTCGGCGATGTGCGCCCGCAGCCGCTCGTCGTCGAAGTCGGTGAGGGCGACACCGATCACCGGCACCGAGAGCCGGCCGCGCGCGGTGAGCCGGTACAGCGCGGGGATGATCTTCTTGCGGGCGAGGTCGCCGGTGATGCCGAACAGGACGAGCACGCCGCCCGGGGTGGGAGTCATGCCTGCTTCTCGTGATGGCCGCCGAACTGTAGCCGCTGCGCGGACTGGACCTTGTCGGCGAACAGGTCGCTGCCCCGCGAGGCGAAGCGGGAGTAGAGCGCCGCGGTGAGCAGGGGCGCGGGGACCCCTTCCTCGATCGCGGCGATCGACGTCCAGCGGCCCTCACCGGAGTCCGAGACCCGCCCGCTGAACTGCTCCAGCTCGGGATCGGCGAGCATCGCCTCGGCGGTGAGGTCCAACAGCCAGGAGCCGATCACGCTGCCGCGCCGCCACACCTCGGCGACCTCGGCCAGGTCGATCTTGTCGTAGGGGTAGTAGTGCGGCTCGCGCAGCGGCGCGGTCTCCGCGTCCGCCTCCGGCGGCCGCACGCCCACCCCCGCACCCTTGATGATGTTGAGGCCCTCGGCGTAGGCGGCCATCAACGCGTACTCGATGCCGTTGTGGACCATCTTCACGAAATGGCCTGCACCCGCCGGACCGCAGTGCAGCCAGCCGTGTTCGGCGGGCGAGGGTTCGTCGGTCCGGCCGGGGGTGCGCGGGGCGGCGTCCACGCCGGGCGCGAGGGCGGCGAAGATCGGTTCGAGCCGGTCCACGGCGCGGTCCGGCCCGCCGATCATCAGGCAGTAGCCGCGCTCCAGGCCCCACACCCCACCACTGGTCCCGCAGTCGACGTAGTCGACGTCGCGGGCCGCCGCGGTCTCCGCCCGGTCGATGTCGTCGCGGTAGGAGGAGTTGCCGCCGTCGACGATCGCGTCGCCGGGGGAGAGCCTGCCGAGCAGGTCGGTGACGCTGTCCCCGGTGATGGCCGCGGGCAGCATCAGCCACACCGTCCGTGGCGGCGCGAGCCCCGCCACCAGGTCCTCGACGGACGACGCCCCGCGCGCGCCCTCCTTCTCGAGCGCAGCCACCGCCGCGGCCGAGACGTCGTAGACGTGGCACTCGTGGCCCGCCCGCATCAACCGGCGGACCATGTTGGCCCCCATCCGGCCCAGCCCGATCATGGCGATCTGCACGTCGTCTCCCTCTGCTCGTCACGCCCGCCCTGCTGTGCGTCGACGCCGTCGTCCGCGGGCTCGTCCGCGGCGCCGAGAGCGTTACCGCTACCCGCCCGCCTCCGCGCCGGAGTAGGCCTCGAACTCCGCCAGGTTCGACCAGTCCGGCCAGGTCAGCTCGTGCAGCCGCAGCAGTCGGCCTGCCCGGTACTGCGCGACCAGCACCACCTCGATCCGGCGCGGCGGCCCACCGGGCCGTTGCGTGGTGATCCACATCCGGGCGGCGAGCCGGTCCCCGGACTCGACCCAGCTCGCCTCGTCGTACTCGACGCGGTAGGTGATGGCCGTCGGGTAGACCCGCTCGTGGCCGGCCCGGAAGGCGGCGAGATCCTGGGCCTGCCCGTTCGTCGTCAGCACGAAGTCGGGGTCGTAGAAGGCGTCGACGAGCGAGGCGTCCTTGGCCTCGACCATGCGGGTGAACATCTCCCGCATGCGGTCCTGCAGCGACATCGCGTCCCCCTCGCGGACCCGGACGGGTCGGGGTCAGCCTGCCCGGCCGCCGCGCGTGGCGGAAGGGTCACGCCACCCCGCGGCGGGCCGTCTGGCCGGGACGTGCGGCGGGGCGCCGTCCGCCGTCGCCGATCACGGGGCAGACTCGGCGCATGAGCTCCGGACCCGTGGTCATCGCCTTCGACGGCTCCCCCGCATCGCGGCACGCCCTGCGCACGGCCGCGGCGCTGATGGCGCCACGACGCGGGCTGGTCGTGGTCGTGTGGGAGGCGGGCCTCGCCTTCGATCTCGCCGCGATCCCCAGTGCGAGCCTGGACCTGCCCCCTGCGGAGGTCGACTACGCCCGGGCGGCCCAGATCGACCAGACCCTCGCCGCGAACGCCCAGGAGCTGGCCCGCCACGGGGCGGCACTCGCCGCGGAGATGGGGATGGCGGCCGAGGCGCTCGCCGTCGTCGACGAGCTGACCGTCGGCGAGACGCTCGTCCGGGTCGCGCGGAAGGTGGACGCCGCGGCCGTGGTCGTCGGGCGGCAGGAGCGGGGCATGCTCCACGACTTCTTCGTCGGCAGCACGACGAAGGAGCTGGTCAAGCACTCCCCGTGCCCGGTGCTCGTCGTCCGCGGTGACGGGAGCGGTGACGCGGAGGGCGCCCGGAGCGCCGACGGCGACAGCGCCGGGAGCGGCGGGGCGGGTTGAACGGGCGACCGGCAGCCCCGCCGACCGGGCGCCGCGGCGCCGGCACGGGCGCGGCAACCCCCGCCCCGGCCGGCACGCCCTCCGGTGGGGCGCGCCTCACCCCTCCGACGGACGCGAGAGCACCTCGATGCAGTCGCTGCCGCAGCCCTCGGCCACCGGCTTCGGGGGCGCCGGACGGTGCAGCACCGCCCGCGTCGGCACCACCCGGACACCGGCGGCTCCCGCCGGGGTGCACGTCCCGTCGACGATCAGGGTGTGGTCCGAGCGGTCCGGCGGGGGCCAGACCACCGTCACCTGCGGGCGCGCCGTCGCGTTGGCGAGGCTGCGGCGCCCCACCTCGCCGATCGTGAGGTGCCCCTGCTCCACCACGGCGGACACCGCGACGACGTGTGGCCGGCACTCGGCGTCCGTCGTCAGGAGGTAGGCGTAGTCGAACTGCTCGAGGACCCGGGCCAGTTCGGTCAGATCCACCGGGATGCTCATGCGGCCACCCTAGGCCGCGATGCCCGGCCGCGCCCTCACCCGTTCTCCGACCGCTCCCACTGCGCGAACGGCCCGCCTGGGAAGACCTATGGCCCACACGTGCCGTTCGCGCGGCCGGGGGAGCGGTCGCGGCAGCCGCCGGGCGAGCGGTCGGCGAGCGGTGGCGGCGCGCTGCGGTAGGTCGGCGGTGTGACGGACAGGCCGATCGGGTTGCGGGGCAGCCGCACCGTCGTCGCGTCCGCCCGCGCCAGCTCGACGACCGGCGCGAGCCCCAGCGCCTCGGCGAGCCGGAACGCACCGGCGACGTCGTTGACGACCCCGGCGGGCACCCGCGCCGCGGTGAGGTCCACCGCCCAGTCCGCGGCCGACCGCGCGGCCAGGTGGGCGACGAGCGCGGCGCGCAGTGCGTCGCGGTGCGCGACCCGGGCCGTGTTGATGGTGAACCGCGGGTCCTCGGCGAGCGCGCCGGCGCCCAGCACGCCGCAGAGGGCCCGGAACTGGCGGTCGTTGCCGACGGCGAGCACGAGCTCGCCGTCCGCGGTGGGCAGCAGCTCGTAGGGGGCGATGCTCGGGTGCCTGTTGCCCATCCGCCGCGGCGAGACCCCGCCGCTCGTGTATGCCGACGCCTGGTTGACGAGCGCGCCGAGCAGCGAGGACAGCAGGTTCACCTCCACCAGCTGGCCCTCGCCGGTGGCGTCGCGGTGGCGCAGCGCGGCGAGGATGCCGACGGTGGCGAAGAGTCCCGTGAGCACGTCGACGAGTGCGACGCCGACCTTCTGGGGCTCGCCGTCGGCCTCCCCGGTGATGTGCATGAGGCCGCCGAGCGCCTGGACGAGCAGGTCGTAGCCGGGCAGGTCGGCCCCGGCGCCGCGGCCGAAGCCGGTGATCGAGCAGTAGACGAGCCGTGGGTTCGCCGCGCGCAGCGCTGCCTCGCCGAGGCCGAGGCGGTCCATGACGCCGGGCCGGAAGTTCTCCACGACGACGTCGGCCGCGGTGGCGAGCCCGCGCGCGGTGGCGAGGTCCGCGGCGTCGGTGAGGTCGAGCGCCAGCGACTGCTTGTTCCGGTTGACGGACTGGAAGTAGGTGGCGGTGCCGTGGGCGTCGAAGGGCGGGCCCCATCCGCGGGTGTCGTCGCCCGAGCCCGGACGCTCGATCTTGGTGACGACGGCGCCGAGGTCGGCGAGCATCATGGTGGCGAAAGGGCCCGCGAGCACGCGGGAGAAGTCGACGATCCGCAGGTCGCCGAGAGCGGACGGCATGGCCGCATCCTCGCACATAATCGTTTCGATGATGGTACTGCGAGGCCCTGGCTCGGTCGGTCCGGCCGCACGGCTTGACCCTGTCCGGCCGCCGCGGTTAGAGTCCAGAATCGTTTATAGCCTGCGTGCGGTTCTGCGATCGGCCCGGAGCCGCGGCCCCACCGGCACGCGCCGCCCGGTCACCGCGACGACCGCCGGGCCTGCCCTGACGAGACCCGAGGAAGTGACGATGCGCAACGCCGATCGTTTCTACATCAACGGCGATTGGGTGTCACCGCGCTCGACCGCCACCCTCGACGTGCTCGACCCGAGCACCGAGAAGCCGGTCGCGACCGTGGCGCTGGGCGGCACCGAGGATGTCGACGCCGCGGTGGCCGCCGCCCGGGCCGCGTTCGAGAGCTACTCCACCACCTCGGTCGCCGACCGCATCGCCCTGCTCGAACGCGTCATGCAGGAGTACCAGGCGCGCGCCGACGAGCTGGCCGCCGCGCTCATGGCCGAAATGGGCGCCCCCGAGGCCCTCGCCCACGGCGCGCAGGTCGGCGCGGGCCTCGGCCAGTTCGCCTACGCCCTCGACGCGCTGAAGAAGTTCGAGTTCGAGGAGGCGCGCGGCGCCACCCGCATCCGCTACGAGCCCATCGGGGTCTGCGCGCTGATCACGCCGTGGAACTGGCCGCCGCTGCTCATCGCGGCGAAGGTCGCCCCAGCGCTCGCCGCCGGCTGCACGATGGTGCTCAAGCCCTCCGAGCTGGCCCCGCTGAACGCCGTCGTCATCGCCGAGGCGCTGCACGCCGCGGGGGTCCCGGCCGGCGTGTTCAACCTCGTGCACGGCGACGGCCCGACCGTCGGCAGCGCGCTCACCTCGCACCCCGACGTCGACATGGTCTCGTTCACCGGCTCCACCCGCGCCGGCGTCGCGGTCGCCGAGAGTGCCGCGCCGACGGTGAAGCGGGTGGCGCAGGAGCTGGGCGGCAAGTCCGCGAACGTCCTGCTCGACGACGCCGATCTCGCCGTCACGATCCCGCGCGACCTCGGCTCCGTCTGCGCGAACTCGGGGCAGTCCTGCAACGCCGGGACGCGCTGGCTGGTGCCGCGCGAACGGCTGGCCGAGGCCGAGGAGCTCGCCGCCGCCGCTGCGAACGCCGTCACCGTCGGCCCGCCGGACGCCGGGGCCACGATCGGCCCGGTGATCTCGCAGGCCGCCTACGACAAGGTGCAGCGGCTCGTCGGCAGCGCCCTGGACGAGGGTGCGTCGCTGGTCGCGGGCGGGCTCGGCCGCCCGGACGGCCTGGCCGCGGGCTGGTTCGTGCGCCCGACGGTGCTCACCGGGGTGCGCAACGACATGGCGATCGCCCGGGAGGAGATCTTCGGGCCGGTGATCACGCTGATCCCCTACGACGACGAGGAGGAGGCGGTCAGGATCGCGAACGACACCGTCTACGGCCTCGCCGGTTTCGTCTCCTCCGCCGACGAGGAGCGGGCGCGCGCCGTAGCGCGCCGGCTGCGCACCGGGATGGTGCACGTCAACGGGGCGGGCCTGGACTTCGCGGGCGCTTTCGGCGGGTACCGCCAGTCCGGCAACGGCCGCGAGTACGCCGACTTCGGGCTGCGGGAGTTCCTGGAGATCAAGACGATCTTCGGGTACGGCACGTGAGCGTACGCAGGCCCGTCGTGCCCGACCAGATCTTGCCGCATTCTGTCCTGCAGGACACCGTTCGCCGACCCGGCCGTGAACAGGGGGAGAGATCGTGACCGACTACGACCCGGCGGCACCCAACGCCCGCCGCTACCCGCGGGTGATCGTGCCCGACGAGATCGACAAGATGCCGCGGCTGCACTTCAACACCGGCATCGAGACCAACATCTTCCTTTCCCGCGAGCGCGACGACGCACGCTACTTCCGCCACGGCTACTGCTACTCCGAGCCCGACCACCTGCCCTACGAGTGGGACCAGCAGGACTTCGACGAGACCCACTACGTCCTCACCGGAAAGATCCACCTGGTGGTCGAGGACGCCGCGGGCCGCGTCGTCGTCCTGGAGGCGGGCGAGGGCGAGCACATCTACCTGCCCGCGGGCTACAAGTACCGCCTCGAGGCCACCGGCGTGCGCACCGTCTTCTTCTGGACCTCCGGCCCCTCGCCCAAGGTCGGGGTGGCCGACGCCGCGGAGTTCAGCCGCGAGCTCAAGTCGACGAGGAGCAGCTGACGATGGCCGTCACCGCGAGCACCTGGCAGCCCCTGCGGGGCGACAAGCGCTGGGCCTACCTCACCCGCGCCCGCACGATCCGGGTCGCCTCGACCGACGCCGACGGCGGCATCTACCTCTCGCCGCTGTGGCTGGTCGTCCACGACAAGAAGATCTATCTGCCGATCGACGCGGGCAGCAGGCACGCGGCGAACGCGGCGGCGGGCCGTCCGCTGTCGGCGCTGGTGGACCTGGGCGAGGAGTACGCCACGGTCAGCGGGGTGCGGATCACCGGCTCCCTGCGCGAGGTCACCGACGCCGCGCTGGCCGCGACGATCGCCGACCTCGTCCTCGACAAGTACTTCCACGTCGGCCACCCGTTCCTGGAGCAGTACCTGGAGTTCGGCGAGGTCGCCGGGCGCGCGTACTGGGAGCTCGTCTGCGACCGGATGATCGGCTGGGACATGCGCGAGCTCTACACGCTGCCGATGCCCGAGAAGCGCACCCTGCCCGCCCACGTCACGGACCGGCTCGTATGAGCACGGGGAACGGGAACGCGGGGGGCACGGCGCTGAGGGTCCTGGTCGTCGGCGAGTCCTGGATCAAGCACACGGTGCACATGAAGGGCTTCGACCAGTTCCACACCACCGAGTACGAGGAGGGGGCGGGGGTCTTCCTCGCCGCCCTCGCGGACTCCGGGTTCGAGGTCACCTACATCCGCGCCCACGAGGTCTCGGCCCGCTTCCCGAAGACGGTCGCGGAGCTGGAGCGCTTCGACGTCGTCGTGCTCTCCGACATCGGGTCGAACTCCTTCCTGCTCTCCGACGAGACCTTCCTGCGCTCGGAGCGCACGCCGAACAAGCTGACCGTGCTCGCCGAGTACGTGCGCGGCGGCGGCGGGCTGCTCATGGTGGGCGGCTACATGTCCTTCAGCGGCATCGACGGGCGCGCCCGCTACGGCATGAGCCCGCTGGCGTCCGTGCTTCCCGTGACGATGCTCGACCACGACGACCGCGTGGAGGTCCCCGAGGGGCTCGACCCGTGCGTCGACGTGCCGGAGCACCCGGTCCTCGGCGGCACCCCCGCGGCGTGGCCGCCCCTGCTGGGCTACAACCGGATCGCGGCCAGGCCCGACGCCACGGTGGTGGCGCGCACCGGCACGGATCCGCTGCTCGTGGTTTCGCAGGTCGGGGCCGGTCGTGCGGTAGCGTTCGCGTCCGATCTCGCGCCGCACTGGGCTCCGCCCGAGTTCGTCGGATGGCCGCACTACCGGGCGTTGTGGGCCGCCGTCCTGCGCTGGGCGGGCGGCGCTGCGGAGATCGACGGGGGCCGGATCGCACGGCGGACGGAGAGGGTCAGGGCGTGAACAACCGGCGTCGTCCGACGATGAAGGACGTCGCGAAGCACGCGCGGGTGTCGGTGAGCACGGTGAGCTACGTGCTCAACGACAGCGGCCCCGTCGCGCCCGAGCGGCGCGAGCGCGTGCTGGATGCGGTGCGCGTGCTGGAGTACTCGCCCAACGAGTCGGCGCGCAGCCTCAAGCGCCGCTCCGCGTCCGCGATCGGGCTCGTCGTGCCGGACCTCACCAACCAGTTCTTCGCGCTCGTGGCCGAGGGCGTGCAGGGCGCGGCGATCGAGCGCGGCGTGCTCGTCGTGCTCTGCGCACCGCAGGCCACCGGCCTGCCCGAGGGCCTGCACGCGAAGCTCCTGCGCAGCCAGCGGCTGGACGGGGTGATCTACCTGACCGGCACCGGGGCGCTGCCGACCGAGGTGCTGGAGCTGTCGCGGTCCGGTCCGGTGGTGCTCGTCGACGAGCAGATCCCCGGCTTCGACCTGCCCGCGGTGGTGTGCGACTCACGCCGGGGAGCCCGGGAGGTGGCGGCGCACGTGCTCGCGCACGGGCACCGGCGCATCGTGGTGATCGGCGGACCGTCGGCGATGTGGACCGGGCAGCAGCGCCTCGCCGGCTACCGCGAGGCGTTCGCGGGTGCGGGCCTCGACCCGGACTCCGTCCCCGTGCTCGTCGGCGACTACCGCCAGGACTCGGGCTGCGCGCTCGCCCGCGAGGCGCTCTCGGGGCCTCCCGAGACCCGGCCCACTGCGCTGATCTGCGCGAACGACCTCATGGCGATCGGGGCGCTGGAGCACTGCAAGTCCGTCGGGCTGCGAGTGCCCCGGGACGTCAGCATCGTCGGGTTCGACGACCTTCCGGTCTCGGCGTTGCTCACCCCGCGGCTCACGACCGTGCGTCAACCCGCCCGTGAGATGGGCGCGGCGGCGGCGAACCGGCTGCTGGACCTGCTCGCGGAGCAGGATGCCGCCCGGCCGGCGGGGGAGCCGGACATGCTCTCGACGGAGGTGGAGATCCGGGATTCCGTCGCGCCACCCCCGGCCGGACCGTGAGCGGTCGCACCGTCGTCGTGGTCGGCGCGGTCAACGTCGACCTCGTCGTCGCCGCGCCCCGGCTACCCGGGCCGGGGGAGACCGTGGTCGGCGGCGGGCTGCAACGGCACGCGGGTGGCAAGGGGGCCAACGCCGCGGTGGCCGCGGCGCGGGCGGGCGCGGACGTCCGCCTGGTCGGGGCCGTGGGCGCGGACGAGCACGGGACGTCGTCGGTGGCGGAGCTGGCGGCGGACGGTGTCGACGTGCGCCATGTCGCGGTCCTCGACGAGGCCCCGACCGGGGTCGCGCTGATCGTGGTGGACGTGGCGGGGGAGAACCAGATCGCCGTCGGGGCCGGGGCGAACGCGGCCGTCACCGCGACCCACGTCCGGGCCGCGCTCGACGAGGCGCTGCCGGGGGCCGGATGCGTCCTGGTCTCCACCGAGATCACGCCCGACGCGGTGGCCGCCGCGGTCGAGGCGGCCACCGCCGCGAAGGTGGCGTGCGTGCTCAACCCGGCGCCGGTGATCGACGTCGTCGGCCGGCTGCTGCGGCACGGGCCGATCCTCACCCCGAACGCGTCCGAGTGCGCGCACCTGGCCCGCCTGGTCGGGGCCCGTTCCGCCGCCTCGGGCCCGGTGCCCGCCGGGGCGCGCGCGCTCGCCGAGCACACCGGCGCCCCGGTGATCGTCACCCTCGGCGGGGACGGCGCCGTCGTGCTGGGTCCGGACGGTGCGGCCGAGCCGGTGCCGCCGTCCCCGGCCACGGTCCGGGACACCACCGGCGCGGGGGACACCTTCAACGGTGTTCTCGCCGCACGCCTGGCCCGTGGCGACGCCCTCGCCGCCGCCGTGCGGCTGGCCTCGGTGGCCGCCGCGCTGTCCGTGGCCCGGGTCGGTGCGCGGGCAGGGATGCCGACGGCCGGGCAGATCGCGGCGGCGGCGGGGGCGGGCTGAGGCCGGGCCCGGTCCGGGGGTGGCGGGGCCCCGCCTCAGCCCGGGTGCGTCCGATGCGCGGAGATCCGGTGGCGGGGACGTCACCGCTGCCGCACCGGTTTCGTCCATGATCGCCAGGAATGGTGCACCGCGCTCATATCCGAGCGTCGTGTCCCACTCCTGGCGATCATGGACGCGCGCCGTGCGTCGCGGTGGCGGCCCCGTCCGCGTACGCCGTACCTACAGAAAGCATTTCACCACGTGCCGCGACGGCGCGGCCACCCGCTGAGGCGACCTCGCCGGTCTGTCCTGCCGCCGCCCGCCGCGAGAGGGCCTGCACTCGCGGGCCGGTCCAGCGGTCCTGCTCTCCATATCAGGGCTGTGACGTGCGGGAATGTTCCAGAAGTCGATCCTGCTACGGTGACCCTCGGGGGTCGTGCCCCCCTCTGTCGGGTCGGCGTGAACGGGACGCCCGGTCGTGCGGGACCCGGAATCTGTCCGTCGTCCTGGAGATGGAGTGCGTTGACAGTCACAGTAGAAACGTTAATATCTGGTTGCTCGGCTTGCTGACATCTAGCGACCACGGTGCCCGAAAGGCCATCGTGTCGACGTGCGGACGACGAGGTCGACTCGCGAAGTAGGTCCACGGGGCGACTGACCCCGGGCGCGGCAAGGTCCTGATAGAAACGACTCTCAGACCGAGGTGGCACCCTTGATGCGGCGGTACCTGGACAACCTGATCATCAACACCGACAACTACAAGCACTGTCACTACCCGCTGTACCCGCCGGGCACCGAGTACGTGTCCAGCTACATCGAGTCCCGTGGCGGCCTCTGGCCGGTGACGATGTTCGTGGGTCTGCAGGCCTACATCCGCGAGTACCTCATGCGCCCGATCACCCTCGAGGACATCGACGAGGCCGAGTTCGTCGTCCGCGAGCAGGGGATGCACTTCAACCGTGACAACTGGCTCGGCATCCTCAACGACTACGACGGCTACCTTCCCGTCGAGATCGAGGCGGTGCCCGAGGGCACCGTGCTCCCCTCCCGCAACGTCCTGGTCCAGCTCATCAACACCGACCCGAAGTACTTCTGGGTCACCAGCTTCTTCGAGACCGCGCTCCTGCGGGCCGTCTGGTACCCCTGCACGATCGGCACCGTCAGCTGGCTGTCCAAGCAGGCCATCCGCGAGGCCCTGCACCGCACCTCGGACAACGAGTTCCTGCTGCGCAACATGCTGCACGACTACGGCGCCCGCGGCGTGAGCTCCCAGCAGTCCGCGGCGATGGGCGGGCTCGCCCACCTCGTGAACTTCGACCAGTCCGACACGGTGCCGGGCATCCTCGCCGCCAAGCACTTCTACAACGCGGGCAAGGTCTCGAACTCCGGCCCGAACTCCGAGCACGCGGGTTTCTGCGCGTGGGGACGCGACAACGAGGCCGCGGCGCTGGAGAACATGCTCGACACCTACGCCCCCGAGGGCTGTGCACTGTTGCTGTCCGACACCTACGACCACGAGAACTGCGTCAAGAACATCATCGGCAGGCAGCTGGCCGAGAAGATCCGCAACTTCCCCGGGCTCGTCGGGGTGCGCCCGGACTCCGGCGACATCGTCGAGGTCACCGCCGACACGACCGAGTGGCTCATGGACGCGTTCGGCTACACGACCAACGGCAAGGGCTTCAAGGTCCTGCCGAACTTCATCCGCGTCGTCCAGGGCGACGGCGTCACCTTCGACTCGCTGCCGCGGGTCTTCGCCGAGCTGGAGCGGCGCGGCTTCTCCGCCGAGAACGCCGTGTTCGGCATGGGCGGGGGCCTTCTGCAGCACTGGCACCGCGACACCATGAACTTCGGCCAGAAGGCGAGCGCGGTGCGCGTCAACGGCACGTGGCGCGACATCATGAAGAGCCCGACGGGCGCCGGGTTCAAGGTCTCCAAGGCGGGCCGGCTCGCCCTGAAGCTGGAGAACGGCGACTACTCGACGGTGCCGCGGGACTCCATCCCGGCCGAGGAGAACCAGCTCGTGCCCGTGTTCCGCAACGGCAAGCTGCTGCGCAAGTGGGACTTCACCGAGCTGATCAAGAACAGCGAGCGCGAGGTCCCCGAGTACTACTACGCCGACCACGCCACGTTGGTGCACCCCACCGCCCAGGCCGATCGGGCCCTCGCGTCGGCATGACCCGACCGCCGCCCGGCGCGCCACCCCCTCGGCGCGCCGGGCGGACCCTGCCCGCCCTTCCCGAGGAGATCCGGCGCCCCGCTCATGAGCAAGCTGCACATCTTCGACATGGACGGCACGCTCCTGCGCGGGGCAGCCTCCGTCGAGCTCTGCCGCCATCTGGGCAGGCTCGACGAGGCGGACGCCGTGGAGCAGGCCTGGGTGCGCGGCGAGATCACCGACGTCCAGTTCTGGGACCGGATGCTGCCGCTCTGGGACGGCATGACCGACGCGGACGTCGAGAACGCGTTCCTGGCCTCCCCCTGGATCGAGGGGGTCGCCGACGTCTTCGCCGACATCCTCGGCCGCGGCGAGCGCAGCGTCGTGATCTCGCAGTCGCCGCTGTTCTTCGTCTCGCTGCTCACCCGGTGGGGCGCCGGGTCGACCTACGGAGCGGGTGTCCGGCCGGGTGACCGGTCCAGCACCGCGCTGCTCGTCACCGCCGACGACAAGGTCCGCATCGCCGAGGAGCTGATGGCGCGCCATCGGCTGGGCCCGCAGGACTGCGTCGCGTACGGCGACTCGACCTCCGATCTCGGCCTTTTCGGTCGCTTCCCGCACACGGTCGCCGTCAACGCGACGGCGCGGCTCTACCGGATCGCCGCCCGCGCCTACCGCGGCGACGACCTGCGCGAGGCGTACGCGATGGGCCGCGGGTTGCTCGCCGGACGGGAGGTCGCGTGACCGCCGATCTCACCGCCGACCTGACCCCCGCATCGACCAGCCTGCCACTGCACTACGACAAGCGGCTCATGCTGTTCTCCGGCCGCGCCAACCCCGGCCTCGCGTGCGCCATCGGGGAGCGGCTCGGCGTCGGGCTCGGCCCGGTGACGCTCAAGACGTTCTCCAACGACGAGGTGTACTGCCGCTTCGAGGAGTCGATCCGCGGCGCGGACGTCTTCATCGTGCAGCCCACCTGCTCCAACCCGGTCACGGGCGTGAACGCCAACGATGCGCTCATGGAGCTGCTCGTCATGGTGGACGCGGCGATCGGCGCGAGCGCGCACCGCGTCATCGCTGTCACGCCGTGGTACGGCTACTCGCGCCAGGACAAGAAGAGCGCGCCGCGCGAGCCGATCTCGGCCCGGCTGGTGGCCCGGATGCTGGAATCCGCAGGGGTGGACCGCGTGCTGACGATGGACCTGCACGCGGGCCAGCTCCAGGGCTTCTTCCAGGTTCCGGTCGACCACATGACGGCGCTCATGATGCTCTCGCAGTACTTCCTGGACCTGCGCCTGCCCGGTGAGCTGGTCGTCGTCGCCCCGGACGCGGGACGGGTGAAGCTCAACAAGCGGTTCGCGGACCGGATGGGCGCCGATCTCGCGATCCTGGACAAGGAGCGCCCCCGCCAGCAGGTGGCCGAGGTCGGATACGTCATCGGTGACGTCGAGGGCAAGACCGCGATCATCGTCGACGACATCATCGACACCGCCGGGACGCTCTGCGCCGCGGCGGACGCCGTGCTGCGGGCCGGCGCCGCGCGGATCTACGCCGCTGCCACCCACGGCGTCTTCTCCGGCGCCGCCTACAGCCATCTCGCCGGTTCGCCGTTCGAGCAGGTCGTCGTCACCGACACGATCCCGCTGCGGCCGAACGCGCCGGAGATCGTGCGGGTCGTCTCGTGCGCCGACCTGCTCACCGACTCGATCCGGCGGATCTTCACCGACGACTCGGTGAGCGCCGTCTTCGCCGGCTTGAACCACACCTTCTGAAGGGGAGCGATGACGCGTCGGCCACTGGAACTGTTCGCCGTCGACGGCCTGGTCGAGCCGGAGGAGGCGGAGATCGCACGTACCGTGCGCCGGTTCTGCGACGACCGCCTGCGACCCGAGATCGCGGGCTGGTTCGAGACCGGGACGCTGCCGGCGCGGGAGCTGGCCAAGGAGTTCGGCGCGCTCGGCGTGCTCGGCATGCACCTGGACGGGTACGGCTGCGCGGGCACCAACGCCGTCAGCTACGGGCTGGCCTGTGCGGAACTGGAGGCCGTCGACAGCGGGCTGCGCAGCTTCGTGTCGGTGCAGGGGTCGCTCGCGATGTACTCCATCCACCGGTTCGGCTCGCCGGAGCAGCGCGAGGAGTGGCTCCCGCGGCTCGCGGCGGGGGAGGCGGTGGGCTGCTTCGGGCTCACCGAGCCGGACTTCGGCTCCAACCCCGCCGGGATGCGCACGTCCGCGCGCCGCGACGGCCGGGACTGGGTGCTGGACGGCACCAAGATGTGGATCACCAATGGCAGCGTCGCGGACGTCGCGACGGTGTGGGCGCGTACCGGGGACGGCAGCGGCGACATCAGGGGCTTCCTCGTCCCGGCGGGCACGCCCGGGTTCACCGCGCGCCCGATCCCACGCAAGCTGTCCCTGCGCGCGTCGGTCACCGCCGAGCTGGTGCTCGACGGCGTCCGGCTGCCGGACTCGGCGCGGCTGCCGCTCGCCACCGGCCTGGGAGCGCCGCTCGCCTGCCTCAACGAGGCCCGGTTCGGCATCGTGTTCGGCGCGCTCGGCGCGGCCCGCGACTGCCTGGAGTCGACGCTCGACTACGCGGGCAGCCGCGTGCAGTTCGACCGCCCGATCGCGGGCTTCCAGCTCACCCAGCAGAAGCTCGCCGACATGACCCTGGAGCTGGGCAAGGGCTGGCTGCTCGCGCTGCACCTCGGCCGGCTCAAGGACGCGGGCGGGATCCGGCCCGAGCAGGTGAGCCTCGGCAAGCTCAACAGCGTGCGCGAGGCGATCGCCATCGCCAGGCAGTGCCGCACGATCCTCGGCGGCAGCGGGATCACGCTGGAGTACCCCGTGCTGCGCCACGCCGTCAACCTCGAGTCGGTGCTCACCTACGAGGGCACCAGCGAGATGCACTCGCTGATCATCGGGCAGGCGCTCACGGGCCTGGGGGCGTTCCGGTGACCGTGATCGAGCACCTCGTCGGCGGCTCCTGGCGCGCCGGCGGCGGCGCCGCGATCGTCGATGTCAGCCCGGCCCGTCCGGACCGCGAGATCGCCCGCGGCGTCGCCGCCACCGCGCGGGACGTCGACGACGCCGTCGCCGCCGCCGCCGCGGCGGCCGACGGCTGGGCCCGCACCCCGTACCACGAACGTGCGCGGGTCCTGCTGCGCGCCGCCGCCCTCGTCGACGCCGCGGCCGACGCCTGGGGCGCCGAGCTCGCCACGGAGGAGGGCAAGACCCGCCCGGAGGGCGTGGGGGAGGTCCGCCGTGCCGCGGAGATCCTGCGCTACTGCGCGGGGGAGGCCGACCGCGACACCGGTGAGCTGTACGCCTCACCGCGCCGCGGCGAGCGCATCCTCGTCGCCCGCCGCCCGCTCGGGGTCGTCGCGGTGGTCACCCCGTTCAACTTCCCGATCGCCATACCCGCCTGGAAGATCGCGCCCGCCCTGGTGCACGGCAACGTCGTCGTCTGGAAGCCGGCGAGCACCGTCCCGCTGCTGGCGATCCGGCTGGCGTCGGCACTGCAGGACGCGGGGCTGCCACCCGGGGTGCTCAACCTCCTGGCCACCGACGGGCACACCGGCATGGCACTCGTCGGGCACCCCGGCGTGGACGCCGTCACGTTCACCGGATCCACGCAGGTCGGGCGGGGGATCGCGGCCTCGTGCGCGGCTCGGGGCGTGCCGGTGCAGGCCGAGTTGGGCGGTAAGAACGCGGCCGTGGTGCTCGCGGACGCCGATCTGGACCTCGCCGCCGAGCAGGTGCTGCTCGGCGCGTTCCGCTCGTCGGGGCAGAAGTGCACGGCCACGTCCCGGCTGGTCGTGGACGCGCGCGTCGCCGACGGCTTCGTCGCGGAGGTCGCCCGCCGGGCGGACGCGCTGGCCGTCGGGGACCCGCTTGCCGACGGCGTCCAGTTGGGCCCGCTGGTCACCGCGGCGGCGGCCCGCACCGTGACCGCGGGCGTCGCCGCAGCGGTGGCGCAGGGCGCGCAGCCGGTGACGGTGCGCGACGAGCGCCCCGGGGGCGAGCTGGCGGGCGGCTACTTCGTCCCGCCCGCGGTGCTGGAGCTGCCGTCGACCGACCTCGCGCTCTGGCGCGAGGAGCTGTTCGGGCCGGTGCTCGCCGTCGTGCGGGCCGCGGGCACAGCCGAGGCGTTCGCGCTGGCGGCCGACACCGACTACGGCCTGTCCGCCGCGGTGTTCACCACCGACCTCGGCGCGGCGCTGGAGGCCGTCGAGACGCTGGACGTCGGCGTCCTGCACGTCAACTCCGAGACGGCGGGTGCGGACCCGCACGTGCCCTTCGGCGGCGCGCGGCACTCCGGGTACGGGCCGAAGGAGCAGGGCCGGGCGTCGCGGGAGTTCTTCACCCACACCACGACCGTCTACCTGCGGGGGTGAGCGTGCGCAGCGTGTGCGTGTTCTGCGGATCGAACCCGGGACGCGTCCCGGCGTACCTGGGGGCGGTCGGGGAGCTGGCGACGCTGCTCGCCACCCGTGGGGTGCGGATCGTCTACGGCGGCAACAGCGTCGGCACGATGGGCGCGCTCGCCGACACCGCGCTCGCCGCGGGTGGGGAGGTCGTGGGCGTCGTGCCCGAGCAGCTGGCCGGGGTCGAGCTGCTCCACGAGGGCCTCACCGAGCTGCACCTCGTCGGGTCGATGCACGAGCGCAAGGCGCTCATGGGCGAGCTCGCGGACGGCTTCGTCGCCCTGCCGGGCGGGCTGGGCACGCTGGAGGAGCTCGCCGAGGTGCTCACCTGGTCGCAGATCGGGCTGCACCGCAAGCCCGTCGGCCTGCTCAACACGGCCGGCTACTACGACCACCTCCTGGCGTTCCTCGACCACGCCGTCGCCGAGCGGTTCCTGCGTCCCGACGACCGCGCGCTGATGCTCACCGCCGCGACCCCGGCCGCGCTGCTCGACGTGATGCAGGCATGGCGGCCGCGGGCGGACCAGGCCTGGGCGCCCGCGGAGGGATGAGCGCGGTCAGGGCTCGACGAGGCCCGCGCGGATGGCGAACCGGGTGAGCTCGAGCCGGTCGCGCAGGCCCAGCTTATGCAGGATGTTCGCGCGGTGCCGGTCGACCGTCTTCACACTGATCACCAGGACGTCGGCGATGTCCTTGGCGGAGTGGCCCTCCGCGATCAGCTTGACGATCTCCTCCTCGCGCGGGGTGAGAATGCGGTCCGGCACCGCCTCGCTGGTGCGGCTGCGTCGCAGGTAGTCCCTGATCAGCGCCGTGACCGCGCCCGGATACAGGAACGGCTCCCCCCGCATGGCCGCCCGGCAGGCCTCCAGCAGGTCCCGGTCGGCGACGGACTTGAGCACGTAGCCGCAGGCACCGACCTTGAGGGCTTCGAAGAGGTACTGCTCGTTGTCGTACATCGACAGCATGAGCACCCGCACCGCCGGCGCACGCCGGGAGAGTTCCCGCGCGGCCTGCAACCCGGTCATGCGCGGCATGGCGATGTCGATGATCGCGAGATCGACCGCCTCCCGGGTGGCCAGGTCGACGGCCTCCGCGCCGTCACCGGCCTCGGCCACGACCTGC
>JBFWRR010000035.1:0-57096 GCA_050248815.1 Pseudonocardia sp. | reverse complement strand
CCCCTTCAGCGCGGCGGTCTTGGTCTTGGCGACCTTGTCCTGACGGCCCTTGCGGACCAGCTGCTGGATCGTGGGCATGGACCGTGTGCTTCTTCCCGTCGGCGTGCTGCTGTTGCTCGTTCTGCTGATGTCTTGGCGTTCGTGCGGTCGTGCCGGACGGCCGGCGCGTGCACCGGGCCGCCCGTCCCCGAGGTCGGGCGTGTCGCGATCATGCTGCCCGCCGCGGCACCCATTCGAGCGAGATCGGGGAACCTCACCGGTGATGACCACGGGGCCCGCTGCCCGTTGGGCGCGCGGATCGGCTCGACCATGGTCGAGCGCAAGACCGTAGGTTACCCGTCCCGATTCAGAGGGGTCAAAACGGGTCCGTCTTCGCACCGGTCGGTGCCGAAAGGGTGCCCGACGGACGCCGCCTCCGCAAGGGGACATGCCCGCTCACCGCTCATGCGACCCCGCTCGTCGCAGGTCACACCCCTGATCGCAAGGGGCATCACCTGCCCGGTCGCGGGCCCGGTACGCACAACGGCAACCGGCGGGGGACTATTCCCCCGCCGGTCCGCCTACTCGCCGAGGAACCCGCCGGACTGGCGCCGCCACAGCCGGGCGTACCCGCCGTCGCGGGCCAGCAGGTCCGTGTGGGTGCCCTCCTCGACGATCCGCCCCCGGTCCAGCACGACGAGCCGGTCCATCCCGGCCACCGTGCTCAGCCGGTGGGCCACCACGATCGCGGTGCGGCCCTCCATCGCCGACCACAGCGCCCGCTGTACCAGCGCCTCGCTCTCCGAGTCCAGCGCGCTGGTCGCCTCGTCGAGCAGCAGGATCGGGGCGTCGCGCAGGATCGCCCGGGCGATCGCCACCCGCTGGCGCTGGCCCCCGGAGAGCTTCACGCCGCGCTCCCCCACGAGGGTGTCGAACCCCTCGGGCAGCCCCTCCACGAAGTCCAGCACGTGCGCTGCCGACGCGGCCGCGCGTACCTGCGCGGACGTGGCGCCCGGCCGACCGAAGGCGATGTTCTCCCCGAGGGTGCGGTGGAACATCGCCGGGTCCTGCGGGACGTAGGCGATGAGGCTTCGCAGGTCCACCTGCGTGAGCCGGGTGACGTCCTGGCCGCCGATCAGTACCCGCCCGCCCGCGACGTCCATCAGGCGCAGCAGCAGGCGCACGATCGTCGTCTTGCCGCCACCGGAACGGCCGACGAGACCCACCCGCTCACCGGCCGCGATGCGCAGGTCGAAGGAGTCGAACAGCGGCTCGCGGCTGCCCGGATGGGTGAAGCGCACCCCCTCGAGCACGACACCGGCCCGCGCCGTCGCCGGGTCCGCGGCGAGCGGCTCCGGGCGCTCGGGGTCCTGGACCGCCGGGGCGTCGAGCAGGAGCTCGGTGAACTGGGCGGCCTCGGTCAGCGAGCTCTCCATCGAGCGGTAGATCCGGTTGAAGTCGAACAGGATCCCGGTGGCCTGCACGAAGTACGCGAACGTCACGACCACGGCCGCGATGCCGGCCGCGCCCGTCCGGGCCGCGACCAGCAGCGCGATCACCAGGCCCGCGACGTTCGCGACGATCGACAACGGTGCGACGACGGTGTCGATGCGCAGGTTGTGGTAGTCCCAGGACAGCAGCGCGAGCCTGCGGTGCTCCGCCACCCGGCGCCGGTGCTCGGCGGCCTCGCGCAGCTCCGCGGCGTGGGCGCGCACCGCGTCCATGTTGGTGAGCGTGTCCGACACGTTGCCGGACAGCCGCGCCCAGGACGCCTCGCGCGCGTCCACCAGGGCCTGGCGCCTGCGGATCAGCGGCACCGCCAGCGCCGCGCTGACGACGATCATCCCGATGAGCACCCAGACCAGCAGCGGCTCGTAGTGCCACAGCACGACCGACGCGAACGCGAGCGGCACCAGATTCGCCACGACCTGGAAGGCCAGCGTGTCGACGAACTCCTCGTAGCGCGCGGCGAAGCTCAGCACCCGCTTCGTCAGCGAACCGGCGAAGTTCTCCTGGAAGAACACGGCGTCCTTCGCCAGCAGCGCGTCCATGCCGTCCACGTAGAGCCGCTCGATGCCGTATGCGTCGGTGCGGTTGAGCAGGTGGATGCCGATCCGCCACAACACCTCACCGGCGAGGAACGCGCCGGCGAAGACGACGACGTGCCGCAGCACGAGCGCCGCCGTGAGCGGCTCCCCGGTCGCGGCCCGGCCGACGAGCGCGGCGACAACGAGCGGGGGGACGTAGCGCAGCGCGATGTTGCCCAGGGCGGGCAGCAGCAGCGCGCCCGCGGCGAGCAGCGGCCGACGACGCAGCTCGCGCAGGTAGAACCGCACCGCGAGGCGCAGCGCCCCGGTGCGTCGCGACCGGGCGCGCGGCGGCCGCGGTGCTCCGGGCCGCCCGGTGGCACCGGCCACAATGGTCGTCCCGGAGGCGCTCTCCGGGGTCTCGTCGGCGGCCTCGGTGGTGGCTTCGAAGGCCGGTACGGACACACGTCTCCTCTCACCAGGAATCAGGGGGAGGAGACAGGATCACCCCGGTGCCCGTCGCGGGTCCACCGGGTTTCCGGCGCGGGAGCGACGATCCGGACAGGGCCCGGACATGCGAACGGGGCCGGGGACCGCCGCGGGAGAACGGTCCCCGGCCCCGTCGGGACCGGCTCCGGAAGCACGGCCCCCGCCGTCGCGGAGTGCCGTGCCCGGGCTACCTAGCGGTAGTCCCTTCCGAAGTCGTAGTCGTCGAGCGGCACCGCCGCACCGGTACCCGTGCCGAAGACGTCCGGGCTGTAGTACCCGTCGTCGTAGCTCGGCAGGGCGTAGGCGGCCGCGCGGGCCTCCTCGGTGGGCTGCACCTGGATGTTGCGGTAGCGGCTGATGCCCGTACCGGCCGGGATCAGCTTGCCGATGATCACGTTCTCCTTCAGCCCGACGAGCTTGTCGCGCTTCCCGTTGATCGCGGCATCGGTGAGGATGCGCGTGGTCTCCTGGAACGACGCCGCGGACAGCCACGACTCCGTCGCCAGCGAGGCCTTCGTGATCCCCATGAGCACCGGGCGGCCGGACGCAGGCTCGCCGCCCTCGGCCACCACCCGGCGGTTCTGCGCCTCGAAGTCCGCCCGCTCGGCCAGCGCGCCGGGCAGGAACTCGGTGGCCCCCGAGTCGATGATCGTCACCCGGCGCAGCATCTGCCGGACGATGACCTCGATGTGCTTGTCGTGGATGTCCACGCTCTGCGTGCGGTACACCTTCTGCACCTCACGCACCAGGTGCAGCTGCACCTCGCGCGGGCCCATGACGCGCAGCACCTCGTGCGGGTCCGCCGTGCCCTCCAGCAGCAGCTGACCGACCTGCACGTGGTCGCCGTCCGCGAGCGGGCGCTCCTGGCCGTCGACCACCGTCATCGCGAGCCACTGCCGCTTCGACAGCTTCTCGTAGACGATCTCCTCGCCACCGTCGTCCGGGGTGAGGGTGATCTTCCAGAAGCGCTCGCCGTCCTCGATCGCGATGCGGCCGTCGACGTCGGCGATGGGCGCCTTGCCGCGCGGCACGCGGGCCTCGAAGAGCTCCTGGACACGCGGCAGACCGGTGGTGATGTCGTCACCGGCCACACCGCCGGTGTGGAAGGTACGCATCGTCAGCTGCGTGCCGGGCTCACCGATCGACTGCGCCGCGACGATGCCGACCGCCTCGCCGACGTCCACCAGCTTGCCGGTGGCCATCGAGCGGCCGTAGCACATCGCGCAGATGCCCGTGGCGGACGTGCAGGTCAGGGCGCTGCGCACCTTGATCTGCCGCACCCCGGCCTCGACCAGCGCCTCCAGCGCCGGGTCGCCGAGGTCGTCGCCGCGGGCGACCACGAGCTCGCCGTCCGGACCGACGACGTCCTCGGCCGACGCCCGCGCGTACACCGACGTGCGCAGGTAGCGGTGCGGGATGAGGCTGCCGTCCGCCGTCTGCTCGGTGACCGGCATGACGATGGCCCGCTCGGTGCCGCAGTCCACCTCCCGGACGATGACGTCCTGCGAGACGTCCACCAGCCGTCGGGTGAGGTAGCCCGAGTCCGCGGTCCGCAGGGCGGTGTCCGCCAGACCCTTGCGGGTGCCGTGCGTGGAGATGAAGTACTCCAGCACGGACAGGCCCTCGCGGAAGTTGGCCTTGATGGGCCGCGGGATGTACTCGCCCTTCGGGTTCGCCACCAGGCCGCGCATCCCGGCCAGCTGGCGGACCTGGGTCATGTTGCCCGCGGCGCCGGACTGCACGATGGTCGGGATCGGGTTGTCGGCGGGGAAGTAGTCCTCCATCGCCTTGGCGACCTCCTCGGACGCCTGGCTCCAGATCTTGACCATCTCGTCGTTGCGCTCCTGGTGGGACAGTGCGCCACGCTGGTAGCGCTTGTTCACCAGGTCGGCCTTGGCCTCGTAGCCGTCGAGGATCTCCTGCTTGTTCGGCGGCACGACGACGTCCGAGATCGCGATCGTGACCCCGGAGCGGGTGGCCCAGTAGAAGCCCGCGTCCTTGAGCCGGTCCAGGACCTGCGCGACCTCCGTCATCGAGTAGCGCTCGGCCAGCTCGTTGATGATCGCGGCCTGGCGCTTCTTCGGCAGCGGCTCGTTGACGAACGGGTAGTCCGTGGGCAGCAGCTCGTTGAACAGCACCCGGCCCAGCGTGGTCTCGCACAGCCAGGGCTCGCCCGGCTCCCAGCCGCTCTCCTTGAGGGTGGCGAACAGGTTCGCCGGCGGCACGACGTCGGTCAGGCGGATCTTGACCGGCGCCTGCAGGTGCAGCACCTTCCGGTCGTAGGCCATGATCGCCTCGGCCAGCGAGGAGTACGCGCGGCCCGCGCCGGGGGCGTCCTCACGCTCGCGCGTGAGGTGGAACAGGCCCGTGACCATGTCCAGGCGCGGCATCGCGAGCGGACGGCCCGAGGCGGGCGAGAGGATGTTGTTGCTCGAGAGCATCAGCACCCGTGCCTCGGCCTGTGCCTCGGCCGACAGCGGCAGGTGCACCGCCATCTGGTCGCCGTCGAAGTCCGCGTTGAACGCCTCGCAGACCAGCGGGTGCAGCTGGATCGCCTTGCCCTCCACCAGCTGCGGCTCGAAGGCCTGGATGCCGAGGCGGTGCAGCGTCGGCGCGCGGTTGAGCAGCACCGGGTGCTCGGAGATGACCTCCTCCAGCACGTCCCACACCTGGGAGCGGCCGCGCTCGACCATGCGCTTGGCGGACTTGATGTTCTGCGCGTGGTTGAGGTCGACGAGCCGCTTCATCACGAACGGCTTGAACAGCTCCAGCGCCATCTGCTTGGGCAGGCCGCACTGGTGCAGCTTCAGCTGCGGGCCGACCACGATGACCGAACGGCCGGAGTAGTCGACACGCTTGCCGAGCAGGTTCTGGCGGAACCGGCCCTGCTTGCCCTTGAGCAGGTCGGACAGCGACTTGAGCGGCCGGTTGCCCGGCCCGGTGACCGGACGGCCGCGACGGCCGTTGTCGAACAGCGCGTCCACGGCCTCCTGCAGCATCCGCTTCTCGTTGTTGACGATGATCTCGGGCGCGCCGAGGTCGATCAGCCTCTTGAGGCGGTTGTTGCGGTTGATCACGCGGCGGTACAGGTCGTTCAGGTCGCTGGTGGCGAAGCGGCCACCGTCGAGCTGCACCATCGGGCGCAGGTCCGGCGGGATGACCGGCACGCAGTCCAGCACCATGCCCATCGGCGAGTTGCCGGTGGCCTGGAAGGCCGCGACGACCTTGAGCCGCTTGAGCGCACGCAGCTTCTTCTGGCCCTTGCCGGTGCGGATGACCTCGCGGAGGTTGTCCGCCTCGGCGTCCACGTCGAAGTTCTGCACCAGCGTCTGGATCGCCTCGGCGCCCATCGAGCCGGTGAAGTAGTCGCCGTAGCGGTCGTACAGCTCCCGGTAGAGCCCCTCGTCCGCGATCAGCTGCTGGACGTCGAGCTTGACGAACGTCGTCCAGATCTCCTCGAGCCGGTCCAGCTCGCGCTGGGCGCGGTCGCGGAGCTGGCGCATCTCGCGCTCGCCGCCCTCCTTGACCTTGCGGCGGACGTCGCTCTTGGCGCCCTCGGCCTCCAGCTCGGCGAGGTCGGCCTCGAGCTTCTGCGCGCGCGCCTCGATGTCGGCGTCCCGGCGCTGCTCGACCCGCTTGCGCTCGACGCCCATCTCGCTCTCGAGCGTCGACAGGTCGTTGTGGCGCAGCTCGGTGTTCACGCTCGTGATCACGTACGCCGCGAAGTAGATGATCTTCTCGAGGTCCTTGGGAGCCAGGTCGAGCAGGTAGCCCAGCCGGCTCGGGACGCCCTTGAAGTACCAGATGTGCGTGACGGGCGCGGCCAGCTCGATGTGGCCCATCCGCTCGCGGCGCACCTTGGCGCGGGTGACCTCGACACCACATCGCTCACAGATGATGCCCTTGAAGCGGACGCGCTTGTACTTGCCGCAGTAGCACTCCCAGTCCCGGGTGGGGCCGAAGATCTTCTCGCAGAAGAGCCCGTCCTTCTCCGGCTTCAGGGTGCGGTAGTTGATGGTCTCGGGCTTCTTGACCTCGCCGTGCGACCACTGGCGGATGTCCTCGGCGGTGGCCAGGCCGATGCGCAGCTCGTCGAAGAAGTTGACGTCGAGCACGTGAGTCCTCAGTTCCTTCGTTATCTGCTGATAGGCGGACTAGTCGAACGGCTCAGTTGACGATGTCGTCGAGCGTCGCCGAGTCGGACCCCGGACGGCTGGACAGGTTGATGCCCAGGTTCGCCGCGGCCCGCTCCAGGTCCTCGTCGTCGGTGTCGCGCATCTCGATCGCGGCACCGTCGCTGGAGAGCACCTCGACGTTCAGGCACAGCGACTGGAGCTCCTTCAACAACACCTTGAAGGACTCCGGAATGCCCGGCTCGGGGATGTTCTCGCCCTTGACGATCGCCTCGTAGACCTTCACGCGGCCCACCACGTCGTCGGACTTGATCGTGAGCAGCTCCTGCAGGGTGTACGCGGCCCCGTAGGCCTGCATCGCCCAGCACTCCATCTCACCGAAACGCTGCCCGCCGAACTGCGCCTTACCACCCAGCGGCTGCTGCGTGATCATCGAGTACGGACCCGTGGAGCGCGCGTGGATCTTGTCGTCCACCAGGTGCAGCAGCTTGAGGATGTACATGTAGCCCACGGCCACCGGGAACGGGTACGGCTCGCCGGACCGGCCGTCGAGCAGCGTCGCCTTGCCGTCGGGCCCGACCATGCGCTCGCCGTCCCGGTTGGGCAGCGTGGAACCGAGCAGCCCGGTGATCTCGCTCTCGCGGGCGCCGTCGAAGACCGGCGTGGCCGTCTTCGTGCCCGGCGGCATCGCGTAGAGCTCCTCGGGCAGCTTGTTCGCCCACTCCGGCTTGCCGTCGATCTCCCAGCCGGTCCTGGCGATCCACCCGAGGTGGGTCTCCAGCACCTGGCCGATGTTCATCCGGCGCGGCACACCGTGGGTGTTGAGGATGATGTCGACAGGGGTGCCGTCGGGCAGGAACGGCATGTCCTCCTCGGGGAGGATCTTGCCGATGACGCCCTTGTTGCCGTGCCGGCCGGCGAGCTTGTCGCCGTCCTGGATCTTGCGCTTCTGCGCGACGTAGACCCGGACCAGCTCGTTCACGCCGGGGGCCAGCTCGTCGTCATCGTCGCGGGAGAACACCCGGATGCCGATGACCTTGCCGGTCTCGCCGTGCGGCACCTTCAGCGAGGTGTCGCGCACCTCGCGCGCCTTCTCGCCGAAGATCGCGCGCAGCAGCCGCTCCTCCGGCGTCAGCTCCGTCTCGCCCTTGGGCGTGACCTTGCCGACCAGGATGTCGCCCGGCTGCACCTCGGCGCCGATGCGGATGATGCCGCGCTCGTCCAGGTCCGCCAGGACCTCCTCGGAGACGTTCGGGATGTCCCGGGTGATCTCCTCGGCGCCGAGCTTCGTGTCGCGGGCGTCGATCTCGTGCTCCTCGATGTGGATCGAGGTGAGCACGTCGTCGCGCACCAGGCGCTGCGACAGGATGATCGCGTCCTCGTAGTTGTGGCCCTCCCACGGCATGATCGCCACGAGCAGGTTCTTGCCCAGGGCCATCTCACCGGCCTCGGTGCACGGCCCGTCCGCCAGGACCTGGCCCTCCTCGACCCGGTCGCCCTCGGCCACGATCGGCTTCTGGTTCGTGCAGGTGCCCTGGTTGGAGCGGCGGAACTTGTGCAGCCGGTAGGTGCGGCGGGTGCCGTCGTCGGCCATCACCGTGATGTAGTCCGCGCACAGCTCCTCGACCACGCCGGGCTTCTCGGCCACGACGACGTCGCCCGCGTCCACCGCGGCCCGCAGCTCCATGCCCGTGCCGACCAGCGGCGACTCCGAGCGCAGCAGCGGCACTGCCTGGCGCTGCATGTTCGCACCCATCAGGGCGCGGTTGGCGTCGTCGTGCTCGAGGAACGGGATCATCGCCGTCGCGACCGACACCATCTGGCGCGGCGAGACGTCGATGTAGTCCACGCCCGACGGCGAGATGTAGTCGACCTCGCCACCCTTGCGGCGCACCAGCACGCGCTCGTCGACGAACCGGTCCTCGTCGTCCAGCGTGGCGTTGGCCTGCGCGATGACGAAGCGGTCCTCCTCGTCCGCGGTGAGGTAGTCGATCTGCTCGGTGACCCGGCCGTCGGTGACCTTGCGGTACGGCGTCTGGATGAAACCGAACGGGTTGACCTGCGCGAAGCTCGACAGCGAGCCGATCAGGCCGATGTTCGGGCCCTCCGGCGTCTCGATCGGGCACATGCGGCCGTAGTGGCTCGTGTGCACGTCGCGGACCTCGAAGCCCGCCCGCTCGCGCGACAGACCGCCCGGGCCCAGTGCCGAGAGCCGGCGCTTGTGGGTGAGACCGGCCAGCGGGTTGGTCTGGTCCATGAACTGCGACAGCTGCGAGGTGCCGAAGAACTCCTTGATCGCCGCCACCACCGGGCGGATGTTGATCAGGGTCTGCGGCGTGATCGCCTCGACGTCCTGGGTGGTCATCCGCTCGCGGACGACCCGCTCCATGCGCGAGAGGCCCACCCGGATCTGGTTCTGGATGAGCTCGCCGACGGTGCGCAGGCGGCGGTTGCCGAAGTGGTCGATGTCGTCGGTCTCGACGGGGACGGTGTTCCCGGGCGAGCCGTCCTCGCCCGCGCCCACAGCGCCGGTCGTCATCGTCGTCTCGCCCGCGTGCAGGCGGACCAGGTACTCGATCGTGGTGGCGATGTCCTCCTCGGTGAGCGTGCCGATGGAGGTGTCGATGGAAAGGCCCAGCTTCTTGTTGGCCTTGTAGCGGCCGACCTTCGCCAGGTCGTAGCGCTTGTCCTTGAAGAACAGGTTCTCCAGGAGCGTCTGCGCGGACTCGCGCGTGGGCGGCTCGCCCGGGCGCAGCTTGCGGTAGATGTCGAGCAGCGCCTCGTCCTGGCCCGCGGTGTGGTCCTTCTCCAGGGTGGCGAGCATCGTCTCGGAGAACCCGAACCGCTCCTGGATGCGCTCGGCGGTCCAGCCGAGGGCCTTGAGCAGCACCGTGACCGGCTGGCGGCGCTTGCGGTCGATGCGCACGCCGACGGTGTCGCGCTTGTCGACGTCGAACTCCAGCCACGCACCCCGGCTCGGAATGATCTTGACGGAGTAGACGTCCTTCTCCGTCGTCTTGTCGATCGCGTGGTCGAAGTAGACGCCGGGGGAACGCACCAGCTGCGACACGACGACGCGCTCGGTGCCGTTGATGATGAAGGTGCCCTTGCCGGTCATCACGGGGAAGTCGCCCATGAAGACCGTCTGGCTCTTGATCTCGCCGGTGGTGTTGTTCGTGAACTCCGCCGTGACGAACAGCGGAGCCGCGTACGTCATGTCCTTGTCCTTGCACTCCTCCTCGGAGGCCTTCACCTCGTCGAAGCGGGGGTCGGAGAAGGACAGCGACATCGAACCGGAGAAGTCCTCGATCGGCGAGATCTCGGCGAGGATCTCCTCGAGGCCACCCACGGGGTTCTCGTCACCGGCATCGATGCGCCGCTGGAACCACGCCTCGTCGCCGACCAGCCACTCGAACGACTGCGTCTGGAGATCGAGCAGGTCCGGCACCCTCAGGGGTTCGCGGATCTTGGCGAAGGACACCCGGGTCGGCGCACCCGGAAGATTGAGATGGTCCGCCGTGGTCGCGAGGATCGAGTTCGGCTGGGTGGCGCTGGAGACAGCCAAGATGCGTCCTTCCGAGAACTGCGCTCTCGTCTGGCGCACACCGCCCGCGCGGGCGCTACGGTTCCCGGCGCCGCCCCCAGGCGGGAGGTCCGGGGGCGGCGACGCGAGATGCCGTGCTTATCTGGCCGGTGCACGCCGTCTGTTGTCGTACGCGGCCGCCCACCCGGCCCGGACACACCGCGATCCGTCCTCGCCGATGAGAACGACGGATGCGCGCGCGGGAGCAGGTTGGAGGCAGCGCAAAGAGGCAGTCTAGCTGCAGATGCAGCCGCTGTCGAGACAGGTCACCAAGGCAACCATCGAGACCTAAGAGTGACCTGACAGGCGCGCCGAGTCAAGACGCTACGACGCGGTAAGTGGTCCTTTTCGCGGGATGACCGGCCACGATGCGGCCGTTCGTCCGCTGACGCCACTCACACCGGCCGCACACCGACCCGTCCGGGTGACCGTCTGCCGCCCGTGTGTGCGGATCGTCACCGCACCGCGGCTCGACACAGCGGTGGGCGGTCGACTCGCTCAGGTGGTGGATATCACGTCCGGACCGCCCCGGCGGGCTCGGCACGGGGCCGGCGCGGGGGTCGGCAAGGGGTCAGTGCGGGCCCACCCGCTCCAGCACGCGCACGGTGCCTGCACCGCCGTCGACCTCGACCAGGTCGCCGTTGCGCAGCTCCGCCGTCGCCACGCGCGTGTCGACGACGGCGGGCACGCCGAGATCGCGCGCCACGATCGTCGCGTGGCTGAGCAGGCCGCCCACGTCCGTCACCACCGCGGCGGCCGTGACGAACAGCGGTGTCCACGCCGTGCCGGTGATCCGCGCGACCAGCACCGATCCGCCCGGCACGTCCTCGTAGGGCCCGCCCAGCACCCGCACCCGGCCCCGCGCCCGGCCCACCGATCCACCCACGCCCGTCATCAGCGAGGCGCCCGTCGGTGCGGGCGCGGGGGCGAACGCGAGCCTGCGCCACGACCACACGGCGGGCTCCACCGAGCGCGCCCACGCGATCTCCTCCCGCCGCCGCGCGATCACCTCAAGGGGCATCCGCGCGCCGTTGGCGATCCCGCGCAGCTCGCCGAGAGCGAGCATCCGCAGGTCCTCGACGTCGATCCGGTCCCGCCAGCGCTGCGCCAGCTCGAAGAACACCCGCCGGATCTGGTGGGTGTGCAGCACCAGCGCGTTGCGGCACACCTCGACCCGGTGCATCGCCGCGCGGGCCATGCCGACCAGGGCATCCGCCACCAGCCCACCCCCGTGGCCGGTCTCGACGGGCGGAGGATCCGGGCGCGCGAGCACCATCGGCCGCAGCAGCACGACGACCTGGTCCGGCCGTTGGTCCCAGACGGGCGCGGTCGGGTCGAACTCGTTCACCCCGCGATGGCCGAACTCGTCGATGAACGCCTCCAGCCGCCCCCGCAGGGCCGCCGCCCCGGCCAGCGGGCTCACCCGCAGCGCCGACCAGCCCATCCGCCCCGCCAGCGCCATCGCGAGCGGCGAGCCCGGCTCGACGGTCCGTGCGATCGCGGCCAGTTCCCGGCTCGGCCGGGCGCTCTCCCACCCCGGTACCGACGTGATCCGCTCCATCGCCTCCGCCGTCGAGAGCCCCGCGCGCACCAGCGCCCGGCGGGCGAGCGTCACCGGAGCCGAGGTCAACGCGCGCACCGTCGCGTACACGCCGAAGAGCTCCCGGTAGGCATCGCCGCAGAGCTCGTCCAGGCGCGTCACGAGCACCGCCGAAGACGGCCGCTGCGCGAGGAACTCGTCGGTGCGCTCCACCTCCGCCCGCACGTGCGCGGCGCCTGCCCGCACCCACCGTGGCGCGGACGCGGTGGTGCGCATCGACAGCGGCAGCCCGCGCCGTCGCCACCGCCCGTCGTCGGGATCCGGGACGTGGCCGGGCGGGCCGGAGCCGACCGGCTCGCCGAACACGACGCGCTCCTCGCTCACCGCGTCCGGGCCCGGCATGCGTTCGGCGACCGTGCGGATCACCGAGAGGTTCACGTGCAGCCGCCCGGCGAACCGCCCGACGGTGAGCCACGGCCGATCCGGCTCCGGGAACACCCCGAGGTGGCGGCAGTACGAGTCCCGGAACCCTCCCTCGATACCCCCGCCGAGCAGGCTCCAGGCCAGCGGCGTGAGCACCTCGGGGAAGGCCTCGCCTGCGTGGGCGCGGGTGTAGAGGGGATAGCGCGCGTCGAACGGTGTGTCGAACTCGACGGCCACGGTCCCCCCTTCCGGCCGGACCGGGGAGCGCCGGACGACCGCCCGGTCCGTCGGCCACAGTGGTGCCACGCGTCGGGCCCGTCAACAGCCGTGGCCCCGACCCACCCCCCGGTGGGGCCCGGACGGGGGTTGCGCCGCCGCTGGAAAGCTCGACACGATCGGGTGGCGGTGGACAGTGACTTGTCAAAGGTTCGTCAAAGGAGACAGCTGATGACCGACGCACCCGCGATGCGCGAGCTCCTCGGTGAGGACGCCCCGTCCAACTGGGGCAGGTGGGGCCCGGAGGACGAGCTGGGCTCGCTGAACTACCTCGACGCGAAGGAGGTACTGCGCGGCGTCGCGCACATCCGCACCGGCGACGTGTTCACCCTCCAGATCCAGATGGGGCGCAAGGACGGACCCGGCGACCCGCTCTGGCCCGGCCGATCGGGCATCGAGCGGCAGAATATCCTCGACGAGGGTTCGTGGGACGGGGAGGGGGCGCCCCAGTTCCCCGGCGGGCTGCACTACGCCGACGACACCGCCACGCTCTTCCTGCAGGGCTCCACGCAGTACGACGCGCTCGGCCACGTCTGGTACGACGGCAAGCTCTGGAACGGCTTCGACGCCCGCACCACCGTGGATGCGATGGACAAGGCGTCGGTGCTGCCGATCGCCGAGAAGGGCGTGGTCGGGCGCGGCGTGCTCATCGACATGGCCCGCCACCGCGGCAAACAGTGGCTCGACAAGGGCGAGACGTTCGACCACGACGATCTGGAGGCCGCCGCCACCGCGCAGAACGTCACGATCGAACCCCACGACGTCCTGTGCATCCGGACCGGCTTCATGAAGTACTGGTACGAGCTCAACGACAAGGTGAAGTTCTACGAGGGCTTCTGCGAGCCGGGGCTCACCTACTCCCGTGAGCTGGTGGAGTGGTTCCAGCAGCGGGAGATCCCCAACCTCGTCACGGACACCATCGCCAACGAGGTGACCTACGAGCCGGGCTCCGGTGTCGCGCTGCCGCTGCACTGCGCACTCATGCGCAACCTCGGCGTCGCGTTGACCGAGATCGCCTGGCTGGACGACCTCGCCGACGCCTGCGCCGCGGACGGGCGGTGGAGCTTCCTCTACGTGGCCGCGCCGTTGAAGGTCGTCAGCGGCACGGGCGCGCCGGTGAACCCGGTGGCGATCCGATGAGCGTCTACGACCAGCGGCCGTGGCTCGCCCGCTACGCCGAGGGCCAGCCCGCGGACCTCACCCCGGAGTTCACCGACGCGCTGGCGATGTTCCGGGCGACCGTCGAGCGGGTCCCCGACGCGGACGCCATCCGCTACTTCGACGGCCGCATCACCTACCGCGAGCTCGACGCGCTCACCGACGCCTTCGCCGCGGGGCTGCTCGACGGCGGGTTCGCCCCGGGCGAGCGGGTGGCGCTCTACCTGCAGAACGTGCCCCAGTTCGTGATCGGGCTGGTCGGCACGTGGAAGGCGGGCGGCATCGGGGTGTCGATCAACCCGATGAACCGCGCCCGCGAGCTGGAGCTGCTGCTCACGGACTCCGGGGCGACGGTGCTGGTGGCGCTGGAGTCGCTCCACCGCGACGTGGCCGCCGAGGTGCTGCCCCGCACGTCCGTACGCACCGTGCTCACGACCTCCGAGCTGGAGTACCAGACGACGGGCGACCCGCGGGCCTTCGCCGGCTCCGAGCGGATCGCCTGCGAGGGCACCGTCGACCTGGCGGGGATGCTGGAGCGCTTCCGCGGCCAGCGCCCGCCGCCGGTGTCGTTCACGGCCGAGGACACCGCGTTCCTCACCTACACCTCCGGCACCACCGGCCCGCCCAAGGGCGCGATGAACTCCCACGGCAACGTCACGTTCAACTCCCAGGCCTACCGCGAGTGGTGCTCGCTGACCGACGACGACGTCGTCCTCGGGGTGGCGCCGCTGTTCCACATCACCGGGCTCATCGCCCACGTCACGGTCGCCCAGCTCATCGGCGCACCGCTGGTGCTGTTCCACCGCTTCGAGCCCGCTCTCGGGGTGGACGTGATCCGCGAGCACCGGCCCACGTTCACCGTCGGGTCGATCACGGTGTTCATCGCCCTGATGAACGCACCGAACGTGGACCGTGAGGCGCTCTCGTCGATGCAGAAGATCCTCTCGGGCGGGGCGCCGATCCCGCCGTCCACGGTGACGGCGTTCCACGACGCGTTCGGGCTCTGGATCCACAACGTGTACGGCCTCACCGAGACCACGTCGCCGTCCCACGGCACGCCGCTGGGCACCCAGGGGCCGGTGGACAAGGCGTCCGGGGCTCTCTCGGTCGGGGTGCCGATCTACAGCACGGTCGTGCGGATCGTCGGCGACGACGGCACCGAGCTGCCGCCCGGGGAGGTCGGCGAGCTCGTCACCTCGGGCCCCCAGGTCGTGGCGGGCTACTGGAACAAGCCCGAGGAGACCGCGAAGGCCATCCCCGGCGGCGCGCTGCACACCGGCGACGTCGGGTACATGGACGCCGACGGCTGGTTCTACATCGTCGACCGCAAGAAGGACCAGATCAACGCGGGCGGCTACAAGGTCTGGCCGCGCGAGGTCGAGGACGTCCTCTACGAGCACGAGGCCGTGCGCGAGGCGGCCGTCGTCGGCGTTCCGGACGCGTACCGCGGTGAGACCGTCAAGGCGTTCGTCTCGTTGCGCCCGGGAAGGTCCGTCACCGAGGAGGAGCTGATCGCGTTCGCGAAGGAGCGGATGGCCGCGTACAAGTACCCGCGCAGCATCGAGTTCCTCGACGAGATCCCGAAGACCGCGACGGGCAAGCTCCTGCGGCGCGAGCTGCGGGACCGGGAGCGCGCGTAGCGGAGGGCTCGCCCAGCCTCCTGCGCAACGAACGGCGCGTTCGTCCAATCTGATCGGACGAACGCGCCGTTCGTTGCGGGGCGGACGGGGTCAGCTCAGGCTGACCTTCGCGCCGGCCTCCTCCAGCTTGGCCTTCGCGGCCTCGGCGGCGTCCTTGGCCACGGCCTCGAGGATCGGCTTCGGGGCCGACTCGACGAGGTCCTTGGCCTCCTTCAGGCCCAGCCCCGAGACAAGCTCGCGGACGACCTTGATGACCTGGATCTTCTTCTCACCGGCGGCCTCGAGGACGACGTTGAACTCGTCCTTCTCCTCCTCGGCCGGGGCGGCGGCGCCGGCGGCGGGCGCACCCGCGGCGGCGACGGCCACCGGAGCGGCAGCGGTGACCTCGAAGGTCTCCTCGAACTTCTTCACGAACTCCGAGAGCTCGAGCAGCGTCATGTCCTTGAACGCGTCGAGCAGCTCGTCCGTCGACAGCTTCGCCATGATCGGCGTCCTTCCTGGGATGTATCTGGTGGGGGTGGTTCGGTGGGGACGCCGTCAGTCCGAGGACTCGGCGGGGGCGGGCTCGGCGGGAGCCTCGCCGCCCTCGGCGGCCTTCTTGTCGGCGAGCGCCTGGGCCAGGCGGGCCACCTGCGACGCGGGCGCGGCGAACAGGCCGGCCGCCTTCGCGAGGTTGCCCTTCATCGCGCCGGCGAGCTTCGCGAGTAGCACCTCGCGCGACTCGAGGTCGGCGATCCGGTTGACCTCGTCGACGGTCAGCGGGTGACCGTCCATGAAGCCGCCCTTGATGACCAGGGCCTTGTTGTCCTTGGCGAAGTCGCGCAGGATCTTCGCGGCGTCGACCGGCTCGCCGGAGACGAACGCGATCGCGGTGGGGCCGACGAGCAGCTCGTCGAGCCCCTGGACGCCCGCGTCCGCGGCGGCCCGCTTGACGAGGGTGTTCTTGGCGACCCGGTACGTGACGTCCTCGCCCAGCGCGCGGCGCAGCGTCGTCAGCTGGGCCGTGGTGAGGCCGCGGTACTCGGTGACCACCGAGGCGGACGAACCACGGAACTTCTCGGCGATCTCCTCGACCACCGCGACCTTCTCGGGTCGGGCCATCCTCGCGCCTCCTCTCGTGGGTAGTGGGCTGGTGCGGTCGGACCGCAGACCCGAACCCTGAGACGCGAGACGCCCCGGCGCAGGAGCGCACGGGGCGTGGGCCGGGGCGCGCGAGCACGCCGACGGCAGCTACCTCGTCCTCCTGCGCGGGCCGCCCGCGGCTGCGGGGCCTTTGTACGCCCGCTCGCACGGGCGCAGACCTGCGGTCTTCGGTGGAACCGCTCACGAGGGTACGCGATCGTGGCGACCGTGCCGCGGCTGGGTCCACGGCAGGACCGCTCACCCGTCGCCGCCGGTGGACGGGCGCCGGCGCCTGGTCGAGGGGCCGGTTCAGCGGTTGACGACCTCCGCGATCTTCCAGGTGTCGCCGTCGCGCTTGCCGACGACCGTGAGGCGCCCGGCCGCGGAGAGCTGCGACGGCTCGGCACCCGGGCGGGCCCGGGTGGCCTCCTGGTCGAGGAACGCGACGAGCACCGCGCGGTCGCCCTCGATGCTCTGCACCGCGGACGTGGTCACGGTGGCGGACACGACGGCCCGCTGCTGCGGCGCGAGCAGGCGGACCTGCGCGAACAGCTGGCCGAACCGCTCCGCGAACTCAGGGGTGATGACGCCCCGGGCGAGGCGCTCGTTCTCGTCGAGGCGCGTGAAGTCGTAGGAGTAGACGGTCTCCAGCGCGCTGCCGAGCTGGCTCGCGACGTCCGCGGTGGCTCCGACGTCGGCCAGCGCGGTGTTCGACGCGGACGGGGTGCTGCGGACCTGGTGGTTCGCGAACGCGAGACCACCCGCGAGCGCCGTCGACAGCGTGAATGCGACGGCGAGTGTCCGCACGGGGTGGGCCGGGCGAACCGGGGCGCCGCGGCGGCCACGCAGCAGGCCGCGCCGGGCGGGCGGGGCGGCCTGCCCGGCCCCGGGCTCGGCGCCGGCAGCGGCGAGCCCGGCGGCCGAGGCAACGGGACCGGCAACCGCAGCGGGACCGGCACCCGCGACGACCGGTGCAGCGGCGGCCGGTACCCGGCCACTCGCCGACGGCACCGGAGACGATCCAGCCGACGATCCGGCGGCCGACCCGGCGGCCGATCCAGCGGGAGACCCCGCACCCGGGCGGCCGGCGGGTGCGAGCCCCGCCACCCGGGGTCGCCGGGTCCCCGCGGGTGTGGTGGTCGTGCGGCGGCGAGGGGGCATCCCCCGGTCACCTCCTTCGTCGGCCCGGTCGGGGCCTGGTCGCGTGGTGGGCGTCGGATCGGGGCGGCGGGAACCGGGGCAGCGCGGTATAGGACGGGTCAGCGCACCGGGACGATGCGGCTGGCCTTCCACACCCCCTCGGGTGTCCGGGTCATCTCCATCTGCAGCCGCTGGCGGCTCAGCAGCGGCTCCTGGCCCTCCGGACGCAGCACGACGTCCACGCCGACGAGGATCCGGGCCTTGCCCCCACGCACGTCGATCTCGGACACCGCGGCGTCCACGACGCTCGCCTCGGTGCTGCGCTTCGCCTCCCGCACGAACCGCGCGTACGACTCACGGTTGCGCCGGTACTCCTCCAGCAGCGGCCCGGTGGCGCTCTGCTCCCAGAGGTCGAGCCCACCGTCGACGTCCGCCGGATCCAGCGTGTTGAGGTTGACGGCGGCCTGCCGGGCGTCGACCAGGACGGCGTCGCGCGCGGCGGCGAGCTCCAGCCCGTCGTCGGTGAGGGCCAGTACGAGCCGGGCGCCGAAGAACAGCGCGGCGAGTGCGGCCAGCATGGTGAGCAGAGCGAGGACGAGAACGGCCCGGCTCCGCCCCGCGGCGCCCGCGTGGGCGTCGGGGGCCGGACGCTCGTTCTGCACAGCGGTCATGAATCTCCCGGCCGTCCCTCGATGCGGACGGCTGTCCGGGTCAGCCGGCGGCGAGGATCTCCGCCGGAGAACCCATCGGGGGCGCCGAGCCCAGGGGCGCGCCGAGCTGCTCCGCAGCGGCCTGACCGCGTGCGGCGAGCTGGGACCTCGCACCCCGGCCCGGGGAGCCCGCGGCCATCGGGGTGGCCGCTCCCGGAACATTCTGCGCCCCCCGCACCGTGATCGGGCTTGCGGGGGGTTCGGCACAGCGGGCCTTCCTGTTGACGGGGACGTCGGTGACGTCCGAACCGGAACGGTGGACGGTGCCCTCGTAGCCCGCGGTGCAGGAGGGCGGGTCGGGGTCGATCACGATGCCGAGATGGGTGGTCCCGTCGCCGGGCGTGAGGGTCGGGATGCCGGCGGTCAGCGCGGGATAGGTGGCGAGCACCTCGCGCACGTTCGCCTGACGGGGCTCGACGACCCGGGAGACCGTCAGCAGGTTCGCGAGCAGGTGGCCGAGGTCGTCGCCGCTCGCGCGCAGCAGCTTGCTCAGCTCGTAGCCCGCGGCGGGGCCGGTCTCGAGCAGCCTGCGGATGTCCGGGTCGGAGCGTTCCAGCTGCTCGGCGACGAACTTGAGGTCGCGGGAGATGTCGCGGAACCCCGGCGCGAGGTCGTTCTGCGTGGCGAGCACCGTGTGGCCGTCGTCGAGCAGCGCGAGGGTCTGCGGCAGCGCGTCCCGGGCGGTGTCGGTGAACGCGCCGGTGGTGTCGAGGATCTGCTGCAGCGGCTGGGCCGTGCCGTCGAACGCGGTGCCGAGCTCGTCCACGACGGTGCGCAGCGACTCGCGGGGAACGGACGCGGCGAGGGCGTCGACGCTGCCGATGAGCTGCGGGATCGGCACGGGGACACGGACGCGGTCCGCCGCCACGACGGAGCCGCCCGCCAGGTACGGCCCGGCGTCGTCGCGGGGCACGACGTCGACGAACTGCTCGCCGATCGCGGAGAGATGGCGCACGACGACGTCGGTGTCGGCCGGGATCGGTGGCGCGTCGGAGTCGATGTCGAGGGTCATCGCCAGGCCGCCCGCCGTCGGCGTGAGCGGGCCGACCCGGCCGACGCTGACGCCGCGGTAGGTGACGTCGGCACCGGTGAAGATGCCGCCCGGATCCGCCATCTCCACCGTCACCGGGTACGTGGCGGAGCCGAGCAGGTTCGCGAACCCGGCGTAGCGGAAGCCGACGTAGCCGACGCCCAGCAGCGTGACCAGGGCGAACCCGAGCAGCTGCAGCCATGTCGTTCGGGTGATCACGAGCCGCCTCCGAGCTGGTCGAGGGCCGGGTCCCGGGGCAGGGGCGGGATCGGGGTACCGACCAACGGCAGTTCGGCCCCGGACGGCGGCGGGGCGCCCTGCAGCGGCACGAGCAGCCCCGACGCCGCCCCCGGGGCGCCGGGCGGCCCGGCCGGGGCGGGCGCGACGCCTGTGGACGGGGCGGAGGAGAGCAGCATGCCCAGGAGCGCGCCCAGGTCCGCGTCGACCGTGACGTAGAGGTTGGCGTAGTCGCCCGCGAACCCCTCGAGCGCGTCGTCGGTGAACGGGTACGTGCCGATCAGCTCCAGCGAACGCGGCAGGTCGTCGCCGGAGTCGGCGAGCGTGCGCAGCACCGGCCGCAGCAGCTCCAGATCCTCGACGGTGTCCTCGTGGCTCTCGTTGATCACGTGCACGGCGACGTCGGCGAGCGTGTCCAGCGAGCGCAGCAGCTCGACGAGGTCCGCGCGCCGGCTCTCCAGCTCCCGCAGGCCCGGCGGGATGCCGTCCAGGGCGGTGTCGATCTGCCCGCGGCGCTCACGCAGGACGGTGGAGAGGCGGTTGAGCTCGTCGAGCGCGCGGGTGATCTCGGTGCGGTGCTCGTCGAGGCCCCCGACGAGCACGTCCAGGTCGCGCAGCAGGGCCCGCACCTCGTCCTCGTTGCCGTCGAGGGCCGCGTTGAGCTCGACGGCGATGGTGCGGATCTGTGCGACGCCGCCACCGTTGAGCAGCATCGACAATGCCCCGAGGACCTGTTCCACCTCCGCCGCGGTGTTCGTGCGGGCCAGCGGGATGGTCGCCCCGTCGGGAATCCGGGCCGTGCCGGCGGGGGCAGCGCGGCCCGGCTCGATCGCGACGTACTTCTCCCCGAGCAGGCTCGTCTGCTCCACGCGGGCCGTCGCGTCCGCCGGGATCGCGACGTCGCCGTTGATCGCGAGGTCCACCAGCGCGGTGTAACCGGGCGAGACCCGGATCCCGGTGACGGTGCCGACCGCGACGTCGTTGACCTTCACCAGCGACTGCGGCACGAGCTCCAGGACGTCGGCGAACTCGATCGTGAGTGTGTACGGGTCCTCGCCGAGGTCGGTGCCACCGGGCAGGCTCACCCCCTGCAGGCCGCCGGCGGCGCAGCCCGCCGTCGTCACCGTCGTCACGACGGCGAGCGCGAGCACGCCCGCGAGTGCGATGACACGGACCGCGTGCATCAGCGGCCTCCCCCGGACCGCAGGAGCGGGTCGAGCAGCCCCGGGGCCGGCGGCGCGGCGGGCTCCGGAGCGGGGCTCCCGGTCGCCTCCGGCGCTTCGGCGGTGCCGGGGACCGGCCCGGGGTCGGGGACGGTCGTGACGTCGACGGGCGCACCCGGGGCATCCGTCGGCACCGCGAGACCGGGGACGGGCGCGGTGGCCGGATCGGCGAGCTCGGCGGGCAGCTGCGCCCGCAGCGCCGTGATGAACCGCGCGTCGCCACCCGCTGCGGCGGCCCGGCCCACGAGGCTGCAGAGGTGCCCGATCGGGGTGTCCGGCGGCTGCTGCACGGCCTGGCACACCATCGTGAGCAGCTGCGGCAACGCGAGGTTGACGCGGGTGTCGAGGGTGCCCGCGCTCGCGTTGTCGGCGTTGTACAGGTTGTCGAGACCGGCCGGTGCGACGTCGAGGATCTCGGCGAGCGCCCTGCGCTGGCGCACCACGGCGTCGGTGACGGTGGCGAGCCGCTCGACGTCGGTGCCGAGGACCTCGCGGTTGTCCCGGACGAACCCGGCCACCTCGCCGAGTGCGATCGACAGCTCGTGGAGGGCGTCGCCGAGCTCCTCGCGGTCGTCGGCGAGGTAGCCCGCCACGTCCCGGAGACGGCCGTTCAGCTCGCGCACCTCGTGGTCGTGCGCGGCGATCGTGGAGGCGAAGCCCTGCAGCTCGGTGACGGTGCCGAAGAGCTCCTCGCGGGAGTCCGCGAGCGTCCCGGAGAGCTCGCCGAGGTCGCGGACGGCGGTGTTCAGCGCCGCACCGTTGCCGTCGAGGTTGCGTGCGCCGACGTCCACGAGATCGGCGAGCGCCCCGTCGCGGTTGGCGCCCCGCGGGCCGAGCGCGGTGGCGAGCTCGGTCGCCGTGCGGGCCAGGTCGTCGACGCCCAGCGGCACCGCGGTGCGCTCGACCGGGATGACGGCGCCGTCGGCCAGCACCGGCCCGCCGGAGTAGGTGGGGGTGAACTGGATGTAGCGGCCGGTGACGACGCTCGGGGAGATGACGACGGCCCGCACGTCCGCGGGGAGCACGAGATCGTCGTCGGTGATTCCATCTCGACCTTGACCCGGGTGCCCTCGGGCCGGACCGAGGTGATCGTCCCGACCGGGACGCCGAGCACCCGCACCGAGTTGTCGGGGAACACGCCCTCCGCGGAGGTGAAGTAGGCGGTGACGGTGCGGTCCGGGCGGCTCAGCGCGACGACGGTGACGAGCGAGGCGAGCGAGGCGAACACCGCCAGCACCGCGACGACGGCGCCGCCACCGAACCAGCGGCCGGACCGGCTGCCGGACATCAGCAGCCCACCAGCTCGGGTCCGGCGCCGAGCTGGATCGACGTGCAGTTGTCGAACCAGTGCCCGTTGCCGGTGGAGTTGGTGAACAGGCGGACGAACACGGCCTGCAGCTTCAGGCCCTCCTCCAGCTCGCGGCGGTGGCGTTCGAGCACCCGGGTCACGCGGTCCAGCGACTCCAGGGTCGGGGTCAGCTGAGCGGAGTTGTCGTGGACGAGGCCGCGCAGCTGCCGCGAGACCGCGACCGTGGCCGCCAGAAGCTCCTCGACGGCGGCGCGGCGGCGCTGCAGCTCGGCGAGCAGCGAGTTCCCGTCGCGCAGCAGCGTGAGGATCTCGTCGTTGCGGCCGTCGAGCTGCGCCGCGAGCTGCCGGGTCCCGGCGAGCAGGCTGCGGATCTCGTCGTCGCGGCTCGCGACCGTGCGCGACAGGCGCGAGAGCCCGTCCAGCGCGCCGCGGACCTCGGGCGCGGTGTCGCGGAACGTGTCGGCCAGCGTCGTGAGGCTCTGCGCGACCTGCTCGGTGTCGACCCCGTCGATCGTCGCGGAGAGCCCGTTGAACGCGTCCAGCACGTCGAACGGCGCGAACGTGCGCTCGAGCGGGATGGTGGCACCCGGCTCCAGCGGGCTGTCGCCGCGGGGGTCGAGCGCGAGACCCTTGGCCCCGAGGATCGTGCGCACCTCGATCGACGCGGTGGTGAGGTCGCCGACGTAGGCGTCCCGCACGTCGAACGAGACGAGCACCCGGTCGCCCGCGAGCGCCACCGACCGCACCCGGCCCGCCTGCACGCCCGCGATCGTCACGATGTCGTCGGCGGCCAGGCCCGCGGCCTCCCGGAACTCCGCGTGATAGCCGGTGCCGCCGCCGAACAGGCGGTCGTAGCTGAACGCGCCGGCCGTGACCAGGACGATCGCGAGGATGCCGAGCACCGCGATCGGGACGGGGTTGCGGCTGGAGAACGAGCGCATCAGCTGCCCACCACCAGCGGGAGGTCGAGATCGGCCGCGCCGGATCCGTCGAGCGCCGCGAGCGGATCCAGCGGGGCGGTGGACGTCGAGCCCCAGCGCGGGAGCTCCTCGACGTCGGTGATGCCGTCCTGGTCGGGGTCGGGGCCGCAGCGGTTCGGGTCGCCGATCGGGACGGCGAGCGCCGGGGCCTCGACCGTCTGATGCCCGGCGAGGGCCCGGTGCTCCTCAGGCAGCACCCCAGGCAGCTGGTCCTGCGGGACGCCCAGCGCGTCGGCCAGCTCACCCGGGTCGTACCGCAGGTTCACCCCTTCCAGACCACAGAGGTAGAAGTTGAACCAGCTCCCGTAGCTGCCCGCCCGCGACAGGGTGTCGAGCTTGCGCGGCAGCAGGCGCAGGTACCGGTCGAGCACCTCGTCGTTGCGGTCCAGGTTGTCCGAGAGCCGCCCGAGTGCGGCGATGTCGTCCTTCAGCGGCGGCCGGGCGTCGTCGAGGAGACCCGCGGTGGTGCGCGCGAGCCGGTCCACCGAGACGATCGCGTCCCCGATCGGCTCGCGGTCCGCGGCGAGCCCCGACACGAGTGCCTGCATCGACGCCACCAGCTCCCCGACGCGGTCGTCGCCCGCGTTGAGGGTCCGCAGGACGACGTCCAGGTTGTCGACGATCTGGCCCACCACCTCGTCGCGCTCCGCCACGGTGTTCGTGAGCGAGGACGTGCTGGCCAGCAGGCTGCGGACGGTGCCCCCCTGGCCCTGCAGCGTCTGCACGATCTCGAAGGAGAGCTGGTTGACCTGTGCGGGGTCCAGCGCGGTGAACAGCGGCTTGAAGCCGTTGAACAGCACGGTGAGGTTCAGCGGGCCGCGGGTGCGCTCGACGGGGATGGTCGCGCCGGGCGCCAGGTGCTCCCCCAGCGGCCCCGCTCCGGTCTCGAGCTGCAGGTAGCGCTGCCCGACGAGGTTGCGGTACAGCACCGCCGCCTGCGCCGAGGCGGGGACGGGCTGGTCGTCGGCGACCGTGAACGTCACCTCGGCCTGGTTGCGCTCGACGATCGCGACCCCGGTGACGCGGCCCACGACGACCCCGGCGATCCGGACGTCGTCTCCGCGAAGCAGGCCGCTCGCGTCGGTGAAGCGGGCCTTGTACGCGCTCGCCCGCCCGCCCTGGGAGTTGGCGATCGTCAGCCCCAGCACGGTGGTGGCCACCGCGACGACCAGCGCCAGGGTGAGGAACTTCGCGAGCGCGGCGAGCGGGACCCGGGTCACGTGAGGCTCACCTCGGCTCCCCGCAGGAGCGGCCCGACCAGCACCGTGCTCCACCCGGGGATCTCGGCCGGGGGGCTCGCCGTGGCCAGCCCGAGCAACTCGGCGACCATCTGCTGCTCGCTCACGGAGTTGACGATCCCCATCCCGCCGCGCGTCCCGGCGCAGATCGCGGGCGGCACGCCGGCCGCGCCTGCGTAGACGTCGGGGTCGCAGAACGAGCTGGTGCCGTCGAACGTTCCGTAGTCCTCGACGCCGAAGCGTCCGGGCGGGCCCATCGGCTGGTCCGCCGGCGCCTGCGGGTGCAGCGAACCGTCGCGGATCGGGCCGTCCGGCGGGTACTGGAACTGGTCGAGCGTCTGCGGGTAGCAGCGCGGTCCGCGGTCGTCGGCGTAGCGGGGCTCGTCCCGGTCGGGGACGTACCTGCCGCGGTTCACCACCAGCTCGGCGGTGATGTGGACGCCGGGGTGGTCCGAGTCGGGCCGAATCGCGTCGTTGATCTGGTCCACGCCCCGGGCCAGCTGCGAGAACAGGCAGGGGAACTCGGGTGAGTACCTGGCGATGCTGCGCAGCGTCGGCTCGGCGGAGTCGGCCAGGCCGATGACGGTGTCGCCGTTCTCGTCCAGGAAGTGCCGCAGGTCGTCCGCGCCGCCGGTGAGGCCGACGGTGAGATCGTGCAGGTCCTCGCGCCTCTCGACGACGGTGCGGCCGGTCGTGGTGAGGGCGTCGGCGGCGTCGAGCAGGTCCGGGGCGGAGTCGGCGAGGTGCCCGGAGAGGTCGGCGAGCTCCGAGATGTCGGCCTGCAGGTTCGCGAGGCCGCCGGCGTTGAACCCGTGGACGAGGCGCTGCAGGTTCACCGCCGTCTCGCCGACCTGCGTCCCGCGACCCTCCAGCGCCATCGACACGGAGCTGAGCGTGGTCGCCAGCTTCTGCGGCTCGACGGTCTGCAGCAGCGGCAGCAGGCTGTCCAGGGCCGCCTGCAGCTCGACGGCCTCGGGCCCGGTGTCGGTGCGGATGACGGCGCCCGCCGCGATGGGCTGTGCGACCGTCTCGGGGATGGTGCCCGACGGGTAGACGAGCTCGACGAACTTCTCGCCGAACAGCGTCTTGGGCAGGATCCGCGCCGAGACGTCCGCGGGGATCCGGTCGACCTGCTGCGGATCCAGGAGCAGCCGGATCCGCGCGCCGTCCGCGGTGCCGGTGGTCGTGATCGTGTCGACCCGCCCGACGACGAGCCCGCGCACCGTGACGTCCGAACGGGGGTTGAGCTGGCTGCCCGCGCGGTCGGTCACGAGCGTCACGGCCACGGTGTCGTCGAACGCCCCGCGGTAGCTCGCGATCGTGGCGGCGACCAGCGCCACGATCACCGCGACCAGCGCCGCGCCCTGCAGCATCCGCGTCGTCTCCGCGCCCATCAGGCCACCCGCACCGACGTCGAGGTCCCGAAGATCAGCAGGGTCAGGAAGAAGTCCAGCATCGCCGTGACCACGATCGACGCCCGCACGGACCGGCCCACCGCGACGCCGACTCCGGCCGGCCCGCCCGTGGCGCGGTAGCCGTAGTGGCAGTGGATCAGGATGATCACCAACGCGAAGGCGATGACCTTCAGGTAGCTGTGGAGCACGTCGCCGACCGGCAGGAACAGGTCGAAGTAGTGGTCGTACGTCCCGCCCGGCAGCCCGTTGATCAGCGTGACGTTCAGCCGTGCGGCGACGAAGCTCATCAGCAGGCCGATCGTGTACATCGGGACGATCGCGATGACGCCCGCGATCACGCGTGTGGTGATCAGGTACGGCACGCTCGGTACCGCCATCACCTCCAGCGCGTCGATCTCCTCGGCGATGCGCATCGCGCCGAGCTGGGCGGTGAAGCCCGCGCCGAGCGTCGCCGTCAGGGCCGCGGCGGCCACCAGCGGGGCGATGTCGCGGGTGTTGAAGTAGGCGGTGATGAAGCCGGTGAGCGCCTCGACGCCCAGCGAGTCCAGGGCGCGGAAGCCCTGCAGGCCGACGAGGCTGCCGACGAACAACGACAGCGACGCCATGACGCCCGCGGTGCCGAGGATGACGATCAGCGCACCCGTGCCGAAGCTCACCTCGGCCAGCAGGCGCGCGATCTCCTTGCCGTAGCGCGCCACGGTGCGCGGGATCCACGCGATCGCCCGCGCCGAGAGCGAGAGCTGGTCGCCCAGCTCGGCGAGCATCTCCGCGGGACGCCCGACCACCCGCCGGAGCGGTCCGCCGACGGCCATCAGAACCCCTTCGGGGGGACGAGTTCGAGGTACAGGGCGGTGAGCACCAGGTTGATCAGGAACACCAGCACGAACGAGATGACGACGGCCTGGTTCACCGCGTCGCCCACCCCCTTCGGCCCGGGTGGCGGGTTCAGGCCGCGGTAGGCGGCCACGACGCCCGCGGTGAAGCCGAACAGGAACGCCTTGACCTCGCTCACGAGGATGTCCGGGACCTGCGCGATCGAGCTGAAGCTCGCGACGTAGGCCCCGGGCGTGCCGCCCTGGACGACGACGTTGAAGAAGTATCCGCCGCCGACGCCCACGACCGTCGCGAGGCCGTTGAGCACCAGCGCCGTCGTCGCCATCGCCCAGACGCGCGGGACGACGAGGCGCTGCACCGGCGAGATGCCGAGCACCTCCATCGCCGCGATCTCCTCGCGGATCGTGCGTGCCCCGAGGTCCGCGCAGACGGCGCTGCCACCCGCGCCGGAGATCAGCAGGGCCGTGACGATCGGCGCGGCCTGCTGCACGATCGCGAGCACGGAGCCGGCGCCGGTCTGGCTCTGCGCGCCGAACTGGCGGGTCAGCTCGGCGAGCAGCAGCGCGATCGTGGCGCCGAACGGGATCGTGAACAGCGCCGTCGGCAGCGCGGAGACCTTGGTGACGAACCAGGTCTGCTCGACGTACTCCCGCACCTGCAGCGGCGGCTTGGCGGTGAGCCGCAGCACGTCGAGGCCGAGCGCGAACAGCCGCCCGACGGGCGAGAGCGCGCGGGTGAGCAGCCCGGGTGCGTCCGCCATCAGCTCGGCCGCACCGTGGGCAGGCGGCGGGTCTCGGCCTGACGGTCCTGCGCCTCGCGGATCGCCCGCTGCGCGGCAGGCGGGAGGGTGTGCACGAGCGCCTGCACCCGCGCCTCGCGGCGCGCCACGGCCCGGCGGACCGGCAACCCCGGCGACGCGACGAGCTGCGGCTTCATCGGCGGCAGCCCCTCCAGCTCCCCCTGCGCCTCGGCCATCTCCCGGGCCACCTGGGCGGCGTCCTTCTCCTCGCTCATGCCGATCGGGCCCTGGCGGCGGCCGTTGAGGAACTGCGCGACCACCGGCTCGTCGCTGGTCAGCAGGACCTCGCGCGGGCCGAACATCGCCAGGTGCTTGCGGTAGAGCAGGCCGATGTTGTCCGGCACCGTCTGCGCCGAGTTGATGTCGTGGGTGACGATGAGGAACGTGGCGTCGGTCTGCGCGTTCAGGTCGATGATCAGCTGGTTCAGGTACGCGGTGCGGACGGGGTCGAGCCCGGAGTCGGGCTCGTCGAACAGGATGATCTTCGGATCGAGGACCAGCGCCCGCGCCAGGCCTGCCCGTTTGCGCATCCCACCGGAGATCTCACCGGGCAGCTTCTGCTCGCTGCCGGTGAGGCCGACCATCTCCATCTTGTCCAGGACGATGGCGCGGATCTCCCGCTCGGAGCGGCGCGTGTGCTCACGCAGGGGGAACGCGATGTTGTCGAACACGTTCATCGACCCGAACAGCGCCCCGTCCTGGAACAGGACCCCGAAAAGCTTGCGGACCTCGTAGAGCTGCGACTCCGAGCAGCGGCACAGGTCGACACCCTCGATGACGATCGACCCGCGCTCCGGCTTCAACAGGCCGATCAGCGACTTCAGGAACACCGACTTGCCGGTGCCCGACGGGCCGAGGAGCACGCTCACCTCGCCCGGTGGCAGCGTCAGGGTGACGTCCGACCAGATGGTGGCCCGGCCGAAGGACTTCGTGAGCCCCTCGACCCGCACCTCGACCCCGGCCACGCAGCCTCCCCCGCCGCTTCGCATGGACGCCGCCCGCACACACGGTGGGACGCGCTCGTCCACGGGCGGTCATCGGGGCCAACGAGAGCCCGCGATCTCGGTTACTCACCGGTCCGCTGGGTGCGGAGCCGGTGCGGGACGACGCCTGCTCAGGGCATCCGCGGGTGGGTCGGGCTCAGATCCCGCGGCGAACGAGGCAGTACGGGCGCCCCGCCGGGTCGCGCAGCACCGTCCACCACGGGTGGCGCGCCACCACCAGGGCGCCCAGATCCACGTGCCGGGCGAGCGTTGCCTCGGGATCGTTGCACCCGACGTCGAGGTGGGCGCCCGCCGCCGTGGCCGCCGTGGCCCCGTCGAGGCGCTGCAGCAGGATCCGCAGCGGCAGCCCGGAGGGCCGCTCGAGGAAGGTGAACTCGGGCCGGTCGATCCCGCGCGGTGCCCATCCGGTCAACCCCACCCAGAAGGCGATCTCGGCGTCCGCGGTGTCTGGGAGCAGGTCGAGGCAGATCTGGTCGGCGGTGGTGGGTCTGCCGCCGGGGCCCGCAGCGGGCCGCTCGACCTCGCCGCTCGATCCGATGCCGCTGTGGCTCGATCCGATGCCGCTGTGTCCGGTGCCGCTGTGTCCGGTGCCGCTGTGTCCGGTGCCGCCCCATTCGACAAGGCGGAACGCGAAGCCTCCCGGGGAGCGCAGGACCCGGCCGCCGCCGGGATCGGCCACCGGCTCGGCGCCCCGGCCGATCGCGTCGTCGGCCGTCGCGTCCGGATCGTCGACGTGCAGGTCGAGACGCACGGCCGCTACGGCGCCACCGGTCCGCTCCAGGCGCAACCACGGGTCGCCCGTCGCGGGGACGAGCGTCGTACCGCGCGCGGAGGGTGTCCGAGTCACCGTGGCCGTGACCGCCGCCCAGAACCGCTCGGCCGCCGCGGCGGTCTCCTCCGGGGTGAGAAGTACGGCGGTGAGCCAGCGGACCGGGCCCGCAGGTCTCACCGCGGCGTCCGCCCGGCCCGGGCTCATCCGCGGGCGGTGGGGACCGACCCCCGCAGCAGCCGGACCAGCGCCGCGACGTCGCGGGCGGGCGTGTGGCGCCGCTGCAGCGGAGGTGGCGGTTCACCGGGTCCGGCCCAGCGGCTGTCGACCCCGTAGCGCAGCGAGGTGAGGGCGATGACGGTCAGGATGGCCAGGAGCAGCAGCGGCGACATGGCTTGAGTGTGGCTACTATTGGCCTGCTTCTCCAAGGCCAATTCAGCAAAGGTGGCTTGCACAGTGGCGTCAGACGATCTCCAACGGCGGGTCGGCGCCCGCAGCTTCGCCCGCCTGCTCGGCGACTGGCGCCCCCCGGACGGGCGCCGACTCGCCGCCGCGCTGACCGACCGGGTGCGCCTGCTCGTCCTCGACGGCCGCCTGCCGCTGCAGACCCGGGTGCCCGCGGAACGCGAGCTGGCCGCCGTGCTCGACGTCAGCCGCACCACGGTCGCCACCGCCTACGAAGCCCTGCGCGAGGCGGGGGTCCTGCACAGCCGCCGCGGGGCCGGGAGCTGGACGCAGGCACCGGGCGACGGCTCACCCGCGGCCTTCTCCCCCTTCTCCCCCCTGGACGGCACCGAGCTCCACGACCTGGCCTACGCCGCCCTGCCCGCGCCACCCCAGCTGCGCGCCGCCACGGCCGCCGCCGCCCGCGATCTCGACGCGTGCCTCGGCGGCCACGGCTACGACCTCGCGGGCGTCCCCGCGTTGCGCGCGGCGATCGCCGGGCGCTTCACCGCCCGCGGCCTACCCACCACCGCCGACCAGATCATCGTCACGACCGGCGGCATGGGCGCGATCTCGCTCGCTCTCACCGCGCTCACCAGCCCCGGCGACCGGGTGCTCGTCGAGCACCCCACCTACCCCAACGCGCTCGACGCGGTCCGCACCTGCGGCGCCCGGCCCGTCCCGGTGCCCCTGGCCGGCGACACGGTCGACCCGGATGCGTGGGACCTCGACCTGCTCACCGCCGCGATCCGCGACACCGCACCCCGGGCGGTCTACACGATCCCGGACCACCACAACCCCAGTGGCGCCCATCTCGACGGCGCGGGACGCACCCGGCTGGTGGACCTCGCCCGCCGCACCGGCACCCCGCTGATCGTCGACGAGACCCTCTCCGAGCTCACGCTGGACGGGCCCGAGGTCGGCCCGGTCGCCGCCCACGGCGCGCCGGACTCGCCGCTCGTGCTCACCGTCGGCTCCGCGAGCAAGATCTTCTGGGGTGGCCTGCGGGTCGGGTGGATCCGCACGTCCGCGTCGCTCGCGCGCCGTCTCGCGGCCCTGCGCGCGTCCGTCGATCTCGGCGGCCCGGTGCTGGACCAGCTCGTCACCGCCCGGCTGCTCGCCGACGTGGACGCCATCGGCACCGCACGGCGCGCCGAGCTCGCGGCCGCCCGCGACCGGCTGCTCGCCCTGGTCGGCGCCACGTTCCCGCAGTGGCGGCCGTCCCGCCCGCGGGGTGGGCTGTCGCTGTGGATCGACCTCGGCGCACCCGTGTCGAGCCGGCTCGCAGGCCTCGCCCGGCGCCATGACGTGCTGCTCGTGGCCGGTCCCCGGTTCGGCCTTGACGGCGCCTTCGAGCGGCACCTGCGGCTGCCGTACACGCTGCGCCGCGACCAGGTCGAGCCCGCGCTCTCCCGGGTGGCGGCCGCATGGGAGGCCCTGGACCTGGGCGTGAGCGTCCCCGACCCGGACCCGATCGCCGTGGCCTGATCGCCTCGTAGAGTGCGGGTACCGACCGCATCGAGGAGGACGCGTGGGGGCAGGACCGCTCGCGGGAGTGAAGGTCGTCGAGCTCGCGGGGATCGGTCCCGGCCCGCACGCGGCGATGGTGCTCGCCGACCTCGGCGCGGACGTGGTGCGAATCGACCGACCGGGTGGGCTGCAGCTCGGCGACGGCAGCACCCCGGACCCCACCCTGCGCGGCCGCCGCTACGTCATCGCCAACCTCAAGGACCCGGCGGGGGTGGACACCGTGCTGCGCCTCGTCGAGCGGGCGGACGTCCTGCTGGAGGGCTACCGGCCCGGCGTCACCGAGCGCCTCGGCGTCGGCCCCGAGCCCTGCCACGCCCGCAACCCGAGGCTCGTCTACGGCCGGATGACGGGGTGGGGCCAGGACGGGCCGATGGCCGCCCGCGCCGGCCACGACCTCAACTACATCTCCCTCACCGGCGCCCTCCACGCCATCGGACGAGGCGATCGCCCGGTGCCACCGCTGAACCTCGTCGGCGACTTCGGCGGCGGCTCCATGCTGCTCGTCGTCGGCGTGCTCGCGGCGCTTCTCGACGCACAGCGCAGCGGACGGGGCCAGGTCGTGGACGCCGCGATGGTGGACGGCACGAGCCTGCTCGCGCAGATGTTCTGGGGCTTCCTCGCCCAGGGCTCGTGGACCGACGAGCCCGCGTCGAACCTCCTCGACGGCCACGCACCGTTCTACGACACCTACACCTGCGCGGACGGCCGCCACGTCGCCGTCGGCTGCCTGGAGCCGCAGTTCTACGCGGTCATGCTCGAGGGGCTGGGGATCTCACCGGACGAGCTGCCCGCCCAATACGACCACGCCGGCTGGCCCGAGCTGCGCGCTCGCCTCACCGCGGCGTTCGGGTCCCGCACCCGCGACGAGTGGGCGGCCGTGTTCGACGGAACGGACGCCTGCGTCACTCCAGTGCTCGCGTTCGGCGAGGTGGCGGCGCACCCGCACCTGGCGGCGCGCGCCACGATCGTCGAGCGGGACGGGGTGGCCCAGGCCGCCCCCGCGCCCCGGTTCTCCCGCACACCGGCGCAGGTGCCCGGACGGCCGGGCGCACCCGAGGACGTCGAGTCGGTGCTGGCGGACTGGGCCTGACGGGCCTTCCGTCCCGCTACGAGCGGCACCCTGGTTCGCCCGGTGGAGCTCACCAACACTCGCCACGTGGCGGAGGATGTCCCACGACCCGGCACGCCGAGCAGACGGAGCCACGCATGAGCAAGACGCCGCTGGGCGTGTCCGACGCGTTGTTCCTCTACGCCGAGACCCGCGAGACCCCCATGCATGTCGGGGGCCTCACCCTGTTCACCGCGGCCGACGGCACGCCCGCCGATCACCTTCGCCTGCTCGTCTACGAGCTGCGCGCGGGCATCGAGGTGGCGCCGCCCTGGAACCGCAGGCTGGAGACGCCCTGGCTGCAGCCCAACCCCGTGCACCGCTGGGTCGACACGCAGGTCGACCTCGACTACCACGTCCGCCGCACCGCCGTCCCCTCGCCGGGTGACGAGCGGGAGCTCGGCGTCGTCATCGCGCGACTGCACACCAACCCGCTCGACCTGTCCCGCCCGCCGTGGGAGATGCACCTCATCGAGGGTCTCTCGGGCGGCCGGTTCGCGATCTACGTGAAGATCCACCACGCCCTCGTGGACGGCTACACGGGCATGAAGCTCCTGGCCCGCAGCCTCTCCGCAGACCCGGAGGACAAGGACACCCCGCTGATGTTCACGGTGCCGCCGCCGTGGCGCGGGCGCGTGCGGCCGGGCCAGGACGACCGCGACCTGTGGGGCAGCCTCACCCGGGTCCTGCGCGGCACCGTGGGCGGCCTGGGCTCCGCGCTCGAGCTCGGCAAGGCCCTCACCCGCCTCGCGGCCACCCCCGGCGACCTGGTCGGCAACCTCGAGGCCCCGCCCACCATCCTCAACCGACGGATCACCCGCAACCGGCGCTTCGCGACCCAGCAGTACCCGCTGTCACGGCTGAAGGAGATCGCCGCCGCGGCGGGCTGCACGCTCAACGACGTGGTCCTCGCCGTCTGCGGCGGCGGGCTGCGCACGTACCTGACCGAGCGCGACGCGCTGCCCGACCGGCCGCTCGTGGCGTTCCTGCCGGTCAACGTCCGGCCCGAGGGGGATCCCGGCGGCGGGGTCGCGGTCGGCGCGATCCTCGCCTCGATGGGTACCGACCTCGCAGATCCCGCCGAGCGCCTCGCCGCCGTCGCCCGCTCCACGACGCAGGGCAAGCGCCAGCTGGGAGGCATGAGCCCGCAGGCCCGCATCGCCTACAGCGCGGCCCTGCTCGCCCCCGCCCTGCTGCAGAGCCTCGGCGCCGCCGTGAAGATCCCGAGCCCGCGCCTGACGTTCAACGTCACCGTGTCGAACGTCCCCGGCCCGCGCGAACCCCTCTACTTCCGCGGCGCCCGGATGGATGCGACCTACCCGCTGTCGATCCCGATCCACGGCGTCGCGCTCAACATCACGCTGCAGAGCTACGCCGGCACGCTCGACTTCGGCTTCATCGGCTGCCGCGACACCGTGCCCCACCTGCAGCGGCTCGCCGTGCAGACCGGGGACGCCCTCGACGCGCTGGAGGCCGCCGTCCTGGGCTGATTCCGGCCCCGGACAGGACGACCGACACGACGGCGCCCCCGGCCGCGGGGGCCGGGGGCGCCGGGTTCGGCTGCGCGCTCAGACGGACGCGGCGTCGTCCACGAGCAGGTTGCGGGTGCGGTTCGGGTCCACCGGGATGCCCGGTCCGGTCGTGGTGGAGACGGTGACCTTCTTCAGGTAGCGCCCCTTGGCCGCGGACGGCTTGGCCCGCAGGATCTCGTCGAGGGCGGCGCCGTAGTTCTCGACCAGCTTCTCGGTGGGGAAGGAGGCCTTGCCGATGACGAAGTGCAGGTTGGCCTGCTTGTCCACGCGGAAGTTGATCTTTCCGCCCTTGATCTCGTTGACGGCCTTGGCCACGTCCGGCGTGACGGTGCCCGTCTTCGGGTTGGGCATGAGGCCGCGCGGGCCGAGGATGCGGGCGATGCGCCCGACCTTGGCCATCTGGTCCGGGGCGGCGATGGCGGCGTCGAACTCCAGCCACCCGCCCTGGATGCGCTCGATCAGGTCCTCCGCGCCCACGACGTCCGCACCGGCGGCCTCGGCCTCGGCGGCCTTGTCACCGGCGGCGAAGACGATCACGCGGGCGGTCTTGCCGGTACCGTGCGGCAGGTTCACGGTGCCGCGGACCATCTGGTCGGCCTTGCGCGGGTCAACGCCCAGGCGCATCGCGACCTCGACGGTGGGGTCCATCTTCGAGGTGGCGGCGGTCTGCTTCGCGAGCTCGGCGGCCTCGAGCGGGCTGTAGAGCCGCTCGCGGTCGATGAGCTCGGCGTTCTGCTTCCAGTTCTTGCTGCGCTTCATGTCTGACTCCTCGTGGTCAGTGGTGTCAGGTCGTGGTGCGGGCCGCGCGAGGCCCTCCCACGGTGTCGGCCGGTGCTCGCCCGCCCGACGGGTGTCGTGGGATCAGCCGGTGACGGTGATCCCCATCGACCGGGCCGTGCCCGCGATGATCTTGGCGGCCTGGTCCACGTTCGTGGCGTTCAGATCGGCCGCCTTCGTCTCGGCGATCTGGCGCACCTGATCCATCGTCACGGTGCCGACCTTGGTGCGGTGCGGCTCGCCGCTGCCCTTGTCGATGCCGGCGGCCTTGAGCAGCAGCCGGGCGGCGGGCGGGGTCTTCAGGGCGAAGGTGAACGACCGGTCCTCGAACACCGAGATCTCGACCGGGACGATGTCGCCTGCCTGGGACTGCGTGGCCGCGTTGTAGGCCTTGCAGAACTCCATGATGTTGACGCCGTGCTGGCCGAGCGCCGGGCCGACGGGCGGCGCCGGTGTGGCAGCGCCCGCCTTGATCTGGAGCTTGATGATCGCGGAGAGCTTCCGCTTCTTGGGGGGCATCTCGATTCCTCTTGTTGCTCCGGCCCGGGCCTGCCGCCGGGGCCTAGATCTTGGAGACCTGGCTGAACGCCAGCTCGACCGGCGTCTCCCGGCCGAAGATGGACACCAGGACCTTCAACTTCTGCGCGTCGACGTTCACCTCGTTGATCGTCGCAGGCAGCGTGGCGAACGGGCCGTCCATGACCGTGACGGACTCGCCGACCTCGAAGTCGACCTCGACCGCGGCCTTGCCCGGCGTGGCGGCCGCGGCGGTGCCGGTCTTCGCGGCGGCCTTCGGCTGCTCGGTGCGTGGCAACAGGAACTTCACGACGTCGTCGATCGACAGCGGCGACGGCTTGTTCGTCGCGCCGACGAACCCGGTGACGCCGGGGGTGTTGCGGACCGCGCCCCACGACTGGTCGTTGAGGTCCATCCGCACGAGGATGTAGCCGGGCAGCACCTTGCGCTGGACCTGCTTGCGCTGCCCGTTCTTGATCTCGGTGACCTCCTCGGTGGGCACCTCGACCTGGAAGATGAAGTCGGCGACGTCCAGCGTCTGCACGCGCGTCTCGAGATTGGCCTTCACCTTGTTCTCGTAGCCGGCGTAGGAGTGCACGACGTACCACTCACCCGGCCTGCTGCGCAGGGACTGGCGCAGCGCCTCGGCGGGATCGACGTCCTCGTCCGGCTCCTCACCGGCCTCGGCAGCCTCGCCGGTGTCGGCAGCCTCGCCGGTGTCGGCAGCCTCGCCGGTGTCGGCAGCCTCGGCGGCGCCCGGCGTCGCGTCGCCGTCGGATGCGATCTCGGCCGTCTCGATATCGGTCGCGTCGGTGTCGACCACGTCGGCCGTGTCAGTGTCGACGTCGGCCTCGGGGTCGACGCCGGTCGGCCCGGAGCCCTGGGACATGTCCTGCTCGCTTCCTCGTCCGTTCGTGTCTCGGTCTCGTACCCGGTCTCGCGCGTGCTCAGGCGCCGAACAGCAACGCCACGCCCCGGTGGAACACGTAGTCCAGACCGGCGACCAGCGAGACCATGAACGAGACGAAGACCAGCACGACGATCGTGTAGGTCACGAGCTGCTTGCGCGTGGGCCAGATGACCTTGCGCAGCTCCGCGACGACCTCGCGGAGGAAGCGCTCCAGCCGCTTGAACACCGACACCTTCGGCGGGCGCCCGTCGCGCACCGGCGTGGCCCGACCTTTGCCGCCACCGACGGGCGCGGGCTGCGCCCGCCGGCTGCGGCGGTCCGCACCCGTGCTGGGGCGCTCGCGCCGGGCGTCGGCGGAGTCGTCCCCGCCGCTGCCCGCGTCGTCGCGCTCGTCGGTCACGTCGTCTCCAGGTCCCGGCACCGGTCCGTGCCGCTGTCGTCCCGAACCACGCTCGCCACAGCGTCGCCCGGTACTGCGTTGTTCCATGTGGCGGTGGCAGGGGCGACAGGACTTGAACCTGCAACCTGCGGTTTTGGAGACCGCTGCTCTGCCAGTTGAGCTACACCCCTATGCCGGCCCCGAACCGGACATGACCCGGTACGAAGCGGGTGCACCTTCATCTGGCGGTGCACCCAGCGAGTCGAGTGTACGACACCGCGCCGAGCGCCCGATCCGGGGCGCGAAAACCCGCTTCGACGGGTCCCGCCGCGGTCGGGGATGATGCCCGACATGGCCAGTGCACCGTCCGCGACCACCGCCCGTCCCCGCCTGTCCGCCCGCATCGCGGGCATCGCCGAGTCCGCCACGCTGGCGGTGGACGCCAAGGCCAAGGCGCTCAAGGCGGCGGGCAGGCCCGTGATCGGGTTCGGCGCCGGCGAGCCGGACTTCCCCACGCCCCCCGCGATCGTCGCCGCCGCCCAGGCCGCCTGCGCGGACCCGCGCAACCACCGCTACTCCCCCGCGGCCGGGCTGCCCGAGCTGCGCGAGGCCGTCGCGGCGAAGACGCTGCGCGACTCCGGGCTGGAGCTGCCCGCGAGCAGCTTCCTCATCACCAACGGTGGCAAGCAGGCCGTCTACGAGGCCTTCGCCACCCTGCTCGACCCGGGCGACGAGGTGCTGTTGCCCGCTCCCTACTGGACCACCTACCCGGAGGCGATCGCCCTCGCGGGCGGCGTCACCGTCGAGGTCGTGTGCGGGCCGGAGGCCGACTTCCTGCCGTCGGTGGAGCAGTTGGAAGCCGCGCGCACCGCCCGCACCAAGGTGCTGCTGTGGTGCTCGCCGTCGAACCCGACCGGCGCCGTCGCGTCCCGCGCGCTCACCGAGTCCGTCGGCCGGTGGGCCGTCGAGAACGACATCTGGGTGGTCACCGACGAGATCTACGAGCACCTCGTCTACGACGGCGCCGAGGCCGCGTCCATGCCGGTCGTGGTGCCCGAGCTGCTCGACACCTGCGTGGTGCTCAACGGGGTCGCCAAGACCTACGCCATGACGGGGTGGCGGGTCGGCTGGCTCGCCGGCCCCGCGGACGTCGTCAAGGCGGCGACGAACCTGCAGTCGCACCTGTCGTCGAACGTGTGCAACGTGGCCCAGCGGGCCGCGCTTCAGGCCGTCTCCGGGCCGCTGGACGCCGTCGACGAGATGCGCGCGGCGTTCGACCGGCGGCGGCGCACCATCGTCGAGCTGCTCTCGGCGGTCCCCGGCGTGGTCTGCCCGACCCCGAAGGGGGCGTTCTACGCCTACCCGTCCGTGCAGCAGATCCTCGGCAAGGAGATCCGCGGCGTGCGGGCGGCGAACACCGTCGAGCTCGCGGCGCTGGTGCTGGAGCACGCCGAGGTGGCGGTGGTGCCGGGCGAGGCGTTCGGCACCCCGGGGTTCTTCCGGCTCTCCTACGCCCTTGGCGACGACGACCTGCGCACGGGCGTCGAGCGGATGGGGGCGCTGCTCGCCGAGGCGAGCTGAGCCCGCTCGGCCGGCTCCGTGCGGCCGGGCATTCCCGACGCGCGGAAAGCCACTCCCACCACGCTGTGACGCGATGAGAGCGGCTTTACCCGCAGTGGCGGTGGGTGGGCGAGGTGCGGCGGACCTACAGGTCCTACTCGTCCTACTTGTCGGTGTCGGCCAGCGCGGCCAGCGCCGCCGCCCGCTTCGCGTACTTCCAGTTGCCGAGCTGACCGACGGTCTTGATGCCGAGCCCGGCGAGGATCTCGTCGTGCTTCTCCGTGAGGCCCTCCAGTGCGGACGGCGGGGCGTCGAGGATCTCCGCCGCCGACTTGTCCTCCCAGGCCTTGTCCACGAGCTTGCCGAACTTCACGCGGAGCTCCCTCCGGTTCTGCGGTGACTTGTCGAAAGAACGCACCGCAGAATGTCGGGCCACGCCGGAGTCGGCAACCCGACCGGCCGCATCAGGAGAGGCGGATCTCCGCGACGGCCTTGCCGAGCACAGTCCGGCCGTCGAAGCTCGCGGTGATCGCCACGGTGGCGATCCCGTCGTCGACCTTCGTGACCTTGCCGGAGAGCTCGACCAGCGCGCCCGTGTCGTCGTCGGGCACCACGACCGGGCGGGTGAACCGCACGCCGTAGCTGCGGACGGCCGCGGGGTCGCCCACCCAGTCCGTGACGAGCCGCCCGGCGAGCGCCATCGTCAGCATGCCGTGGGCGATGACGCCGGGCAGGCCCACGGAGGTGGCGACGCGGTCGCTCCAGTGGATCGGGTTGAAGTCGCCGGAGGCGCCCGCATAGCGGACGAGATCGGCCCGGGTGACCCGCAGCGAGAGCGGAGGCAGCTCGGTGCCCACCTCGACGCCCTGCACGTCCGCGGGGCTCATGCGGCAGCCTGCGTGACGAGCAGCGCGGAGGTGGTGGCGACGGACTCGCCCGCCTCGTCCGTGATCTCGCAGCGCAGCGTGAGCCGGTGCGCCCCGGCGCGGGTCTGGAGGTCCTCCACGTGGATGACGGTGACGAGCTCGTCCCCGCCGTGGACGGGCCGGTGCAGCGTGATCGACTGGTCGCCGTGCACCATCCGCGAGTAGTCCCAGCCCAACGCCGGCTCCCGCAGGAAGGCCTCGATCAGCGGCATGGTGAACGTGACGCAGAACGTCGGCGGGGCGACGACGTCCGGGTGGCCCGCCGCGCGGGCGGCCTCGACGTCCAGACACACGGAAGCGCCCTCGCCGATGGCGAGGGCGAACTCGCGGATCTTCTCACGGGAGATCCGGTAGGGCTGCGACGGCGCGAGGGCCTTCCCGATGTACGACGCGTCCGGCGTGGTCACCGCGTCTCGCGGTGGTCCCGGTGCACGTTGCAGTTCGGGCAGTACTTCTTGATGGTGAGCCGGTCCGGGTCGTTGCGCCGGTTCTTCTTGGTGATGTAGTTGCGGTGCTTGCACACCTCGCAGGCCAGCGTGATCTTCGGCCGGATGTCGGTGGCCTTGGCCATCGCAGGTGCCTCCTGAGGAACTTCTGATGCGGTCGGTCTGGTAGCGGCGGCCGGACTTGAACCGGCGACACAGCGATTATGAGCCGCTTGCTCTACCGACTGAGCTACGCCGCTTCGCGAGATGGCCGGGCCACCTCGACGGAGCCCCTTTACGGAATCGAACCGTAGACCTTCTCCTTACCATGGAGACGCTCTGCCGACTGAGCTAAAGGGGCGGCACGGCTCGCCGGGATCGCTCCCCACGAGCGAACACGATGCTACACAACCGGCGGCGCGGCCTCACGCACGGGGGCGCCGTCGACGCGCCACCCGGCGGACGAGGCGGCGCGGACCGACCCGGGAGGGAGTTCGTGACCGGCGGAGTCGCTCATCAGTCGAACGGGTGAACCACAGCGAGCTAACGGGCGTCGGCGGGCGTCCGATGTGACAGGTGTACGGGGCACCGGCACGCGCGGGTCGGCAACCGGACACCGGAGATCGACTCCGTCCCGTTCCAGCACATGAATCCGGGGTACGCCATGTCCACGCAGAAGTCGGACCCGCAGGGCCGCGCGCCGTTCGTCCCCGCCCAGCGGGCGGCCGAGCCGTGGTGGCAGGACGCGGCCCTGCCGACCATCCCGACAGCCCCGTCCGCCCCCTCCGCGCGGGGCCGCTCCACGGGCCTGGCGCCTGCGATGCCGGACCGCCGAGACGGGAGCGGGCAGGCTGGGAGCCGCACGCCGATGCGGCCCGCGGCGCACACCGCTCACCCGGCGGGGCCGCGGCGACACGGCACAGCGGCGACCGTGCCGCCGGTGCCGCCGGTGCCGCCGGTGCCGCAGCAACGGATGGCTCCGGGAGCCCCGGGAGTGCCCGCGCAGCGTCGCCCGTTCGAGGACGCGACGGTCCGCGGCGAGGCGGACGAGGCCACGACGGGGCTGGCCCTCGCCCTCGATGTCGTGGGCCGGATCGGCAGCGCCGTGACGCTCGCGGCCGTTCTCGTCGTGGCCGTGACGCTGGGCGGCGCCGTGGACGGTCGACCCGCGAGCGACTCCGCGCCGCTCACGGTGACCTTCGAGCCGTGATACGTCGAGCCGTGCGACCTCAGGCGGCGACGTCGGTGGAGTTCGTGAGCGGCGCCTTGAGCACGTGGTCGACCAGGCGCATGACGAGTTTGCCGCCCCCGAGCCGATAGCCGAACTCCTCCCAGGTGAGCAACTCCCTGGAGAGGACCTCGCCGACCGGGCCCGGGTACAGCCGCGTCACCCTGAACGCCGCCGCCCGCAGCCGCATCTTCTCGTGATGATCCATCGGTACCGGATTCATTCGACTCACCTCCGCGACACACCTGCCCGTGGCGCGTGCTCCGCGCTGAGTCGCCGCCGGATGGACACCCATCATGAACCGTCGAACGGACTGTCCGTCACCAAGGGTACCCCCACAGTGACATCTCTCACCTCTCTGTAAGCATTTTGCCTACTCCGCGCATGCAACCGGCTCCCGTCGGTGGGCCGGACTACCGTCTCGACCATGAACGCGCCGACGGTCACGCTGACGGAGTCCCTCTGGAGTGGCATCGCAAACATCCACGCCGCGATCCTGGGTCACCCGTTCGTCACGGGGCTCGCCGACGGCACCCTGGCGCATGCGGCGTTCCGGCACTACATCGTCCAGGACGCGCACTATCTGAGGTCCTACTCCCGCGCGCTGGCCGTCTGCGCCGCCAAGGCACCGACCGCCGACGACACCGTCATGTTCGCCGAGCACGCAGGCGGGGCCATCGCGGCCGAACGCGCGCTGCACGCCGTGCTGCTGGCGGACCTGGGGCTCGACGCCGAGGCCGCCACGGCTGAGCCGGTCGCACCCACCACCGTCGCGTACACGAGCTACCTGCTCGCCACCTGCTACGGCGGCTCGTTCGCCGAGGGCCTCGCCGCGGTGCTGCCCTGCTACTGGATCTACGCGCGGGTGGGCGCCGCGCTGGTGGAACGCGGCTCACCCGATCCGCTCTACGCCCGCTGGATCGCGATGTACGGGGGCGACGAGTTCCAGTCGGTGGTCGAGTCGGTGCTGGCGCTCACCGACCGGATCGGCCCCACGCTCTCCGGGACGGAGCGGGCGCTCGCGCACCGTCACTTCACGACGACGTCGCGCTACGAGTGGATGTTCTGGGACGCGGGGTACCGCCAGGAGACCTGGCCGGTGTGAGCCCTCGGCTCAGCGCTGGTCGATCCGGTCCGGGATGACGAGGTGCAGCACGAACGACACCACGGCCACCACGATCGCGCCCCAGAACGCCGGCCAGAAGCCCTCGACGATGAACGGCAGGTTGAACAGCCCCGCGATCCAGCCGACGAGCATGAACAGCAGCGCGTTCACCACCAGCCCGAACAGCCCGAGGGTCAGGATGTAGAGCGGGCAGCCGAAGATCTTGATCACCGGCTTCACGAACTCGTTGACGACGCCGAAGATGATCGCGACGGCGACGAGCGTGCCCACCCGGGCCGCGGTCGTGCCCGCGCCGAGCTCGATCCCGTCCACCAGGAGGGTGGCGAGCCACAGCGAGACCGCGACGACCGCGATCCGGATCAGTATTGCCATCAGTCCACCACCGCCTGGTTGACGAGCGTCCGGAGTTGGGAGCGCAGGGGGTAGGCGCTCGAGGGCATGACCTGGGTGAAGAACGTCGCCGTGACGTGCAGCTCGGGGTCGACGAAGAACGCGGTGCTGGCGAGCCCGCCCCAGGCGAACTCACCCGCACTCGTGAGGATCTTGCCGGGAACGGGGTCGATCACCACCGAGAAGCCGAGGCCGAAGCCGACCCCGGCGAAGTTCGACTCGGCGAAGATCGGCCTGCCGAACGCCTTGAGGTCGGCACCGCCGGGAAGGTGGTTGCGCGTCATGTAGCCGACGGTGCGCGGGCCGAGCAGGCGCACCCCGTCCAGCTCGCCGCCGCGGGCGAGCATCTGTACGAACCGCTGGTAGTCCGCGGCGGTGGAGATGAGCCCGCCGCCGCCGAAGAGGCAGCTCGGCGGGCGGGTGGCGGCGCTGTCCATGGAGCTCCGGACGAGGCCCCCGTCCGGGCGGATCGCGTAGAGCGTGGCGAGGCGCTCCCTGTCCGCGGTCCAGAAGGCGGTGTCGGCCATGTCGAGGGGCCCCAGGATCTCCTCGGCGAAGAACTCGTCCAGCGGGCGGCCGGACGCGACCTCGACGACCCGGCCCAGGACGTCCGTCGCGACCGAGTAGTTCCACTCCGCGCCGGGATCGTGGACGAGCGGCACCGAGGCCCAGGCGTCGCACGCCGTGGCGAGATCGGTGCCCGACGGGACGTCGAACTCGTAGCCCTTCGACCGGTAGATCTCGTCCACCGGGTGCGCGTGGTGGAAGCCGTAGGTCAGCCCGGAGGTGTGGGTGAGCAGGTGCCACACGCGCATCGGCTCGGCGGCCGCGCGGGTGCCCGGGTTCGCGGCCGAGCCGCCGGTGTAGACGCGCAGGTCGGCGAACGACGGGATGAACCGGGCCACCGGGTCCATGAGCTCCAGCGCGCCCCGCTCGACCAGCATCATCGCCGCGACCGACGTGATCGGCTTGGTCATCGAGTAGATCCGCCACACCGCGTCCGCGGTGACGGGGCGCCGGTCCTCCAGATCCAGGACGCCGTGGTGGGACAGGTGCGCGACGCGACCGTGGCGGGCGACGACGATCGTCCAGCCCGGCAGGCGACCATCCTCCACGTAGCGCCGGAAGTGCGTGTCGATCCGCGCGAGCCGCCCGGCGTCGAACCCGACCTCCTCCGGATCCGCCTCGATCTTGAGCTCCGCCACATCGCCGACCCTACCCGTCGGAGGGCGTTCCCATGATCTGTCCGGCCGGGCGACGACCGGCGCGTCGCCACGCCTGCGGGGCCGTCCCGTGCGCCCGCCGGAACGTCCGGATGAAGTAGCCGGGATCACGGAAGCCCACGCGCGCCCCGACGGCGGCCACCGTGAGGTCCGTACCGGCCAGCAACCGGCGCGCCTCCGACATCCGCCGCTCGGTGATCCACTGCCCGACGGTGCGGCCCGTGCGGCGGCGCACGACCGTCGTGAGGTGGCCGGGGGTCAGCCCGACGGCAAGGGCGACGTCGCGCAGCGACAGCGGGCCCGCGAACCCGGCCTCGAGCACGTCGAACACCTCGGCGAGCACCGGCTCGTCGCGCAGCCGCAGGCCGCCCGGGACGTCCGCCGCGAGCCGCGCGACCTCGACCAGCAGCAGGGTGAGGTGGGCGAGGACGGCCTCTGCACAGCCCTCCCGCTGCTCCCGCAGCTCGCGGTCCAGCGCGACGAACCGGGCGAGCATCGCCGCCCGGTCGGGGCCGGGCACCGGCAGGCGCTGCGCCCCGCCGGCCGGCCCGCGCACGAACGGGAACAGCAGGGGGTGGGAGCGCCAGGACCGCATCGCTCCCGCATCCACCGCGTCGGGCGGGAAGCCGACCGTCCACAGCTCGGCCGCTGTGTCACCCACGTCGGACACATCGGACACATCGACGACCTCGCCGGGGCCGACGAGGAACAGATCGCCGGCCCGCAATGGCCAGGCCCGGCCGCCCAGCCGGATCGCGCCGCCTGCGCGCAGGACGAAGCCGATCAGCAGGAAGTCGTGGGCGTGCGGCAGCGGCCGGTGCTCGGGCGGCGAGTCGCACGGCCCGGCGACGAGCAGCGGCGGCACCCCGGGCAGGTGCCGCCAGCCGTACAACGGGACGGTGCCGTCGATCCGCCTGCCCGTGTCGACCGATACCGAGAATCGTCCCTCACCGACCGACGATCCACCCTTGGACAGAGCAGGAGCTGCATCGAACCTGGGAACCGACACCAGAACATCGTCTCATCCCACGAGGGGAACGCCGATGACCGAGCACGCCGCCGCGGACCGCCGGTACCTGCCCGCGATGGGCCACGACCGCCTCCTGCCCCTGTACGACGCCGTCACCCGCCTCGCGGGCGTCCGCCGCGCGCACGGCAGGCTCCTCGACGGTGCCGGGCTCGCCGCGGGCCAGCAGGTGCTGGAGATCGGCTGCGGGACCGGGGAGCTCACGCTGGCGGCGAAGCGGCGCCGGCCGGGCGCCTGCGTCGTCGGGCTGGACCCCGATCCGCGGGCGCTCTCCGTCGGGATCCACAAGGCGGGCCGGGCCGGGCTGGACGTGCGGTTCGTCCGCGGGTTCGCCGACGCGCTGCCGATGGCCGACGGGAGCGTGGACCGGGTGCTGTCCTCGCTGATGCTCCACCACCTCGAGGACGGCGAGAAGGACCGGGCGCTGCGGGAGGTCCTCCGGGTGCTTCGCCCCGGCGGGGAGCTGCACCTGCTCGACTTCGGCGGCTCGGCGGTCCCCGCGACGGTGCGGGGGCACGGCGGGCGCATCGCCGACAACGCGGGTGACCGGATCCCGCGGCGCCTACGGGCGGCCGGGTTCGCCGAGGTGGCGGAGATCGCGCGGCTACGACTGCGGGTTCCGGGCGGGCGGTGCGCCGTGTTCCGGGCCGTGCGGTAGCGGTGGCGGTGCGGTGCCGGGATGTCGACCCCGCCCCCCGGCCCGCACCCGCCCCGCGCGAACGGCCCTTCTGGGAAGGCCTATCTCCCGTACGGGCCGTTCGCGCGTCCTCCCCCACGGGCCGACCACGGCGATCAGCCCGGGGGCCGCCCCTGCGCCGCCTCAGGGCCGCCCCAGGGCCGCCTCCGACACGGCATCCGCGCCGCTGGGATGATCCGGGGTGTGACACCCCGCCTGCGCCGACGACACGCGCCCGCGGTCCTGCCCGGCGACCCCGAGGTGGTCGACGCCCTGCTCCGGCGGCGCGCCGAGGGCTCCAGGCCCGGCGCGCGCCGCGACCCGCACCGGATCGCGCTGGTCGTCGGGGGTGGCGGGATGCGCGGCGCGTACACGGGCGGGATGGTCGCCGCGCTGCAGGACGCCGGGCTCGGCGAGGCCTTCGACGTCGTCTACGGCAGCTCGGCGGGTGCGTTCGTCGGGGCGTCGCTCCTGCTCGGTGAAGGCCACGGCGCCGCGCGCATCTTCTTCGAGGAGATGGCGTGCAAGGCGTTCATCGACCCGCGCCGCCTCGCCACCGGCAAGCCGGTCGTGTCGCTGGACCACCTGTTCGACCACATCCTGTCCGCGCCCGAGCCGTGGGAGCGGCTCGGCTCCGGGGAGGTCCCGCTGCGGGTGATCGCCACCGAGGCGGGGCTCCTGCGCGGCCACGCCCTGGATCCCGTGACCCCGGACGAGTGGAAGCGCGCCCTGCGGGCGACTGCCGCGATCCCGCTGCTCGCCGGGCCCGCCGTCGAGCTGCACGGGCGGCGCTGGATCGACGGGTCCGTGGCCGAGCCCATCCCCGTGTTCCGCGCACTGTCCGACGGCGCGACGCACGTGCTCGCGCTGCTCACCCGCACCGTCCCCGAGCTGCGACGCGAGCAGGGCCGGCCGCCGTGGGTGCCCGTCCTGGACCTGCTCGCGCCCGGTCTGGGCGCCATGACCCAGGACGTCCGCCGCCACGCCCCCGTCCTCGCCGTCCTGGACGACGCCGCGCATCCCGCCCGCGGCTCCACCCACCTGCTGGCCGTCACCCCGGAGCGCGACCTCGGCGTTCGCGGCCTCACGACGGACCCCACGCTGGTGGAACGGGCGACGGTCGCGGGCTACGGGTCGATGTCGGCGCTGCTCGGGCGCGCGGAGGCCGCGTGAGGGCGGCGCGGCAGGCCGGACGTGCGGCGCGCACTGTGCCGTTCGCCGCTGTTCGCTGCTGTTCGCTGCCCTTGGCCGCCCCGGCCGACGAGGAGGTGGTGGCCGCGGTGATCCCCCGATGACCGACGCCGTCGTCGCACGTCTGCGCGCCGCAGGATGCGTGTTCGCCGAGGACGAGGCACGCCTGCTCGGCCAGGCGGCCACGGGCGCCGCGCTGGACGGGCTCGTCGCCCGCCGGGTGCGCGGAGAACCGCTGGAGCTCGTGCTCGGGTGGGCCGGGTTCGCGGGCCTGCGGATCGCGGTGGAGCCGGGCGTGTTCGTGCCGCGGCGGCGCACGGAACTGCTCGCGGACCTCGCGGTCGCCGCGCGGCCTGCGGTCCTGGTGGACCTGTGCTGCGGGACGGGCGCCGTGGCCGCCGCGGTGGCCGCGGCCGTGCCGGGGGTGGAGGTGCACGCGGCGGACGTGGACCCGGTCGCGGTGCGCTGCGCGCGGCGCAACCTGCCCGGCCACCACGTGTACGCGGGCGATCTCGACGCGGCGCTGCCCGCCGACCTGCGCGGCCGCGTGGACGTGCTCGTCGCGAACGCCCCGTACGTCCCGACGTCGGCGATCGCGACGATGCCGCCGGAGGCGCGCGACCACGAGCCTGCGACGGCGCTGGACGGCGGCGCGGACGGCCTGGACATCGCGCGCCGCGTCGTCGCCGTGGCACCGCGCTGGCTTGGACCGGGCGGGACCCTCGTCGTCGAGACGAGCCTGCGCCAGGCGCCCGTCCTGGCGACGGCGTTCGCCGCACACGGGTTCGCCGCCCGCGTGCGGCGCGACGACGAGCGGGACGGCACGGCCGTGACCGGCATCCTGCACCCGGTAGCGTCCGGACCTGCCCGACGACGTGCGAGGAGGACCCGTGGGTGACGAGACCCTCGGCTGGGACCGGGACGGCGCCGTCGTGCGCATCACCCTGGACCGCCCGGACGCGGCCAACGGGTTGGACGACGTCCTCGCCGCGGAGCTGGCGGCCGCGGCGGCGCGCTGCGACCAGGACGCGTCGGTGCGCGCGGTCGTCCTGACGGGGTCGGGCCGTTTCTTCAGTGCGGGCGGCGACCTGCGCGCGATGGGACACCGGGACGGCCCGGTGAGCGGGTTCGTGAAGGGCATCGCCGACGACCTGCACCGCGCCATGTCGACGTTCGCGCGGATGTCCGCTCCGCTGGTGGTCGCCGTGAACGGGGTCGCGGCGGGCGCCGGGTTCAGCCTCGCGGTGAGCGGCGACCTGGTGCTCGCGGCATCGTCGGCGTCGTTCACGATGGCCTACACGCGGGCGGGCCTGAGCCCCGACGGGGGCGCCACCTACCTGCTGCCGCGGCTGATCGGGCTGCGCCGCACCCAGGAGCTGATCCTCACCAACCGCACGCTCTCGGCGGACGAGGCGGCCGCCTGGGGCCTGGTGACCCGGGTCGTCCCCGACGAGGAGCTGGCGGGCGCGGCCACGGAGCTGGCGGGGCAGCTCGCCGCGGGCTCGGCGGGGGCGCACGCCACGGTGAAGCGGCTGCTGCTGACGTCCTTCGGCAACGGGCCCGAGGAGCAGATGGAGCTCGAGGGCCGCGGGATCGCCGCCTGCGCCGGCTCCCCCGACGGCCAGGAGGGCATCCGCGCGTTCCTGGAGAAGCGACGACCCGAGTTCGCGTAGGCCCGGCCCCGCCCACGAGGCCACGGGTGATCTCGGGCGGCACCGCCGTCCACCGGGGACACGCCGCCTCCGGGCCGCCGACCACCCCCGCCACGAAGATGACCGGATGCTTACGGTGGCGGCGGACCCGATCGTGCGCCTTGACAGGGCCGCACCCTGCCACGAACGATGCCGATCGTGGCCCTGCACCTGACGCGTCGGCGTCACGTCGATCTCCAGCGGCTCACCGTCCACTCCTGTCGCTGACCGCGCCGCTTCGCGCCCCGCCTCACACCGAGGCGCCGTGCGCCCGCGGGGTGGCGCGGTGCGAGAGGCACCCGGAACCGATCCATCTCAAGGAGTACGAGTCATGACCCTGGCCGACACCCCTGTCGACAACGGCGTCAACGTCGAGGCGCTGCTGGGCGCCCGCGAGCTGTTCGGGGACAACCCCGATCTGGGCAAGACCACGTGGCGCTCGACCACCACCTGGCAGCGCGGCACGCACAGCACGTCGTCGCTCGAGACCTTCTACACCCTCGGAGCCGAGCAGGCCCACCGCCAGACCTACACCTACGACGCCGACCACCCGCTGGCCTTCGCCGCGGAGGACAACGGCGTCACGCCGGTGGAGTTCGTGCTGGTGGCACTCGGTTCCTGCCTCACCGCGGGCGTGGCGGCGGTGGCGCAGCAGCGCCAGATCCAGCTGCGCTCGGTGTCCGCGACGATCGAGGCCGCGATGGACCTGCACGGCATCCTCGGCGCGGACCCGGACATCCGCAACGGCTTCAGCGACGTCACGGTCACCTTCGACGTCGACGCGGACGCGAGCAAGGCCGACATCGAGGCCCTCGTGGCGCAGTCGCAGAAGCGCTCCGCGGTGTTCGACCTGCTCACCAACCCCACCAACGTCGCGGTGCAGGTGAACTGACCCGTGCCGCACGTTCCCGTCGTGGTCGTCGGGGCCGGCCACTGCGGGCTGGCCACGAGCCGCCACCTCACCGACCGGTCGATCGACCACGTGGTCCTCGAACGCGGCGAGGTGGCGCACTCGTGGCGTACCCAGCGCTGGGACTCCCTGCGCCTGCTCACCCCGAACTGGCTCACCCGGCTGCCCGGATACGCCTACTCCGGCCCGGACCCGGACGGGTACATGACCGCCGCGGAGGTCGTCGGCGTGATCGACGCCTACGCGGCCGGCGCCCCGGTCCGCACCGGCGTCACGGTGACGTCGGTGCGGGAGGGTTTCCGGATCGGCACGGACCACGGCGAGTGGACCGCGGACGCGGTCGTGCTCGCCTCGGGCGCGTGCAACGTCGCGAACGTGCCCGCGGTGGCCGAGGCGCTGCCGCCCGGGATCGTCTCGCTCACCCCCGCGGACTACCGCAACCCGTCGCAGGTGCCCGAGGGCGGCGTGCTCGTCGTCGGCGCGTCGGCGTCCGGGGTGCAGATCGCGGACGAGCTGCTGCGCGCCGGGCGGGCGCTGCACGTGGCCGTCGGCGAGCACGTGCGGATGCCGCGGCGCTACCGTGGCGCGGACGTGCTGTGGTGGATGGAGCACGCGGGCGTCCTCGACGAGTCCTGGACGCAGATGGACGATCTCGTGCGCGCCCGCAACATCCCGTCCATGCAGCTCGCGGGCGTGCCGACGACGCTGGACCTGAACGCGCTGGTCAAGCAGGGTGCGCTGCTGCACGGCAAGCTCGCGGCCCTCCGCGACGGGCGGGCGCTGTTCTCGGGCGCCCTGCGCAACGTGTGCGCGCTCGCCGATCTCAAGCTGGGCAGGCTGCTCGACACCCTCGACGCGTGGGCCGTCGAGGCGGGCGTCGAGGTGGCCGATCCGCCCGAGCGGTTCGCGCCGACGGAGGTGCCGTCGTCCCCGGGTCTGGAGCTGGACCTGCGGGCGGACGGGATCGGCACGGTCATCTGGGCCACCGGGTTCCGCCCGGACCTGTCCTGGTGCGAGCTGCCCGTGCAGAACGCCCGCGGCCGCCTCGTCCACGACGGCGGCGCCACCCCCGTACCCGGCCTCTATCTGATGGGGATGCCGTTCCTGCGGCGGCGCAAGTCGACGCTCATCGACGGGGCGCGCGCGGACGCGGCGGACGTGGTCGCGATGCTGGCCGCGCACCTGGACCAGCGGGCGCGCGCGACCGCCTGACCGCCCGGCGGGGTTCACCTTCACCGGATGAGAACGCAGGCGGTGCCGGGGGCCACGATGCCCCGATGGCCACCGAGCCGGACGCTGCTGCACCGCAGCGGCACAGCGGCATGCTCGCCCTGCTGCTGGCGATGGCGATGTTCGTGCTGGTCGTGGACACGTCGCTGATGAACGTCTCGATCTCGGCGGTCGTGCGCGACCTCGACACGACGGTGTCCGGGGTCCAGTCCGCGATCGCGCTCGAGGCCCTCGTCTCGGCGGCCTTCATCCTCATCGGCGGCAAGGTCTGCGACCTGTTCGGCCGCAAGCGCGCCTACGTCATCGGCCTGCTGGGCTACGCCGTCGGCGCCGTCGCCATGACGCTCGCGCAGAGCCTCGCCGCGATCGTCGTCTTCTGGGCGTTCATCGGCGGGCTCGGTGCCTCGCTGCTGCTGCCGGCCATGCAGGCTCTCATCCACGGCAACTTCGAGGGCAACGCCCGCACGAAGGTCTACGCGCTGGTCGGGGCGTCGGCGGCGATCGCGGCGGCGGTCGGGCCCCTGCTGGGCGGCGTCATCACCACGTTCCTCTCGTGGCGGGTCGGGTTCCTGCTCGAAGCCGTGATCATCGCCGTCGTGCTCTCGGGTGCCCGGCTCGTGCGCGACGTGCCCTACACCGGCCCGCGGGGCGTCGACGTCGGCGGCTCGGTGATGTCCGTCGTCGGGATGGGCGGCATCGTGCTCGGCATCCTCGTGTGGCAGGAGGGCGGCGAGGCGGTCGGGGCGCTGCTGCTGCTCGGCATCGCGGCGATGTGCGGGCTGGCGTGGTGGCTGCGGCGGCGCAAGCGTGCCGGGAAGCCGATGCTGCTCGACCCGAGCCTGTTCTCGTCTGCGTACTTCCGGCTGGGTGTCACGCAGCAGCTCCTGCAGCAGACCGCTCTCGGCGGCACGATGATCGTCCTGCCGATCTACCTGCAGATGGTGCTGGAGTACAACGCGCTGCAGGCGGGCCTGTCGATCGCTCCGCTGTCGCTGTCGATGTTCGGGGTCGCGCTGCTCGCCGGGAAGCGGGCGGGGCGGCGCCGCCCGTCGACGCTGGTGCGCTGGGGGTTCGCGCTGCTCGCGATCGGGATGGCGATCCTGCTCCCGCTGGTGCCGCGGGCCGACTCGGGCTGGTACCTGCTCGTGCCGCTGGTGATCACCGGCTGCGGGCTCGGCCTGCTGGTCTCGCAGCTGAACAACTACACGCTGAGCCCGATCTCCGAGGAGCGGGTCAGCGAGGCTGCCGGCGTGAACTCCGCCGCGGGCTCGTTCGGCCTGTCCTTCGGGCTCGCGCTCGCCGGCGCGACGATGCTGGCCGCGCTCGCGACCGCGTTCACCGTCGCCGCCGACGACAGCACCGTGCTGTCCGCGGACCAGAAACAGCAGGTGGCGACCGTGCTGGACGACGATGCCCAGCTGATGACCAACACCGGACTCGCGGAGCTGCTCGCCGGGCAACCTGTCCCGGTCCAGGAGGAGATCCTGCGCATCAACTCCGAGACCCGCCCGCTCTCGCTGCAGATCGCCCTGCTCATCCCCCTCCTCGCGGGCCTGCTGGGGTTCGCCAACTCGTTCCGGATGGCGCGGCTGCCCGACCCGACACCGTCCAGTTCCGCCGAAGGCCTGGCCCTCGGCTGAGCGGTGCGGCCGGCCCGCGGGCCCCAGGTACATCTGTGCGATCCGGCACGGGCGGCCCGAGGGCCGCACGGCGCGAACCAGGCCCGAGTGGGACGCGTCACAGCAGCGAGGTAGCCTCGTCATGCAGATCATATGCATCTGCTTCTAGCTGGCAGTTGAGGGAGGCACCAGTGGGTCGATTTCACCGACACGACGACGGCGACGCACACGGCCACGGCCACGGCCACGGCCACTCGCACGATGACGCGCACGGCCACTCGCACGACGACCACTCGCACGACCAGGAAGCCGGCGAGCGCCACCTGGGCGACCACACCGGCTACGCCACCGGGTCCGAGCGGGTCGAGGTCCTCGAGCGGATCTTCGACGAGAACGACCGGACAGCGGCGGCCAACCGCGCCGACTTCGACGCCGCAGGTGCCACGGTCGTGAACCTCATGTCCTCGCCCGGCGCCGGGAAGACGGCCGTGCTGCGCGAGACGCTGCGCACGCTCGAGGGAAGGCTGCGCGTCGGCGTCGTCGAGGGCGACATCGAGACCAGCATCGACGCCGACCGCCTGGCCGGGTTCGGCGCCGCGATCAGCCTGGTCAACACTGCGAACGGCTTCGGCGGCGAGTGCCACCTCGACGCCCCGATGGTCCGCTCCGCCCTGCGCCGGCTGCCACTGGCCGACCTCGACCTCGTCATCGTCGAGAACGTCGGCAATCTGGTCTGCCCGGCCGAGTTCGCCGTCGGCGAGCACCACCGGGTGATGGTCTACTCCCCGACCGAGGGCGAGGAGAAGCCGCTGAAGTACCCGGTGATGTTCCGCTCCGCCGATCTCGTGCTGGTGAACAAGATCGACCTGCTCCCCCACCTCGACGTCGATCTCGCCGCGTTCTACCGCAACCTGCGCGACGTCAGCCCGCACGTCGAGGTCATCGAGACCAGCACCCGCACGGGCGCCGGGATCGAGGACTGGTGCTCCTGGCTCGCCGCCCAGCACAGCCGCAACCCCGCCGCCCGGCTCGTCAGCGCCTGATCCCCGATCCGCGCGGCGGGGCACTGGACGGGGCGTGCCGCCTCGACGGCCTCGCCGGACCGGCGTCGCCGGAACGACCGGACCGGCGGGAACGTGCTGCGAGGCGTTCACCGCCGGGCCCGGCGGGCCGGTGAGGACCCCCGGTCGATCCACCGGCCGGCTCCAGGGAGCGATGGCCGAACACGCACACGTCGGCGCGACGCATCACCCAGCAGTGCCCGCCCCGAGACGGGCTCCTGATCAGCTGAGGTGATATCCGTGACGCGCCTGGCCGCCTGCGCACCTCAGCTGACCCGCGACCGGCGCACCAGCGCCGCGACGTGCCACTGCCCCGTCGCGGGGTGGATCCCGCAGTGCGCAGGGACTCCGAGAACCTGCTCGACGAGATCACCGGTCAGCGCCGGCCGGAAGTACTTCTCCAGTGCCTCGACCGCGGTGGTGAGCGTCGCCTGCACCGCCCCGGAGCGGGTGTCGGCCACCCACGCCGGCCCCAACCGCACGAGCCGGCGGTAGAGCAGCTGCCGCACCCGCAGCACGACCCGCTCACTCGGCACCGAGCCCAGCGTCTCGCGGGCCCGGTCGAGGCCACCGCACAGCAGCGCGAGGACGACCGCCACGGTGAGCGGGACGACCACGGCCGCGAAGTCGTGCTCGACGAGAACGGCCGCGAGCGCATCCGCGACCAGAACGCCCTGCGCGAGGTAGGTCGCGGTGATCAGCAGGCCGAGCACGACCATGACGGCGAGCGGCCCCGCTGCTCCCGGCCGAACATCAACAGCCGACGCGACCAGATCGTGATCCGGCCCGCACCCCGCTGGATGCTCAGCGAGTTGCGCAGCGCCCGGGGGTCGTCGGCGGCGAACAGGGGTGTTGTCGGCGTCCAGGACCACGCCGGCGATGTCCCTTCGGTGTCGTCCGACCACGGACCTGCGATGCCCCGAGGGCAGGACCGCGTCGAAGATTATCGCCGTTTCAATAGCAGGTGCAATAACTTTGCATCTGTACGGCCGATCGTCGTCGAGCGATCGGCTGGACCTTCAACGCCCTGCGCTCGCGAACCAACGAGTGGCAAAAGATCGTGGCACGCTGGTGCTCATGCCTGGCAACAGATCTCGGTCCAGTGTCGTCGCGCAGCACACCACGCCACCGGGTCCACAGCCCGACCCGCCGAGCGCGGATCCACCGCGGGTCGCGGCCGCCCTCCACCAGCTGCGCTCCTCCGGGAACCGTCGCACCCTCCTGCGCAGCGCGGTGATCAGCACCCTCGGCAACAGCCCGGAGCACCGCACCGGAGCCGAGCTGTGCGAGGTGATCGCGGCCGGGGGACTGCCGGTCGACTACTCCACCGTGCTGCGCACCGTGGGAGACCTCGCCGATCTCGGCATCGTCTGCACCGTGCGCACGAGCAACGTCCGGCGGTTCGGGTTGAGCCGGCCGTCGCACCACCACGCAGTCTGCGAGGAGTGCGGCCTCATCACCGAGGTGCCGGTGGGCAGCGTCGAAACGGTCACCCCCGCCCTCGCCCGGGCGAGCGGGCTGGACCTGCGCGACGGCCACCTGCTCATCAGCGGCCGGTGCACCGCGTGCACACGGCCGGTCCCGGACGCCTAGCGGTGGACCACTCCGGATGGCCCGGCCCCGCCGGCCGTCCTGGCGCTAGGACTGCACGACGGCCCCGCGGACGGCCCAGGCACGCGCCCGCAGCGGGATCGTCCCGTCGGCCCGCCGTGGCACCCGGGCGAGCAACCGGTCTCGGAGATCGCGCAGGCGCTCCTCCGGCAGCGAAGCACAGTAGCCGGGTGCCGGACCCTGGCCGCCGAGGAACGGCCGCCACAGGTCCTCGACGCCCGCGAAGACGGTGGGAACCTCGATCGCGGTGACGTCCACGTCCCCCAGGCCCGCGGCGGCGAACAACTCGCGCAGCGGGTCCGGCCGGCAGAGCGGGAAGCGACGTGCCTCGTCGCACTCGGCCGCGGCCGGGTCCTCCGCGATCGCGGCGTCCCAGAACCGCCGGATCAGTTCCATGCCCTCGGCGTAGTCCCACAGGTAGGCGCCGATCAGCCCGCCGGGCCGGGTGACGCGACGCATCTCGGCCAGCGCCGCGTCCGGCTGCGGCACGAAGTTGAGCATCAGCCCGCTGACGACGACGTCGAACTCGCCGTCCCCGGCCGGGATCGCCGTGGCATTCCCGACGGCCACCCGGAACGCCGGGTCCGCCGTGCCGACCCGGGCCCCCTCCAGGAAGGCTTCGGACGGGTCGATCCCGAGCACCCGGGCCGGTGCCTGGGTGTCCAGGACGGCGTGCGCGAGCGCGCCCGTCCCGCACCCGACGTCGCACCACGTCGCCCCCGGCCTGCCCGGCAACCAGCGCAGGAACAGCGGGGCCACCAGACGGCTCCACCGGCCGATGTACGCCTCGTAGGGCTCGTCACTGGTCCACGCCTCCGTGGCACGGTTCGACATCGCGGGCCTCCCCTGCAGGCCGGACGAGCATCCTCCGCTCGACGGGTTCGCGGAACCGCCGCCGATGATTTCCGCCGCCGGGTGAGGTCTGCACCGCGAGCGACCGAGGAGGTGCGAGACGTGGGCAAGATCGTGCTGGACATGTCGATGTCGGTGGACGGGTTCATCACGGGCCCGGACGACGGGCCGGGGCGCGGGCTCGGCGTCGGCGGAGAGGTGCTGCACGGCTGGCTCGGCCCGGGCGGCGGGGATCCGCGGACGTATCGGCCCGCCGACCCCACGAGCGCCACGGTGTTCGACGGGCTCTTGGCCACCGGCGCGGTGCTCACCGGCAGGCGGACCTTCGAGAACGCGGGCGGCTGGGACGGCGACCACCACGACGGCGTGGCCGTCCTCGTCCTGACCCGCGCCGCGCCGCCGTCGCCCGCTCCGGGACACGCCCGATACGTCACCGACGTCGCGTCCGCCGTCGCCCGGGCCAGGGCCGCCGCCGGGGACCGCGACGTCCTGCTGCACGGCGCGTCGGCCGCGCGGGCCTGCCTTCGCCTCGGGCTGGTCGACGAGATCGAGCTGCACCTGGTGCCGGTGCTGCTCGGGCGGGGACGCCTGCTGTTCGGGGACGTCGAGGCCGACCTGGAACTGGTCCGCGTCCTCGACGGACCGGGTGTTCAACACCTGCGCTACCGGGTGCGGGCGGTGCCGCCGTGATCCGCCTCGACATGACCATGTCTCTCGACGGATTCGTCGCCGGGCCGGACGACGGCGTGGACGCGCCGATGGGCACCGGCGGCTTCCGCCTGTTCGACTGGCTGGACCACCGCGCCGAGCCGGGTCCCGCCGGGCAGGTGTACGCCGAGGCGATCGCCACGCGGGCCGTCATCGCCGGGCGACGCACCTACGAGCACGCCGGGCGCTGGAACGGCGACCACCACGACGGCGTGCCCGTCCTGGTGCTCACCCACCATGTTCCGGACGAGCCCCCGCCCGGCGTCGTCCGCTACGTCACCGACGTGCGGGAGTGCGCTGCTCTCGCGCGCGCGGCTGCCGGGGAGGCCGACGTCATGGTGCACGGGGCGGGCGCGGGACAGGCCCTGCTGCGGGCCCGGGAGCTCGACGAGGTGGAGCTGCACGTCGTCCCGGTGCTGCTCGGACGCGGGCGGCGCCTGTTCGACCACCTGCCCGCCGAGCACGTCGAGCTCGAACTCGTCCGGCGGCTGACGGACACGGACGGCGTGGCGCACCTGCGTTACCGCGTTCACCGGGGAGGCCCAGGATAGGTGCGGGCTGCGGCCCGATGCGGCCGACAGCCCGTTCATGGACGCACGTACCGCTCGTCCGGGACGCCTCCCTCGCGATGACGACGGCCGGGCGCGCGACCTGCTGCGACGATCTCGACGGCACGGGGGTTCGTGGTGCCGCGGGAGCGCCACGGCCCCGGCATGCGGGGGTGTGCGGGTAGCGACCCCGACGGTCAGTCGCGGTTCTCCTGCAGCGACCGCAGTTGCTCCGTGACGTCCTCCAGGCGCCACCGGCGATGCCCGGAGGGCAGGACCATCGCGGGGGTGACGTAGCCCCTCTCCGCGTACCGCACGAGCGTCCGCGAGGACACGCCGAGCCGCCGGGCGACCTGGGCGGTCGTCAGGAGGTCGTCGGGCACGACGAGCACGGTACGTCCGGATCGTTACGTGTTGGGCGCATCAGACCGATGTGCCTATTTTGTCTGACTTGACTGAGTTGTGCCAAGATGTCTGAGTGTACGTCTACGCGATCCACACGACCCGGCCGAACGACTCCGTCGGCGCTGTGGAGATCATCTACGCGGACGAGCGCGAAGCCCGGGAGTACGCGGAGTCCCGGTCCACGGATCACACGGTCGTGTCCGCGTCGGTCACCCGGTACATCGTGGGACAGCTCGGCGCCCGCACCCCGCTCGCGCTCTACCTCGACGGACGCGCGCACCCCCGGCCGGACCGCAGCACGGGACGGCTGTACCCGACGGCGGACTGACCGCCGGCCCGAACGACAGCGCGACCCGTGGACCGACGCCCCGTCCCCACGCCACCGGGCCGGCCACCGCCTCCCGAGAGGAACACCAGCGGGTCAGGTCACGCCCG
>JBFWRR010000034.1:54150-57783 GCA_050248815.1 Pseudonocardia sp. | reverse complement strand
CCGAAGGCGTGGGCCGAGGCCGACGCCGCCCGCGCGCGGCTCCTCCAGCAGATCGCCGAGCGCCGCAACCCGCGCACGAGCGCCACCGTCGACGAGCTGCTGACCCGCTACCTCGACCAGTTCGCGGGCGCGCCTAACACGCTCGATCTGTACCGCACGCATGTGCGCAACCACATCGGCCCGTGCCTGGGGCATCTGCGCGTCGGGAGGCTCGACGCGGAGACGCTGGACTCGTTCTACGCCGAGCTGCGCCGCTGCCGGACCCGCTGCTCAGGGCGCGCGTCGATCGAGCACCGGGTCAGCGGACCACATGAGTACAGCTCATACAAGTCAGCGGTTCAGTTGCACGCGGTGCTGGATTCGCTTGAGTGCGCCTTCACCAGGTCTGCCAGGTGGGACGATTCCGGTGGCGCAGTTGCGCAGGCTTCGTTGAGGTGCGACCAAACGCTCTCGGTGGCGTTGAGGACGTTCGGTGGTACCTGGCCTTTCCCGTGCTGCTCGGCCAGATGGGGCTCATGTCGTTCCGGCTCGCCCGGCTCCGCAACACCGCCGATGTCGAGTCGCTCGGGCGGCGGGTGAACCACGTCCGCGGCCGCAACCTCAACTGGGCCGTCGCCTACAGCAAGGTGCGGCCGTCGACGAGAACCACACGCTCATCGCCATGATCTGGCAGACGACCAGGAGCGCGACCGAGGACGTCTTGCTGTCCCGGATCCGGTGCAGCCGTCGGGGCCGCACCTTTTCGGTGTCACGTGAAGCGGGCACTGGAGAACGCTCCTCGACCAGATCGTTCGTCGTCGAACTGAGCGGCCGAAGCCATGGTGCGAGCGGGCGTGATGCTCAGATGTACCAGTTGACGGGCGGGGCGGTGCCGGTGAGCTCGAGGCGGCCCAGGTGCTTGAACTTGTACTGCACCGGATCGTGCGTCGTGTGCGCCCGGGCGTTGCGCCAGTGCCTGTCGTAGGCCCGCTCGCGCTGCGTCGCACCTGCGCCGCCCAGCTCGAAGAGCATCTCGCTGACCCGCAGCGACGCCTCGGTGCTGGCCACCTTCGCCACGGCCACGTCGGCCGAGGCCCGCACCAGGAGCTCCTCCAGCTCGGCCCCCCGGCATCGCCGCACCAACTGCGCGTCGTGCGCAGCGTCGACCGTCGATGCGGCCGTGCGCACCATCGTGTCGGACACCGTCACCATCGCCCGCATGCGCCCGACCCGCTCCTGCACGTAGGGGTCGTCGGTGGCCCGGTCGACCCCGCTGTCCACCCACGCGCGGGCCGCGGTCCTGACGTAGTCGACGGCGTCCGCGAGAGCGCCGCGGGCGATCCCCGCGTCGATGGCGCACTGCATGAGCTGTGCGGCCGCCCCGAGGTAGGAGCGGTTCTCGACCAGGAACGTCAGATCGACCAGCGACTCGCGGTCCACCTCGACCGCCGCGAAGCGCACCGTTCCGCTCGCGGTGGCCCGCTGGCCGAACGCGTCCCAGTCGTCGTCGATGCTGACGCCCCGCGTGTCCACCATGACGCACACCGGGCGGCCCCGGTCGTCGTTCGCGATCACCGTGAGGACATCCGAGTAGGAGCTCCCGGTGCAGTAGTACTTCGTCCCGTTGACGACGACCTCGCCGCCGCCGGTGTCGGCGGTGGCCTCCCACCGCAGAACCGAGTCGACCCCGCGTTCCACGACCGCGTTCGCCCAGAGCTCGCCGGCCAGGACGCCCCTGAAGAACCGTTCCTTCTGCGGGTGGGTCCCGACCAGCGCGATCAGCTCGACGAACGAGTGGTGCGGCTGCAGGACCTGCGTCATCGCCGGATCGACGGTCGCGAGCTCCATCATCGCCTCGCAGAGCGTCCCGAAGGACGTGCCCGGACCTCCGTACTCCCGGGGGATGCGCGCCCGCAGGACTCCGGCCGCCCGCACCGACTGGAAGGCCTCCAGGTCGGGGCGGCCGGTCCGGTCCCGCTCCCTGGCCGCACCGGCGAGTGCGCGCGCAGCCGCACGCGCGCCGTCGACGAGCTGGTCCTCCCCGGACACCGTGCCCGGGATGTCGTCCGCCTGCGTCAGCACATCGCGTCCCTTCTCTGCGACCCGTCACCAGACTGTGGGACGCAGGTCACTCACACATCCGTGTCGAGCACGGAGGTGGACACGGAGAGCCACTCGGTGTGCCGCGGGACCGTCCACGTCCGCGCCGGCTGCGCCCCGCCGCTGCGCACGGGCAGCACGCTCCTCGGAGAGACGCCGGTGCCGACTCCGGCTAGCGTGGGCGCGCCGTCGACGACGAGGTGGACGCCTGTGGACAGAGAACGGACCCAGCAGTTCATGCAGAAGCTGGTCGGCGACGTCGCGACGTCGCTCGCAGTGTCGCTGCTGCTGGTCGGGGAGCGCAGCGGCCTGATCGCCGCGATGGCGGGCGCGGGCTGGCTCACCCCGGCCGAGCTCGCGGAGCGCACCGGGGTGCCGCCGCGCTACGTCGAGGAGTGGCTCGCCGCGCTCGCCGGCAGCGGCTACGTCGAGCACGGGCAGGGGCGCTTCCGGCTCCCCGACGAGCACGCGCTGTTCCTGGTCGACCCGGCGTCGGAGTACTACCTCGGTGGGGTCGTCGAGGGGCAGGTCGGGCTCACGGCGATGGCGCCCCGGGTGGCCGAGGCGTTCGGCCAGGGCGAGGGCGTGGCGTTCACCGAGTTCGGCGCGGGGTTCCCGGGCGTGCTGGAGCGGATGAACCGATCGGTGTACGAGCGCAGACTGGCGCGCACGTGGCTGCCGTCGCTGCCGGACGTGGTGGAGCGGCTGCGCGCGGGCGGGCGCGCGGTGGACGTGGGGTGCGGCACCGGCGTCGTCCCGATCGTGCTGGCGGGGGCGTTTCCCGAGGCGCACGTCATGGGCCTCGACCTCGACGAGCGCTCGATCGAGGCCGCCGCGCGCAACGCGGCCGCCGCGGGCGTGGACGTCGAGTTCGTCCGGGCACCCGTGGCGGAGCTGCCGCCCGACCCGCCGTGGGACCTCGTCACCACCTTCGACGTCGTGCACGACCTGCCCGACCCGGTGGGCGCGCTGCGCCGCATCCGCGACGCGCTCGCGGACGGCGGCACGTACCTGATGGTGGAGCCGCGGGTGGCGGGCCGGATCGAGGACGACGCCGCCAACCCGTTCGCGCGGATGCTCTACGGGATCAGCGCGTTGCACTGCGTGCCGCAGGCGGTGGCCCAGGGCGGGCCGGGGCTCGGCGCCTGCTGGGGCGAGGCGCGGGCCCGCGAGCTGGCCGCCGAGGCGGGTTTCGGACGCTTCGAGCGGCTCGACGTCCGCAGCCCGGTGATGGCGTTCTACGCGCTCGGGCGCTGACGCCCCGCGCCTCTCGCGGCCCGGGCCACGGGCACCGCGAGCCGCCCGCTGCGCGCGCACCGCGGCGGTCGACGCATCGGGGATGTCGAGCCCGGCATCGCTGATCGTCAGCGGCGGCGTGATCCGGAATCCCGCCCATCCCGGGCGGCTGGACGATGTTCCCGTGCAGGCCCCGCTCCATGGACTACGAGGCAGCGCGGGGCGCGGGGCGCCGGGTCGCTCACCGGCTCCGCCGTGCAGCAGGCCTCACGACCGTGTGCGCGGTCGCCGCGCGTCAGGACCTCGGCGGCGTGCACA
>JBFWRR010000034.1:1477-54050 GCA_050248815.1 Pseudonocardia sp. | reverse complement strand
CGTGCACACCGTGGGGTGTCGGGCACATCCCGCTGCCGCGGACCGTGCACATCGTGGGGTGCCGTGCACATCCCGGTGCCGCGGACCGTGCACACCGTGGGGTGTCGGGCACATCCCGCTGCCGCGGACCGTGCACATCGTGGGGTGCCGTGCGGCCCGCGCCGTCACGGTGCAGAGGTTCGGTCATGTGCACGGCGACGTGACCGTGTGCACGGGGACGCGACGGTGTGCACGGTGCGCGACGGTGTGCACGGGACGTGACGGGGTGCACGGGACGTGACGGGGTGCACGGGACGCGACGGTGTGCAGGGGCCCGTGCAGACGCTCGGCCGGGTGCACCACCGCCGCCTGGGCACGGTTTTCATCACAGGATGAATTCTCTCCGGTGCTGTGCCACTCTCGGATGCAGGAACGGCGGACGGGAGCCACGATGACGATCCACCTGGACACGCCGGTACGGCTGGACGAGGCGTTCTTCGCCGACCCGGACGAGCTGTACCGCCGGCTGCGCGACGAGCGGCCGGTGACCCGGGCGCTCGCGCCGAACGGGCTGCCGGTCTGGCTGGTCACCCGCTACCCGGACGTCCGGGCGGCGCTCGTCGACCCCCGCCTCGCCAAGGACGCCCGGAAGATCCCGGAGCTGATCGCGCGCGCCGACTCGCCACCCCCGGCCCGGGCCTTCGCGGAGTCGCTCGTGCAGCACATGCTCAACGCCGATCCGCCGGACCACACCCGGCTGCGCAAGCTCGTCGGCAAGGCCTTCACGATGCGCGCGATCGCCCGGCTGCGGCCCCGGATCGAGCAGCTCGCCACGGAGCTCGCCGACGCGATGGAGGCGTCCGGGCCCACCGTCGACCTGCTCGACGCGTTCGCCTTCCCGCTGCCGATGACCGTGATCTGCGAGATCCTCGGCGTCCCGCAGGAGCACCGGGCCGAGTTCCGCGAGTGGTCGAACACGCTGCTGTCCGGGGCGTCCGACGAGCAGCGCGGGGCCGCGGCGATGGCGATGGCCGCCTTCCTCACCCAGCTCGTGGCGGACAAGGCGGCGCACCCGGGCGAGGACATCCTCTCCGACATCGTCCGGGCGTCCGAGGACGGCGACTCGCTCAGCCCCGGCGAGACCACGGCGATGGCGTTCCTGCTGCTCGTCGCCGGGCACGAGACCACCGTCAACCTGATCGGCAACGGCATGCTGGCGCTCTTGCGCCACCCCGACCAGCGCGAGCGGCTGCGCGCGGACCCGGACCTGGTCCGCAACGCCGTCGAGGAGTTCCTGCGCTACGACGGCCCGGTGAACCTCGCGACGTTCCGGTTCACCACCGAGCCGGTCACGATCGCCGGTACGACGATCCCGGAGGGCCAGTTCGTGCTGGTGTCGCTGCTCGGGGCCAACCGCGATCCCGCGCGTTTCCCCGACCCCGGGCGGCTCGACGTCGAGCGGGACGCCTCCGGCCACCTCGCGTTCGGCTACGGCATCCACCACTGCCTCGGCGCGCCGCTCGCTCGGCTGGAGGGCGAGATCGCCTTCCGCACGCTGCTGGAGCGGTTCCCGGACATGACGTTGGACGGGGAGCCGGGGCCGTTGCGGTCCAGCGCGCTGATCCACGGGCTGACCCGGCTGCCGGTGCGCCTCTGACCCGGATCCGCGGACGGCGCCGCGACACGGCCGGATGAGAGCCGGGTCGGGCGCGCGAGATCGCCAGGGGCCGCTCCGGAGCAGACCCGGCACGACGCTCATGTCGAGCTCGCGGGCAGGTGGCCCGCGAGATCGACTCGCGCGGGATGGTTCAGGAATTCACGAACATCTGCCGGATGGGCCTGCCAGGGGTCGCGGGCGGCGCGGCGGGGGTCTAGCATCACGAGCAGGCGATGGGGCTCGCCTTTAACCGCCCGTTCTGCGGGCTGATAGCTCCTACCGACAGGGCTGATCTGTGGGTAGGAGGTGGCGATGTCAGCCCATTACTTCCCCTCATATCCGCCGTCGTGGCAGTGGTGCGTCCCCTGGTGGGTGCCGCCTGACCGGGGCGGTGACCGGCCGTGTTGAGCCGCCGGGAGCGGCGGCTGCTGCGCCGGATCGAACGGCGGCTCGACGCCGACGAGCCCGACCTGGCCCGGATCCTGGCCTCCCTGCCGACGCTGCCCGTCCGGCCGGAGGTCCGGGCCGCCTGGATGGTCTGGGCGGGGATCGCCCTGATCGTCCTCGGGATCCTGTGTGCCGCGCCGCTGTGGGTGCTGTTCGGGATCCTGGTGCTGGCCGCGTTCCCCGTCGTGGTTGCGGTGTCGCGCGGATGAGCGCCCCGGGTGACGAGGCGGGTCCGGCGACGGGCCCCGGCACCGAGCCACCGCGGCGGGCGGTGGCGCGATTCCCCCTGGACGTGCTCGCAGCGATCGCCGTCGGCGGTGTGATCGGCGCGGAGGCCCGCTTCGGGCTGGGCCTCTGGTGGCCGCACACGTCGACGGAGTGGCCGTGGGCGACCCTCGTGATCAACACGACGGGCTGCTTCCTGATCGGCGCGCTGATGGTGGTGCTGCTGGAGGTGGTCACCCCGCACCGGCTGGTCCGGCCCCTGCTCGGGGTCGGTGTGCTGGGCGGCTACACCACGTTCTCCACCTACAGCGTCGACGTCCTCGCGCTGCTCCACTCGGACCGGCCCGGAGCCGCGGTCGGCTACCTGGTCTCGACACCGGTCGCCGCCGTGATCGGCGTCGCCGTCGGGATGGCCGTCACCCGCGTGGCCTTCCGCGGCCGCCGGGTCGGAGGGGTGGGCCGATGAACCCGCTGGTGGTCGTCCTGGTCGCGGTCGGCGCGGCGGTGGGGGCGCCGATGCGCTACGTGGTCGACCGGCTGGTGCAGGCCCGCCACAACCACAACTTCCCGTGGGGGACGTTCACCGTGAACGTCATCGGCTCGTTCGTGCTCGGCACCCTGGCCGGGGCGGCGGCCGTGCTGCCCGCGGCCGTGCAGGCCCTCGTCGGGATCGGGTTCTGCGGCGCGCTGACCACCTACAGCACCTTCGGTTACGAGATCGTCGCCCTCGCGGAGGACCGGGCGCGGCGCACGGCCGCCGCCTACCTCGGGCTGAGCCTCGTGACCGGTATCGGCGCCGCCGCGGCCGGTTGGGCGCTCGCGGCGCTCGTCGTCTGACCGGCGCCCCGATGACTGGGAGAAACGATGACTGAGACGCTCACCTGCCTGGTCGTCGCCTACGGCGACGAGCCGGCGGACGAGCGCGTCCTGGCCGTTGCCGCGGACCTCGCGGTACGGACCGGCGCTCGCCTGCACGTCGTCCACGTGGTCGACCTGAGGGACTACCCGGTCGATCCCGACGCTCCGGACTGGGAGGAGCGGGCGAGCGAGCGGATCGCCGGGCACCGGCGCCGCGTCGACGCGCTGCTCGACGCCCACGAGCCGTCCCCGCCCCGCGTGCAGGAGGTGCGCCGCGGCGACCCGGTGGCGGAGATCGCCGCCGTCGCGCACGAGCAGGACGCGTTCGTGATCGTCGTCGGGACCCGGGGCGAGGGGCCCGGGGCGGCGCTGTCTCGGCTGCTGGACCCGTCGGTGTCGCACGGCCTGATCCACCGCCAGCACCGGCCCGTCCTGGTGGTGCCACCCGCCTGACGGTCAGGCGGGGCGTGGCGCGTACATGATCACCGCGACGCCGACCAGGCAGATCAGGGCGCCCGTGACGTCCCAGCGGTCCGGGCGGAAGCCGTCCATCAGCACGCCCCACAGCAGGGATCCGGCGACGAACACCCCGCCGTACGCGGCGAGGATGCGCCCGAAGTGCGCGTCCGGTTGCAGCGTGGCCACGAAGCCGTAGGCGCCGAGCGCGATCACCCCGGCGCCGATCCAGATCCAGCCGCGGTGCTCGCGCACGCCCTGCCAGATCAGCCACGCGCCGCCGATCTCCGCGAGCGCGGCCAGCAGGAACAGCACGACCGAGCGGGCGACCGTCATCGGGCGAGCCTAGGTGGAGCGACGCACAGGTGAAGGGACGCGTCGGCCGAGGGGGAACACCCGACTGATGGTCTATTAAAATGACCGATCGAGTGTTATAGTGACCACTCGATCCGCTGTCATCCCCGAGGAGTGCCCGTGCCCACGACGACGAGAGCGGCCGTCCTGACTTCGGCCCCCGGCGAGTGGTCGATCGAGACGCTCGAAGCGGACGACCCGCGCCGGGGAGAGATCGTCGTGCAGATGGCGGCCGCCGGGCTGTGTCATTCCGACGACCACGTCGCCAAGGGCGACATGGTCGTCGACCACCCGATGTGCGGGGGCCACGAGGGCGCGGGCGTCGTCGTCGGCGTCGGCCCGGACACGGCCGGGTACGCGCTCGGCGACCATGTCGTCTTCTCCTTCGTGCCCACCTGCGGCCGCTGCCGGTGGTGCGCCCAGGGCCGCCAGAACCTCTGCGACCTGGGCGCCCACGCGCTCGCCGGTGCCCGCTACGACGACCCGGGCAGCTACCGGATGTCATGGTCGGGCGTGCCGGTGGGACAGATGTGCGGCGTGGGCACCTTCTCGGAGTTCACCACCGTCGCCGTCAACTCCGCGGTGAAGATACCCGAGGACGTGCCGCTGACCTCGGCCTGCCTTCTCGGCTGCGCGGTCGGCACGGGGTGGGGATCGGCGGTGCGGGTCGCCCGGGTGGAGCCCGGCGACGTCGTCGTCGTCATGGGGATCGGTGGGATCGGGATCAACGCCGTCCAGGGGGCGGCCATGGCCGGGGCGTCCCACGTCCTCGCGGTCGACCCGGTGGAGCTCAAGCGCACGACCGCCGCCCGCCTGGGCGCGACCGCGACCTTCACCGGCATGGCGGAGGCCACCGCCGTCGCCCGCGAGCTCACGAACGGCCAGGGGGCGGACGCCGTCGTCGTCACCGTCGGGGTGACCGGACCCGATCACGTCGCCGCCGCGGTGGACGGGGTGCGCAAGGGCGGCGTCGTGGTCGTCACGGGCATCGGCCCGGTCGCCCCCACGATGCTCCCGATCAACCTCGCCGAGTTCACGTTGACGGAGAAGCGCCTGGTCGGCGCTCTCTACGGGGGTTGTCGGCCGACCTCCGACATCCCGCACCTTGCGGCGCTGTACCGGACCGGGCAGCTCGAACTGGACGGGCTGGTCACGCGCCGCTACCAGCTGTCCGAGATCAACAAGGCGTACCAGGAACTGCTGGCGGGCGATCTCGTGCGCGGCATCGTCGAGTTCGGCTGAACGGCCGAGAGAGAAGCTGATCCATGACCACGTCCCACGCCGTCGTCGCCGGGTCCGCGGCCGTGCACGTCGACGGACGGCCGTGCGCGGCACACGGGGAGACCCGCACGCTGGTCGAGCCCGCGACCGGGCGGCCGCTGGGCGCCGTCCGGCTGGCGGGCCCGGTCGACGTCGACCTCGCGGTGGCGTCCGCGCGCCGCGCGGCCGACTCCGCCGCCTGGCGCGAGAGCTGCGGGGCCGAGCGTGCCGACCTGCTCGACCGGTTCGCCGACGAGCTGGACGAGCGCGCGGCCGAGGCCGCCCGGCTGATCACCAGGGAGGTCGGGACCCCCGTCCGGCAGTCGGTGGCCGTGAACGGCGGCGCCCCTTCGGCGCTCCTGCGGATGTACGCCGACCTCGCCCGGTCGACGCCGTTCGCCGAGCGGCGCGGGACGACCCTCGTGACCCGGGAGCCGGTCGGCGTCCTCGCCGCGATCGCGCCGTGGAACTTCGCCTGGGCCCTGTCGCTGTCCAAGATCGCGCCTGCGCTCGCCGCCGGCTGCGCGGTGGTGCTGAAACCCGCGCCGGAGACGGCGCTCGACTGCCGTCTGATCGGCGAGGCGGCCCGCGCCGCGGGCCTGCCTCCGGGCGTGCTCAACATCGTCGCGGGTGACGCCGCGGCGGGGGAGGCGCTCGTGCGGCACCCGGGGGTCGACGCGGTCGCCTTCACCGGCTCGACCGCGGCCGGCCGGGCTATCGCCGCGGCGTGTGGCGAGCTGCTGCGCGGCTGCACGCTCGAGCTCGGCGGGAAGTCCGCGGCCGTGCTGCTCGACGACGTCGACGTCGAGAGGTTCGTCGGTCGGCTGGAGAACCTCGCGCTGCAGAACAGCGGGCAGGCGTGCATCACGCACTCCCGCATCCTCGTGGCCCGTAGCCGCCATGCCGAGGTCGTCGACGCGGTCGCGGGGGCGCTGGGCTCCGCGCGGCTCGGTGATCCGCTCGACCCGGACGTCGTCGTCGGGCCGATGGTGTCGGAAGCTCATCGAGACCGGGTCCTCACCCACGTCGCGGCTGCTCGCGCGGACGGTGCCCGGCTCGTGACCGGGGGCCGACGGCCGCCCTCGTGCCCGGACGGCTGGTTCGTCGAGCCGACCCTGCTCGACGACGTCGACAACGGCGGGCGGCTCGCGCGGACGGAGGTCTTCGGCCCGGTCTACGGGATCACCCCGTTCCGCGACGACGACGAGGCCGTCCGGCTGGCGAACGACAGCCCGTACGGCCTGGCCGGTTCGGTGTGGACGGCCGACGAGGAGCGCGGCCGTGCGCTCGCCCGGCGCCTGCGGACCGGCACCGTCGGGGTCAACTGCTACGAGCTCGACATCCACGCGCCGTTCGGCGGGACGAAGGCCAGTGGCCTGGGCCGCGAGTTCGGCCCGGAGGCGATGGCCGCCTGCCTCGAGTACCGGTCGGCCTACGGCGGATGAGGAGTGGTCTAGTAAAACGACCGATCGGCTGATAAACTGGACCAGTATCGAGGCCGTCCCGCCGGATCGGCGGACAAGTCCGGCGCACCGACCGGAACGGGTCGAGGACATCCGCGCCGGTGACATTTCCCGGATGCTTTCCCGGATATTTCTGCTGCTGGAGAGGAGGTGCGCGAGGCGCCGTCCCGAATGTCGGTTCTCGGTCTTGTTCTGCGAACTCAAGGATGAGGATTCAGATGACTGCAGTGAGCGAGTCGGCGGACGTCCGGCTGTCGAGGCTTCGGGTCCCCGCGGAGGACGACCTCTCGCCGGAGATGCAGGAGCTGTACGCGAAATACCGCAGGTACTACGGGTACCTGCCCAACTGGGTGCAGGCGTTCGCGCTCAGCCCGAACGTCATCAAGCGGTTCACGACGTACTACGAAAGCCTTCTCAACCCGGCCCACGGACACCTGCCGATGGTGGAGCGGGAGATGATCGCGTCCATCGTCTCCCATCAGAACCACTGCACCTACTGCTCGCTCAACCACGTCGGCGCCTACGCCAAACAGTGCGGCGACGCCCAGCGGGCCCAGCGGGTGGCGCACAACTTCCGCGAGGTCGACGACCTCAGCGCCCGGGAACGCGCCATCGCGACGTTCGCGTCCAAGCTGACCGCCGGGGGCGCGTCGATCTCGGACGCGGACTTCGACGCGCTGCGCGCCGTCGGCCTGGACGACGAGGAGATCCTCGAGGTCATGGAGATCGCCTCGTGGTTCAACCACTCGAACCGGCTGGCCACCCCGCTGGCGATCCTTCCCGACGACCAGCTGTTCGACTTCCAGCGCATCTGACGCGGGTGCTGTGCGGCATCGCCCCGATGCGGCCGGTCGGGGCGAGGCCGGCGGCGGCCCTCAGGCGGGCGGGCCGTGCGCGTCCCCGTGTCCCTCGCCGGTGGACCCACCGTCCGGCGGGGTCGGGATCGCGACCAGCGAGAACACCATGGCCGCGGGACTGCCGGGCTGTAGCCGGTAGGAGTGCGGTCGGTCGGCCGGGAACCGGATCAGGTCGCCGGGGGAGAGGATCTCGGTGCCGCCCTCGGGGCCGACCTCGACCTCGCCCTCGATCACGAAGGAGTGCTCCAGCGTCCCCGGTGGGTGCGGGTCCGGGTCGTATGAGCCCTCCGCGATGCGGATGGTGAACGCCTGGATCAGGCCGTAGCCGTAGAGCCGGCTCAGCGGACGCAGCTCCGCTCCCGCCCGGGACAGGATGCGGGCGTTCGCGACCCGCTGCACCGACACGGCGGGTGCGGACTCGGTGAGCAGGTCGATGATCGTGACGTCGAGCGCGTTCGCCAGGGCCGAGATGGTGCCCACGGTCGGGTTCGCCTCGCCCTGCTCGATCTTCAGAAGGGTCGCCTTCGATATCGTGGCGAATCGGGCGAGGCTGGACGCGGAAACGTTGCGTTGCTGGCGAAATCTGCGGACATTGCGTCCGATGACCGCTATGGGCGTGAACACCTGTCGAGTATACCCGGGTGATCGCGCACCACGGATCGCCGGCACGTCGCGAGCGGTGAAAAAGAAGGCGGCCGATTCGGCCGATGAGTGAACGGATGTGGTGCACCATGCAAGACCTGGAAACGGGCTGGTACTTCCCGCCGGCCGATCTCGATGGTGCCGGGGGATCGCTACGGCCGTTGTTCAGTTCCGCGGAGAAGGAACTCGGGTTCGTACCGAACGTCTTCCGGGCGTACGGATACCGGCCGGAACGCTTCTCGGCGTGGTTCGCCCACTACCGCCAGCTCCACCAGCCCACGGAGAACCTGACGGCCGCGGACCGGGAGATGGTCGCGGTCGTCGTCTCGTCGCTGAACCGCTGCACGTACTGCGTCGTTTCGCATTCGGCGAGCCTGCGCGAGCACCTCGGCGACGCGGCGATGGCGGACCGGATCGCGGTGAACTGGCGGCATGCCGGGCTCACCGAGAAGCACCGGGTGATCTGCGAGTTCGCCGAGGTCCTGACGGTCGCTCCGCACACCGTCTCGCTGGCCGACCTGGAGCGCCTGGAGAGCGTGGGGCTGACCCGCGACGAGGTGTGGGACGTCGCGGAGATCGGCGCGATGTACGCGTTCACCAACCGACTCGCGCTGGCCACCGGCCAGATGCCCAACGACGAGTACTACGAACACGGCCGTTGCGGCTGCGGCTCACCGCACACGGCGTCGACGAACGGAGCTTCCCGATGACGACCTCGACGCTGCCCGCGCGGATGAACGCCGCGACCTACGACTCCGCGGCGGCCTTCATGCTGGCCCCCGCGACCGTCGAACGCGGCCGCGCACTCGGCTTCGCCGACGGCATGCAGTTCTACTTCGCCGGCCGGTGCGGCGTGCTCGGCGACGCCGCGCCGGACGTCGTGGCGTCGGCGCACGGCTTCCTGGCACCGGGGTACGCGGCGACCGTGTGGCCCGCGGCCGGCGAGGTGTGCCCCCGCGCGGTCGCGGTCCAGGAGTTCGCCCAGGCCTGCGAGACCTACGGCGAGGCCGCTCTCGGTGAGCTCCCCCCGGCCGACGCGGCCCGGACCGCCGAGCTGGTCGCCGCCCTCGTCGACGGGGTGCCGGTGAGCGGGAAGGTCCTCTTCGCGGGATGGCGGGCGCTGGACCGGCCGACCGGACCGCGCGGCCGGGCGGCCCACCTGCTGCAGGTACTGCGGGAATGGCGCGGTGGCACCCACGTCGCCTGCCTGGCGGCGCACGGGATCGGGCCACTGGAAGCGATCATGGCCAACGGCGGACCCGTGTACGCCGAGATCTTCGGATGGCCCGCGCCGTGGCCGGAGCCCGGCGAGGCGGCGTCGAGGATGCCCGCCGTCGAGGAGGCCACCGACGCCGCGTGCTGGCGCTGGATGGCCGGGCAGCTCGGCGAGGACGGGGCCGACGAGCTGGTGCGCCGGGTGGAGGAGGCGACCGCGGCGATCGCGGAGCACGGGAAGGCGGGCGGTGCGTAGCACCTCGCACCGGCTGGTGGTGGTCGGCGCCGGGTCGGGCAACATCCTGCTCGATCCCCGCTTCGACGGCTGGGACGTGGCGATCGTCGAGGCGCAGCGGTTCGGCGGGACCTGCCTCAACGCGGGGTGCATCCCGACGAAGATGCTGGCCCACCCGGCCGGCGTGGCCCTGCAGGCACAGGAGGCCGCGGCGGTCGGCGTCCGCGCCGGAGAAGTCTCGATGGGCTGGCCCCAGCTGCGCGACCGGGTCTTCGACCGGGTCGACACGCGGGCGGACGTGGCCCGCGGCAAGCGGCTCGCGCCGACGTCCACGACCACCGTCTACGAGGGCGAGGCGCGGTTCACCGGGCCTCGGCGGCTGGCCGTGCGTCACCCGTCCGGGGTGGTCACCGAGGTCCGCGGCGACCAGATCGTGATCGCCGCGGGAGCCCGCCCGGCGGTGCCGGAGGTGATCGCGGCGAGCGGGGTCCCCTACGACACCTCCGAGACCCTGATGCGGGTCGCGGAGGTCCCCCGACGCCTCGTCGTCCTCGGCGGCGGGTACGTCGGGACGGAGTTCGCCCACATCTTCTCCGCAGCGGGCGCGGAGGTGACCGTCGTGACCCGCGGCGAGCAGCTGCTGCGCGGCCAGGACGAGGCGGTCGCGAGGGCGTTCACCGAGGTCGCGTGCCGGCGCTGGGACGTCCGCCTCGGACGCAGCGCGACGGCGGCGGGCGTGCGGGCGGGCCGGATCCGCCTCACCCTCGACGACGGCTCGACGGTGAGCGGCGACCGCCTCCTCGTCGCGACGGGCAGGCGCTCGAACGCCGACCGGCTCGACGTCGGCCGCGGCGGGGTGGCGGTGCACCCGGACGGCCGGGTCGTGGTCGACGCGCACCAGCGCACGACCGCGCCGGGGGTCTGGGCGATCGGCGACGTGAGCTCGGCGTTCCAGCTCAAGCACGTGGCCAACCGCGAGGCGCGCACCGTGGCGCACAACCTCCTGCACCCCGAGGACCTGCGCGCCACCGACCACACCGCGGTTCCGTCGGCCGTGTTCAGCGATCCCGAGGTCGCGGCGGTGGGGATGACCGAGGCGCAGGTGCGCGCGGCGGGGATCGACCACCACGTCGCCGTCCGGGAGTTCCGGGACGTCGCCTACGGCTGGGCGATGGGCGATCCGCCGGGATTCTGCAAGATTCTCGCCGAGCGGAGCTCGCACCGGCTGCTCGGCGCGCACATCCTGGGCGCGCACGCGGCGACCCTGATCCAGCCGCTCGTGCAGGCGATGGCGTTCGGCCTGCCGGCGCCGGAGGTGGCCCGCCGGCCGTTCTGGATCCACCCCGCGCTCTCCGAGGTCGTGGAGAACGCCCTGCTCGGGCTCGAACCCACGCGGTGACCCAGCCTGCGCCGGACGGGTCAGCCCTGCGGCGGACGGGCCGTCCCGAGCCGCACCCGCGCGACGTGCAGCCGCCTGCCGATCTCGCCGGTGATCCGGTCGGCGTTGCGGGCGAGGCTGTCGGCCCGCTCGTCCTCGGGCAGCGCCGCGTACCGCGCGACGAGCCGCTCCAGGTCGTGGAGGAGGTCGACGATCGCATCGGCGCGGGCGGGACGCGGCATGCCGGAGACGGTCATGGTTCCCTTGTACCCCCTCGATCGCGCCGGACTGTTACCCGCATTGAGCGCGGCGGTGAACGTTCCCGGCGACGTGAACGCGACGTGAACCCGCCGTGTCCGCGGGCGCCTCAGGAGAAGAACGCGTCGAACTCGTCCTGCTCGAAGGGGTTCGACCACACCTCCACGATCTTCCCGGCGCGGACGTGGTAGACGTTCACGTGCCGCCAGGCGAAGCTCCGGCCCGGTGCGTCCACCCGCATCACGTAGACCCCGACGGCGTGGTCGGGCGAGCCGAGCACGTCGTGCGCCTCGATCTTCAGGGTGCCCCCGCTCACCTCGCGCACCCTCGCGCCGAACGCCCCTCGCCCGCGGTGCGTCCCGGAGACGCGGCTGCGCCCCGGGACGTGCACGACCATGTCCTCGGCGAGGACCTCGGCGATCGCGTCGGCATCGCCCGCGGTGATCGCGTCGATCGCGGCGCGCAGGATCGTCTCGTTGTCGGCCATCCGGTCAGTCTCGCCGCCACCGCCGCTCCCGGCTTCGGGCCTGCCGGACAGACCCGGCCGCCCCGCTCGTCCTGCACCGCCCGGCCTGGCCACAACGGTCGAACCGGTGGCCCCGGTTGGTCCCTGCGGACGGAGGCGGCGGGCGGTCGCCGTCCCTAGCGTCTGCGTCGCGTTTCCGCAGGCAGCGACAGCGAAAGGCGGGCGTCGTGAGGCGTCGTGGCGGGCCCCGTGTCGACGTGGCCGGCCACCGTGCGCGGCGCGCCGCCCGCCGACCCGATCTCAGGAGAGGAGACGCCGATGCGCGTCCGTGACCAGGACATCCTGCTGCCCACGACGATGGTGGGTTCCTACCCCCGGCCGAGGTGGTTGCGGGGCAAGGTCTTCGGCGAGTACGGCGAGCCCGACTTCATCGACTACGGCACGAAGGAGGACTACGTCGACGCGGTCCGCCTCTGCGTCGACGACCAGCGCGCGGCAGGCCTCGACGTCCTCTGCGACGGCCAGCAGTACCTGGAGTCCGAGACCGCCCACGAGTACGGCCAGGTGTTCCACTTCTGGGGCCACCACCTGAAGGGCTTCTCCCGGCACGGGGACCCCATCGCGATCGAGCTGTACAAGAAGTTCCACGCACCGGCGGTGATCGGCGACGTCGAATGGGTCCGCCCCGTCTACGGACCGGTGCTGGAGGCCACTCGGCTCGCCGCGCGCGGGGCGCCGACCAAGATCGCCATGCAGGGCCCGCTGTTCCTCGCCTTCTGCTGCACCGACCGCCACTACGGCGAGATCAAACCCCTGGCGATGGCGATCGCCCGGGCGTTCAACGCCGAGTTCCGGGACCTCGTGACGCGCGGGGTGGACTGGATCCAGATCCACGAGCCGCTCACCTACTACGGCGAGGAGCCCTGGTACATCGACGTGCTCAACGCGGCGTTCGAGGGTGTGGACGCGCACCGGATCTGGCACATCTGCTACGGCAACCAGGGCGGCAACCCGGGGGTGGGGGAGCCGCGCGGGCAGGACATGTTCCCGTTCGCGTTCGAGGCCGACGTCGACGAGATCCACATCGAGACGATGCGCCGCGGGCCGGGGGATCTCGCCCACCTCAAGGACCTCCCCGAGCGGATGAGCCTCGGCGTGGGCGTGATCGACGTGAAGTCCACCGTCATCGAGACCCCGCAGGCCGTCGCGGACCGGCTGGTGGAGGCGTCGCAGTACGTCCCGGCCGACCGGATCACGGTCAGCACCGACTGCGGCCTGCTCAACCTCAAGCGTGAGCCCGCGCAGCGCAAGATCGAGGCGCTGGTCGAGGGCGCCCGGCTGGCCCGCGAGGTGCTCGCCGGGTCGTGACGAGGCCGTGACGGGGCCGTGGGGCGGGCGCCCGGCGGGCACGTTTCGTGCGTGGTGGACGAACCGCCCGCGGCAACTTTTCGATCGTGGACGAGCCGCCGCCACGCCCGCGCCCGGTACCGTCGTGGCCGGACGAAGGGGTCACCGGATGCGCACGCGAGCCGACACGACCGCACCGACCGTCGAGCTGGACCTGGAGTCGGCCCTGCTGCGGGTCAGCGACCACATCGGCGTGTTCTACCGCGGTGACGCCGAGCGGGACACGTTCGTCGTCCCGCTGGTCGGCGCCGCCGTCGCCGCCGGGTGCGGGGTGATCTACGTGTGCGACCGGAGCACGCCGCACCAGGTCGCGGAGCAGCTCGAGGACGCCGAGCCGGGCGTCGCCGACGCGGTGGCCCGCGACCAGGTCCGGATCGTGGCGTCCCACGAGGTGTACCTCGCGGGCGGGCGGTTCGACCCCGACGCGACGGTCGGCTTCTACAGCGACGGCCTCGCCCGCTGCGCCCGCGACGGCTATCCGGTCACGTGCGTCATCGGGGAGATGAGCTGGAGCCTGCGGGGCTGTCCCGGCACGGAGCGCCTGATCGAGTACGAGGCGCGCTACGCCGAGGAGTTCGACGCCGCCACCGCGATCACCCTGTGCCTCTACGACCTGGAGCAGACCCGCGGCGAGCAGCTCTACGACCTGCTGCGCGTGCACGACCGCGTGGTGCTCAACGGGATCGAGATGCACAGCCCGCACCTCGATCCCGCCCTGCTCCCGCCGGGGCGCGGCGGGCGCGGCTGAGGGCGGCCGGTGCGCGTGGACGGCGGCGCGGCGCGCAACGGCACCGCGCCGGGTGCGGCGCAGGCGGTCGGCCACGAGCAGCTCCAGGAGACCGTGGTCGGTCTCAACGCGGTGGTCATGCTCGGGTCGTTCATGCACGCCGCACCCAGCGCGGCGGCCACCGCCGAGTTCGCCGCGGGCGGGCTCGCCGCCGTCACGCGGCTGCCGCTCGCCGCCGTCGCCTGGTATCCGGACGGTCCCGACGCGCCGCCGGCGGTGACGCTGGGCTGCGCGGACGGGCCCGGGTCCGCGGACCGGGTGGCCGGTGGGCTGCGCGTGCTCTGCCCGCGCCTGCACCGGTTGCGGCCGACCTGGTCGGAGGGCGCCGCGGTGCCCGCCGAGCTGCGCCGCGCGGGTGTGCAGACCCTGCTCGCCGTGCCGTTGCGGGTGTCGACCGAGTCGCTGGGCTACCTGCTGGCCGGCGGGCGGACCGAGGACGTGCCCGAGGACCTCACGCTGGTGCAGGCCCTGTCCGCACAGACCTCCACCGCGCTCTACGTCGCCCGGCTGCGGGAGACCGAGGAACGCCGGGTGCGCGCGCTCGACGAGCTCGCGGCGGACCTGCGCGCGCAGGGCGACCTGCTCGCCCGGGCGCTCGCGCTGCAGGAGGAACTGATCGACCTGGTGCTGCGCGGCAAGGACGTGCACCACATCGTCGGGCATCTGGCCGACCGGATCGGTGCGCCGGTCTGGCTGCTCGACGCCGAGCGGCGCGTCCTCGCCCACGGGGGCTGCGGGCCGCCCTCGGTCGTCCCGCCGCGGGCCTCCGAGCTGGCCAGGGCCCTCGACGGGCACCAGCCCGAACACACGCCGCGGTCGGTCGACCTCGGTACCGCCGCCGGGGTGCGGCCCTTCCTCGTGCAACGGGTGGCGACCCACCGCGAGACGTTCGGGTATCTCATGGTCGGGTCCACCGAGCTGGGGCCCGTGGACCACACCACGTTCCAGGGTGGGCGGCTGGTGCTGGCGCTGCGGCTGCTCATCGAGCGCAGCGTCGCCGAGGCCGAGGAACGGCTCGGCCGCGACCTCCTGCACGACGCCCTGCTGCGGGGCGGCGACGGCACGGTGCCCGCGGCCCTCGCGGCCCGGCTGGGCTACCGCGACGACGGGCCCGCCGTTGTGGTCGTCGTGCGCCTGCTGAACGCGCAGGACGTCGAGCGCACCGCTCGGCGGGTGCTCGCGGTCGTCCAGGACGTGCTGTGCGCGGGTGACCGGGGCCTGGCCGGCACGATCGGTGCGGACGTCGTCGCGATCATGCGACCCGAGGCCGTCGACGGCTGCGTGCGCCGGTTCCTCGGACGGGTGGGCGCCACCGCACCCGCCGCCGTCGGGACGAGCGACGTCCGCGAGGGCCTCGGCGACCTCGAGCCCGCCTACCGCGAGGCGCTCGTCGCGGTGGCGATGGCGCCACGCGTGCCGGGCCACTCGCTGCGGTTCCGCGACCTCGGGCTGCACCGCCTGCTGTTCGACACCGACCACACCGACCGACTCGACGAGCACGTCGAGCGGTGGATCGGCCCGCTGCTGCGCTACGACGCCCGCAACCGCGGCAGCCTCGTGGAGACCCTCGGGGCCTACCTGCGCGGCGACGGGCACCTCGCGACGGCACGCAGGCTGGCCGTGCACCCGTCGACCCTGAAGTACCGGCTGGGCCGCATCCGCGAGATCCTCGACGTCGACATCGCCGACGCCGACGTCCGGTTCAACGTGGAGCTCGCGGTGCGGCTGGCCGAGGGCATGCGCAGGATCGCCGGCCCGGACCGAGCCGGACCGAGCCGGACCGAGCCGGACTGAGCCGGACCGAGCCGGACTGAGAACGGCTGCACCGCACACCCGCGGAGCCGTCCGACCGAACGCCCGGAGCCGGATGCCGTCGCACGTCCCGGCCGGGAGCCGCGGCGTGTCTCAGTCTGAGAATTCGGCTGCCGTTCACCGACTCAAACTTGACTCGTTCAAGATCTGAGGCCACTCTTTCGGCCGTGCCGACCACACCGGACTTCGAACGCATGCTGCGCGATGCCGCACTGCGCGTGACCCGTCCGCGCGTGGCCGTACTGGCGGCGGTGCACGACTCGCCCCACGCCGACACGGACTCGATCATCGGGGCCGTGCGGGAGAACCTCGGCGAGGTCTCCCACCAGGCGGTCTACGACGTGCTGCGGGTGCTGACCGGTGCCGGGCTGGTCCGGCGCATCCAGCCCAGCGGCTCCGTCGCGCGCTACGAGTCCCGGGTGGGAGACAACCACCACCACGTCGTCTGCCGGTCGTGCGGCGTCATCGCCGACGTCGACTGCGCCGTCGACACCACCCCCTGCCTCACGGCCTCCACGGACCACGGGTTCGTGATCGACGAGGCAGAGGTCATCTACTGGGGCATCTGCCCCGACTGCTCCACGACGCACAGTTCGACCCTTGATCGGAAGGATTCCCGTGTCTGACAAGCCCGACGCCGTTGTTGGCGAGATGAACGTGGAGGAAGCCGGAGGTTGCCCGGTGCAGACCGGCCGTCTCGGGCACCCGACCGAGGGTGCGAGCAACTCCGACTGGTGGCCCAACCAGCTCAACCTGAAGATCCTGCGCAAGCACAACCCGGTCGCCGACCCCATGGACGCCGGGTTCGACTACAAGAAGGAGTTCCTCTCCCTCGACCTCGACGCGCTGGCCGCCGACGTCGACGCGGTGCTCACCGACTCCCAGGACTGGTGGCCCGCCGACTTCGGCAACTACGGCCCGCTGATGATCCGCATGGCGTGGCACGCCGCGGGCACCTACCGCGTCGACGACGGCCGCGGCGGTGCGGGCGCGGGCATGCAGCGCTTCGCGCCGCTCAACAGCTGGCCGGACAACGGCAACCTGGACAAGGCCCGTCGCCTGCTGTGGCCGGTGAAGAAGAAGTACGGCAAGAAGATCTCCTGGGCCGACCTGCTGGTCTTCGCGGGCAACCGGGCGCTGGAGACCATGGGCTTCACGACCTTCGGCTTCGGCGGTGGCCGCGCCGACGTGTGGGAGCCCGACGAGGACGTCTACTGGGGCCCGGAGCGGGAGTGGCTCGGCGACGCCCGCTACACCGGCAACCGCGAGCTGGAGAAGCCGCTCGGCGCGGTCCAGATGGGCCTCATCTACGTCAACCCGGAGGGCCCCAACGGCAACCCGGACCCGCTCGCCGCGGGCCGCGACATCCGCGAGACCTTCGGCCGGATGGCGATGAACGACGAGGAGACCGTCGCGCTCATCGCGGGCGGGCACACCTTCGGCAAGACCCACGGCGCCGGCCCGGCCGAGCTGGTCGGCGCCGAGCCGGAGGGGGCCCCGATCGAGGAGCAGGGCCTGGGCTGGAAGAGCAGCTACGCCTCCGGCAAGGGCGCCGACGCGATCACGTCGGGCATCGAGGTCACCTGGACCTACCACCCCACCCGCTGGGACAACGAGTTCTTCCACATCCTGTTCAGCTACGACTGGGAGCTGATGGAGTCCCCGGCGGGCGCGCACCAGTGGCGGCCGAAGAACGGCGCCGGCAGCGACATGGTCCCCCAGGCCGACGACCCGGCCAAGCGGCGTGAGCCCCGGATGCTCACCACGGACCTCGCCCTGCGGTTCGACCCGATCTACGAGCCGATCTCCCGGCGCTTCCTGGAGCACCCCGAGCAGTTCGCCGACGCCTTCGCCCGCGCCTGGTACAAGCTCACCCACCGCGACATGGGCCCTATCCAGCGCTACCTCGGCCCGCTAGTGCCGCAGGAGGAGCTGATCTGGCAGGACCCGGTGCCCGCCGTGGACCACGAGCTCGTCGACGCCGCCGACGCCGCGGCCCTCAAGGCCAAGATCCTCGACTCGGGCCTCTCGGTCGCGCAGCTGGTGAAGGCGGCCTGGGGTGCGGCCTCGTCGTTCCGCATCAGCGACAAGCGCGGCGGCGCCAACGGCGGCCGCATCCGCCTGCAGCCGCAGGTCAGCTGGGAGGTCAACGACCCGGACGACCTCGGTCAGGTGATCCGCGCGCTGGAGGCCGTCCAGGCGGAGTTCAACGCCTCGGCGACCGGCGGCAAGCAGGTCTCCTTCGCCGACCTCGTCGTCCTCGGCGGCAACGCCGCGATCGAGAAGGCCGCGAAGGACGCGGGCCACGACGTCACCGTGCCGTTCACGCCGGGGCGCACCGACGCCACGCAGGACAATACCGACGTCGAGTCGTTCTCCTACCTGGAGCCGGTGGCCGACGGCTTCCGCAACTACCGGGGCAAGGGCGACACGCTGGCCGGTGAGTACCGCCTGATCGACCGGGCGAACCTGCTCAACCTGTCCGCGCCCGAGATGACCGTCCTCGTCGGCGGCCTGCGGGCGCTGGGCGCCAACACCGGCGGCTCGGCCCGCGGTGTCTTCACCGACACGCCCGGCGCGCTCACCAACGACTTCTTCGTGAACCTGCTCGACATGGGCACGGAGTGGAAGGCGGTGGAGGGCGACGACGACGCCTTCGAGGGCCGCGACCGGGCCTCCGGGGACGTCCGGTGGACCGGCAGCCGCGTGGACCTGGTCTTCGGCTCGAACTCCGAGCTGCGGGCGGTCGCCGAGGTGTACGCCTGCGACGACGCGAAGGACAAGTTCGTGGCGGACTTCGTCGCCGCGTGGGCGAAGGTCATGGACCTCGACCGGTACGACGTGCGCTGAGCACCTTCTCGACGCACTTCTCGTACGACCCGGTGGCCGTGGCGTGATCGCCGCGGCCACCGGCCGTTACGGGCGCTCGTCGCAGGCCACGCCGTCGCCGTCCTCGTCGAGCGCGGCGCTGTAGCCCGGCTCACCGAAGAACAGCGGGGCGGCACCCGCGGCGCGCGCGGACGCGCAGTCGGCGTAGCGGACCGGGGTCGCCGCTGCGCGGGTCGTGGTGGTGGGTGTGGCCCGCCGTGTGGTGGTCGGCGTGGCCCGGCGCGTCGTGGAGGGCGCGGGGCGGGCCTTGCTCTTCGACGTCCGGGCCGCGGAGGGCGTGCTCGACGGTGCGGTGGTGGTCGGGGCGGTCGAGCTGGCGGGGGTTGCGGAGGGCGGTGGCGCGACCGGCGTGGTGACGACCGCCTGCGGTGAGGCGGGTTCGCGCACCACGGCGCCCCCGATCAGGCCGGCGGTGAGCAGCACGGCGGCGACCCCCGCCGCGATCCACCACGGCCCGGCGCGCCGCGACTGCGGGGCCGGCTCGCCGACCGACCAGTCCACCAGCACCGCCGGGAACGCCTCCAGTGGCGGCGGGGACCACTCGCCCGCCGCGGGTGGTCGCCCGGCCGGCGGATCCGGTGACGTCCGCGGCGGCGGAACCGCGACCGGGTGGATCGCGGTCAGCTCGGCGTCGGGGTCGGGGTCGGGGTCGGGCGCGCGGTCGGGGGCGAGGGCCGCAGGCGACTCGTGGCGGCGGGGGGAGGGCACGCGGGGTGCCTCACCGGTCCGGCGGCCCGCGGCGGGACCGGGGACGGACATCGGCAGGCGGGTCGTCACCGGCTCCATCGCCTGGTCCGGGGTGCGGTCGGTGGTGTCGTCCGGGTCCTCCCAGCCGCCCACCGCGCCGGCTGGTGTGTCGGCCGGGGCGTCGGCCGGGGGGTCCATCCGGGCATCCGTCGGGTGGCCCATCGGGTCGTCGCCCGCGGCGTGGGACCCGGCGACCCGCGGCAGCTGCAGCTCCACCACCACGCCGCGCGCGGTGGACCGCACGCACGCCGCACAGGCCGGCAGTTCGCCCCGGTCCAGGACCTCGTCCACCTGGCCGGCGTACTGCTGCGACGTGCGGTGGTCCAGCCTGCCGAGCACGCGGCCGTCCAGCCGTGCCTCCAGCAGCCCGGGGTCGCGGCCGCCTTCCGGCTCGCACCAGGCGAGGACGACGGCGACCTCGCGCCGTTCCGCCCGATCACGCGGCCGGTAGCGGTCGAGCAGGTCGTCGTCGTGGCCGCCCAGCCCGTCCCGGTTGAGGGAGACGGTTCGTCCGGGCGGCAACAGGGTGAGTCCGACGATGGAGTTCTCCATGGCGCGTCCGTTTCCGTGGGGAGCGGTACGGCGGCGATGATCACTCTAGGTCACCGCTTGCCACCCTGACGTCGCACGATGGGGGGCAAGACGTTACCGGGCGGGGCTTATATCGCACGGCGTGACTCCCGGCCCACCGGGGGTGACGATCCCGCGCCCGCGCCCGGAGGGTGGGGGCACCGCGCAGGGACGGGGAGCACCGCGCGGGGATCGGGGGACCGCGCAGGGGATGAGGGGGACTGCGCAGTGATGAGGGGCACCTCGCAGGCGCGGCAGTTCCTGCGAGGCGTGTCGGCGGTCTGCGAGGGTGCGGCGACGGTGCGGGTTGCTCGCAGGCGGTCCCGTCGCCGTCGCGGTCGAGCCCGTATGCGGCGGGGATCGGGGGATCTCGCCGGGATCAGGGGGACTGCGCAGGGATGAGGGGCACCTCGCAGGCGCTGCAGCTCCTGCGAGGGGTGTCGGCGGTCTGCGAGGGTGCGGCGACGGTGCGGGTTACTCGCAGGCGGTCCCGTCGCCGTCGCGGTCGAGCCCGTAGACGTCCTCGCCGATGATCCGCACGGGCCCCCGGACGTACGCCGGGCCGTTGCCGCTGCCGCCCGCGCAGTCGACGTCGGAGGCGATCGGCACGCAGGCGCCCGCATAGTTCGGGTGGCATCCGCTCCCGGCGACCGGTGCCGGCTTGCTCGTCGGTGCTCTGCTCGTCGGCGCCTTGCTCGTCGGCGCCTTGCTCGTCGGTGCTGTGCTGCGGCGGGTCGTCGGTGCCGCCGCGGCGGTCCGGGACGTCCCGGTCGGCGGGTCGGCGCGGACCGCGCTCGGCGCAGGCTTCGTCGTCGACGGGGCCGCCGCGGGGGCGAGGGGGGCGCTCGCCGTGCCGATCGACGGTGCCGCCGAGGGGCCGTTCCCGTCCGGTGCCGGCGCGGCACCCCGCCGCTCGGCGGCGTCGGTCCGCGTCGGGACCGCCGGATCGCCGTTCAGGCTCCCGATCCCGATGAGGGTGAACAGCCCGATGACGCTGGCGGCGACGACGACCGGTAGCCCCCGGCGGCGCTTGCGCGGCGCCGGAGCGGGCGTCGGGGACACGACCTCCGGGAAGGCGTCGGCGGGCCACCCCCCGGCGGGCGGCCACGGGGTCTCGCCGCGCCCGGGGGCCTCCGGCTGCGGTCCGGTCCACGCCGCGGCGGCGGGCGGCGGCAGCACCGGTCCCGCGGCGGCGGGCGGCGGCAGCACCGGTCCCGCGGTGGCAGGCGGCGGCAGCACCGGTCCCGCGGCGGCGGGCGGCAGCATCGCCGTTCCCGTCCCGGAGCGGGGTGCGGGCGGGACACCCTCGGGGGCCCGAGGCGCGGGCACGTCCGCCCCGGCCGGGCGGCGCGGCCGCGGGACCGCCCGTCCGGTGGTCGCGTCCGCGGCGGGCAGCCGAAGTTCCGCCTGGATCCCGCGCTCCTCGGCCCGCAGCACCGCCACGCACCCCGGGCGCGCGCCGCGGGCCAGGGCGTCGGAGATCACCGGCGCGTAGCGCTCGGACATCCTGAAGGTGAGCTCGCCGATCCGCCTGCCGCCGAGCAGCGCCTCCACCCCGCGCTGCCCCGCGTACTTGCCGGAGGCGATCCGGCACCACCCCAGCTCGACGACGACCTCGCGCGGGAACGGCGCGTACGCGGCGAGGACGTGCTGATGGTGCTCCTCGCCGGTGAGCGTGACGGCCTTGCCGGCAGGGAGGAGGTCGAGGTCGGGCACGGTGAATGGGTCCTGTCCGGTCGGGAGCGGGGTGCGCCGGGGAGCGGTCGACATGATGGTGGTCGTCGGAAATCGCGTCCGGTGTTACCCGGATCACCCGACCGGCCTACGACAGGTGTTTTCTATGACGAGACGCGATCTCATGGTAGGAAACCCGCACGGATGTTCCGTCGTCCGATCCCGCCGCCCCGAGGAGCCCCGTCATGGCCGTCGACGCCGCGCCCCACACCGGGCAACCGGAAGCCAACCCGAAGGCACAGCCCGACCTCGCCGAGCGCGCCGCAGCCGACGGCGTGCGCTTCCTGCTGGCGCTGTTCGTCGACCTCGCGGGCAAGCAGTGCGCGAAGCTCGTCCCGGTGGAGTCCGCGGCCACGCTGCAGCACGAGGGCGTCGGCTTCGCCGGGTATGCGGTGGGCGCGATCGGGCAGCAGCCGTCCGATCCGGACCTGATGGCGATTCCGGACCTCGCCTCCTACACCCCGTTGCCGTGGGTCCGCGACGGCCTCGCGCTGGTGCACTGCGACCCGCACGTCGACGGCGAGCCGTGGCGGTTCGCGCCGCGGGTGATCCTGCAGGCGGTCCTCGCGCAGGCGGCCGCCCGCGAGGTCGAGCCGCGGGTGGGCGCGGAGGTCGAGTACTTCCTCGTCCGCCGCGGAGCGGACGGCCTCGCCCCCGCCGACGCCGCGGACCTCGCCGCCCAGCCCTGCTACGACGCGCGCGGCCTCACCCGGATGCTCGACCACCTGACGTCGATCTCGGCGGCGTTCAACGCCCTGGGCTGGGGCAACTACGCCAACGACCACGAGGACGCGAACGGCCAGTTCGAGCAGAACTTCACCTTCGCCGACGCGCTCACCACGGCCGACCGCGTGATCACGGCGCGCTACCTGATCTCGGTGCTCGCCGAGCGCGCGGGGATGACGGCGACCTTCATGCCCAAGCCGTTCACCGACCGCACCGGCAGCGGGCTGCACCTGCACCTGTCGCTGTGGCGCGACGGGACGTCCCTCTTCCCGGATGCGGAGGACCCGCGCGGCCTCGGACTCTCCGGCCCCGCGTACGAGTTCGTCGGCGGGATCCTCGACCACGCACCGGGCCTGCAGGCCGTCCTCGCGCCGACGGTGAACTCCTACAAGCGGACCGGTGCGCGGTCGACCCGCTCGGGCGCGACGTGGTCGCCGCACCGGGCGAGCTACGGCGGCAACGACCGCACCCACCTCGTCCGGGTGCCCGACGACCAGCGGATCGAGCTGCGTGGCGCCGACGGTTCGGCGAACCCGTACCTCGCGATGGCGGGGGCGATCGCCGCGGGGCTGGACGGGATGGGCCGCGGGCTCGACCCGGGCGATCCGGGCTCACCGGGCGCGGACCTGCCACCGACGCTGCTGCACGCCGTCGAGGCGCTGTCCGCGGATGCCGTGGTGAGCGGGGCCCTGGACGCGGCCGGTCCGGGGGTGTCGGCGTACTTCGGGGGGCTCAAGCGCGACGAGTTCCTGGACTGGCACGCCACGGTCTCGTCCTGGGAGGTCGACCGCTACCTGAGGGCGTTCTGATGTGCGGCATCGTCGGGCTGCACCTGCGCGACCCCGCGCTGCACCGCCACCTCGGGGTCCTGCTGACCACGATGCTCGCGGGCGTGGCCGAACGTGGGCCGGACTCGGCGGGCGTGGCCGTCTACGGCGATGCCCGCCGCTGCCCGCCCGGGTTCGCGTCCGTGTCGGTGCTCGGCGCGCCTGCCGGACTCGTCGACACCGTGACGCAGCGGCTGGGCACCGAGCCGCTGGTCACGACCGCGGCGGACACGACCCTGATCGCCGCCCCGTGCGCCCCCGCCGAGCTGGCGGCCATCGCGCGGGCGGCGGGCGGGCTCGTCGTCGGCACCGGACGCGAGCTCACCGTCTACAAGGGGACGGGCGCCCCGGCCGACCTGGCCGCCGCCTACGACCTGCCCGGCGCCCGCGGCTGGCAGGCGCTCGCGCACACCCGGATGGCGACGGAGTCCGCGGTCAACGCCGAGGGCTGCCATCCCTTCTCGGTGGGTGAGGACCAGTGCCTGGTGCACAACGGCTCGTTCGCCAACCACGCGACGATCCGCCGCGAGCTGGAGCGCGACGGGGTGGTGTTCGACAGCGAGAACGACTCGGAGGTCGGGGCGCGGTTCGTCGCCTCCCGGCTGGCGGCGGGGGAGGACCTGGACAAGGCGCTGCGCCTGCTGTGCGAGCGCTTCGACGGCTTCTACACCCTCCTCGTGACCAGCGCGGACGGGTTCGCGGTGGTGCGCGACGCGATCGCGTGCAAGCCGGCCGTCATCGCCGAGACGCCCGCGTGGGTGGCGATGGCCTCGGAGTTCCGGGCCCTCGCGGAGCTGCCCGGGATCGACGGCGCGCGGATCTGGGAGCCCGAGCCGGAGCGGGTGTACGCATGGAGGCGGTGACCGACACGCCGACCGACACGCCGACCGACGTGCTGACCGTCGACCTCGCCCGACGCACCGTCCGGGAGCTGAACGCCGAGCTGCACGCGCCCACGGCGAGCTTCTACGAGGTGCTGCACCCGGCCGGGGCGCACGCGATCGCCGCCGGGATCGACGCGCCGGTCACCGTCGACGTCCGCGGGCACGCCGGCTACTACTGCGCCGGGATGAACCAGCTCGCCACCGTCACGGTGCACGGCAACGCGGGCGTCGGCGTCGCGGAGAACATGATGTCCGGGACGGTGCGGGTGCGCGGGGACGTCTCGCAGTCCGCGGGCGCGACGGCCCACGGGGGGCTGCTGGTCGTCGAGGGCAGCGCGTCGATGCGGTGCGCGATCTCGCTGAAGGGCGCGGACGTCGTCGTCGGCGGGGACGTCGGTGCGATGAGCGCGTTCATGGCCCAGGCCGGGCGGCTGGTCGTCTGCGGGGACGCGGGCGAGGGCCTCGGCGACTCGATCTACGAGGCGCGCGTGTACGTCCGCGGGTCCGTGGCGTCGCTCGGCGCGGACTGCATCGAGAAACCGATGCGCGACGAGCACCGCGCCGAGCTGGCCGACCTGCTCACGGCGGCCGGGTTCGCCCACGACCCGGACACGTTCCGCCGCTACGGCTCGGCGCGCCGGCTCTACCACTTCGCCTCGGGGAACGCGCATGCGTACTGATGTACCGGCCCATCTGCGGACGTCCGCGACGTTCGACCGGGCCACGATCGCCGCCATCCAGCACGCGGCCGCGACCGGCGTCTACGACATCCGCGGCTGGGGCGCCAAGCGGCCACTGCCGCACTTCGACGACCTGGTGTTCCTCGGCGCGTCGATGTCGCGCTACCCGCTGGAGGGCTACCGGGAGCGCTGCGACGCGGACGTGGTCCTCGGCACCCGGCACGCCTCGGCACCGCTGCACCTGGACATCCCCGTGCTGATCGCGGGGATGAGCTTCGGCGCGCTCTCCGCGCAGGCCAAGGAGGCGCTCGGGCGCGGCGCCTCGGAGGTGGGCACCGCGACCACCACGGGCGACGGGGGGATGACGCCCGAGGAGCGCGGCGAGTCGACGACCCTGATCTACCAGTACCTCCCGTCGCGCTACGGCATGAACCCCGACGACCTGCGCCGTGCCGACGCGATCGAGGTCGTCCTCGGGCAGGGGGCCAAGCCCGGCGGCGGCGGGATGCTGCTCGGGCAGAAGATCAGCGAACGGGTCGCGGCGATGCGCACGCTCCCGGAGGGGATCGACCAGCGCTCCGCCTGCCGGCACCCGGACTGGACGGGCCCGGACGACCTCACCATCAAGATCCTCGAACTGCGCGAGATCACGGACTGGCGCCTGCCCGTGTTCGTCAAGATCGGCGCCACGCGGACCTACTACGACGTGAAGCTCGCCGTCGCCGCGGGCGCGGACGTCGTCGTCGTGGACGGGATGCAGGGCGGCACGGCGGCGACGCAGGAGGTGTTCATCGAGCACGTCGGGATCCCGACGCTGCCCGCGGTCGTGGAGGCCACGCGGGCGCTGCAGGAGCTGGGCCTGCACCGGCGCGTGCAGCTCGTCGTCTCCGGGGGGATCCGGACGGGCGCGGACGTCGCCAAGGCGATCGCGCTGGGCGCGGACGCCGTCTCGATCGGGACGGCGGCGCTGATCGCCCTGGGCGACAACGACCCGCGGTGGGCCGACGACTACGTCGCCCTCGGGTCCGCGCCCGGTTGCTACGACGACTTCCAGGACGGCCGCGACCCCGCCGGGATCACCACCCAGGACCCGGAGTTGGCCGCGCGGCTCGACCCCGTCGAGGGCGGGCGGCGGCTCGCGAACTACCTGCGGGTGCTCACGATGGAGGCCCAGACGCTCGCCCGCGCCTGCGGGAAGGCGCACGTGCACCACCTGGAGCCCGAGGACCTCGTCGCACTCACGGTCGAGGCGGCGGCGATGGCGCGGGTGCCGCTGGCGGGGACGTCGTGGATCCCGGGGACGTGACGCGCGTGGGCGGCCCGGCCTCGCAGGGCTCACGCACGCCTCGCAGGGGCCGCGGGGTCTGCGAGGCGCGGCGGGGGTCTGCGAACCGGGTGCCGCGGGGCCGGTACCGCCCGTGAACCCCGAGGACCACGCCGCCGCCGCGGACGCGGGCGCCCTGGAACGCGTCCTCGCCGGGCAGGTGCGCCGCCACCGCCAGGAGATCGGCGCCACCCTCGGCGAGCTCGCGCTGCGCGCCGGGATCTCCAAGGCCCAGCTGTCGAAGATCGAGAACGCGCAGACCTCCTGCAGCCTCACGACGCTCGCCCGCCTCGCCGCCGCCCTGGACGTCCCCGTCACGGCGCTCTTCCGCGGGGCGGACACCGGCGGCGAGGCCGTCTTCACCCCGGCCGGGCTCGGTGCGCGGATCGTGCAGCGCGGCACCCGGGTGGGCCACGAGTACACCCTGCTCGGCGGGCTTCGCGGGCCGCACAAACGGATGGAGGCCCACCTCGTCGAGCTCACCGAGCGCAGCGAGGTCTTCCCCCTGTTCCAGCACCCCGGTACCGAGCTGCTCCTCATGCTGGAGGGGGAGATGGCGTACTCCCACGGCGAGTCCGAGTACCGGATGCGCCCCGGCGACGCCCTGCAGTTCGACGGCGAGCGCGCGCACGGGCCGAAGGAGCTGGTGGCGCTGCCGATCAGATTCCTGTCCGTCGTGGCCTACGGAACGGTGCAGGACTAGTTTCACCCCCCGTGAACTCTGATCATCTTCTGCTCGGCCCCGGCCCGTCCGCCCCGTACCCCGAGGCCGTCGAGGCGTTGCAGCGGCCGGTCCTCGGCCATCTCGACGCCGAGTACCTCGGCGTCGTCGCCGGGATCGCCGACCGCCTACGGTCGGTGTTCCGCACGTCGAACGAGCTCACCCTGCCGGTCAGCGGGACGGGCAGCGCCGGCATGGAGGCCTGCGTCGTCTCGCTGGTGGAGCCGGGCGAGACGGTGATCGTCGGGGTGAACGGCTATTTCGGCGAGCGGCTGTGCGAGGTCGCGCGCCGCGCCGGGGCCCAGGTCGTGCGGGTCGAGGCGCCGTGGGGCACCGCGCTGGACCCGGCCGACCTGCTCGCCGCGCGCCGCGCCCGTCCGGAGGCCGCGGTGCTCGCGCTCGTCGCGGCCGAGACCTCGACGGGGGTCCGCAACGACGTCGCCCCGGTCGGCGCCGAGCTGGCAGGGACCGACACGCTGCTGCTGGTCGACGCCGTCACCGCGCTCGGCGGCACCCCCCTCGAGGTCGACGCGTGGGGGATCGACGCCTGCTACTCGGCCTCGCAGAAGTGCCTCGGCGCCCCGCCCGGGCTCGCGCCGGTGACGCTCGGACCCCGTGCGGTGGCCAAGATGGCTGCGCGACGCACTCCGGTGGGTTCGTTCTACCTGGACCTCGGCCTGTTGCAGCGCTACTTCCTCGCGAGCCCGCCCGCGTACCACCACACCGCCTCCTCGACGCTCGCCTACTCGCTGCACGCCGGGCTCGGCCGGCTGCTGGAGGAGGGGATCGAGCAGGTCTGGGAGCGGCACGCGCGCGTCGGTGCGCTGCTGCAGTCGGCGCTGCCCGACCTCGGGTTCCGGCTGGTGGCGGCCGACGGCGTGCGGCTGCCGCAGCTCACCGCGGCCCTGCTGCCCGACGGGGTGGACGAGGCGCAGGCCCGGCGGCGGCTGCTCGCCGAGTACGGCATCGAGGTCGGCGGCGGGCTCGGCGAGTTCGCCGGGCGGGCGTGGCGGATCGGCCTGATGGGGCACGCCGCGACCGAACGCTCCGTGGTCACGGTGCTGGGCGCGGTGCGCGAGCTGCTCAAGTCCTGACCGGATCGCGCCCGGTGAGGGCCAGGTAGCGGTCCCGCCACGACGCGTCGGGCGGGACCGCCACCGGCGTGCGGTAGATCCCGAACTCCCGCCACGTGCCCGCGGTGGGTGCCGTGCCCTCGTACATCCCGCGGGCGAGCTCGTCGGTGAGCGGGCACGGCGCCCCGATCAGCACGGCGAGGTCGTGTGCGGAGAGCGTGCGGGCGATGTTCAGCTGCCACAGGTACTCGGCGGTGGTGCAGTCGCCGAAGGAGCAGTGGACGACCGCGTCCGGATCGGTGACGGCCGCGGCCGCAGCGCGGGCGGCCTCGCCGATCCGGACCAGGCCGGTGGCGCGGTCGTCGCCGAGCAGGTCGCCGTCGAACCGGTCGCGGCCGATCTCGTCCATCGTGGCGCCGGCGAGCATGGCGGGCACCCAGGCCTCGTCGCGGGCGAGGTGGTCGACCACCTGCCGCAGCGGGCGGGCACGGTCCGCGCCGGGCATGTCGAACACCGGCGGCAGGACGAGTGTCCAGTCCGTGATCGTTGTGAACACGGCGACCGCAGCGTTGTCGGCGAGCAGGAACAGCCGGGCTTCCTCGATCATGCCGCCGACGCTACGGCCGATTCCGGCCGGATCCCGTCCGCAGTCGGGCGCCGACGATCGGTGAGCGCGGAAACCGTCGGCCGGCCTGGGTAGCCTCCGGGCCGTGAGCACTCCCGTCACCCCGCCAGAGGTCGCCGAGCGGCACGCCCGGCTGGCCACCGAGGTCGCCGATCACCAGTTCCGGTACTACGTGCTCGACGCTCCCGTGATCTCGGACGGGCAGTTCGACGAGCTGTGGCGCGAGCTCCTGGCCCTCGAGGAGGCGCACCCCGAGCTGGTCACACCCTCCTCACCCACGCAGCGCGTCGGCGGCGGGTTCACCACCGAGTTCGGCGCCCACGCCCATCTCGAACGCATGCTGAGCCTGGACAACGCGTTCACCACCGACGAGCTGCGTGCCTGGGCGGAGCGGATCACGCGGGCGGTGGGAGGCGAGCGCGGTGGCTACCTGTGCGAGCTCAAGATCGACGGCCTGGCGGTCAACCTGCTCTACGAGAAGGGGCGGCTCACCCGCGCCCTCACCCGCGGCGACGGCCGCGTCGGCGAGGACGTCACGCTCAACATGCGCACCCTGGAGGAGGTGCCGCAGCGGCTGCACGACAGCGCCGAGTTCCCGGTGCCCGCGCTGGTCGAGGTCCGCGGCGAGGTCTACTTCCGGCTGGACGACTTCGCGGCGCTGAACGCGCTCATGGTCGAGGCGGGCAAGCCGCCTTACGCGAACCCGCGCAACACGGCGGCGGGGTCGCTGCGCCAGAAGGACCCGCGGGTCACCGCGGCGCGGCATCTGCGGCTGATCTGCCACGGCTTCGGCAAGCGCGACGGGTTCTCCCCGTCCCGGCAGTCCGAGGGCTACGCCGCGCTGCGCGCCTGGGGCCTGCCCGTCTCGGAGCGCACGGTGGTGCTGTCCACGATCGACGAGGTCGTCGCGCACGTCGAGTACTGGGGCGAGCACCGCCACGACATCGAACACGAGATCGACGGCGTCGTGGTCAAGGTGGACGAGGTCGCGTTGCAGCGCAGGCTGGGTTCCACCTCGCGGGCGCCACGGTGGGCGATCGCCTTCAAGTACCCGCCCGAGGAGGCCACCACCACGCTGCTCGACATCCAGGTCAACGTCGGGCGGACCGGGCGGGTCACGCCGTTCGCGGTCATGGAGCCGGTGGTCGTCGCGGGTTCCACCGTGTCGCTCGCCACCCTGCACAACGCGGACGAGGTGCGCCGCAAGGGCGTGCTCATCGGCGACCGCGTGGTGATCCGCAAGGCGGGCGACGTCATCCCGGAGGTGCTCGGGCCGGTCGTCGAGCTGCGCGACGGCACGCAGCGCGAGTTCGTGATGCCCACCCACTGCCCGGAGTGCGGCACCGCGCTCGTCCGGCAGAAGGCGGGCGACGTGGACCAGCGTTGCCCCAACGCCCGCTCCTGCCCCGCACAGCTGCGGGAGCGCCTGTTCCACGTCGCAGGCCGGGGTGCGTTCGACATCGAGGGCCTCGGCTACGAGGCCGCGGTCGCCCTGCTCGGGGCAGGCGTGGTGCAGGACGAGGGAGACGTCTTCGGCCTCACCGAGGAGGACCTGCTGCGCACCGAGCTCTTCCGCACCAAGGCGGGGGAGCTGTCGGCGAACGGGCGCAAACTCCTGGTCAACCTCGAGGCGGCGAAGGACCGGCCGCTGTGGCGGGTGCTCGTCGGGCTCTCGATCCGCCACGTCGGACCGACGGCGGCGCAGGCGCTGGCCCGCGAGTTCCGCTCGATGGACGCCATCGAGGCCGCCGCCGCGCAGGCTGCACGCGACACCGAGCTGGCCGGGGTGGTGATCACCTCGGACGGGTCGGCGGCGGAGGAGGGCACGGATGGCACGGATGGCACGGATGGCACGGATGGCACGGTGGTCGCCGATCCCTCCGCGCCGGACGATGCCGGCGCGGCCGCCGGCCCCCTCTCCGACGCCGCTGCTACCGGCGACCCGGCCGATCTCGCTGCCGCTGTGGCCGGCGACCCGGCCGATCTCGCTGCCGCCGTGGCCGCCGACCCCGACTCCGACCCGGCCTCCGACGCAGTGATCGCGGCGGCCGCGAAGGAGCAACGCGACGCCGCCCGCGCGCAGGCGAAGGCCCTCGCCGCGGCACTGGCCCCGATCGCGGGCGTCGAGGGCGTCGGCCCGACGATCGCCGCCGCCGTGCGGGACTGGTTCCGGGTGGACTGGCATCGCGAGGTCGTCGCGAAGTGGCGGGCGGCCGGCGTGCGGATGGTCGACGAGGCGGACACCAGCGTCGCGCGCACGCTGGAGGGCCTCTCGATCGTGGTCACGGGGTCGATGGAGGCGTTCTCCCGGGACGAGGCCAAGGAGGCGATCATGGCCCGGGGCGGGCGGGCCGCAGGGTCGGTGTCGAAGAAGACGGCGTTCGTCGTCGCGGGCGACTCACCCGGATCGAAGTACGACAAGGCCCTCGAGATCGGCGTCCCGATCCTGGACGAGGCCGGGTTCCGGGTGCTCCTGGACGAGGGCCCGGAGAAGGCGCGCGCCGTGGCCACCGTGGCGGGCTGAACCGGCCGGGACCCGACGCGGCGCGGGCGTCCCCGCGTCGGCGGCTCGGGTCCGGGTCGGGGTCCGGCACGGGTCGCGGGGCACCTCGGCGCGGGAATCGTCCGAGGCGTCCTCGATCGACTGAGGCGACGGCCACACCAACACTCTCCATCCGGGCGGGCCGCGCACCAGCAGGACGGACTAACCTACTTCCTTCGCCCACGGTCGTGCGGCCGCGGGCGCGGGAACGATGGGCGGGCTCGAGCGGCCCACGGGAGAGATGAGGTGGGCCGGCGTGTTGCAGGCCGTGCTGAACGGATCACGTCCTGCGGACGCGCACCCCGCGCTGCCGGTCGTCGCCCGCCACCTCGCCCGCGATGCGCGGGCCGTCGCCCGCCTCGGTGTGTCCTCGGTGCACGTGCACCCGCGGGACGCGAAGGGGGAGGAGTCGCTCGACCCGGTGCACGTCGGGGACGCAGTCGCCGCGATCCGCGCCGACGCCCCCGGCATGGAGATCGGTGTCGCCATCGGCCGCTGGATCGAGCCCGATCCCCGCGAACGCATCGCGGCCGTCCTGCGCTGGGGCCGCCTCGGCATCGGCAAGCCGGACGTGTGCGCGATCAACGTCCACGAGAAGGGCTGGAAGGACGTGTGCGCGGCCGCGGTGTCCGTGGGCATCGGGGTGGAGCTCGGCGTCTGGACCGGCGGCGACGCGGTCGTGCTGCGCCAGAACGGGGTGCCGCCGGGCACGGTGCGGGTGCTCGCGGAGTCCACGGTGTCGGATCCGGAGACCGCGGTCGCCGAGGCCGTGCGCATCCTGCGCGCCCTGGGCAACCTGCCGGTGCCGGTGCTCCTGCACGGCGAGGAGGAGGGCGCCTGGCCGGTGCTGGAGTACGCCCTGCGCATGGGGGTCGACACCCGCATCGGGTTCGAGGACGTCCTCGTGCGCCCGGACGGCTGGCTCGCCACCGGTAACGACGACCTCGTCAGCACCGCGCTCGGCATCCGCGTCTGACCGACTCCGTCGCAACGAGCGGCGCGTTCGTCCAATCAGATCGGACGAACGCGCCGCTCGTCGCCGTCAGCCTCCCAGCACCGTCGTCACGACCCCGGCCAGGTGCGCCAGCCGCGCCAGCTCCGTCGGCCGGAACGCCGGGCCGCCCGGCCGCCCGACGACGATCGCCTGCGGCGGTTCGCCCGCGCCGTAGGGCGCGGCGGCCAGCTCGGTGTCGAGGTCGCTCCACGGTTCGGGCACCCAGTGCACCGCCGGGTCGACGACGACGGCCCGCTGCAGCGGCAGCCACGGCAGGTCGCCCGCGGTGGTCTCGGGAGCGGCGGTGCTCTCGGAGAGCCGGTAGGACCGCTCACCCTCCCGCGCGACGACGAGTGCCCACCCGGCGCGGAAGATCCGGGCGACGCCGTCCGCGAGCAGCTTCAGCCCGTCGCCCGGGTTGCCCGCGATCTCCTCGAGGAGCTCCAGCTCCCGGTGGGTGTCCAGACGCCCCGAGTGGGGCCGCACGGACTCGACCTCGACACCGGGCACGGCCTCGGCGGCGGTGATGAGCACGTCCGGGGGGCGGCCTGCGGGCAGCTCGACGGCGAGGTCGTCCACGGCGATCCCGCCGACACGTTCGACCACGTCCACGCCGAGGATGTCCGCACCGGCGTTGCCCAGGGCGGTGGCGACCGCTCCGAGGCTGCCGGGCCGGTCCGGGAGGACGACGCGGAGCAGGTACGACACCCGTCCAGTCCCCCTTCCGTCGTGTGCGGCACCAGCCGGTGGCCCTGAAGGATTCAATCAGGCCCGGGCCTACACTCGGACATCGCCGGGGCCACACCGATCGTGCACGTGGTGTCGCGCGTCGCAGCCGCCGTCGCACCCGTCGCCGAAGATCAGGCCCGGGCCTGCCGAACTCGTGCCATCCGGGAGGGACATGTCCGCCGCCGATTCCGGCGCCATCACCCGCGAGGAGGTGGCGCACCTCGCGCGCCTCGCGCGCCTCGCGGTCACCGACGAGGAGCTCGACGTCTTCGCCGGGCAGCTCGACGTGATCCTCGGCGCGGTCGCCCGCGTCGGCGAGGTCGCCGCCGACGACATCCCGCCGACGTCGCACGCGGTGCCGCTGCGCAACGTCTTCCGGCCCGACGAGCGCCGCCCGGGGCTCACCCAGGAGCAGGCGCTCGCGGGTGCCCCGGCGAGCGAGGACGGGCGGTTCCGCGTGCCGCAGATCCTGGACGAAGAATCGCTTGCGGGTTCGAGCATCAGCGGGGAGGAGGCATGAGCCTCGTCCGCATGACCGCCGCCGAGCTGGCCGGGAAGATCCACTCCCGCGAGGTGTCGGCCGTCGAGGTGGCGCAGGCGCACCTGGACCGGATCGCCGAGGTCGACGGAACGATCCACGCGTTCCTGCACGTCGCGACGGAGGCCGCGCTGGCGTCGGCGGCGCTGGTCGACGAGTCCCTGGCCGCGGGCAACGCGCCCGCGTCCCCGCTGGCGGGCGTCCCGCTGGCGCTCAAGGACGTCTTCACCACCGCGGACATGCCCACGACGGCGGGCTCGCGCATCCTCGAGGGCTGGCGCCCGCCGTACGACGCCACGCTGACGCAGCGCCTGCGCGCGGCCGGGATCACGATCCTCGGCAAGACGAACATGGACGAGTTCGCGATGGGCTCGTCCACCGAGCACTCGGCGTACGGCCCCACCCGCAACCCGTGGGACCCCGGCCGCATCCCCGGTGGCTCCGGTGGCGGTTCGGCGGCGGCGCTGGCCGCGTTCGAGGCACCGCTCGCGATCGGCACGGACACCGGTGGCTCGATCCGCCAGCCCGCCGCGATGACGGGCACCGTGGGTGTCAAGCCCACGTACGGCGGGGTGTCGCGCTACGGGCTCATCGCGTGCGCGTCGTCGCTGGACCAGGGCGGCCCGTGTGCGCGCACGGTGCTGGACGCAGCGCTCCTGCACGAGGTCGTCGCCGGGTACGACCCGATGGACTCCACCTCGATCGACGAGCCCGTCCCGGCCGTCGTGGAGGCGGCGCGCCGCGGCGCCACCGGCGATCTCGCCGGGGTCCGGGTCGGTGTGGTGAAGGAGCTCGGCGGCGAGGGCTACCAGCCCGGCGTCCGCGACGCCTACGACGCGGCGCTGCAACAGCTGGAGAAGCTCGGCGCCGAGCTCGTCGAGGTCAGCTGCCCGCACTTCGAGTACGGGCTCGCGGCGTACTACCTGATCCTGCCGAGCGAGGTGTCGTCGAACCTCGCGCGGTTCGACGCGATGCGCTACGGCCTGCGCGTGGACGGCGGCGCGTCGGCCGAGGAGGTCATGGCCGCCACCCGCGAGGCCGGGTTCGGCCCCGAGGTCAAGCGGCGCGTCATCCTCGGCACGTACGCGCTGTCGTCGGGCTACTACGACGCCTACTACGGGCAGGCGCAGAAGGTCCGCACGCTGATCTCGCGGGACTTCGCGGGAGCGTTCGCCAAGGCGGACGTCCTGGTCTCACCCACGGCGCCGACGGTCGCGTTCCCGATCGGGGAGAAGGTCGACGACCCGCTCGCCATGTACCTCAACGATCTCGCCACGATCCCCACGAACCTCGCCGGCGTCGCCGGGATGTCCGTGCCGTGCGGGCTGTCGGACGGCCTGCCCGTCGGGCTGCAGGTGATGGCGCCCGCGCTGGGCGAGGCGGCGATGTACCGCGTGGCGGCGGCGTACGAGGCCGCGCGCGACGGCGAGGACGGCGGCCCCCTGATCGCACGAGTCCCGGAGGTGGCCCGGTGAGCGCGCCGACGCTGGTGTCCTACGACGACGTGGTCGCGCGCTACGACCCCGTCCTCGGGCTCGAGGTGCACGTCGAGCTGAACACCGCCACGAAGATGTTCTGCGGCTGTCCCACCGAGTTCGGCGCCGAGCCGAACACGCAGGTCTGCCCCGTGTGCCTGGGCCTGCCGGGATCGCTGCCGGTCGTGAACCACCGGGCCGTGGAGTCCGCGATCCGCATCGGCCTGGCGCTGAACTGCTCGATCGCGCCGTGGGGCCGGTTCGCCCGGAAGAACTACTTCTACCCGGACATGCCCAAGAACTTCCAGACCTCCCAGTACGACGAGCCGATCGCCGTCAACGGCCGGCTGGACGTCGAGCTGGACGACGGGTCCACCGTGCGCGTCGAGATCGAGCGGGCGCACATGGAGGAGGACACCGGCAAGTCGCTGCACGTCGGCGGCGCCACCGGGCGGATTCACGGCGCCGAGTACTCGCTGCTGGACTACAACCGGGCGGGCGTCCCGCTGATCGAGATCGTCACGAAGCCGATCGTCGGCACCGGGGCGCGCGCGCCCGAGGTGGCCCGCGCGTACGTCACGGCGCTGCGCGACCTGCTGCGGGCGCTCGGGGTCTCCGACGTCCGCATGGACCAGGGCTCGCTGCGCTGCGACGCGAACGTCTCGCTCATGCCCGCGGGCTCCACGGAGTTCGGCACCCGCACGGAGACGAAGAACGTCAACTCGCTGCGGTCGGTCGAGCGGGCCGTGCGCTACGAGATGACGCGGCAGGCGGGCGTGCTGGACGCGGGGGAGAAGGTCGTCCAGGAGACGCGGCACTTCGACGAGGCCACCGGCACCACGTCGGCCGGGCGGCGCAAGGAGACCGCCGAGGACTACCGCTACTTCCCCGAGCCCGACCTCGTGCCGATCGCGCCGTCGGCGGAGTGGATCGACGAGCTGCGGGCCACGCTGCCCGAGCTGCCGTGGGTGCACCGCCGCCGCATCCAGACCGAGTGGGGGCTCACCGACGCCGAGCTGCGCGACCTCGTCAACGTCGGGGCGCTGGAGCTGATCGAGGCCACGGTCGGCGCGGGTGCCCCGGTCGGCGACGCCCGCTCCTGGTGGGTGGCCTACCTCGCCCAGCAGGCCAACTCCCGCGGGGTGGCGCTCGACGAGCTGCCGATCACCCCGGCGCAGGTGGCCCGGGTGATCGAGCTGGTCGCGTCCGGGTCGCTCAACAACAAGCTCGCCCGCCAGGCCGTGGACGGCGTGCTCGCCGGCGAGGGCTCCCCGGACGAGGTGGTCGCCGCCCGCGGGCTGGCCGTCGTCTCGGACGAGGGCGCGCTCGTCGCCGCCGTGGACGAGGCCCTGGCCGCGCAGCCCGACGTCGTGGAGAAGATCCGCGGCGGCAAGGTCGCCGCCGCGGGCGCGATCGTCGGGGCGGTCATGAAGGCCACCCGGGGGCAGGCGGACGCCAGGCGCGTGCGGGAGCTGATCCTGGAGCGCTGCGGGGTCTGAGCTCGGCCTTCCCCCCCGCCCTGTCCCCCGCCCCCCCGTTGCGCGAACGGCACGTACGGGAAATAGATCTTCCCGTACGTGCCGTTCGCGCGAGGGCGGCACGGCGGGGCGGGCAGGGGACGCGTCACGACGCGGGCGGGATGTTCGCGTTGCGACGGAACACGTTTCCCGGGTCGTACTCGGCCTTGATCCGGGCGAGCCGCGCGTACTTCGGCCCGTAGGTGGCGCGCACCCGCTCCTGCTCGTACTCCTCCATGAAGTTGACGTAGCTGCCGGAGTGCGGCGCGGACGGGCGCAGTGCGGTCCACAGCGACCGGACCCACTCGCGGTCGGCGGCCATCCCCGCGGCGTCCAGGGCGATCGCGTCCATGTTCACGGCGTAGCGCAGCGTCCGGGTGCCGCCGAACGCGGTCTCGTCCTCGCCGACGTCGGCGAACGCGCCACCGAGCGGGAAGATCGGCAGCAGGCTCAGCGGCGAGGTCTTCGCCGGCAGCATCGCGGCGATCGTGTCGATCGCGGCGTCGCTGAGCTCCTCGAGGTAGAGCGACTTGCCGTAGGCGTACGCGGCGCCGGGCATGGCGCTCTCGTCGAGCATCGACTGCAGCGCCGTGTACGGCATCGGCGTGGCGAACCCGAACAGTGGCTCCACCGCGTCGCGCACGCCCGCGAGCATCGCCGCGTGCGCGTCCGGGCTTGCGAACCCGGCGAGGCCGAGCGCGATCCCCGGCCGGAAGTGGTGCTCCTCGGGCACGAACGGCGCGGGCGGGGCGTTGATCGCGAACAGGAGCGCGCCGGCGTCGCGGGGGAGCTCGTCGAGCAGGTCCCGGGTCGCCCGCATCGCCTCGGCCACGCGCTCCAGCTCCCAGAACTGCAGGCCGAAGTGCACCAGCGGGCCGACCGGGTGCAGCCGGAACTCGAACTCGGTGACCACGCCGAAGTTGCCGCCGCCGCCGCGCAGCGCCCACAGCAGGTCCGAGTGCTCGTCGGCGCTCGCCCGCACGCACCGGCCGTCGGCGAGCACCACCTCGGCGCCGACCAGGTTGTCCACGGCCAGCCCGCAGCGTCCGGTCAGCCAGCCCATACCACCGCCGAGGGTGAGCCCGCCGACGCCGGTGTGGCTGATCGTCCCGCCGGTCACCGCGAGGCCGTGCTCCTGGACGGCGGCGTCCAGCTCGCGCTGCAGTGCCCCGCCGCCACATCGCACCCGGCGCGCGACCGGGTCCACCACGACCCGGTTCATCCCGCGCAGGTCCACGGTCAGTCCGCCGTCGGGCACCGCGGCGCCGGCGTAGTTGTGCCCGCCGCAGCGCACGCCGATCTCCAGGCCGCTGCGCTGGGCGTGCGCCAGCGCGGCGGCGACGTCGGCGGGCGAGCCGCAGCGGGCGATCACCGCCGGGCGGTGGTCGACCGCGCGGTTCCACACCGCCCGCGCCTCGTCGTAGCCGTCCTCACCGGGCTGGAACAGCACGCCGTCGAACTCGGCTCGCAGCTTCTCGATCATCGTCTCTCCTCCGGGTCGTCGTGCGTTCCGGAGGGTGCGGGAGGCGGCGTTCCGTCGGCGTTTCGCGGGCATCGGCGGCAGCCCTGGACTCAGCCTGCCGCGACGCTCCCTGCGCGCACCCGGCGGGCCAGCGGGTGCCACAGCCGGGCCGGGCCCGCCATCGCGAGCAGCCGGTCCGCCGCGGCGCGGGCGCCGTCGTGGTCGCCCGCGACCAGGTGCGCGCCCAGCAGCAGCCGCGCGGTCAGCGCGTGCTGACCGGGGGCGACCGGGCTGGTGGCGACCAGGCGCAGCGTGTCCTCGATCGTCGCGATCCCGGCGTCGCGATCGCCGTCGAGCACCTGCACGTAGCCCACGAAGGCGCCGGTGACCCTGTCGTGCATCGTGGCGGAGCCGATCAGGGCCAGCTCCTCGACCAGCGCGCGCAGCTCGTCGTGGTCGCCCTGCTCGACGGCCAACGCCGCGCCGAAGGTCAGCGCGACGGCCCGGGTGAAGGCGTGCCCGAGCTCCGCCGACCAGGACATCGCCTCGGCGTGCGCGGGCCGCGCCTCCTCGGGCAGGCCGAGCAGCCACAGCGTCAGCGCCAGCCGGCCCAGGCACACCACCTTGGGATCCTGCCCGTAGCCGGTGAGGTGGGCGACCCTGTCGGCGGGCCGGTAGCGGGCGATCGCCTGCTCGAAGTGCCGCCGCGCCCCCGGAAGGTCGGCCTGCCAGAAGGTGGACACGCCGAGCACGTAGTGGCCCTGCACGGCGAGCACCTCGTCCCCGGCGAGTTCGCCCGCGGCCAGCATGCGGGCGCCGAACCCGACCGCGGCGGGGAAGTCCGCGCGGGTCAGCGCCTCCAGCGCCAGGCCGAACAGAAGCGGCGGTGGCGGCTCGAGCCCGAGCCCGTCGGCCAGCGCGGTGGCCCGTCGCAGCGTCGCCGCCATCGCCGACGAGGCGTAGCCGCTGACCGGGACCAGGGCCTGGACCATCCCGGTGTGCACCGCCAGCTCGATGCGGTCGCGCTCCTTCGATGCCGGCAGCGTCGCGACCAGCTCCAGCGCGCGGTCCAGCAACCGGGTCGCCCGTTCGTCGGCGTGCAGCAGCCTGGCGGCCTCCGCGGCTCGCCGGTACCACCCGATCGCCGGACCGGTGGCGCCCGCGCGGTCGTGATGGGCGGCGACCTGGGCGCTCACCGGTTCCGGCGCGTCGGCGTGCCTGTGCTCCAGCGCCGCGGCGATCTTGGCGTGCAGGGCCCGGCGCCGGGCGGGTGGAAGGTCCTCGTAGGCGACCTGGCGGATCTTGTCGTGCGCGAAGTCGTAGCCCGACCCCGCCATGCCCGCCCCGCTCTCCAGCACGATCCGCCGCCACCAGAGCTCGTCTAGCCCGCGGACGAGCTCGTCGGCGTCGCCGCCGCCCGCGACCTCGGCGAGCAGGTCGGTGTCGAACTCGCGCCCGATCGCGGCGGCCACGCCCAGCACGCGGCGGGCCGGCTCGTCGAGCTGCGCGAGCCGCGTGCGGATCACCGACTGCATCCGGGGGCTCAGCGGCCCGCCGGGCCGCCAGCCTGCACGCAGTGCCTCCACGACGAACAGCGGGTTGCCCTCGGTCTCCCGGTGCAGCAGCCGCAGCTCGTCGGCCGGCAGCGGGCCGCCGGTGACCCGCTCGGCGAGCACTCCGGTGTCGCGCTCGTCGAACCGTTCCAGCTCCACCGTGTCGAGCTGCTCGCGCCCGCCCAGCCCGGCCAGCAGCTCGTGCAGCGCCGGACGGTCCGCGAGGTCCTCGGTGCGGGCGGTCGCCACGACCAGCAGCCGCCCGTCCGGCCGGAACCGCAGCAGGTAGTGCAGCAGCTGGCAGGTCTCGCGGTCGGCGTGCGGGATGTCGTCGACGACCAGGAGCAGCGGCTGGACGGTCGCAGCGGCCGCGGCGACGGCGTCGAACAGCCGGTGGCGCTGCTCGTCGACGGGCAGCGGCCGTGGCGCCGCCAGCCCGGCCCGCTCGCCGAGCAGCTCGGGCAGCAGCCGGGCCAGCTCGGTGAGCCGGGCGTCGTCGAGCCGGGCCAGCCGGGGGCGCAGCGCCGTCGACCGCAGCCAGTCGGCCACCGGTCCGTAGGCGAGGGGGCCCTCGGCCGGGTAGCACCGCGCCAGAGCCGTCGCCGCCCCGCGCCGCCCGCACCACGCACGGAACTCCTCCACCAGCCGCGTCTTGCCGACGCCCGCCTCGCCGCGCAGCACGACCATCCGGCTCGTACCGGCGGCCGCGGCCCGCCAGGCCGTGGTGAGCCGGGCCCGCTCGGCGGCCCGTCCCACCAGCGCAGGCCCGCCCACCCGGCCCACCTCGGGCCTCGCCTCGTCGACGCCGTCACCGGGCGCGGGGCGAACGAGGCAGGTGTAGGCGGCCCGGGTCGGTGCGCCCGGCTCCACGCCCAGCTCGTGCTCCAGCGTGCCGGCGCAGCGGTGGTAGGCGCGCAGGGCGGCCGCACGGTCGCCGCGGGCGGCGTGCACCCGCATGAGCAACCGGTAGGCGTCCTCGCGCAGCGGGTCCCGGCGCAGCAGCCGCTCCGCGGCGTCCGCCGCCCGATCGAGCTCCCCGGCGGCCTCGGCGAGCCCGGCGAGCTCGGCCAGGGCGGCCAGGTGGTCGCGGTGCAGCCGGGCCCGTTCGTCCTGCAGCCACTCGGCCGTCCAGCCCTCCAGCAGGTCGCCCCGGTAGAGCTCGACGGCCTCGCGCAGCGCGCCCGGCCGTCCCGGGTCGTCCGCCGGCACGGCGAGCCGCTCGTCGACGGTCGCCACGTCCAGCCACAGCGGCGCGTCCGGGCGCCAGCGCAGCAACCGCGGAGTGATCTCCAGGAACCGCTCGACCCCGGGCAGGCCGCGACGCAGCGCGTGCAGCACGTGGCGCAGGTTGGTCCGGGCCTGCGCCTCGTCCGAGTCCGGCCACAGCGCGAACGCCAGCCTTTCCCGGGGCAGCGCGGCGTCGCGGTGCAGCACGACGTAGGCGAGCAGGCTCTCCAGGCGCTCCGAGCCCAGCGCGGTGACGTCCACTCCGTCCAGGCGCGCGTCGAACCGCCCGAGCAGCCGGAAGCGCGCGGTCGGCGTCACGGCGCACAGTGTCGCCGAGCGTGGCGGTGCGGGACAGGGGCGGCCCGCCTGCGCGGCGGTGCGGGGCGGAGCGTGCGTGGAGCAAGCTACTGCGGCCCGAACCGGTCGAGCCATCCCCGCACGTCCGATGCGGTGACGTTCCCGCCGCACACCACCAGCCCCAGGTGCACCCCCGGACCCACCCGCTCGAGCACCCGGCGGGCCGCCGGGACCAGGCAGCCCGCCGCGGGCTCGGCCCACACCTTCGCCTCCTCGGCGAGCGTGACGCAGCCCCGCGCGGCGTCGGCGTCCGGAACCACCAGGACGTCCTCCACCAGTGCCTGGACGTGCGCGAGGGTGAGTGCGGAGACCGCGGGGGCGGAGAGCGTCGACGCGATCGAATGCAGCGGCACCGCCACGGGGGCGCCGGCCGCGAGGCCCGCCGACATCGCCTCGGCGCCCTCGGTCTCCACGCCCCAGACGCGCACGCCGGGCAGCAGCGCCTTCACCGCGGTGGCGACCCCGGAGATCAGCCCGCCGCCGCCGATGCTCACGAGCACGTCCGTGACGTCCGACGCGTCCTCGGCGAGCTCCAGGCCGACGGTGCCCTGAGCGGCGACGACGACGGGGTCGTCGAACGGGTGCAGGAGGGTGAGGCCCTCGGCGACGAGCTCGTCGAGCAGGGCGAACGCGCCCGCCATGTCCGGGGTGAGCCGCAGGTCGGCCCCTGCGGCCCGTACCCGCTCGATCGACCGGGCGGGCGCCGACTCGGCCATCACGACGGTGGCCGCCACGCCCATCGACGCGGCCACGTCCGCGACCGCCACGCCGTGGTTGCCGCCGCTCACCGCCACCACCCCGGCGGCTCGCTCGGCGGGGGTGAGAGTGAGCAGCTTGTGCGCCGCGCCGCGAGGCTTGAACGACCCGGACCGCTGGAACAGCTCGAACTTGCACGTCACGGGTGCGTCGAGGGCGGCGGCGAGCCCGGGGGAGGGCAGCGTCGGGGTGCGCAGCACGTGCCCCGCGATCCGTGCCGCGGCGGCGCGGACGTCATCGACGGTGATCAGGGCGGTCAGGGAGGTCACGACTCCCACCGTATGACCGGTGCGCCCGCGCGAGATCGCCGGCTGTGGACCGGACACCGGACGCGGCACCAGTCCCGAGTGCGTCACGGGTGGCCAGGGGGCGCGGGGACGCCCGCGCCAGATCCCCGACGGGCGAGCGGGAGCAGGACGGCGAGGAGCATCCGGTCCGCGGTGTCGGGGGTCAAGTCAACGATGCCGATGTCCGGGACGACCAGCAGCGACACGACGGCGCCCGCGCCGGCGAGGACGCAGGCCGCAGCGGGCCCGAGGACGAGCGCCGACACCGCAGCGATCGCCGCGACCATGAGCGCGTTCCGGGCTCCGGCCGCGGTCGCCGACGCTGTCGTGGCGGCGATCGCGCCCGAACCGGCGGTACCGGCCAGGACGACGGCGGACTCGACACGCCCGAGCAGCCTCGGTCGTCCACCGGCGTACCCGGTCAGCCAGGTCAGCCGCTGCGGTACCGGGTACGCCGCGACCACACCGATGAGAACCGGCACGAGCGCACCTGCGACCTGGTCGGGGCGCTCGCGTCGCGGCCCCCTCCGGGGAGCCCGGCGGCGAACCGGTGGCGCCGTCGGGCATCCGCTGGCTCTCCCGCTCCGCGGCGACCCGCTTGCGGTGCCCGATCTCGCGCTCGGCTCGACCTCCCACGTCACGGGTACGTCGAGGGCGGCGAGCCCGGAGGAGGGCGCGCCACACGTGCGCCCGCGATCCGTGCGGCGGCGCGGACGTCATCGACGGTGATCAGGGCCGGTCAGGAGACCGCGGAAGCACCCAGATCTGACGATGCGGGCCCGCTGTCCGAACGACGAGACTCGCCGGATGCGCGTGCTTCTGGTGCTGCTCGCCGCCGTCGCGGCGGGTCTCGGGTCGGCATGCCAGCAGCCGCAGGCACAGTGGGACGACGTGCCGGCCGCGCCCGGCGGCGAGCCCTACGCGGGGCCCGACACCGCGCGCCTCGACGAGCGGATCGCCGGCCGGGTCGTCGAGCGGTCCGCGGTGATCGTCGGCGACCGCGTCGAACGCCTGCCGGCCGGCACGACGTGGGCCGAGCACCTGGCCTTCCGCGACGGGCACGTGCCCTCCCTGCACCGCGTCCGCGACGTCGTCCCCGAGCCGGACGCTCCGGTGCTGTACGCCGAGTGGTCGGCGGCGGCGCGCACGCTGCTCGTGGTCGGCGTGGTCGGCGGGGACGGCAGGCTCGTGGTCCGCACGACACTGCTGGCGCCGGCATGAGGCGCCCGGCGGCCCGGCCTGCCGACGGGGAGCAGTCGCACCGCGAGCCCGACGTGCCGGGTTCGGGCGACGTGCCGGGTTCGGGCGACGGCGACGCGGTACCCCCGTCGCGGTGGGCCCTCGCGACCTGGCTCGTACTCACCGTCCTCGCCTGGACCGGGTTCGCCGTGTCGCTGCTGTTCGGCCTCTGGATGGTCACGTGGTTCTGGCTCGGCGTCGTCGTCGTGTGGGCGGCCGCGGGCGTCGTGGTGCTGGTCGCCTCCACCGGCCTGCTGGTCCACCTCGTCCGGCGCCGCCGGTACGCCGCGACGGCGGTCGTCGTGGCGCTGCTGAGCGGCGCCCTGGTCGCGGTGGGCAGCGTCGACTGGGACACCGCGTTCGCCCGCGGCTGGTTCGCGCTGCGGCAGGCCGACTTCGTCGCCGCCGAGCGGCTCGCCCGCAGCGGGGGCCTCGGTGCCGTCGAGGAGTGGCGCTACTACGGGCCTGAGCTGCCGGGCCCGCTGAGCGGGTTGTCGGTTGACGGCCACATCGCGCGCATCGGCGAGTCGGGTGGCGAGCCCGTGCTGTTCGTGGCCGCGTACCGGGGGATCCTGGGCGGGGCGGTCGGCTACGCCCACTTCGCAGGCCCGCCGGAACCGGGCGTGGGCCGCAGGCTGGACGGCCTCGGCGCCCCGGTGACGCCCCGCTACCCGCTCGGCGACGGGTGGTGGTGGGTCGGCTGACGAGCCGACGAGCGGCGTTGCGAGGGGTGAGGCGGGGGGACCCGGGCGTCAGACGAGCGGGACGACGTCCGGGGCGCCCATCCGGGCGGAGTCGGCCGTCTCGTCGTCGGGCATCCGCTGGCTCTCCCGCTCGGCGGCGACCCGCTTGCGGTAGTGCTCGACCTCGCGTTCCACCTGCTCGTCGCTCCAGCCGAGCACCGGCGCCATCAGCTGGGCCACCTCGCGGCAGGCCCGGACGCCGCGGTCGAACGTCTCGATGGAGATCCGGGTGCGCCGCGCCAGGACGTCCTCGACGTGGCGCGCGCCCTCGTGGGTAACGGCGTAGACGACCTCGGCGCGCAGGTGGTCCGGCGCCCCGCCGAGCTCGGCGCCGAGCGTCGGATCCTCGGCGACCAGCGCCAGCACCTCGTGCACGAGCGAGCCGTAGCGGCCCAGCAGGTGCGAGATCCGTGCCTCGTGCAGGCCCGACTCCGCGGCCAGGACGTGGCGGGCGTTGCGGGTGGCCTCGTAGCCCTCGGCCCCCAGCAGCGGCACGTTCTCGGTGACGGAGGTCGGCACCTTCACCGCGAGCCCGTGCACCGCGGCGTCGATCGCGTCGCGGGCCATCACGCGGTACGTCGTGTACTTGCCGCCCGCGACGACCACGAGCCCCGGCACGGTGTGGGCGACGGCGTGCTCGCGCGACAGCCGCGAGGTCATCTCCGACTCCCCCGACAGCAGCGGCCGCAGCCCCGCGTAGACGCCCTCGACGTCGGCGTGGCCGAGCGGCGGCGAGATGACCTGGTTGACGTGGTCGAGCAGGTAGTCGATGTCCGCGGCGCTCGCGGCGGGATGGGCCAGGTCGAGGCGCCAGTCCGTGTCGGTGGTACCGATGATCCAGTGCCTGCCCCAGGGGATCACGAAAAGCACCGACGTCTCGGTGCGCAGGATGAGCCCCGAGCGCCCGCGGATCCGGTCGCGCGGCACCACCAGGTGGATGCCCTTGCTCGCCCGCACGTGGAACTGGCCGCGTTCCCCGGCGAGGCTCTGCAGCTCGTCGGTCCACACACCCGTCGCGTTGACGACCTGGCGGGCCCGGACCTGGATCGTCTGCCCCGACTCCAGGTCCCGCACGTGTGCTCCGGTGACCCGCTCACCCTCGCGCAGGAGTGCCACCACCCGCGCCCGCGTCGCCACGTGTGCCCCGTAGGCCGCCGCGGTGCGCGACAGGAGCATTGTGTGCCGCGCGTCGTCGACCTGGGCGTCCCAGTACTGCAGCGCCCCGACCAGCGCGTTGCGGCGCAGCGCGGGGACGATCCGGCGCGCGCCCGAGCGGGTGAGGTGGCGGTGGCGCGGCAGGCCGCGGGCGCGCCCGGACAGCGTCGCGAGCGCGTCGTAGAGCGCCACACCCGCCCCGGCGTAGACGCGCTCCCACCAGCGGTGCGTCAGCGGATAGAGGAACGGGACCGGCCGCACGAGGTGCGGGGCCAGCCGCTCCAGCATCAGCCCGCGCTCGGCGAGGGCCTCCGCGACCAGCCGGAAGTCCAGCATCTCCAGGTAGCGCAGGCCGCCGTGGATGAGCTTGCTCGACCGGCTCGACGTGCCGGACGCGAAGTCGCGCGCCTCGACCAGGCCGACCGACAGGCCGCGGGTCACCGCGTCCAGCGCGCACCCGCCGCCGACCACGCCGCCGCCCACGACGAGGACGTCCAGCTCGGTGCGGGACATCTCCTGGAGGGCGGCCGTGCGCGCGGCGGGGGAGAGTGCCACTGATCGCATGGGCCCATCTTCCGCCCGGGACGTCGATCAGCGCTGCCTGGGCGCGCGCCGAGGTGGCGACCCTCACCCGTCCCGGACGGACCGGCGGGTGGGATGCACGACTCGCCGCTGCGGGATCCGCAACTCGCCCTGATGAGATCCGCAACTCGCCCGGGTCGGATGCGCAACTCGCGGCTACTGGCGCAGGTGGGGCAGCATCATCGCCGCGGTGGCGTCGGGTGCCTCCTCGGGGATCCAGTGGCTCACGCCGTGCAGGATCTCCAGGCGGTACGGGGCCCGCACGTAGCGGGCGCAGCGGTCCACCGACGCCCGGCCGATGGCGACGTCGCCGTCGCTCCAGATCATCAGCGTCGGCACGGTGACCGGTGTGCGCGCCGCGCGCGGGTCGAGCAGCGGCATGGCGCGGTAGTAGTTCAGCGGGCCGGTGAACCCCTGCGCCGTGAGGCGGGCGGCGTCGCGGCGCGCCCGGTCCGGGTCCTGGCCGGAGCGCTCCAGGAACCGTACGGCCCAGCCGGCCGCGAGCAGCTTCTCCGGCAGCACCGGGAGCTGGAAGAAGAACATGTACCAGGAGTGCAGCGCCTGGGTGCTCGTCACGAACGAGCCGAGGAAGGCCTGCGGGTGCGGCACCGAGAGCGCGGTGAGGGTGCGCACCTTCTCGGGACGGGCCGCGGCGAGTGCCCAGGCCACGGCCGCCCCCCAGTCGTGCCCGACGACGTGCGCGCGGCCCCCGGTCCGGTCGATCAGCGCCACGGCGTCCTCGACCAGCTCCGGGATCCGGTAGGCGCGCCTGCCGTGGGGCAGGGCCCGGGGGGAGTAGCCGCGCTGGTCCATGGCGAGCGTGCGGTACCCGGCGGCGGTGAGCAGCGGCACGAGCGCGTCCCAGCAGTCCGCGAACTGGGGGAAGCCGTGCAGCAGCACCACGGGATCACCGTCCGCGGGCCCGGACTCGTAGACGTCGAGGACGAGGCCGTCGCGGGTGATCTGCGTGGTCACCGCGCCACGGTAGTGCCCCGTCCCTGCCGGGCACACCGTCCGGGGGAGACTCGTGGGGTGAGCCCTCGACGCAAGGACACCGCCGGGGCGGGCCCGATCCTCACGGTCTGCCGCGGATGCTGCTGCGGGTCGGCGGGCAAGCACCCCGGGACCGACCACGACGGCCAGCTCGCCGCCCTGCGCGCCGCCGGGACCCGGGTGCGCGTCACGGACTGTCTGGACGCCTGCGAGCACTCGAACGTCGTGGTCGTGAGTCCGTCGGCGGACGGGCGGCGGGCGGGTGCGCGGCCCGTCTGGCTGTCCGGGGTGCTGCGCGAGGACGACACCGAGGCCGTCGGCGACTGGGTGCGAGCGGGCGGGCCGGGGATCGTGGCGCCGCCCGGGATGCTGGACCTGCTCACCTTCACGCCGTCCCGAAGGCAGCGTCGCGAGCTTCCGGATGATTGACTTTCGATAGGTAGATATCGATACTCGATCCATGCTGACGGAGTATCGAGCGGTCCTGCCGCTCCGGGTGTTCCTCGTGGTGCTGTTCGGGATCCTGCTGGTGTTCCAGACGCTCTCGCTGCCCGGCGGGATCGCGTACATGACCCAGCAGTCCCCCGGGTCCGCGAACGTGCGTTGGCCGCTCACCGCGATCGCCGTGTTCCTGGTGCTCTGCGTGCAGGTGGTGGTCGTCTCCACCTGGATGTTGCTCACCCGCGTCGTCCGGGACCGGATCTTCACCCGGGACTCCCTGGTGTGGGTGGACGCCATCGTGTGGGCCATCGCCGCCGCGTGGGTCGTGCTCGTGGGCCTCCTGCTGTGGGTCGGCTTCCACGCCGACGATCCCGGCGCGCCGATGCTGCTTTTCCTGCTGACCGTCGGGCTCGCCGTGATGGGCCTGCTGATGGTGGTGATGCGCGCCCTGCTGCGACAGGCCACCGAGCTGCGCACCGATCTCGAGGCGGTCATCTGATGGCGATCGTCGTGCGTATCGACGTCGAGCTCGCCAAGCGCAAGATGAGCGTGGGCGAGTTCGCCGAGCGTGTCGGGCTCACACCGGCGAACGTGGCGGTGCTCAAGAACGGCCGGGCCAAGGCGGTGCGGTTCTCGACCCTGGACGCGATGTGTCGCGTGCTCGGCTGCCAGCCCGGTGACCTGCTCGAACGGGTCGAGGACCAGGTCGAGAACGACGTGGTGGCGCCCGCTCGCACCTAGCCGGGCGCCGGTGGGTCGTCGGGCGGGGCGCACGGTCGTACTCTGCGTGCTGCAGGACACGCCGCGACCACGGGGAGGTCGGCGATGGCTGCTCGCAACGGTGCGTCGGTGGAGACTCTGAAGGCGATCACGGCCGCCTTCAACGCGCACGACCTGGACGCGATCATGGAGTTCTTCGCCCAGGACTGCTCGCTGGACATGCCCCGGGGGCCCGAGCCGTGGGGCACCCGGCTGACGGGCAAGGCCGCGGTGCGGGAGGGTCTCGCGTCGCGCTTCGCGGGGCTGCCCGACGTCCACTACGGGGAGGACCGGCACTGGGTCGACGGCGACCTCGGCGTCTCCGAGTGGCTCCTCACCGGGACGCGGCCGGACGGGGAGAAGGTGCGCGTGCGCGGGTGCGACCACTGGGAGTTCCGGGACGGGAAGGTCGTCCGCAAGGACTCGTACTGGAAGATCGTCGAGCCGGCCTGACAGCACCTACGTGTGGGTCACGGCCAGCGCCGACACCACCGTCTCGCCGTAGGCGGCGGGATCGTCGCCCTTCGACGGGTTCGACAGCACGTAGGCCCCCGTCTTGAAGTAGCAGGTGTCCTGGTCGGAGGTGAAGTCGATGCACGACCTGCCGTCCAGGTACACCTCGCACCGCCCGTCCGCCACCCGGATCCGGACGGCCAGCGGCGTGCCGACCGCGTAGTCCGCGACGACCGGCTGCGGGTCGCTGTCCAGCTTCCAGCGGATGCCGCCCGCCTTCGCGTCGAAGTAGACGATCAGCAGGTCGGCGGACGTTGCGTGCACCTGCGCGAGGCACACCTCGGGCTTGCGCTTCGGGGTGGCGGTCACCGCGAGCGTGACGTCCATCTGGTGGGTGCCGGAGCCGAACGACCAGGACGCCTGGGTGCGGTCCGGGTTGAGCTCGCGCAGCTCGCAGCGTGGGTACATGCTGCCCGCCGTCGTCGCGCCGTCGACGTCCGCCCGGAAGCGCACGCCGTCGGCCTGGCCGACGAACCAGGGGTCGGCCTGGTACCCGGCGAGGTCCTTGATGATCGTCGCGTCCGGCGAGCCGGTCGGCAGGGTGAGCCACCAGTTGGCCAGCGGCAGGATCTCGCTCGGCGGCCGTACCGGGGCCGCGGCACGGACGGCGGGGGAGCAGCCGAGCAAGCCAGCGCCGAGCGCGGACGCGCCCAGTGCCTTCAGCAGGCGCCTGCGGTTCACCGTGCCACCCTGCCACTCGGGTGGAGGCCCGCTCGGTCGGGGGCAGGTCGCACGAAAGGCGACACATGGACGACGCAGATGCGCACATGGATGCCGCAGATGCGCACATGCGCGACCGAAACCCGCATCATTCGACGGCGACCCAGCCCAGCGTGCGTTCGACCGCCTTGCGCCAGCCCGCGTACCCCGCCTCGCGCTGCTCCGCGGTCCACGCCGGTTTCCAGCGGCGTGCCTCGCGCCAGTTCTCCCGCAGCTCGTCGGTGGAGGACCAGAACCCCACCGCGAGCCCCGCGGCGTACGCCGCCCCCAGCGCCGTGGTCTCCGCGACGACGGGCCGCGAGACCGGCACGCCGAGGACGTCGGCCTGGATCTGCATGCACAGGTCGTTGGCCGTGACACCGCCGTCGACCTTCAGGACGTCCAGCGCGACTGCGGAGTCCTGCGCCATCGCGTCGGCGACGTCGCGGCTCTGATAGCAGATCGCCTCCAGGGTGGCCCGGGCGATGTGCGCGGCCGTGTCGTAACGCGAGAGCCCGACGATCGCGCCGCGGGCGTCGGAGCGCCAGTACGGCGCGAAGAGCCCGGAGAACGCGGGCACGAAGTACACCCCGCCGTTGTCCTCGACGCGGCCCGCCAGCTCCTCGCTCGCCGCCGCGTCCGGGATGATCCCGAGCTGGTCGCGCAGCCACTGCACCGCCGAGCCGGTGACGGCGATCGAACCCTCCAACGCGTACACCGGCGCGTCGTCCCCGAAGCGGTAGCACACGGTGGACAGCAGGCCATGCTGCGAGCGCACCAGCTCCGGACCGGTGTTGAGCAGCATGAAGTTGCCGGTGCCGTAGGTGTTCTTCGCCTCGCCCGGGGCGAAGCAGACCTGTCCGACGGTGGCGGCCTGCTGGTCGCCGAGATCACCGGTGATCACGACCTCGCCGCCGAACGGGCCGTCTGCGCGGGTGGCGCCGTACGGCTGCGGTGACGAGCTGGGGGCGATCGCCGGCAGCATCGCCCGCGGGACGCCGAAGAAGCCGAGCAGCTCGTCGTCCCAGTCGAGGGCCTCGAGGTCCATCAGCATGGTGCGGCTGGCATTGGTGACGTCCGTGACGTGCACGCCGCCGTCCACCCCGCCGGTGAGATTCCACAGCAGCCACGAGTCCGTGGTGCCGAACAGCGCGTCCCCGCGCTCGGCGGCCGCGCGGACGCCGTCGACGTTCTCCAGGATCCAGGCGATCTTGCCGGCGGAGAAGTAGGTGGCGGGCGGGAGCCCCGCCTTGCGGCGGATGACGTCGCCGCGCCCGTCGCGGTCGAGTGCCGCGGCGATGCGGTCGGTGCGGGTGTCCTGCCAGACGATCGCGTGGTGCAGCGGCTCGCCGGTGCGCCGGTCCCAGACGACGGCGGTCTCGCGTTGGTTGGTGATGCCCAGCGCGCACAGGTCCGCCGCGCGCAGGCCCGCGTTCGCGAGCCCGGCCGCGACGACCTCGCGCGTGCGCTCCCAGATCTCGCGTGGATCGTGCTCGACCCAGCCGGGACGGGGCAGGATCTGGCGGTGTTCGAGCTGGTGGCGGGCGACCTCGGCGCCACCGTGGTCGAAGATCATGAAGCGGGTGCTGGTGGTGCCCTGGTCGATCGCGCCGACGAACTCCGCCACGCCGCCTCCTCCGCTGGTCAGCTCCGGCGGCGATCCTCGCAGAGCCCGGCGTCCCGCGGCACCGACCAGGCCCCGTCCGGGCGCAGGGCGTCGAGCAGCTCCTCCGGGTCCGCCGCGATCCCCGCCGCACCGGCCAGCTCGCCGGGCGCGGCGTACCCCCACGCCACCCCGAGCGTCGGGATCCCGTGCTCCGCCGCGCCCTCCACGTCGTGGACGCGGTCGCCGACCATCACCACCGGGTCGCGCGCCGGGTCCAGCCCGAGCCGCTCCAGCACCGACGCGATCACCCGGGCCTTCCCGACCCGCGCCGGGGGATCGGCACCCCCGACGAGGTCGACGTCGAACCCGTTGCGCTCGACCATCTCGCGGGCGAGCCACTCCTGCTTCGACGTGGCCAGCGCCAGCGTGAAACCGGCCGCCCGCAGGCCGTCCAACACCCGCGCGGCCTGCGGGAACGGTGGCGACGACGGTGCCACGGGCGGGTAGCTTGCGCGGTACGCCTCGATGAACGTCCGCGCCCGCTCACCGGCGAGGCCGAGCCCCGGTGCGACGTCCTCCAGCGGCGGGCCGACGAACGCCCACAGCTCGTGGCGCGGCGGGACCGGCAACCCCACCGCGGCGAACGCGAGCTCCAGGTGATCGACGATCAGCGGACCCGAGTCGACGAGCGTGCCGTCGAGGTCCAGGAGCACCGTGCCCACCCGGCCACCCTACGGTGGTCGCGTGGTCACCCCGCCCCGGCTCGTGCGCACCGTGCTCGCCGCGGAGGCCGGCCTGCACGCGGCGATCATCGCCGTGCGGCGCCTGTTCGGCCGCCACCGGCGCATGATCCTGCCGTTCGTCGCCTACGGCACCCCCACCCGCGCCCGGGTGGGCGCCCGGGTCGTGCTGGGCAGGCCGGCCGCGGCCGCCGAGGGGCCGCGCTCGCGCTGGGCCGTGCTGCGCTCCACCCTGGCGAGGTTCTTCACCCTGGAGCTGCCGCGGGTGCCCGTCACGATCGTCGCCCCCGGCGGCGGCACCACGGTGGCGACCGACCGCGAGGGCTACGTCGACGCCGTCGTCGAGCTGCCGGGGCTCCCGCCGGGCCGCCACGAGATCCGGCTCTGCCTGCCCGGTGACCCGGCGCACGTGTCCGCGCCGCTGGTCGTCGCCGACCCGGCCGCCACCGTGGGCGTCGTCAGCGACATCGACGACACGGTCGTGGAGACCGGCATCACCCGGGGTCTCGCGTTCCTGCGGATCACCCTGTTCACCGACGTCGCCGAGCGCACCCCGCTGCCCGGCGCCGCCGCGCTCTACCGGGCCCTCGACGCGCCCGTCTTCTACGTCTCGACCAGCCCGTGGAACCTCCACGAGCTGCTCCTGCGGTTCCTGCAGCTGCGCGGTTTCCCGCTCGGCCCGCTCCTGCTCACCGACTGGGGCCCGTCCCCGGCGGGCCTGTTCCGCATCGGGGCGGCGGAGCACAAGACCGCCCTCGTGCGCCGGGTGCTCGACGACCACCCCGGGCTCGGGCTCGTCCTCGTCGGCGACTCGGGGCAGCACGACCCCGAGATCTACGCGGCGCTGGCCCGCGCGCACGGCGACCGCATCCGCGCGGTCTACATCCGCCGCACCCCGGGTGCCGATCACCGGCGGCGGGCGGCGCTGGACGCGCTCGCCGCGCAGGTCAGCGCCGCGGGAGTGCCGATGGTGGCCGTCGACGACAGCGTGCAGATCGCCGTGCACGCCGCCACGCTGGGCCTGCTCGACGCGGCCGGGGTCGCGGCCGTGCGCGCCGACACGGCCGATCAGATGCGGTGACCCAGTGCCCTGACCCAGTGCCCTGACCC
>JBFWRR010000034.1:0-1377 GCA_050248815.1 Pseudonocardia sp. | reverse complement strand
TGACCCAGTGCCCTGACCCAGTGCCCTGACCCGGTTGCCGTGACCCCGTTGCCGGTGACTCAGATGCCGTAGCGCCAGACCGTCAGGGCGAAGCCGCCGATCCAGGCCGACACCAGGGCAGCGGCCACCAGGACGGCGACGGCCGTGCCCGTCCGCCGTCGCGAAAGGCCGAGCGCGGGGGGCAGCAGCAGGACGAACAGCGAGACGAGGAAGCGCAGCTTGCTGTTCATCACCCCGTCCGTGCCGAGGACGGTGGCGAGCCCCACCCCGCCGTAGACCAGCAGCGGCCACGGCAGGCGCATCGCCAGCGCCACCGCGAACAGCACGACGGCTCCGATCAGCGAGGCGACGCTCAGCAGGTCGTGGATCTGCTCGCTGCCGCCGAGCGTGCGCAGCACGTACGCGGCGACGGCGGCGCCGCCGTCGAGGGAGGTCTCCCAGCCCTGCTGCTGGATGCGGAACCAGCCGGCCGGCTCGCCCGTGCGCCACGCGACGTACGCGAGGTAGGCGAGCAGGCCCGTCGGTGCGAGCAGCACCGCGAGCCAGGCGCGCACACCCGCCCCGCGGCGTACCGCGGCGACGACCGCGGCCAGCCCGACGGCCACGATCAGGCCCGTGACGGTGGGCCGGACCGTGCCCGCGAGCGCGGTGAACAGCCCGGCCGTCAGCCATCGCTCCTCCAGGACCGCGACCAGAGCCCAGATCGCGAGCGCGCAGAACAGTGCCTCGGAGTAGGCCATGCTCAGCGTGACGCCCATCGGCACGGCGGCGAAGAGCCCCGTCAGGATCAGCCCGGCGCGACGGGACCCGCCCGGGACGATCGAGCCGAGCCGCGTCAGCCCGTAGGCCGCGGCGATGCCGGCCAGCAGCGAGACCAGGAGGCCCGCCGCGACGACGTTGCCGCCGACGAGCGGGGCGAGCGCCGCGACGGCGGCCGGGTAGCCGGGCAGGAACGCGAGCGCCGTGTCCGGGTACCGGTCGCCGTGCACGTCGACGAGCCGGTCCGACACACCGTCGTAGCCGTGGGCGGCGATCCCGAGCAGCCACTCGCCGTCCCAGGAGGTGAGCTCCCCGAGGAGCGACGTCCCGTTGCGAGCGGCCATGACGGCGAGCACGACGATCCCGATCAGCCGTACGCCGAGGTACACCCCGGCGGGCGCGAGGACGGCGATCGCCCGGCGCGGGCCGTCGGCTGGATCGGTCACTCCTGCTCCTCGTCGGCGCTCGTCGCCGCCGCACCCCGGCGGTGCCGTGCCCGACGGCGGCCTCGCAAGCTCGGTCACGCGTGGACTCTAGAGGCGGCCCGCCCTCGTCGGCCCGAGCCCTACAGGAGCAGCAGCAGCCCGACGACGACGATCGCGACCACCCCGATCCCGG
>JBFWRR010000033.1:47048-58541 GCA_050248815.1 Pseudonocardia sp. | reverse complement strand
TCGGGCGCCGGGTGGGTCGTCGGCTCCACGTCCGGCGCCGGGTGCGCCCTGTCGAGGCGCGCGCTCGCCCACAGCGCCCAGTCGTGCGCGGCGTCCGTGGCGCGGATGCCGTACTCCAGCGCGAAGCGGCCGAATCCGGCGCGCCCGTCGATCTCGTCCGGCACGCGGTCGCGCAGCTCGCGCAGCCGTGCTGCGTCCCGTGCGGTGTTCTCGGCCGTGCGACGCAGCACCTCGCGGGCGTCCTCCGGGTCCAGCGCGGAGAGCAGGAACATCCGCAGCACCGGCTCGTTGCGCACCCGTCCCCGCTGTTCGCGTGGGAGGAGCAGCCAGCGCCGCAGCTCGGCGCGGCCCTGCGGGGTCACGGCATACGTCCGGCTGCCGCGCGGGCCCTCCTGCACCACCTCGACGAGTCCCCGCTCGGCGAGCCGGTTCAGCTCCGGGTAGATGCTCGTGTGCCCGGCCTGCCAGGCGTAGCGGCCCACGGTGGCCTCGAACTCCTTGGTGAGCGCATAGCCGCTGGCGGGCTCGACGGCGAGCAGGCCGAGCAGCGCGTGGGACAACGACATGGGGATCCTCACTGCCGAGGTAACGACATGTCAAAATACACCTGTCATTCTTGACATGTCGAGCGGAGGCGTCCACCGTGGGGACATGAGCGGTGGGTCGGTCCGGTTCGAGGCGTTGGCGCGGGGCCTCGCGTGGGACGTCGGGCTGCCCGTCGCGGTCTACTACGCGCTGCACCTCGCCGGGGCCTCCGACCTGGTGGCGCTGGTGGCGGCGAGTGTGGTCGCCGCCGCGCGGGTCGCGGTCGTGGCGCTGCGTTCCCGCACGCTCAACGTCTTCGCCGCCATCACGTTGGTGATCTTCGGCGGCGGGCTCCTGCTCGTCGCGCTGACGGGCGATCCGCGCGTGCTGCTGCTCAAGGCCTCGGTGATCTCGGCGGGGCTGGGGATACTGTTCGTCGCCACCGGCGTGCGCGGCCGCCGTCCGCTCACACTCGCGGCACTGCAGGGGTTCGAGCCCCGGCGGGCCGCCGAGATCGCGGCCCGCTTCGCCGCGGAGCCCGCCGTGCGCCGGGGGCACCGACTGACCTCGGTCGTCTGGGGGCTCGGCCTGATCGCGGAGGCGGTCGTCCGGGTGGTGCTCGTGCTGCTGCTCCCGCTGCCGGTGATGGTCGGAGTCTCCCCGGTGCTCTCGGTCGTCGCCGTCGGCGGGCTGCTCCTGTGGACCCGGATCTACCTGGGTCGCTTCCGGCGGGCGCCCCAGCCCGCGTGACGCCGGCCGGGCTCGCCGGGGCGCCGACTACGCTGACGACGTGCAGCCGCCCACGGTCCTCGTCGTCGACTACGGGGCGCAGTACGCCCAGCTCATCGCCCGCCGCGTGCGCGAGGCGCAGGTGTACTCCGAGATCGTGCCGTCCACGACCACGGTCGAGGAGATCATCGCCCGCAAGCCGGCGGCGCTGATCCTCTCGGGCGGGCCGTCGAGCGTCTACGCGCAGGGGGCTCCGCGGGTCGACCCGGAGCTGTTCACCGCCGGGTTCCCGGTGCTCGGGCTCTGCTACGGCTTCCAGGCCATGGCGCTCGCGCTCGGCGGCGAGGTGGCCCCGGACGGCACCCGAGAGTACGGCCGCACCCAGCTCGAGGTGTGCGGCGGGACGCTGCACGACGGGCTGCCGTCGCGCCATCCGGTGTGGATGAGCCACGGCGACTCGGTGGTGCGCGCCCCCGAGGGCTTCACGGTCACCGCGTCCTCGCAGCGGGCGCGGGTCGCGGCGTTCGAGGATCCGGCCCGGCGGCTCGCGGGCGTCCAGTACCACCCGGAGGTGGGCCACTCGCCGCACGGCCAGGAGGTGCTGCGCCGCTTCCTGCACGAGATCGCCGGCATCACTCCCGGCTGGACCACGGCCTCGATCATCGACGACACGGTCGCCGCGGTGCGCGAGCAGGTCGGGGACGGCCGCGCGGTGTGCGGGCTGTCGGGCGGGGTGGACTCGGCGGTCGCGGCGGCGCTGGTGCAGCGCGCGATCGGCGACCGGCTCACCTGCGTGTTCGTCGACCACGGCCTGCTGCGGGCCGGGGAGCGCCAGCAGGTGGAGCGGGACTTCGTCGCCGCCACCGGGGCGTCGCTGCACACGGTGGACGCCCGCGAGAGGTTCCTCACCGCGCTCGCGGGGGTCACGGACCCCGAAGGCAAGCGCAAGATCATCGGCCGCGAGTTCATCCGGGTGTTCGAGGCCGCCACCGCGGACATCGCCCGCGACGAGCAGGTCGGCTTCCTCGTCCAGGGCACGCTCTACCCGGACGTCGTGGAGTCGGGCGGCGGCACCGGCACCGCCACGATCAAGAGCCACCACAACGTCGGCGGGCTCCCGGACGACATCGAGTTCGCGCTGGTGGAGCCGCTGCGGGCGCTGTTCAAGGACGAGGTCCGCCGGGTCGGCGCCGAGCTGGGGCTGCCCGAGACCATCGTGCACCGCCAACCGTTCCCCGGGCCGGGACTCGGGATCCGGATCATCGGCGAGGTCACCGAGGAGCGGCTCGGGACATTGCGCGCCGCGGACGCGATCGCCCGCGAGGAGCTCACCTTCGCGGGGCTGGACCGCGACATCTGGCAGTGCCCCGTCGTCCTGCTCGCGGACGTGCGCAGCGTGGGCGTGCAGGGCGACGGGCGCACCTACGGGCATCCGGTGGTGCTGCGCCCGGTCAGCTCCGAGGACGCGATGACGGCGGACTGGACGCGCCTGCCCTACGACGTGCTGGAGCGCATCTCCACGCGGATCACGAACGAGGTCGCCGAGGTCAACCGCGTCGTGCTGGACGTGACCAGCAAGCCGCCGGGGACCATCGAGTGGGAGTGACCCCGCGACCCGGGACGAGCGGCACCCTCGTACGCAACCTGCGTACGAGGGTGCCGCTCGTTGCGGGCGCCCGGATCAGGTGGCGCGGCGACGCCCCCGCAGACCGCTGACCAGCAGCCACGTACCCACGGCTGCGGCGCCGCCCGCGATCACCCAGCGCGGGTCGACGGTGCTGAGGTCGAGCGTCACGCCGACGAAGGTGGCCACCGCAGCGACCAGGGTGAGAACCCCGAACACCAGCAGCAGCGCATCCGGGCGGCGCGAGGCGGCCTCGCCCGACGGGACGGGCTCGACGGTCGTGATGACGTCGTCGAGCGGGAGGTAGCCGGGGACCGCGGGGCCCATGGTGGGCGGGCGGCCCGGTGCGACGGGGTGGACCGGAGCAGAGGGCGCGAACCCGGGCTCGCGCCGCTCGTCGGCCGGGTCACCGGTGGCCAGGGCGGCCACCTGGCGGCCGGTGGCCAGGTCGGTGGGCTCGCCGGTGGGCTTGCCGGTGGGCTCGCCCGTGGCCCGGTCGGCGGTCTCGTCCGTGCGGCCGGTGACCTCGCCGGTGGCGGGGCCGGCGGGCTCGCCGGTGGCCCGGTCCGTGGCCCGGTCCGTGGCCCCGTCCGTGGCCCGGTCCGTGGCCCGGTCCGTGGCTGAGTCCGTGACCTGGCCGGCGATGTGGCCGGTGGCCCGGTCGGTCGGCTGGTCGCCGGTGGCCCGGTCGGGAGCCTGCTCGGCCCGCTCGTCGGCCGTCCCGGGAGTCGTCGCGTCAGCCACGGTGCACCTCCACGTTGCCGAGACCGGCGGACAGATCGAGGATGATCGGGCGGCCGGAACGCACGCCGTCCGCACCCAGGTCGTCCACCACGTCGAGCGTCGCACCGGGGCCTCCGGCGCTGCGCCCGTCGAACGCGATGTGGCCGATGCCGACCTCCCCGCGCACCGTCACGTCAGCGTTCGGCGGCACGAAGATCTGGACGTCGCCCGCCCCGCTCTCGACCGAGGTGCGGATCGGCTCGGCGGCCGCGCCCTCGGGCGTGGTGAGGTCGATCCCGCGCAGGTCCAGTTCGAGCGTCCCGGCGTCCATCCGGTACTCGGGCTGCACCGCCGCAGCGGTCACGGGCGCGAAGCGCAGGTCCGTGGTCTGCACGGAGAACCGATCCTGCGGGAACGCGAGCACGCCCCACGCGATGAGCGCCGTGATCACCGCGAACGGGATCAGGCCGCGGCCGGCGTGCAGGAAGGCGCCGATCAGCAGCCCACCGGCGAGGACGGTGAGCAGCGCGCCGAGCAGGATCGCGGGCCCGCCGCCGGTGATGAGCAGGATGGCCCCGGTGAGCCCGCCGACCACGAGTGCGGCCGCGAGCGTGTACGCCGTGACGCGCGGCTTGCGCGGTGCCGGCGGCGCGGGTGCGGGCGGCGGCTCCGGGAGGTCCCACAGGGTCGGGGCGACGCCCAGCGGGTCCCATGCGGGCGGACGCTGTCCCGGGTCGGAATCGGGCGTGGCGGCACCGGCCGCGGCGGGCTCCGACTCCGTGGCCGTCTCGTCCGCCGGTGCTCCCACCGCCGGCAGCCCGGCCGCCGCCCCCGCGACGCCCAGGTGGGCGCGGTTCTGGTGGAGCAGCACGAGCAGCCCGGCCGCGACGACGCCGGCGAGCAGCGCGCTCAGGTTGACACCGATCACCGAGCCGATCCCGGCCACGGTCGCGATCACCAGCCCGATCGTGGGCAGGACGCGGGCCGGGGCCCGCCGCCCCTCGCCGTCGGGCAGCGCCACCCAGCCTGCGATGTAGAGCAGCCCGCCGATCCCGGCGAAGGCGAGAGCGGCGAAGGCGACCCGGACGAGCACCGGGTCGATGTCGTAGCGCCGCGCGATCGCGGACGCCACGCCCGCGACCTGGCGGTCGTCGGGTGGTCGTGCGGGGCGGGTTTCCCACATCTCCCGCAGCGTGGTCTGAAGGTCGGTCTTCGTCATGGCTCCAGCGTCGGTTCCGCGCGACCTGCAGGCCTCGGGGACGGCCCTGAGACACCCCCGAGATTGTCCCGATGCCGCCCCTCCCTCGCCCGTGTGACCATGGGGTCGTGACCGGCCCGACCGCACCACCGAGCGCGACACCGACCGTACGCCCGCCGACGCCGCCCCTGCAGCGGCGCCGCAGCGGCCGGTTCGTCGCGGGCGTGGCCGGCGGGGTGGCCGACCACCTCGCGATCGACGTCTTCTGGGTGCGTCTCACGTTCGCGGTCCTCGTCCCGCTCGGCGGGCTGGGCGTGCCCGCCTACGGCCTGCTGTGGATGTTCGTCCCGCAGGAGCGGGACGACGTCGTGCGGGTCGTCCCCGCCGCCGAGCGCCGTCAGGCCTGGGGTCTGCTGGCGCTGGCCGTCGCGGCCGGGCTGGTGGCCTCCGCCCTGGGCGACAACGTCGTCGGTTTCGTCCTCGGCCCGCTCGGGGTCGTCGCGATCGGGGCGGCCGTCGTCTGGCGCGAGGCCGACCGGCCCGTCCAACCCGGCGCACCCGCGTCGCGCTGGCGGCGGCTCACCCGGCCCGCCGCGGTGCTGCGGGTGGTGTCGGGCATCGTCTTCGTCGCCACCGGCCTGGGCGTGTTCCTGCTCGGCAACCTCGACGTCGGCCAGGTGCGGTTCGGGCTGCTCGCGGTCCTCGCCACTCTGCTCGGCGTCGCGGTGCTGACCATCCCGTGGTGGCTGCGGCTCGTGCGCGACCTCGCCGACGAGCGGCGCGCCCGGATCGTCACCGCGGAGCGCGCGGAGATCGCCGCGCACCTGCACGACTCCGTCCTGCAGACACTCGCGCTCATCCAACGCCAGGCCGAGCACCCCCGCGAGGTGCTGCGCCTCGCGCGTGGCCAGGAACGGGAGCTGCGCTCCTGGCTCTACGGTCCCGGCGGCTACCACTCCCCGGGCGGTGCCGCGCTGGACGCCGGGTTCACCGAGGCGCTCGCCGCTGCCGCGGCGGAGGTGGAGGACACCTACGCCGTCACGGTGTCACCCGTCGTCGTCGGCGGCGACCGCACCCTCGACGACGGGCTGCGCGCGCTGGTCCTCGCCGCACGCGAGGCCATGGTGAACGCCGCCAAGCACGCGCAGGTGCCCGAGGTGTCGGTGTACGCCGAGGTCGAACCGGGGGAGGTGCACGTGTTCGTCCGGGACCGCGGTGTCGGGTTCGACCCCGCCCAGGTGCCGGAGGACCGCCACGGCCTGGCCGACTCGGTGAACGCCCGCATGCGCCGCCACGGCGGTACCGTCGCTCTGCGCAGCGCGCCGGCCGAGGGCACCGAGGTGCACCTGGTCATGCCGGTCGGGGCGCAGGCCGAGCCGCCGAACGGGACGTCGGGCCGGGGGCCGGCCGAGCCACCGGCCGAAACGCCGATCGCGGCCTCGGCCGGGTCACCGGCCGAGGCGCCATGCTCCGAGCCCGTCGCAGAAGGGACCCCACGATGACCGGGCCCACCGGATCGACCCCGCAGGACGAACCCATCCGCGTCGTCCTGGTCGACGACCACGCCCTGTTCCGGGCAGGCGTGCGTGCCGAGCTGGAGCGCGGGGTGCCCGATGTGCGCGTCGTCGGCGACGCGGGCTCCGTCGACGAGGCCGTGGCGACCATCCGCCACCTCACCCCCGACGTCGTCCTGCTCGACGTGCACATGCCCGACGGCGGTGGCGCCGAGGTGCTGCGGCGCGTGCGGCCCGACCTGCCGGGGGTCGTGTTCCTCGCGCTGTCCGTGTCCGACGCGGCCGACGACGTCATCGCCGTCATCCGGCTCGGCGCGCGCGGCTACGTCACCAAGACGATCTCCGCTCGCGATCTCGCCGACGCCGTCCGGCGCGTGCACTCCGGGGACGCGGTGTTCTCACCGCGGCTGGCCGGTTTCGTCCTCGACGTGTTCTCGGACCGTCCCGGGGCCGTCCCCACCGATCCCGAACTGGACAGCCTCACCCCCCGCGAGCGCGACGTGCTGCGCCTGCTCGCGCGGGGCTACGCCTACAAGGAGATCGCGGCAGAGCTCTACATCTCGGTGAAGACCGTCGAGACGCACGTGTCGAGCGTGCTGCGCAAGACGCAGCTGTCGAACCGCTACGAGCTGTCGAGGTGGGCGTCGGACCGGCGGCTGGTCTAGCCGGGACGGCCGCGTGAGGACTCGGCGCCGTCAGCCGCCGAGCAGACCCGAGGCCACCTTCCCGACCGGGCCGAGCAGGCCACCGCCCCCGCCGGCGGGGCCGCTGTCCAGCGAGCCGATGGCGGAGTCGTTGCCCGCGCCCTTGCGGGACTCGGCCGAGCCGCCCGGCCCGCCGCCGAGCAGCCCCCCGACGGGCTCGGTCAGCTTCCCCGCGGTGTCGCCGAGGGCCTTCCCGGTGCCCTCCACCGTGTCGCCGAGGGTCTTCCCCGTGCCCTCCACGAGGCCCCCTACCGCCTCGCCGGTACCGGAGACGGCGCCACCTGCGGGGCCACCGACGAGGTCGCCGACCGTGTCCGTGGCACCGCTCGCCGTGCCACCCAGGCCCTTCGTCGTACCCGACACGGTGTCGCCCAGCGTCTTCGTGGTGCCCGAGACCGTCTGCCCGAGATAGTCGCCCGCGCCGGTCACGACACCGCCGAGGACGCCCGGCGGCGCGTCCGGTGCGGACACGCCCGGTACGCCGGCGCCACCGGGCATTCGTGCGACGGCGCCCGGGAGCAGGATCGAGCCGGGTTCGCCCCCGCGGGCCGCCGCGACGGCCGACTCGAACCCCGCGAGCGACACGGCGTCCCGGGGTAGCGGGGTGAGCCCGGGCAACGTGGTCGCGCCCGCACCCGCGCCCGCCACTCCGGCCTCGGGCGCGGGTGCGATCAGTGCGGGTCCGGGCAGGCTGCCGCCCGTCGCGTCGGTGACCACCGCGGCGCCGATGACCGACGCGATCGCGACGAAGGCCCCGGCGGCTCCACCGGCCCGCCGGGCGAGCCGGCCGGTGATCCAGGACGGCTCTTCGGTCGCGGGCGCGACCTGATGCGCACGGGGCCGCAGGGGCGGATCGGCCGCATGGGGGACGCGGATCCCCTCCCGGCGCAGGAGCGCCGCGACCGAAACGACGCTTTCGCCACCTTCTGTAGCGAGTCCTCTGTGATCTTCACTCTTTTGGGGGTCTCGCCGCGCACCACGTTGGAAGGGGATAGCAACGATGGGTACATCGGAGGGAGAGGGGGCCACGGGGAGCGTCCTCCTGAAGGGTGAATGCCGTCCCGACTGGTCTACCGGACCGCGGTGATCGGGGGCAATTGCTGTTCGCCCGTTCATCGAGCCTCACCCGAATGGCGTTACGGCCGTTCGTCTGTCCATTTTGACCGCTCACCCGATCGCGACGACCTGGAAGACCTCTGCGTACCGCTGCTCGCCGAGCCCGGCCCGGCGGGCCCAGTAGCTGCTCCATTCCCGCAGGCGTGACTCCAGGTCCGCCATGTGTCCGGTCTGTGAGACGTGCGCGCGTAGCGCGGCGACCTTCCGTTCCAGGGTGTCGGTGATGTCGACGGTGTGGTCCACCCGTTCGTCCGGTGCGGCCATCAGCCACAGCTCCCGCACCGTCCACGCCGGGAGGCCGTCGGCGAGCAGCTCCGGATGGGCGAAGGGGTTGCGTGCGTCCGGGTAGACGGCGGCGAGCGTGGCTTCCCCGGTCGCCCGGTGGTCCGGATGGGACGCGCCGAGCCGCCGCCACCAGATCTCGGGCGAGTGGGTGAGGACCCGGTCCGGCCGGAACCGGCGGATCTCCCGGCTGATGTCGCGGCGCAGTTCGATGCTCGCCGTCACCTGGCCGTCCGGATAGCCGAGGAACACCACGTCCTTCACGCCCAGCTCGGCGGCCGCGGCCCGTTGCTCCGCCTCCCGCAGCGGGGCCATCTGCGCGCGGGGGGTGTCGTCGAACCCGCCTGCGTCGCCCGAGGTGCAGATGCAGTACGCCACCTCGATCCCCGCGGCCGTCCACGCCGCCACGGTGCCGCCCGCACCGAAGTCCACGTCGTCCGGATGGGCGGTGACCACCAACGCCCGCTGCACGTCCTCCCGGACCCGCGCCGACCCGGTCGGCGAGCTCACGAGCTGCGGAACCGGGCGCGCGTGGCGTTGAGCGAGTTGCGCGCCACCACACCGCCGCCCGCGCCGAGCAGCAGGCCGAACATGTCCGCGACCGGCCCGCCCGAGGTGAGCAACAGGCCGACCAGCGCCAGTGCGGCCGCACCGCCCGCCACCGGCAGCTTGCGGCGCACGTCGTCCACGAACGGCGCGCCCGCCGCGCCCCGCTTCGCCGCTGCATTGCGCAGCATCCCGAGGTAGCCGAGGTTCGCCAGCGCGACCAGCAGGCCGACGAGGGCCACGACGGTCGCTGCGATCCCGATCGCGGTGGTCATGGGCCCAGCCTGCCAGACGGTGCGCGGTGGCGACGGGCCTGCGGGATCTCGGGCGCGGGGCGTCGCGGCTTGGGCGCCCGTGCCCGAGATCACCCCGCGCCGGGCGTCGTGATGTCACGCGGGCTGGAGGGATGCTTGCTGTCCCGCGGGCCGGACGGACGCTGCGGCCCGGCCCAGTCCACCCGGCCGGGCCCGGCCGGGGTGGGCCGTCATCGGCTCAGTCGCCGAGGAGCCCGGCTGCGATCGTGCCGATCGTGCGGCCACCGGAGCTGTCGCTCCTGGACGTGGCCGAGTCGTCGTCGTTGTCGCGGCCCTTGTCGGAGTCGCTGCTGCCGGAGCGGCTGGAGCCGCGCTCGTCGGAGTCGCTGCTGCCGGAGCGGCCGGAACCCCCCTCGTCGGAGTCGCTGCCGGAGCGGTCAGGCCCGTCGGGGTCGGCGCTGCCCGACCGGCCGGAGCCGCCCTCGTCGGAGTGGCTGCCGGAACGGTCGGACCGGTCGGGGTCGGCGCTGCCGGAGCGGCCGGAACCGCGCTCGTCGGATCTGCTCGTACCGGAGCCGCCGGCACTGGAGCCGCGGCCACCCTCCGGACCGTGCTCGGTATCGGAGCCGCCGGAACCGGCGGGCTGCGAGCCCGCGCCGCCGCTTCCGGTTGAACTGCCCGAGGCCGTCGCCGAACCGCGGTTTCCGAGAAGCCCGCCGAGGGTCTCCTCGACGGCACCGCCGGTGGCGGTCACCGCGTCCGTGACGGGCTCGGCGACCGTCGCGACGGTGTCCCCAACGGGCTCGGTGATGTCCCCCGCCGTGCCGCCGGCCTGGTCGGCGGCCTTCGTGAGGTGCCCGCTCGCCTCCTCCGCGCCCTCGGCCGGGGTGGCGAGTGGCTCCGTCACCGGCCGCGTGACGTTCCCGACCATCTCTCCGGCGGACGTTGCGAGGGGCTCGGCGACGTGCGGCAGGGCGCCGACGACCGGCGCGGTGACGTCTGCTGTCGGGCCGGTCACCGGCTCGGTGACCGCCTCGGCCACGTCGTCGAGAGCGCCCGTCACCGGCCCGGTCGCGTCGGTGGCCACTCCCGCGGCCGGGGCGAGGAGGTCGCCGACGGCATCCGCCACGGGGTCGAGCGCCGCGGCCACCGGTTCCAGCGCCGGAGTGGCCGCCTCGCCCAGTGGGCCGGTGATCTCGCCGACGGTGTCCAGGACCGCGTCCGGGGCGCCGTCGTCGAGTACCGGGCCCAGCACCGGTCCGACGCCGTCCAGGACGGGGTCGAGCACGGGCGCCGTGACACCCTCGGCCATGCCCAGCACCGGTTCGGCGAGGTCCACGACCGGTGCGGCGACGGTGTCCACGACGTCGACGACCGGTGCGGCGACGCCGTCCACGGTGTCGAGCAGTGGGCCGGTGATCTCGCCGACCGGTCCGCCGACCGGGCCGAGCACGTCGTCCACCGCGCCGCCGACTGCGGAGCCGACCTCGTCCACGACGTCGACCAGGCCGTCCACTGCGCCGCCGACCGGTTCCGGAAGCAGGTCGTCCACGGTGTGGACGAGGCCGGGGAGCACGCCGCTGTCCGGGCCCGTCACCGAGTCCAGGACGTCCTCGACAGGCCCGCCGGAACCGCCGCCGGGTCCCGCGCCCGGCCCACCGCCGGGACCCCCGTCCGGGCCGCCACGGGATCCCGCACCCGAGTCGTCGCCGGGACCCGCGCCCGGCGTGTCACCGGGTTCTGTACCCGGCACACTCCCGGGATCGGCAGGATCCACGGCCGGACCCGAGCCCGGCACGGCGGCCGTCACCGCCCCGGGGGCCGGGCCGCCGAGGATGCCGGGGTCGCCCGCGGCTCCACCGGGCGGACCTGCGAGCGCCGGGAACCCGCTGCCGCGGGGTTCAGCCGACCCGGCCGGGCCACCCGCGCCCGCGAACGCGGTGAGCGCCAGCGGCGCGCCGGGCGAGTTCGGCCCGAGCAGGGCGATGACGGGGGAGATGCCGGTGCCGCCGTGCCCCGGTGACTGTTCCGGGACGACGACGGCGGGCGCGTCCCGTTCACCGCCGGTACCGTCGGTGATCGCCGCGGCGCCGAGGACCGATGCGGCGGCGACGAGCAGCCCCGCCCGCCGGACGGCCGTGGCGTCGAGCCACGCTGCACCGCGGTCCACCGCCGGCAGATGGTGCGTGCGTGGGCGCAGCGGGCCGTCCGCCGCGTGCGGGACGCGGTAGCCCTCCCGGCGGAGGATGGCCAGCACGGAGATCGGCCCGGAGATCGG
>JBFWRR010000033.1:17006-46948 GCA_050248815.1 Pseudonocardia sp. | reverse complement strand
CGGAGATCGGCCCGGAGATCGGAACGTCGCCGTCGACCGGCCCGCGCTGGACGGGAATCGACGGAGAGTCACCGGTGGTGGGCGGTGTGTGACGATCCGGGCGTTGCGTCGAGTGGCGTGCGGTCGGGACCACGGGGGAGCGTCCTCCAGGGGAGTGAGTGCTCATTCGGGTTTACCTGAGCGTCACTTCGAGGAGCAATCGCTGTTCGCCCGTTCACCTGTCATCACCCGAATGGCACTGCGACCGTTGGCCGCTTGAAACCTACCGTTCGCCCTGTAGGGCCATCCGAGTGCCGCACGATGATTACGCTGTCTGCTCCAGTGCGGCGTCGTGACCAGGGAGGAGGGTCAGTGCCCGCCGAGCCGGCCACGCCCGAGCCGCAGCAGGATCATCCCGAGTTCGCGGCCCTCCGAGCCGAGCTCGCGGAACCGCGCGAGCACCGCCATCTCCCGGTTGTAGACGATCCGGGGGCCGCCCGCGGCCATCCGGGCGCGTCCGATGCGCTGCGACACCTCGCTGCGACGTTTGATCAGCCGCAGGATGTCCGCGTCGAGCTGGTCGATCTCCAGTCGGAGCGCATCGATCTCCTCGGCGGCCGGGATGTCGGCGTTGGCCTCGGAGCCGCTCTCGGCGTCGTGGGTGGTGGTCACGGTCATGGTCTCCTCCGTCTCGTCCCCGCCGTCCGCCGGATCCGAGCCGGGCCGCTCACAGAAAGGCCCCGGGTCCGTCGGACTCCGGGGCTGCATCGTGGGTGTGCTCAGACGACCACGGGCACCGGGGTCCGGTACCCGTAGAAAAATCGCCTCAGCGCTGACACGTCCATGAGTGTGCCACACGATCGGCTGCGGGGTCGATGCGGTCGGGGCCCCGGCGCATCCCCGGGATGTCGGAGGACGCCGGTACCGTGTGTCCCCACGATGAGCACCCTCGAATCGACCATGTCCGGACTTCCCGTCACACCTCGTTCCGCCCGGGGTGCGGCCCTGCTGGAGGGGCTGAACCCGCGGCAGGTCGAGGCGGTCGTGCATGCGGGCTCGCCGCTGCTGATCGTGGCCGGGGCGGGTTCGGGCAAGACGCGGGTGCTCACCCACCGCATCGCGTGGCTGCTCGCGGAGCGCGGAGTGCATCCGGGCGAGATCATGTCGATCACGTTCACCAACAAGGCCGCCGCCGAGATGAAGGCGCGGGTGGACGGGCTGGTCGGCCGGCGGGCCAACGCCATGTGGGTCTCGACGTTCCACTCCATGTGCGTGCGGGTGCTGCGCCGGGAGGCCAAGCATCTGGGCGTGCGCAGCGCCTTCTCCGTCTACGACGCGGACGACACCCGCCGGCTCGTCGGGCTCGTCGCGCGGGATCTGGAGCTCGACCCCAAGCGCTACGCCGCGCGCGGGCTCGCGGCGCAGATCTCGAACCTCAAGAACGAGCTGCGTACGGCGGAGGACGCCGCCGCGCGGGCGAGCAACGACTACGAGCGGCGTGTCGCCGAGGTCTACGCGATCTACCAGCAACGGCTGCGCACGGCCAACGCGTTCGACTTCGACGACCTGATCATGGAGACCGTGTCGCTCCTGCAGCGGCTTCCGGCCGTCGCGGAGTACTACCGGCGCCGCTTCCGCCACGTGCTCGTCGACGAGTACCAGGACACGAACCACGCGCAGTACGTGCTGGTCCGCGAGCTGGTGGCGGCTGCGGTCGAGGGCGCTGAGCCGGGCGAGCTGTGCGTGGTGGGCGACTCGGACCAGTCGATCTACGCGTTTCGCGGTGCGAGCATCCGCAACATCGTGGAGTTCGAGCAGGATTTCCCGAACGCCCGCACGATCCTGCTGGAGCAGAACTACCGCTCCACCCAGACGATCCTGTCGGCGGCCAACGCGGTGATCGCGCGCAACGCGAACCGGCGCGACAAGCGGCTGTGGACCGACGCCGGGGACGGCGGGAAGGTCGTCGGGTACGTCGCGGACAACGAGCACGACGAGGCGGCGTTCGTCGCCCACGAGATCGACCGGCTGGTCGACAGCGGGGAGGTCCGCAACTGCGACGTCGCGGTCTTCTACCGCACGAACGCGCAGTCCCGCGTGTTCGAGGACGTGTTCCTGCGGGTCGGGCTGCCGTACAAGGTCGTCGGCGGGGTGCGGTTCTACGAGCGCAAGGAGGTGCGGGACGCGCTGGCGTACCTGCGGGTGCTGTCCAACCCGGAGGACACGGTCAGCCTGCGCCGCATCCTCAACACCCCGCGTCGCGGTATCGGCGACCGTGCCGAGGAGTCGGTGGCGCAGTACGCCGACCGGGAGCGGATCTCGTTCGCCGCGGCCCTGCGGCTCGCGGCCGAGGACCGGATCCCCGGTCTGGTCACGCGATCGCAGCGGTGCATCGCATCGTTCGTGCACCTCATGGACGACCTGCGCGAGCTGGTGGAGCGCGGCGAGCCCACCGCGGAGATCCTCGAGGCCGTCTACGCCCGCACCGGCTACACCGCTGAGCTGGAGGCGAGCGACGATCCGCAGGACGGGTCGCGGCGGGAGAACCTCGCCGAGCTGGTCACGGTCGCGCGCGAGTTCGCGGGCGACGCCGCGGTGGCCGACCTGGACGACTCCGACGTCGCCGTCGGCGCGCCCGAGCCGGGCTCTCTCGCCGCGTTCCTGGAGCGGGTCGCCCTGGTGGCCGACGCGGACTCGGTGCCGGACTCGGATGCCGGCATGGTCACGCTGATGACCCTGCACACGGCGAAGGGCCTGGAGTTCCCGGTCGTGTTCCTCACCGGCTGGGAGGACGGCGTGTTCCCGCACCTGCGGGCGATGTCCGATCCGGCCGAGCTTGCCGAGGAGCGGCGCCTGGCGTACGTCGGTATCACCCGGGCCCGGGATCGGCTCTACCTGACGCGGGCCCTCATGCGCTCGTCGTTCGGGCAGCCGAGCGCGAACCCGGCGTCGCGGTTCCTGGACGAGGTGCCCGCCGAGCTCGTCGAGTGGCGGCGCTCGGAACCCGAGCGCTCCGCGCCGGTGGGCCGGTTCGGGTTCGGGCGCCGCCCCGAACCGCGCGACCGCGGGGATTGGCGCGCGCCGGCCGCGCGCACCCCGGCGGCGACGATCAGCCTCGAGGTGGGCGACCGCGTCAACCACGACAAGTACGGCCTGGGGACGGTCGTGGCCGCGGACGGGGTGGGCCCCAGGGCGACCGTGACGATCGACTTCGGCAGCGCCGGGACGGTCCGGCTCATGCTGATCGGCGGGGTTCCGCTGCAGAAGCTCTGACGGCGCCGGTGGCCGCGGGCGCCTGGTCGGCCGCCGGCGCGCGTCGAGGGCGGTGGACGCGCTTCGCAGACCGCGCCGCCGGGCTTCGCAGGCCGCGCCGATACGCCTCGCAGAGCGTGGACGCGCTTCGCAGGCCGCGCCGCTGGACCTCGCAGACCGCGGACGCGTTTCGCAGGGGCTGTGGCGTCTGCGAACCGTGTCGGATCTCTGCGAGGTCCGGCAGGGCCGGGTGGGCAACGGTGCACGGGCCGCTCCCGGTCCGCAGCCGTCAGATGATGATCCCGTGCTCGCGCAGCCAGGTGATCGGATTGAGCTTGGTGCCGTCCGCGTCCCAGACCTCGAAGTGCAGGTGAGGACCGGTCGAGATGCCCCTGTTGCCGACCTCGGCGATCTGCTGGCCCGCCTTGACCCGCTGTCCTGCCTTCACGAAGGAGCGGTTGATGTGTCCGTAAACGCTCTGGGTGCCATCGGTGTGGCGCAGCACGATCCACAGGCCGAAGCCCGAGGCCGGCCCGGACTCCTCGACCACGCCGTCCGTGACGGCGTAGATCGGGGTACCGATGCGGTTGGCGATGTCGATGCCGTCGTGGTGGCGGCCCCAGCGGGAGCCGAAGCCGGACGTGAAGCGCCCGATGGCGGGCTGGACGAACGCCAGCCCGCCCTGGACGACCGCGGTGGGGGCGCCGTCGGCGCGGGCGGCGTCGAGGAGCTTGGCCTTCTTGGCGAGCTGGACGCCGATGTCGACGGCCTTGGCGAGCTTGGCGACGTCCACCTGGTCGCCGGGGTCGAGGCTCGCGACCTGCAGGGTGCTGGCGGGGGGCTGGTCGCCGCCGATGCCCTGCGGCACCGCGTCAAGATCCTCGGTGAAGGAGGCGCGGGTGGCGACTGGGACGAGTGGAGCGGCCGGGGAGTCGAGTATCGCGGTGAACGCCGTCTGGCCGCCCGCGACGGCGGCGCCCGCGGCGACGGCCGCGATCGTCACGCGATGCCGCACGGTGGCGTGCGGCGGCGCCGGGAGCCGGTGGACGCCCGGCTCGGACGCCGCGCGTCGCGACGGGGTTGAGCCGGGAACCGGTCGGGCGCCGCTTGGGGAGCGGTAGGACGCCAAGACCTGCCCTTTCGAGCTGAAGTTGTCCGGCCCGCGCTGGTGCCGGTGAGCCGGGAGCGTCGCGACGGCGCGGGTCGGGGGGCCCGGCAGGACCGGTTTCGGGGTGCGGTCCTGGCGTCGTCGTGACGGGTTCGTGACCCGGTCGTGCCGAAAGCTAGCCCGATGTGGTCGGTGAGGCAAATCCCGCGGGCCGTGTCGGTCGACGAGCGGTCGGCCTCAGGAGGCGGACGCCGATCCGCCACGGAGCGTGGCCGGGCTCGTGGGAGCCCGCGAGGCGCCGCGGGGGCCGCTGCGTGCCAGGCGGGCGCTGACCCAGTGGGCCACCCGGCCGTCCAGCGGGAGCGTGGCGTGGCCGACGTCGCGCAGCTCGAGCTCCTCGACGTCGAGGTCGGGATGCTGCAGGCGGGCGGTGGTGCGGGGGATCATGACCTGGTCGAGCCTGCTCCACACGACGAGGAAGCGGGTGTCGCACTCCGTCGCGGGTTCGGCGAGCTCGGCGAGCAGCTCCGAGCCGGGGCGCAGCTGGCGGCCCAGTGGCCCGGGCAGCCATCCGGCGACCGCCGATCCGCCGTGCGGGCTACCGAGCGTGGCCACGGTGTCGACGGCGGTGTGCCCGCCGAGGCGCTGCACGTGGTAGCGGGCGACGATGCCGCCGAGGGAGTGGCCGACGACGTGCACCCGGTCGGCGCCGGTGTGCTCGCGGATCCGGTCGATCTGCGTGGCGAGCTGGGCGGCGGCCGTGCGGACGTCGTCGAGCAGCGGGTTGTAGTTGACGGCGTGGACGCAGCCGAAGCCGCGACGGCGCAGCGTGCGGCGGAACCGTGAGAAGGCGCCGCGATTGTCGAGGAACCCGTGCAGCAGCACGATCGGCGTGCGGGCGGCGTCGAGATCGGTGACGAGCAGCCCCCGCCGACCCGGCGGGAGGTCCTGCACGCGGTAGCCGGGATCTGCGGGGAGGAACTGCTCGGGGGCGAAGCCCAGCGGGTAGGTCAGTGCCCGGGCGGTGAGCCAGCACGCCTCCACGGTGAGACCTCGCGAGGTGGCCGCGAGGGCACCCGCGAGGTCCGATACCGCGCGGAACAGCGCCATTACCGGAGGGTAAGTGACAGGCGTGTTACGTGCGCGATCTCAGTTATCGATTCGTTACCCGCGTCGTCCGATCGCCCCCAGTGCCACTACGGCGCCCGCACCGACCAGTACGTGCATCAGGGCGAGCGCGAGCCGTGTGCCGGAGTCCGTGGGACCGGTGAGCGGGCCGAGGGCGCTGAGCAACCCGAGCGCGGCACCGACGACCTGGCCGACCCGCAGGAACCACCGGCGCCACCGGGCGAAGGTCGCGGCGACGAGGACGCCGACCGGCAGGGTCGTCGCGGCGACCACGACGTCCCACGCGGTGACGGCGTGGGGTGGCGCGCCGGGCACCGTCAGGACGAACGACGCCTGGGCCGCGCGCCCGACGAGCAGCACGAGTTCGCAGGCGAGCACGCTCGCGACGTAGGCGGCTGCGGTGAGGGCGAGGACGTCGCGCCATGGCGCGACGGATCGGGTCGCGATGCGGCCCGGACGGATGTCCGTGCTGGTCATGAGGCCTCCTGGGAGATCAGGGCCGCCCGGGCGGCGGCGGCCCCACCACCCTCGGAGGTGAACCGGGCTTCAGATCAAGCGAGCAGCGCGGCGTACCCCGGCTTGATCACGTCGTCGATCAGCGCGAGCCGCTCGTCGAACCCGATGAACGCCGACTTCATCGCGTTCACCGTGAACCACTGCAGGTCGGCCCAGCCGTAACCGAACACCTCGGCGAGCCCCGCGAACTCGTCGGAGAGCGTGACGCCCGACATCAGCCGGTTGTCCGTGTTCACCGTGACCCGGAACCGCAGCCGCGCGAGCAGACCGATCGGATGGTCGTGCAGTGACGGCGCCGCGCCCGTGTGGACGTTCGACGTCGGGCACATCTCCAGCGGGATCCGCGCGTCGCGCACGTACGCCGCGAGCCGGCCCAGCTTGGCCGTGCCGTCCTCGCCGACGGCGATGTCGTCGACGATCCGCACGCCGTGGCCCAGCCGGTCGGCCCCGCAGTACTGCACGGCCTCCCAGATCGACGGCAACCCGAACGCCTCGCCCGCGTGGATCGTGACATGCGCGTTCTGCTGGTGGACGTACTCGAACGCGTCCAGGTGGCGGGTGGGCGGGAAGCCGGCCTCGGCGCCCGCGATGTCGAACCCCACGACGCCGACGTCGCGGTAGCGCACCGACAGCTCCGCGATCTCCCGCGACCGCGCCGCGTGCCGCATCGCCGTGAGCAGGCAGCCGATCCGGACCCGGCGACCCTGCTCGGCGGCGCGCCGCGTGCCGGTGCGGAAACCGTCCAGCACGGCCTCGATCACCGCCTCCGGGGCGAGGCCGCGCTCGACGTGCAGCTCCGGGGCGAACCGGACCTCCGCGTAGACGACCCCGTCCGCGGCGAGGTCCTCGGCGCACTCGGCGGCGACCCGGTGCAGCGCCTCCTCGGTCTGCATCACCGCGACGGTGTGACCGAACGTCTCCAGGTAGCGCTCCAGCGATCCCGAGTGCGCCGCACCGAGGAACCAGGAGGCCAGCTCGCCCGTGTCGCGCACCGGCAGATCCGGGTAGTCGACGGCATCCGCGAGCTCGACCACGGTGAGGGGGCGCAACCCGCCGTCGAGATGGTCGTGCAGGAGCACCTTCGGGGCGTCCCGGATCGTTGCGACGTCGAGTGGAACGGGCACCCGGCCAGGTTAGTGCCCGCCGCTGAATCGGTGCCGACACCGTCGCCGTACGCTGGAGGCCTCCCCGATGTGCTCCCCCCGACAGGAAGCTCCCCGCGACATGACCGACCAGTCCCTGTCGTTCGACCGCATGCGCGGCATGCTGATGCGTGCCGCCGAGCTGCGTGACAGCGAGCAGCAGCAGATCTTCGACTCCCTCGACGAGATCCACGCCCGGCTGGCCGGCCTGGACGCGATCGGCACCGTCCGCAAGCGGCTGTCCGAGATGCCCGACCGCACGGAGGTCGGCGTCCTCGCCGAGCGCCTCGACGAGGCCGTCGCGAAGCTGGACGCGCAGGATTCGGTGCTCGCGGCCGTCGTCCGCGCGCTGGAGGTGCTGCCGGACAAGCTCGGCCGCCCCATCGCGGCCCTCGACGGGCGTCTGGACGGCATGGCCGGGCGCCTGGAAGGCGTGTCCGGGCGCATGGACGGGCTCGACGACCGGCTCGCCGGGCTGCACAAGCGCCTGGACGAGCTCGACACCCGTCTGGACCGCCACGAGATGCGGCTGGACGCCCTGCCCACGACCGTCGGGGGGCCGGTCAAGGAGAAGATCGAGGGCGTCGAGCGCATGGTGCGCGAGCAGCTCACCGGCGCCGTCAAGGCGTTCGACGAGACCGGGGACGGCATCCGCAACCTGCTCGGGGACTCCACCGTCGGGCTGCACCGCCGCCTGGAGGACCTCGGCGCACGCCCGGCCGTGGACCCGGCCCGGGTCGAGGCGATCGCCGCGCAGCTGGAGGAGCTGGCGGGCCGACCGTCGGTCGACCCCGCCGAGACCGGCTCCCAGCTGGCCGAGCTCGCCGCCCGGCTGGAGGCGCTCGCCGCGCGTCCGGTCGCGGAGCAGAGCCAGGTCGAGCGGCTCGCGTCCCGGGTCGCCGAGCTGGCGGGCCGCCCCGTCGCGGATCCCGACCACGTGGACGGGCTCGCCACCCGCCTCGACGACCTGGTGGCCCGTCCGGCCGTCGACCCGGCCGCGGTCACCGCGCAGCTGGATGCGCTGACCACCCGGCTGGACGCGCTCGCCGCCCGCCTGGACGGCCTGGACGCCGTGCTCGGCGAGCGGCCGGACGCCGACGCGCTGCAGGGGCTGGTCACCCGGGCCAACGAGGAGTCCGAGCGGCGTACCGCCGGGCACCTCGACGAGGCCATGGCGACGTTCGCGGAGATCATCATGGGTGGCCGCGGGCCGTCCCTGGCCCCGCCCCCCGCCCCGCCGCGGGCGGCCACGCGGCGCACGTCGCGCTCCAAGGCGACGGCCTCCAGCACGAACGGCCACGGGGACCCGGTCGACGCCTGACGCCCGCGAGTTCCGCACCCCACCGGCGCGAGTTGCCGTTTTCGCCAGGGTGGGTTGCGCGTCCCGCTGTCGGCGAGTTCCGCATCTCGCCAGGGCGAGTTGCGCGTCCCACCCGGGTGCGTTGCGGGACGGGTCGTCAGCGGATCGCGTCGAGCACGAGCTCCGGCGCCGCCGCAGGCCCGTCGGCGATGACGACCCCGCCCTCCAGCGCCGTCAGCGCCCGAGGTACGGCGTCGGGGGTGTCGGTGTGCAGCTCCAGCAGCGGATCCCCGGCCCGGACCTCGTCGCCACGCCGGGCGCGCAGCAGCACACCTGCCGCGGCCTGCACGGAATGCTCCTTCTGCGCGCGTCCGGCCCCGAGCCGCCACGCGGCCGTCCCGACGGCGTGCGCGTCGCACCGGACCACCACACCGGACCGGTCCGCGCGCAGTTCCTGGACGTGCGACGCCCGCGGCAGCGCAGCGGTCGGGTCCCCGCCCTGCGCCGCGATCATCCGTTCCCAGACGGGATAGGCGGCGCCGGAGGCGAGGACCGGTGCGGGATCGACGTCCAGGCCGGCCAGCGACAGCATCTCCCGCGCGAGCGCCACCGTGAGCGCGACGACGTCCGCGGGCCCGCCCCCGCGCAGCACCTCCACCGACTCCGCGACCTCCAGCGCGTTTCCCGCCGCGTACCCGAGCGGCGTGGACATGTCGGTGAGCAGCGCTCGGGTCGCGAGCCCGTGGTCGGCACCGATCCGCACCATGGTCTCGGCCAGCTCACGCGCCTGCTCGACCGTCTTCATGAACGCGCCCGTCCCGACCTTGACGTCCAGCACCAGCCCGAACGTGCCCTCGGCGATCTTCTTGCTCATGATCGAGCTGGCGATGAGCGGGAGGGACTCGACCGTGCCGGTGACGTCTCGTAACGCGTAGAGCTTGCGGTCCGCGGGGGCGAGGGTCGGGGTCGTGGCACAGATGACGGCGCCGACGTCGGCGAGCTGCGCGGCGATCTCGTCGACCGTCAGCGCAGCCCGCCAGCCGGGGATCGACTCCAGCTTGTCGAGGGTGCCGCCGGTGTGGCCGAGTCCGCGGCCGGACAGCTGCGGCACGGCGGCCCCACAGGCGGCGACGAGCGGCGCGAGCGGCAGCGTGATCTTGTCGCCGACACCGCCGGTGGAGTGCTTGTCCACGAGCGGGCGGCCGACGTCGGGAAGACTGAGCCGCTCACCGGAGTCGATCATCGCGGCGGTCCAGCGGGCGATCTCGGCCGCGTCCATGCCGTTGAGCAGGATGGCCATCGCGAGCGCGGACATCTGCTCGTCCGCGACGTCGCCACGGGTGTAGGCGGCGACGATCCAGTCGATCTGCTCGTGCGTGAGCCTTCTGCCGTCGCGCTTCGCGATGATCACGTCGATGGCGTTCACGATCACTCCTGACGGAAGGGGCAACGTGGCATGGCCGGATGCGGAACTCGCGGGGGTCGGATGCGGAACTCGCGAGCGTGGGACGTGCGGGATCCGCAACTCGGCCTGGTGAGATCCGCAACTCGCGGGGGCCGGAGCCGCAACTCGCGAGCGTGGGACGTGCGGGATCCGCAACTCGGCCTGGTGAGATCCGCAACTCGCGGGGGTCGGATGCGGAACTCGCGGGTCATGGGAGGTCGGCGGGGCCGAAGGCGTCGGGAAGCACGTCGCGCAGGGCGACGATGCCGCGTGGGGTGTCGATCAGGCAGTCCGGGCCGCCCAGCTCGTAGAGCACCTGGCGGCAGCGCCCGCACGGCATGAGCAGCTCGCCCGCCCCGGAGCGGCATGCCACGGCGACGAACCGGCCGCCGCCGGTGAGCCGCAGCTGCCCGGCCATCGTGCACTCGGCGCACAGCGCCAGCCCGTACGAGGCGTTCTCGACGTTGCAGCCGGTGACGACGCGCCCGTCGTCGCACTCGGCCGCCGCGCCCACCTGCAGCCCCGAGTACGGCGCGTACGCCCGCCGGGCGGCCTCGACGGCAGCGGTGCGCAGCACGTTCCAGCGCCCGGACGGGCCGCCAGGCGCCGGCTCCCCGTCAGCTGCCGGACCCGCGCCGGACATCGGCTCCCCGCCAGGCGCCGGACCCTCGCCGGACATCGGACCCTCGCCGGACATCGGACCCTCGCCGGGCACCGACTCAGTCACCCTCGCCCCTCCGGTAGCCCTCGCCGTCCGCCGCCGGTGGTCGCAGCCGCTGCGAGGCCACCGCGAGCACCACCAACGTCACCAGCTGGGGGGCGTACGTGGCGAACTCGCGCGGCACCGTGTCGAACACCGCGTAGACCAGGTAGACCACCGCTCCGGCCGCCGCCGCGACCGCGGCTCCCCGCCAGTACCGCCGGCCGACCCACCACATCGCGACCGCCACCGCCACCAGCGTCGCGCCGTAGAGCAGCGCGTGCACGGCCTCACCGCCCGCGCGCAGCTGCAGCCCGTCCACGTAGCCGAAGATCGCCGATCCGGCGAGCAACCCGACGGGCCGCCAGTTGCCGAAGATCATTGCGGCGAGCCCGATGTACCCGCGGCCACCGGTCTGGCCCTCCAGGTAGCCGAGCTGGCCGGGGTTGAGCACCAGTGCGGCCCCGCCGAGCCCGGCCAACACTCCGGAGACGACCACCCCGACGTACTTGTAGGCGAGGACGTTGACGCCCAGCGACTCCGCGGCCACCGGGTTCTCCCCGCACGAGCGCAGCCGCAGCCCGAAGCGGGTGCGCCACAGGAGCAGGTAGCTCAGCGGCACCAGCGCGAACCCGATCACCACCAGCGGCGTGAGCCCGGTCAGCAGCCCGGCCAGCAAGCCCGCGACGTCGGAGACGAAGACGCGTTGCTGGGCCTCCAGCGCGGCGAGGCCGTCCGACACCACGGGGACGGAGAACGTCTCGAAGCCCTGCACCCGTGGCGACTGGCGCGGGTTGCGCGACACCGGCTCGAACAGCAGCGTCGCGAGGTACTTGGTGACGCCCAGCCCCAGCAGGGTGACCGCGACGCCGGACACGATGTGGTTGACGTTGAACGTCACCGTGGCCACGGCGTGCAGGAGCCCACCCAGGCCGCCCATCACGATCCCGCCGAGGACCGCGGCCCACGGCCCCCACTGGTAGCCGGCCCAGGCGGCGCCCCAGGTGCCGAGGATCATCATGCCCTCGAGCCCGATGTTGATCACGCCCGCGCGCTCGGACCACAGTCCGCCGAGTGCGGCGAGCATGATCGGCAGCATGAGCAGGACGGCGGCCTGGGCGGTGCCACCGGAGGTGAGCTGGAACTGGCCCGTCAGCGTGGCGGTGATCGAGAGGATCACGACCCCCACGGCCACGATGATCGCGGACCGTGCCCAGCGGGGTACGTGCCGCAACGGGGAGGATCGCTGCCCGGCCCGGGGCTCCACGGCGGTCACGACGCCACCCCCGACGCGACCGTGGCCCGGGCGGCCAGCTGCGCCGCCACCCGCCGCTGCTCGGCCGCCAGCTCGTAGCGCCGCATGATCTCGTAGGCCACGACCACCGAGAGCACCACCGAACCCTGCATGATCAGCACGATCTCCCGCGGGACGCCGACGTTGTCCAGGGCCAGCGCGGACTTGTCGAGGAACGCCCACAGCAGCGCCGCCAGCGCCATCCCGACGGGATGGTTGCGGCCCAGCAGTGCGATCGCGATGCCGGTGAACCCGTAGCCCTGCGGCGAGGTGAGCGTGTACGCGACATCGCGGCCGAGCAGCTCCGGCAGCCCCACGAGCCCCGCGACCGCCCCCGAGAGCAGCAGCGCGATCACGATCATCTTCCGCTCGTCCACCCCGCCCGCGGCCGCCGCGGTCGGCGACTCGCCGGAGGCGGTCAGCTCGAACCCGAAGCGCGTGCGCCCGAGCATGAACCAGTACCCCACGCCCAGCAGCACCGCGAGCGCCACCAGCCCGAAGACCGTGCCGGAGGAGCCGAGGTCGAGCCCCGCCACCTGCCCGCTCGGCTCGATCGGCCGGGTGGTGATGTTGTTGCCGCGCAGCACCCCGAACGCGTCCGTCGAGATCAGGTAGGCGATCAGGCCCGTCGCGACGAAGTTCAGCATGATCGTCGAGATGACCTCGCTGACGCCCCGGTAGGCCTTCAGCAGCGCCGGGATCCCCGCCCAGGCCGCCCCGACCGCCGCGGCCGTCGCGATGATCAGCAGCGAGTGCAGGACGGGCGGCAGCACCACGGCCCCGCCGACGATCGCGGCCACGCACGCCGCGAGCCGGAACTGGCCCTCGACACCGATGTTGAACAGCTTCATCTGGAAGCCGATCGCCACGGCCAGGGCGGCGAGGTAGTAGATGGCGCCGCTGTTGACGACGTCGACCGCCGTCGTGCCCTGCCCGACCTGCGTGACCATCGCGACGAGCGCCGTCCACGGCGAATCCCCGCTGATCAGCAGGGCGATCGCGCACAGCACGGCCGCGAACAGCACTGCGAGCGCGGGCGGCAGGGCAACCGACCGCAGGCGGCTCACCGCGGCTCCTCGCGACGGTCGGCGCCGGCGATCGCCGGGGCGGCTGTGGTGACGGGTGTGGTGACGGGTGTGGTGACGGGTGTGGTGAACTGCTCGCTCACGTGCTCGTCCCGGTCATGGCCGCGCCCAGCTCCTCGGGAGTGACGGTGGCGGGATCGGCGTCGGCGACCAGGCGGCCGTCGAACATCACCCGGATGGTGTCGGACAGGCCGATCAGCTCGTCGAGGTCCGCCGACACGAGCAGTACCGCGAGGCCGCTCGCGCGGGCCCGGCGGATCTCCTCCCAGATCGCCGCCTGCGCGCCGACGTCCACCCCACGCGTGGGGTGCGCGGCGAGCAGCAGCACCGGGTCCCCGGAGAGCTCGCGGCCGATGACGAGCTTCTGCTGGTTGCCCCCCGAAAGTGCCGCGGCCGGGACGTCCACGCCGGGGGTGCGGACGTCGAACTCCTCGACGATCCGCTCGGTGTCGCGGCGTGCGGCGGCGAGGTCGAGCAGGCCGAGCCGGCCGCCGCGGCTGACCGGGGGACGACTCTGGTAGCCGAGGATCCGGTTGACCCACAGCGGCTGGGAGGCGAGCAGGCCGTGGCGGGTGCGGTCCTCGGGGATGTAGCCGATGCCGGCCTCGCGGCGACGCAGCGTGTGCTCGCGGGAGAGGTCCGCGCCCGCGAGCAGGACGCGGCCGGTGGCCTCCCGGCGCATCCCCATGATCGACTCGACGAGCTCGGTCTGCCCGTTGCCCTCCACTCCCGCGATGCCGACGATCTCGCCCGCGTGCACCACGAGATCGACGCCGTCGAGCAGCGGGCGTCCGCCCTCCTCGTCGGCGAGCGTGAGCCCCTCGACGCGCAGCACCTCCCGGTCGGTGACCGTCGACTCGCGCGTCCCGGGATCGGGCAGCTCCGACCCCACCATCATCTCGGCGAGCTTGCGCGTGGTCGTCGTCCTCGGGTCGACCGTGCCGACGGTGCGGCCGCGGCGGATCACCGTGATCGAGTCCGCGATCGCGCGCACCTCGTCGAGCTTGTGGGAGATGAAGACGAACGTGTAGCCCTCCGTGCGCATCCGGCGCAGGGTTCCGAACAGCTCGTCGACCTCCTGCGGCACCAGCACCGCCGTCGGCTCGTCCAGGATGACCGTGCGCGCGCCGCGGTAGAGCACCTTGAGGATCTCGACGCGCTGGCGGTCCGCCACGCCGAGCGACTCCAGCAGGGTGTCCGGGGCGGCGCGCAGGCCCACCGTGCGTGCCAGCTCGGCCACCCGGGTGCGGGCCTTCCCGCCGATCCCGTGCTGCGCCTCCGCGCCGAGCAGGACGTTCTCCAGCACCGTGAAGTTGTCGGCGAGCATGAAGTGCTGGTGCACCATGCCGATGCCGGCGCGGATCGCGTCGGCGGGCGTGCGGAACGCGACCTCCGCGCCGTCCACGCTGATCGTGCCCTCGTCGGGGTGCTGCATCCCGTAGAGGATCTTCATCAGCGTCGACTTGCCCGCGCCGTTCTCCCCGCAGAGGGCGTGCACCTCGCCGGAACGGACCCGGAGATCGACGCCGTCGTTGGCGACGACCCCCGGGAACCGCTTCGTGATCCCCGCCAGCTCGACGGCGTACCCGTCCCCGGCGCTCTCCGTCACGGCGTGGTCGGCACCGTGATGCTGCCTGCGACGATCGCGCCCTCGTACGCGTCGAGCTGCGGGACGATGTCGTCGATCCGCCCGCCGCTGGTCGAGTAGCCGACCCCGTCCACCTTGAGGTCGAAGGCCTTCGGCAGCGAGCCGGTGGTGTTGCCGGCGACGGCGTTGATGTAGTCGAACACGGCGTTGTCGACGCGCTTGAGCATCGAGGTGATGATCACCTGGTTGACCGGCGGCGGAACCGTCTTGTACTGGTCGGAGTCCACGCCGATGGCCATCTTCTGCGCGGTGTTCACCGCTTCGAACACGCCCTGCCCGGACGCGCCGGAGGCGTGGTAGATGACGTCCGCACCGGCGTCGAGCTGGCCCTTCGCGACGACGGTCGCCTTGGCCGGGTCGTTGAAGCCGGTGAAGTCGCCCGCCGGGGTGAGGTACTTGACGTCGATCTGGACGTTCGGCGCCACCGCCTTCGCCCCGGCGACGTAGCCCGCCTCGAACTTCTCGATCAGCGGCGTCTCCACGCCGCCCACGAAGCCGATCTTGCAGGTCTGCGTCTTGAGCGCCGCGGCCGCGCCGACCAGGAACGAGCCCTGCTCCTCGGCGAACACCAGCGGGGTGACGTTGGGCAGCTCGACGGTCGAGTCGTCGACGATCGCGAACTTGACGTCCGGGTTCTCGGTCGCGACGGTCTTCACCGCCGAGGCGTACTTGAAGCCGACCGCGATGATCGGGTTGAAGCCGTCGGTGACGAGCTGGCGCAGCCGCGTGGCGGCCGCGTCCTCGCTCTCGTTGGGGGCCGCGGCCAGCTCGCGGGTGTTCGCCTGGGCGAGTCCGAGCTCGGCGATCGCGCGCTCCAGGCCCGCGGCCGCGGAGTCGTTGAACGACTGGTCGCCGCGCCCGCCGATGTCGTAGGCCATACCGACCTTCAGCCCGCTCGCGTCCGCGTTCGGAGCGAGCGGTGTGGACGTGGTCGCGCCCGACGCCGCGGGCGGCGCGTTGCGGGTGCACTCCGTGCCGGCACCGCCCGCACCGGTACCGCCGGTGCCGCCCGTGTCCCGGGCGCAGCTCGCGGTCGCCGCGGTGGCCAGCACGATCGCCGCCAGCGCGATGCCCTTCCGAATCCGCCCCTGCCTGATCCGCACGTCGACGCCCTCCGATCGGGGATGGGCCCCGGGCGGGGCCTGGGTCGCGGGTGAACGTAAACCCGCGCGGCTCCTCCGCGCGCGCAATCGATCGTCGCGTGACCGAATCGTCGATTGCGAGCCGTGACGGGGTGATCACGCCGCGCGGCCGGACCGAAAAGCCCGCCCGGAGGCTGCGTTCGGTGGCCGTCGTGCGCCGTCCGGTGGGACGTGCGCGTGGGAGCGGCGCCGTGCGGTGCCACACTCGGAGCGTGACGAGGGCCCGGCTCACGACGGCCGCACGCGCCGTGCTGGTCGCGGCGCTGGTCGCGCTGGTCGGGGGGGTCGGGCCGGTCGGATCGGCGGGAGCGCCGCCGCGGGTGGCCACCACCGCCGTCACCACCGCCGCCACCACCGTCGCCGGCACCGCCGTCACCACCGGCACCACCGGCACCACCGGCACTGCCACCGGCACCGCCACCGGCACCGGCACCGGCACCGGCACCGGCACTGCCAACGCCGCCCCGTGCCCCGGCGCCGACGCCCCGCCCGGCCCGCCCGCGGTGGAGGAGCTCGCGGCCCCGCCCGTCGCCCCCGTGCCGTGGCCGGCCGAGCCGGTCGGCGGCCCCCGCCTCGCCACGTGCGGCGACGTGCTCGCGCCGGGGTTCGCCGTGCCGCAGGGCCTCAGCGCCGCGTCGTGGATCGTCGCGGACCTCGACACCGGCGCCGTCCTCGCCGCCCACGCCCCGCACGTCCGCCAGCGGCCGGCCTCGACGCTGAAGGTGCTCGCCGCGCTCGTCGTGCTGGACCGGCTGGACCCGGACACGGTCGTCGACGGCACCGCCGAGGATGCCCGGATCGACGGCAGCCGCGTCGGCGTCGGCCCCGGCGGGCACTACACCGTCCGCGAGCTGCTCGCGGGGCTGCTGCTCAACTCCGGCAACGACGCGGCGAACGCCCTCGCCCGCACCCTGGGCGGGTCGGAGGCGACGACCACGGCGATGAACGCCGAGGCCCACGACCTCGGCGCCCTCGACACGCGCGCAGCGACGCCGTCCGGACTGGACGGCCCGGGCATGTCGTCGTCGGCCTACGACCTGGCGCTGCTGTTCCGGGTGGCGCTGCGCGACCCGCTGTTCGCGGAGACGACGGCGACGCGGTCGGTCCCCTTCCCCGGGTTCGGCGACCAGCCGGGCTTCACGCTCACCAACTCCGACAAGCTGCTCTACCGCTATCCCGGCACGATCGGGGGCAAGACCGGCTTCACCGACGCCGCCCGGCACACCTTCGTCGGCGCGGCGCAGCGCGACGGCCACCGGCTCGTCGTGGCCCTCGCCCGCGGGGAGCAGACGCCGGTGCCGATGTGGAAGCAGGCCGCGACGCTGCTCGACGCCGGGTTCGCCGTACCCGCAGGGACGGCGCCCGTCGGCACGCTCGTCGACGCGGCACCGGCACCGCCGCCGGCCGCGGCGATCCTGCCGCCCGCGCTGGCGCCGCTCGCGTCCGGGCCGGTGCTGCCTTACGCGCTGGGCGCCGCGGTCCTCGGTGCATTGGGGGTCGGGGTCGTGATGCGCCGTACCCGCAAACGCTGACGGCGGCGGCACCGGTGCGGGCGGGCAGACCGGCGCGCAGCACCCGCGGGCGCCGGCCGGCGAGACGCGGTCAGTCGCGGCGGCCCAGCCGCCGCACGCCCAGCAGCGCCAGCGCCCCGGTCACGACGGCGGCCGCCGCGCCCGCGCCGATCAGGCCCGCGGCGCCCTGCTTGCTCGGCCCGGAGTGGACCACCACCTCCGGACGGATGATCGCCGGTGCCGGCGCGTCCGGGGCGAGGTCCTGCTCGTTCTCCTTCGCCGTCGCCGCCCATGCCGTCACGAAGAGGATGAAGCGCGACACGAAGAACGCGAACACGAACAGACCGATGATGCCGCCGAACGCCGCGCCGCTCGGGGAGTTCGACACCGTGGCGAGGTAGACGGTCATCACCCGTTTGAGCACCTCGAACCCGATCGCCCCGAACAGCGCCGCCTTCGCCGCGCTGCGCATCGTCGCGTGCCTGCGGGGCAGGCGGGCGATGACCCACAGGAAGATCACGAAGTTGGCGGCGAGCCCGAGCAGCAGGCTGATGCCCTGCAGCAGGACGCGGGCCCAGGTGTAGTCGGCGAGCCCGACGAGCTGCAGCAGCTGGGCCGCGAAGCCGCCGACGACCCCGGTGACCGCGAACGACAGCAGCAGCGCGACCCCGAGGCCGGCGAGGGCGAGCAGGTCCTTCAGCAGCCGCTTCACCAGGGCAGGCGCCTCCGGCGGCTGTGCCCACTGCTCCGAGAGCGCCTCCCGCAGGTTCGACATCCACCCGATCCCGGAGTACAGCGCCGTCAGCAGGCCGAAGCTCAGCACCGCGTTGCGCTGGGCGATCGCCTGGTCGATGGCCGGGTTGAGGGTGCCGGCGATGCTGGGCGGCAGGTTCTCCTTGATCGAGTCCTGGATCTGGGTGAGCAGCTCGGGGTTGAAGAACAGCACGTACCCGGCCGCCGCGAAACCGACCATCAGCAGCGGCACGAGCGAGAGCACGCTGAAGAACGTGATCGCCGCCGCGTAGTGGTCGCCGTGGCGCTCGGTGTAGCGCACCCCGGCCCGGGCGAGATGGTCGATCCAGGGGTGGCGTTCGCGCAGCTGCGCGAGCTTCGACGGCTTCTCGTCCGCTGCGGCCACGGTGGCTCCCCCTATCTCGGCGTGGGCAGGAAACCGATCTTCTCGTGAACTCGGGCGAGCGTCGAACCGGCGATCTCGCCCGCGCGGGTGGCTCCCAGCGCGAGTACCCGGTCCAGCTCGGCTGGATCGTCAAGATAGCTCTGGACCTTCGCGCGCAGCGGCGCGACGAACTCGGCGACGACGTCCGCGAGATCCTTCTTCAGGTCCCCGTAGCCCTTCCCGGCGTAGTCGGCCTCCAGCTCGGCGACCTTCCGGTCCGCGAGCGCCGCGTAGATCGTCAGGAGGTTGCTGATGCCGGGCTTGGTCTCCCGGTCGAAGCGGATCTCGCGCTCGGTGTCGGTGACGGCCGAGCGGATCTTCTTGGCCGAGACCTTCGGGTCGTCGAGCAGGTCGATGATCCCGGCGGGCGACGAGGAGGACTTGCTCATCTTCGCCGTGGGCTCCTGGAGATCGGTGATCTTGGCCGCGCCCTGCGGGATGTAGGCCTCGGGGATGACGAACGTCCGCCCGTAGCGGGTGTTGAACCGCTGCGCGAGATCGCGGGTCAGCTCCAGGTGCTGGCGCTGGTCCTCGCCGACGGGGACGCGGTCGGCCTGGTAGAGCAGGATGTCGGCGGCCTGCAGGATCGGGTAGGTGAACAGGCCCACGCTGGCCCGTTCCGTGCCCTGCTTCTGCGCCTTGTCCTTGAACTGCGTCATCCGGCTCGCCTCACCGAACCCCGTCATGCAGCCCAGCACCCACGCCAGCCGCGGGTGCTCGGGCACCTGGGACTGCACGAAGATCGTGGAGCGGTCCAGGCCGAGCGCGAGCAGCTGGGCCGCGGCCCGGCGGGTGCGGTTGCGCAGCACCTTGGGGTCGTGCTCGACGGTGATCGCATGCAGGTCCGGGATGAAGCAGAACGCCTCGTGGTCGTCCTGCAGCGCCACCCACTGGCGGATCGCACCCAGGTAGTTGCCGAGGTGGAACGAGTCGGCGGTGGGCTGGATGCCCGACAGGATCCGGGGGCGGCGCTCGGTCATGGCGCCGATCCTCCCAGCCCCCGCCACCCGGTTCCCGGGTGGACACGGGTTCGGGCCGGGGCGTGTCGCCGCTCCGTAAGCTGGGTGATCGTGGAGATCGTCGGGCTGGCGGCAGGTGGGGTGACGCTGTCGGCGCGGACGTGGCCCGGCGACGGACGCCCGGTGCTGCTCGTGCACGGGTTGTCGTCGAACGCCCGGCTGTGGGACGAGGTGGCGGCGCGGCTCGCGGCCGACGGGCATCCGGTGGTGGCCGTCGACCTGCGTGGGCACGGGGCGTCCGTCGACGTCCCCGATCCGGACGGCGGCCCGGGCCCGACGCGGCAGGCCGCACTCGATCTCGCCGACGTGTGCGCGGACCTGGGCGAGCCGGTGGTCGCGGGCCAGTCCTGGGGCGGCAACGTCGTGCTCCAGCTGGCGGCGGAGCGGCCCGGCCTCGTCCACGGGCTCGCGCTCGTCGACGGCGGGTGGCTGCACCTCGCGGACCGCTGGCCCACCGCCGAGGCGGCGTGGGAGGTGCTCGCCCCGCCGGTCTTCGACGGCATGAAGCTCGGCGACCTGCGGGACCGCCTCGTCGGGATGCACCCGGGCTGGTCGGCGTCCGCGATCGACGCGACGCTCGCGAACCTGCACCCCGACGACCCCGTCCGCCCGTGGCTCACCCGGGAGCGGCACCGGGCGATCGTCGCGAGCATGGTCGAGCACCGCCCCCGCGAGCTGTACCCGCTGGTGCGGTGCCGGACGCTGCTGCTCGCCGCCCTGCCCGGCGCCGGTGGCCGGGCGCTGGTCGACGAGGCCGCGGCCGTGCTGCCGGCCGCCGAGCTGGTGGAGTTCCCCGGCGCCGACCACGACCTGCACGCCCAGCACCCCGAGCGGGTCGCCGCGCTGATCGGAGGACTCGCATGAACGCGGGACGGCTCGTGATCATGGGATCGGGGGAGACCGCCCCGACGATGGTCGAGGTGCACCGGGCCACGCTGCGCGCCGCCGGGGAGGGCCCCGCGCTGCTGCTCGACACCCCGTACGGGTTCCAGGAGAACGCCGACGACATCACCGAGAAGGCGGTTGCCTACTTCGGTCGCAACGTCGGGCGCACCGTCACGCCGATGCGGTGGCGCACCCGGCTCGCGGGCGCGGATCTCGACCGCGCGCTCGCCGCCGTCCGCGGCGCCCGCTGGGCCTTCGCCGGGCCGGGCAGCCCGACCTACGCGCTGCGTGTGTGGGCCGGGACGGGTTTCGACGACGCGGCCGCCGCCGTCGTCGCCTCCGGGGGGACCGTCACGTTCGCGAGCGCCGCGGCGCTCACCCTCGGGATCGCGACGGTGCCCGTCTACGAGATCTACAAGAGCGGCGCGGACCCGTCGTGGGCGGAGGGGACGAACCTCCTGGAGCGGCTCACCGGGCTGCGCGCCGCCGTCATCCCGCACTACGACAACACCGAGGGCGGCACCCACTCCACCCGCTTCTGCTACCTCGGCGAGCGGCGGCTGCGGCTGCTGGAGGGCACGCTGCCCGAGGGGGCGCACGTCATCGGGGTGGACGAGCACACCGCCCTGGTCCTCGACCTCGCCGACGGCACCGCGTCCGTCCTCGGCAACGGGACGGTGACGGTGCGGTGCGACGGCGCGTCGCGGATGCTGCCCTCGGGGGCCGTGGTCCCGTTCACCGACCTCGCGCGAGTTGCGCATTCCATCAGCCCGAGTTCGGCGATCCACCAGGCGCCGGTGGGCGCCGCGCCCGCGCTCGCGTTGGCGCCGGGTGCGCTCGCGTCGGCGCCCGCCGCGCCTGCGACGTCCCTGCGCGCCGCCGCGGACCGTGCCCGCGCGGCCTTCGACGCCGCGGTCGCCGCCCGGGACGCGGACGCCGCCGCCGGGGCCGTCCTCGACCTGGAGCAGGCATTGGCGGACTGGTCGGCGGACACGCTGCAGAGCGACGACGCCGACCACGCGCGGCGCACGCTGCGCGGCATGGTCGTCGAGCTCGCCGCCGCCGCCCGGGACGGGCTCACCGACCCGGCCGCGCGCGTCGCGCCGCTGGTGGAGGCGTTGCTGGACGAGCGGGCCGCCGCCCGCGCCTGCCGCGACTTCGCCCGCGCGGACGCGCTGCGCAACCGGCTCGCCGCGGCCGGCGTCGAGGTGCGCGACGCGGCGTCCGGCGTGGAGTGGTCGCTGCGGTCCTGACCCGCTAGAGCGTCCGGCGCATCACGATCCGGGGCAGCTTGCTCGCCGTCGCGTCCGTGCCGCCGACGACCGTGAAGCCGGCCTTCTCGAACATCGCGCGGGTGCCGACGAACGCCATCGTCAGGTCGATGCGGTCGGCCCCCGGCTCCACCGGGTAGCTCTCCACCGCGGGCGCGCCGCACGACGCGGCCCACGCCACCGCCCCCTCGATCAGCGGTGTGGTGTACCCGCGCCTGCGGCGCCCGCCGCGGATCACGACGCAGATGATGCTCCAGACCGGCACGTCGTCGAGCGGGCGGATGAGCGCCGAGCGGCGGAGCCGGGTGTTCTCCGCGCGCGGGCCGATGCTGCACCAGCCGACGGGCTCGCCGCCGTCGTAGCCGATCACACCGGGCGGGTGCGGCCGCGCGCACAGGGCCCGGAACGCCGTCTCGCGGGCAGGCCCGAGTTCCGCGACCTCCTTCGCGGTGAGCCGGTGCGACAGGCACCAGCAGTGGGTGGCGCGACGGTTGGGGTTCGCGACGGCGACGAAGTCGTCGACCCGGTCGGGAGCGACGGGACGGGTCTCGAACTCCATCCGCGCAGCCAAGCCGGGATCGGTGTCGGAGGCAAACCCGGGGGTGGTCGGTAGACGCGCCGATGCGGCCGGAGAGCATGATCGCCAGGAGTGGGGCAGGATGCTCGTATCCGGGCCTGCCGTCACATTCCTGGTGATCATGGCCGGTCGCGATGCCGTCAGGCGACCTCCGCGGCCTCGCCCTTCGTCACCGCGACGAGCTCGGCGAACGTCGTCGGGAAGACGGCGTGCGGGATGCCGCCTGCCGCCCAGACCTCGTCGTACGCGGCGAGCGCGCGATCGACCAGGGTTCGCAGCGGAGCAGGGTGGCCGACGGGGGCGACGCCGCCGATGACCTGCCCGGTGGCCTCCCGCACGAAGTCGGGGGACGCGCGGCGCACCTTCGCGACGCCGACGAGCGCGGCCACCTTGGCCGTGTCCACGCGGTGGGCGCCGGAGGTGAGGACGAGCAGCGGCTCGCCGTCGGCGTCGAAGATCAGGGAGTTGGCGATGGCGCCCACCTCGACGCCGAGCGCGGCCGCGGCCGCAGCGGCGGTGGTGACGGCGTCGGGCAGCACACGCAGGCCCTCGACGGCGCGCGGGGCGGCACCGCCGTCGGTGAGGGCGTCGACGACGAGCCGGACGTTGCGGTGGCGGTGCGGGTCGGTCACGAGAGGGGAGTCAAGCACGGGCGGGGGCCCGCCCGCCCCGGGGTTTCGGGCCGACGCAACGCACAACTCGCGGCGGCGAAAGCCGCAACTCGCGGCGGTGGGATGCGCAACTCGCGGCGGTGGGATGCGGAACTCGCGGCTACGAGCAGGTCGATCCCTGTGCGAGGGCGAGATGCTGGTCCAGCGCCCAGAGCCCGCCCTCCAGTTCGCGGTAGCCGTTCTGCACCACCGGCGTGCCCTGCACGACCTGGCCCTTGGAGACCGTCTGGACGGGGGCGTTGCCCTCGAGTGTGGGCTCGGAGCGCACGTTGAGATTGTCGATCGTGACCACGAACTGGCACGAGCCTCCGGTGGTCGGCTGGGTGACCTGGGTCGCGTCGAGCGTCCCTCGATGGAACATCGCGAGGACCGCGAGGGTGGTGCCGAGCACGAGGACGAAACCCCAGCCCTTGAAGATCGACGGGTCGGGCTTCTTGAGGGTGTAACCGCGCGCCATGGATGCCTCTCCCTCGTCCCGCCCCCCAGGACGAACGGTAGTGGAGCGGAGGTCACATGCCCAGGAACCGGGCGGGGCGCGCAACACCGCTAGCGTGTCGGTGACCAGCGATCCGACGGGCACAGGGGCCGCAGATGAACGTGATCTACACCTACACCGACGAGGCTCCGGCCCTCGCGACGCATTCGCTGCTGCCGGTGATCTCGGCGTTCGCGGGCAAGGCCGGTGTGGACGTGGAGACACGCGACATCTCGCTGGCGGCGCGCATCCTGGCGGCGTTCGACCTGGGTCCCGACGCGCTCGGTGAGCTCGGCAGGCTCGCGACCACGCCCGAGGCGAACATCATCAAGCTGCCGAACATCTCCGCGTCGATCCCGCAGCTCAAGGCGGCGATCGCGGAGCTGCAGGCCGCGGGCCACGCCGTCCCGGACTACCCGGAGGACCCGCGCACGGACGAGGAGCGCGCGGCCCGCGCGGCGTACGACACGGTCAAGGGCAGCGCGGTCAACCCGGTGCTGCGCGAGGGCAACTCGGACCGCCGCGCCCCGGCGTCGGTGAAGAACTTCGCGAAGAAGCACCCGCACTCGATGGGTGCCTGGTCGCAGGAGTCGAAGTCCTACGTCGTGACGATGGACGACGGCGACTTCCGCCACTCCGAGATCTCGACGACGATCGCGGCCCCGGACACGCTGCGCATCGAGCACGTCGGCACCGACGGCACCGTCACGGTGCTGAAGGAGAGCCTGCCGGTGCTGGAGGGCGAGATCGTCGACGCGGCGCTGATGTCGGTGTCGGCGCTGCGGGCCTTCCTCGCCGGGCAGATCGGGGCGGCGAAGGACGCGGGTGTGCTGTTCTCGCTGCACCTCAAGGCCACGATGATGAAGGTGTCGGACCCGATCATGTTCGGGCACGCCGTCACCACCTACTTCGCGGACGTCTTCGAGCGGTTCGGCGACGACCTCGCCTCCGTCGGCGCGGACCCCGACGACGGCCTGGCCAGCGTGATCACCGCGCTGGGCAAGCTGCCCGCGGACCGCCGCGAGGAGATCGAGGCCGCGATCACGGCCACGTACGCCGACGCGCCGCGGATCGCGATGGTCGACTCGGACCGCGGCATCACCAACCTGCACGTCCCCAGCGACGTGATCATCGACGCCTCGATGCCCGCGGCGATCCGCTCGTCCGGCCAGATGTGGAACGCGGACGGCGAGCAGCAGGACACGGCGTTCGTCATCCCGGACTCGTGCTACGCGGCGCTCTACGCCGAGACGGTCGACTTCTGCCGCGAGCACGGCGCGTTCGACCCGACGACGATGGGCACCACGCCGAACGTCGGGCTGATGGCCCAGAAGGCCGAGGAGTACGGCAGCCACGACAAGACCTTCGAGATCGCCGCGCCCGGCACCGTCCGGGTGGTGGCCTCGGACGGCACCCCGCTGCTGGAGCACGCGGTGGCGGCCGGGGACATCTGGCGGGCCTGCCAGACCAAGGACGCGCCGGTCCGCAACTGGGTCGAGCTCGCGGTCGGCCGGGCCCGCGCCACCGGCTGGCCCGCCGTGTTCTGGCTGGACGAGACGCGCGGGCACGACGCCCAGGTGCTCGCGAAGGTGCGCGCCGAGCTGGAGCGGCTCGACACGGACGGGCTGACGATCGAGATCCTCCCGGTCGCGCAGGCCACCCGGTACACGTTGGAGCGGGCCGCGCGCGGCGAGGACACGATCTCCGTCACGGGCAACGTGCTGCGCGACTACCTCACGGACCTGTTCCCGATCCTGGAGCTCGGCACCAGCGCGAAGATGCTCTCGATCGTGCCGCTGATGAACGGCGGCGGGCTGTTCGAGACCGGCGCGGGCGGATCGGCACCCAAGCACGTGCAGCAGCTGGTCAGGGAGAACCACCTGCGCTGGGACTCGCTGGGTGAGTTCCTCGCCCTGGCGGTCTCGCTGGAGCACGTCGCCGAGCGCGGCGACAACCCGCGCGCCGGGGTCCTCGGCCGAGCGCTCGACGAGGCGACGGGGGCGCTGCTGGAGACCGGCCGGTCGCCGTCGCGCAAGGTCGGCGAGCTCGACAACCGCGGCTCGCACTTCTACCTGGCCCTGTACTGGGCCCGTGCGCTCGCCGAGCAGACCGACGACCCGGAGCTGGCGGCGGTCTTCGCCCCGCTGGCGGAGCGCCTGGCCGCCCAGGAGGAGACGATCGTCGCCGAGCTGAACGCGGTACAGGGCTCCCCGGTGGACCTGGGCGGCTACTACTACGTCGACCGGTCCCGCGCGGACGAGGTCATGCGACCGAGCGCGACGTTCAACGCCGCTCTCGCGGGGTTCTGACGGTCCGCCCCGTCGTGCTGGGGATCGCCGCAGGGATCGTCGCGGTGCTGGTCGGAGCGGCCGTGCTGGTCGATCCCGCCCCGGCGCCGCCGCCCGCTCCCGTGGTGGACCTGGACGACCCCGTGAAGCTGGACATCGCCATGCAGCTCGTGGCGAGCGCCGAGAACTCGACCCTGGACTGGCGCGCCCAGTACGGCTACCTCGAGGACATCGCCGACGGCCGGGGCTACACCGGCGGCATCATCGGGTTCACCTCGGGCACCGGCGACATGCTGGAGGTGGTCCGCGCCTACACCGCCGCCGTCCCGGGCAACGGCCTCGCACCGTACCTGCCTGCGCTGGAGGCGGTGGACGGCACGGACTCCCACGACGGGCTCGGCGACGGGTTCGTCGCGGCCTGGCATGCCGCAGCGGACGACCCGGCGTTCCGGGCGGCCCAGGACCACGTGCGCGACACCGACTACCTCGGGCCTGCGGTGGCGCAGGGGCAGGCGGACGGGCTGGGCACGCTCGGCCAGTTCGTCTACTTCGACGCGCTGGTCATGCACGGACCCGGGGAGGACGCGGACAGCTTCGGCGGGATCCGGGAGGCGGCGCTCGCGGCGGCCGACCCCCCGTCCCGGGGCGGGGACGAGACGGCCTACCTCGACGCGTTCCTCGACGCCCGGGTCGCCGTGATGCGTCGCGAGGCGGCACACAGCGACACCACCCGGGTCGACACCGAGCAGCGGGTGTTCCTGCGGGAGGGCAACCTCGGGCTGGACCCGCCGCTGGAGTGGCAGACCTACGGCGACAGCTACCGGATCGGCGCCTGAGCCGAGCCCGTCAGTGCGGCGGCGGCTCGGCGGCGAAGCGGCCCGGGGTGAGGCCGGTGACGGTGCGGAAGTCGCGGGTGAAGTGCGCCTGGTCGGCATAGCCGAGATCTGCGGCGACGCGGGCGAGATCGGCGCCCTCGCGCAGCATCCCCGCGGCGTCCTGCAGGCGGCGGCGCTGGACGAGCCACTTCGGGGTGAGGCCGGTGCGGCGTAGCACCAGCCGCTGCAGGGTGCGGTCCGCGATGCCGAACTTGGCGCAGATCTGGGCCACCCGCAGCACCTCCGGATCGCCCTCCACGTACTCGACGACGGCGTTGACCAGCAGTCCCTCCTCGTCGACCGGCAGCAGCGTGGCGAGCGCCCGCTCGACGTGGACGAGCGCGGCGCGGTGGCGTGCCGGGTCCGCCGGGTCGGTGCCCATCTCTGCGCGGACGGCGGCGGTGAGCGCGGGCCCGTCGATTCCGGGGAGCCCCGCGAGATCCGTATGCCCGTCGGTGATCGCCGGGACGGGCCCGCCGAGCAGCAGCGCCCCGGCCGCGGGCTGCAGCATCGTGCCGACGGCCCAGCCACTGCCGGTGAGCTCCCTGGTCGACAGCCCGGTGTCGACGCCGACGAGGCGGGCGTAGGAGCCCGCGACGACGGTCAGGCAGACCGGGTACTGCAGCACCCGTTGCACGGACCGCGCCCCGTCCGGCAGCGACCACACGGGCACCCAGTGTCGGCGTACGAGATCGGCGAGGGCGGGCTCCGGGGCGTAGCGGTGCACCGGCGGGCTGAACCCGCTCGCGTCGCGCAGGTGCGCGTGTTCGACCGGGTCGACGGGGCGGGGCACCTGACGGATTCTTTCAAGCCTGCAGCCGGTCCGCTCGCCGATGATGGGCGCATGCGAGACGTGCGCAAGCTCTACCGGGAGAAAGCCGAGGCGTTCGGGGCGCTGCTCGACGGTGGCACGGATCCGGCGGCGGCCACGGCGTGCGAGGGCTGGACGGTCGACGACGTCGTCGACCACGTCATCGACTCCCAGCGGGCCTTCCTCACCCGCCACACCGACCTCGGCCCGCGCCCGGAGGGCGACCTCGCCGCGCGGTGGGCGGCGCACGCCGCGGCCGTCGAGGCGCTGCCCGAGGATCTGTGGTCGCGCGAGTACGACGGCTACTTCGGGCGCACGACTGTGGGCGCCACGCTCGTGGACTTCTACGGCTTCGACCTGCTCGTCCACCGCTGGGACATCGCCCGTGGGCTGGGTCGCGACGAGCGGTTCACCGACGCCGAGCTGGACCTGCTCGAGACGGCGATCGCCGGGTTCGGCGACGCCATGTACACAGAGGGGGTCTGCAAGCCCGCCGTGCCGCTGCCCGACGGCGCGTCCCGCCAGGACCGCGTGCTCGCCCTGACGGGCCGCGACCCGCGCTGATCACGCGCCGGTCGAGGCCACCGTCCGCGCGGCGGGGCTGCCGTCCAGGCCGAAGACGAGGATCCGTCGCGGACGGATCCGGATCACGCCGGGTGCCACGCCGGGGAAGGCGGCCTCGGGGAACACGTCCGGCAGCGCCTCGGCGGTGCCGCGGATCTCCAGTGCCCGCGGCTGCCACGGGTCGGGCACCACGTCGTCCACGACGAGGGCGACGCGGGGGTCGCGCTGCACGTTGCGCCACTTCTGGGTCGACGGGTTGCGCAGGCCGGGGATGTCGATCGTGCCCGCCTGCTCGTCGACGAGGAAGCCGACGGGGCGGACCTGCGGTGCGCCGTCCGGGCCCAGCGTGGCCAGGCGCGCGAGGCGGACCTCGCGCAGGAAGGCGAGCTCGGCCGCGGTGAAGATGCTCATGTCGCCGACTCTGCACGCTCGACCGGACTTCAGGTCAAGCCGCGCCGAGGGTGGCCGAGGGCAGCTCCCCGAACCGCGCCCGGTACGCCGCGGCGAAGCGGCCCGGGTGCTGGAAGCCGTGACGCTCCGCGACCTCCCGCACGCTGACCCCGTCCCCGCCCGCGAGCAGCTCCGCGCGCACCCGGTCCAGCCGCAGCGCCCGCCCGTACGCGCCGGGCGAGAGGCCGAACCGGCGGCGGAAGGCCGCGTAGAGGGTGCGCTCGGCGACGCCGACCTGCCGCGCCAGCTCCGCGCTCGTGAGCGGAGGGCCGTCGGTGATCAGCTCGAGGGCGCGCCGCAGCGCCCGCGGCGGCGGGGGCGGCTGCGGGGCGAGGACGTCCGCGGTGTGGCTGTGCCGGTGCCCGAGCAGCAGCGCCGTCGTCACGGCGTGGCGCAGCTCGCCGCGCACCAGAGTCGAGGGGCCGGCGGGCCCGGCGGCGGCGAAGGTGCGGCGGGCGAGGTCGACGGCCCCGGCGAGCGCGCGGCCGTCCCCGTACAGGTCCGCGGCCACGTCGAACAGCAGCGGTCCGCGCGGTGGCGCACCGACGAGGTCGCGCAGGCGCTGCTGCACGGCCGCCCGGTCCAGCTTGATCACGAACAGGTCCAGTCCGCGTTCCCAGCCCAGCGTCATCGGGCCGTGCGCGGAGAAGACGGCGCCGTGGCGCGGATCGGCGACCGTCCGCGTCCCGCGGTGCTCGACGCGCAGCCGCCCCGACAGCGGCACGTGGACGGTGACGAAGTCCTCCAGCGGCGCGGACTCGACGAGCACCTCGGCGCCGAAGGAGAAGTGCATGACGCCGAGACCGTCGTACTCGTCGGTGTCGATGCGCGCGGCGAACGGCTCGTCGTCGCGTACCACCTGCATGCGGTGGCGCGTCATCAGTTGCTCGGCGCGGGCGTGCGCCTCCTCGACGCTGCCCGTGCGCAGCGTCGCACGGCGCGGGACGTCGACGGCCATGGCTCTCACTGTCCCGATCACCGCGGACGTGTCAACCCACGTCCGGATCCGGACGTCGCGTGCGGGAAACGGCTCACGCCCGCGGCGGCCCCGTTCCTAGGCTGGCGCGCGACACGACGAGGTGTGGAGGCGCGAATGGGCGAGCACGTCATCCCGATCGACGAGTTCGTCGGCAAGGGCTTCTACCCCGGCTGGGAACCCCGCCAGGCCGAGCGGCCGTTCGTCGCCGAACCGCTGGCGCTGTTCGGCGCGGTGGACCAGGACCGTTTCTGGTTGCGCGACTCCATGCACTTCGGCGAGGGCCTCACCCCGGGCAGCATCGCGCTGCTGGAGGACGCCCAGACCTGGGGCACGCAGTTCGGCGCGGAGCTGACCGGCATCCCGCCGACGAAGGGCACCGTCAACCGGCTCGCCGGCGTGCACGTCTACCTGGGCCAGGTGCTCGTGAGCTCGCCGTGGGAGATCGGGGCGCGGGCGCAGCGCTTCGGGCCGTTCCTCGCCGCGAAGCTCGCCGACTTCGACGCCTACTGGCAGGGGCACGTCGCGGAGCTGGAGGCGGGCTACGCCCACTTCGACGCGCTGGACACCGCCACGATGGACCGCGACGCGCTGTGGGCGGCGCTGCAGGAGGCCTACACGTTCCACCGCCGCGGCTGGGCGATCCACTTCGAG
>JBFWRR010000033.1:0-16906 GCA_050248815.1 Pseudonocardia sp. | reverse complement strand
CGCGGGGGAGCGCACGGCGTTCCTCGCGACCGACGAGCGGTTGTGGGCTCTCGCGGTGCGCGCCCGCGAGTGCGGGGTCGACGTGGTGCTGGCCGGCGCGCCGGAACGGATCGACCCGCAGGCGCTGCGGGCCGAGGTGCTGGCGACCCCGCAGGGCGGCGTCTGGTGGGCCGAGCTGCAGGGCTTCCTCACCGAGTGGGGCCAGCGCACCGACGAGACGTGCACGATCGACCGCCCGTCCTGGGCCGAGCGTCCGTCGACGCCGCTGGCGACGATCCGCGAGTTCCTCGCCACCGAGGTCCACGACTTCGACGCGGCGCGGCGCGGCGTCCTCGCCGAGCGGGACGCGCTGGTGGCCAAGGCCCGCGACGCGATCGCGTCCGAGGAGGACCGGGAGCGCTTCGACGCGGCGCTGGCGGCGAACCGGGCGGCGAACTTCGTGTGGTGGAACGAGGAGCACAACTTCCTCATCGACCGGCGCATCCACCTGCCCGTGCGCCGGTTCTCCCTCGCCCTCGGCGAGCGGCTGGTCGCCGACGGCGTGCTCGCGGCCGCCGACGACGTGTTCTGGCTGTTCAAGCCCGAGCTCTTCGACGCGATGGCCGGGCGCGCGGACTGGGCGGAACTGGCTGCGCTCGTCCCGCAGCGGCGCGACTACTACGCCCGCTGGAGCGCCCGCGGCGACGAGCTGCCGCCGATGGTGGGCACCGTCCCGGAGCGGGTGGACGACCCGATCATGACCGAGATCTTCGGCCTCACCCCGGAGTACCTGGCGACGATCCGCGACGGTCTGGTCAGCGCCGAGCTGCAGGGCCTCGGGGCGTCCGGCGGGGTGGTGGTCGGGACCGCGCGGGTGGTGCGCTCGGCCCGCGACATCGACCAGATCCGGGCGGGCGAGGTGCTCGTGTGCGGCGGCACGACGACGGAGTGGACGCCCGCGTTCGGGATCGTCGCGGCGGCCGTCACGGACACCGGCGGGAGCCTCGCGCACACCGCGATCGTCAGCCGCGAGTACGGCATCCCGTGCGTCGTCGGCACGGCGGTGGGCACCGCAGCGATCCGCACCGGCGACCGGGTGCGGGTGGACGGCGACCGCGGGATCGTCCAGGTCCTGTCGTGACGGTGCAGGCCTGGGCCGCGACGGCCGAGCGCGCCGTCCGCGCGGCGGGCGCGGAGCTGCTGCGGCTTCAGGGCGGCCCGCTGGAGGTCCGGCTCAAGGACGCGCGGGTGGACGTCACGAGCTCGGCCGACGCGGCGGCGCAGCGCGCGGTGAACGCGGTGCTCGCGGCCGAGTACCCCGACCACCTCGTGATCGGGGAGGAGGAGGGCGGCGAGCCCGACCCCGACCGGCCCGTCTGGTACGTCGACCCCCTCGACGGCACCCGCAACTACCTCAACGGGGTGCCGTACTTCTGCACGTCGGTGGCGGTGACGGTGCGCGGGGAGGTGCTGGCGGGCGCGGTGTACGACCCGAGCCGCGACGAGCTGTACTCCACCGTCCGCGGCGGGGGCGCCTGGTGCGACGGCCGTCCGCTGCAGGTCTCCCCGGTCGACGACGTGGCGCGCGCACTCGTCGTCACGCAGGCCCAGTCCGCCGATCCGCAGCTGATCCGCGAGTTCGCCGACCTGATGGCGCTGCTCATGGGCGTGAGCGGCGGGGTGCGTTTCCCCGGTGCCCCCGCGCTGGTGCTCGCCCACATCGCGGCCGGCCGCTACACCGCCTACGTCGAGCGGGTGATGGACCCGTGGGACGTCGCCGCGGGGCGGCTGCTCGTCGAGGAGGCCGGTGGGCGGTTCACCGACTTCGCCGGGCACCCGGTCGGGATGGCGCTCGCCGACGTCGTCGCGAGCAACGGGCTCGTCCATGACGCGCTCCTCAAAGCCCTACAGGAGGGGACATGACCGACCGACCGCCGCTCGCCGTGACCACCACCGGCGGCTGGGCCCGACCGGGCTGGTGGGACGTGCTGGAGCAGGCCGAGGCCGCCGGGCGCTTCGGCCCGGACGACACCCGCGAGCTCTACGACGACTACTGCCTGCTCGCGATCGAGGACCAGGAACGCTGCGGCCTCGACGTCGTCACCGACGGCGAGCACCGCCGCCGCGGCTGGATCGAGGCGATCACCGCGAACCTGCCCGGGCTGGAGCTGCGGCCCGCGCCGCGGCGGCTCGGCGCGCTCGGCTACGACATGCTCGACGTCTGGCGGCTCACCCGCCCGCTCGACGACCTCGAGCACATGTGGGACTTCGCGGGCGAGTTCGCGTTCCTGCGCGACCACACCACCCGCCACCCGCGCGTGGGGATGCCCGGCCCGTACGGGATGACCACCGAGCTGGACTTCGCCGGGATCTACCCCAGCCGCAAGGCGTGCGCGGAGGCGTTCGTCCCCGCGCTGCGCCGCCACATCGGCGAGCTGGTCGCGGCGGGCTGCGACTACATCCAGCTGGAGGAGCCGATCACCCCGGCCGTCGCCGAGGACGACCGCACGCCCGACACGATGGTCGAGCTGGTCAACAAGGTCGTCGACGGGTTCGGCTCGGTGACGTTCACGCTGCACGTCTGCTTCGGCTCGTTCCGGCGCCTGCCGTACGCCAGGCGCACCTACCGGTGGCTGTTCCCGCGGCTGCTCGACGCGCACGTGCACGGGTTCAGCCTGGAGTTCGGCGGGCGCGAGATGGCCGAGATCGACCTGGTGGGCGGCTGGGACCGCGGCCGGCTGCTCTCGGCGGGCCTGATCGACATCAAGACCCATTACGCCGAGACGGTCGCCGACGTCGTGGAGCGGGTGCGGATCTGCGAGAAGTACCGCCGCCTCGACGAGCTGGAGATCTCCACGGACTGCGGGCTGCGCCGGGTGCCGCGCAACCTCGCGATCCGCAAGATGACCGCGGCCGCTGCGGCGGCCCGGGAGGTGCGGGGTGGGTGAGCCGGGAGGTGCCGCGGGGGCTGCGGCGGGAGGCGTCACGGCGGCAGGGGTGCGCGCCGACACCGTCGGGAGCCTGCTGCGCCCGCCGGCGTTGAAGGCGGCGATGGCCCGCGACGCCCCCGCCGACGAGCTGCGCGCGGCGCAGGACGAGGCCGTCGAGGATGCGATCGCGCTGCTGGAGGGGCTCGGGTTCGGCGTCGTCGGGGACGGGGAGCTGCGCAGGCGGATCTGGCACGGGCCCGTCCTGGAGATCGCGGACGGGTTCGACCCCACGGGCTTCGTCCGGACCTGGACCGACGACGCCGGTCGCGAGGTCAGCCACACCTCGCCGGTGGCGAACGGCCCGCTGCGCCGCCGCGGGAGCCTGGTCGACTCGGAGGCGCGGTTCGTGCTGGAGCGTGCGCACCGGCCGGTCAAGGTGACGATGCCGGTGCCGTCGAACTTCCTGTCCTACTGGGTGGACGGGATCTCCGACCGCGCCTACCCCGACCGCGAGCGCTTCCTCGACGAGCTCGCGACGCTCATGCACGCGCAGGCCCGCGAGCTCGCCGCCGCGGGCGTGGCGTACCTGCAGCTCGACGCGCCCAAGTACACCTTCCTCGACGAGCCGCGGCTGTTCCCCGACCAGGACCGGCGCATGGCGCAGCTCGCCGCGTACGCCCGCGCGGACCGCCGCGTGCTGGAGGGGATCGAGGGCGTCACCACCGGCATCCACGTCTGCCGCGGCAACTACCGCAGCATGTGGGAGAGCAGCGCGCCCTACGAGGAGTTCGCGGAGGCGCTGTTCGCGCAGACCCGCTACGACCGGCTCCTGCTGGAGTACGACGACGTGCGCTCCGGCGGGTTCGAGGCACTGCGCTTCGTCCCGGACGCCACGACGGTCGTGCTCGGGCTGGTGACGACCAAGCGCCCGGAGCTGGAGTCGGCCGACGACCTGCGCCGGCGCATCGACGAGGCCGCCCGGTACGTCCCGTACGAGCGGCTGGCGCTGAGCCCGCAGTGCGGGTTCGCGAGCACCTGGGAGGGCAACGAGCTCACCGCGGACGACCAGCGGCGCAAGCTGGAGCTGGTGGTGTCGGTGGCCGACGCGGTCTGGGGCTAGATCTCGGCGCGAGTTGCGCATCTCATCAGCCCGAGTTCGGCGATCCGTCGCATCCACCGAGGAGAACCCGATGCCGGCGTTTCGTGGTGTTCGGCGCGTCGTCGTCGTGGATCGGCCGACGTACCTGCTGACCGGCCACGGCACCCTCGGCGTCGTCGTCGCGCGGCGCCCGGAGCCGACCGGCGCTCGCTGATTCCCGGGTGGGGCACCCCGCCCCGGGCGGGGCGGAAATTCGGTTGCGCGGCGCCGTAACGTTGATCGACGTGCTCTTCCCGCGACTGATCCGGGCCGGGTTCCTCCGCTACTCCACCTACCGCCAGGCCACGCTGGCCGGCCTCACCACCAACGTCGTCTTCGGGCTCCTGCGTACCGCCGTGCTGCTCGCCGTGCTCGCCGAGCGGGGCACCGCCGACGCGCGCGGTCCCGCGGAGGCGGGGCCGGCCACCGTCGGCGGCTACGACGCGGCCGCGGCCGTCACCTACGTCTGGCTCGGTCAGGGCCTGCTCACGGTGGTGCTGCTCTGGGGCGATGTCGAACTCTCCCGCCGCATCCGCTCCGGCGACGTCGTCGTCGATCTCGGCAGGCCCTGGGACCTGCAGGCGGCCCGGCTCGCGGGTGACCTCGGCCGGGCCGGGTTCGCGGTGCTCACCCGGCTCGTTCCGCCCGCGGCGTTCGGGGCGCTCCTGTTCGGTCTCCGCTGGCCGGAGCATCCGGGGACCTATGCGTTGTTCGCGGTGTCCGTGCTCGCGGCCGTGGTCGTGAGCTTCGCCATCCGCTTCCTGCTCAACCTCACCGCCTTCTGGCTGCTCGACGCCCGCGGCGTGCTCGCGGTGTGGGGGGTCGTGGGCGGGTTGCTCGCCGGGCTGGTGATGCCGCTGTCGTGGTTCCCGCCGTGGGCGCGCACCGCGCTGTGGTGGACCCCGTTCCCTGCGCTCTTCCAGACCCCCATCGACGTCTTCCTGGAGCAGGTGTCCTGGCCCGCGGTGATCCACCAGGTGGCGTGGATGGTGCTGCTGCTGGCTGCGGGGCGCGTCGCGCTGGAACGCGGCGCACGGCGGCTGGTGGTGCAGGGTGGGTGAGCCACTGGGTGATCTCCGTGGAGGGCACGCCGCCGTCCACGTCCGGATCATCGGCTCGCGGTTTCGAAGCCAGCTCGCCTACCCGGCGTCGTTCGCGCTGGACCTGCTCGCCCAGTTCCTCGCCCAGGGGATCGAGCTGGTGGCACTGCTCGTGGTGTTCGGCCACGTCGAGACCCTCGGCGGGTTCAGCTTCGCCGAGGTCGCGCTCATGTACGGGATCGCGGCGGCAGCGTTCGGCCTCGCGGACATGGTGGCCGGGCAGATCGAGGAGCTGCCCGAACTGGTCCGCACCGGCGAGCTGGACGTCTACCTGCTGCGCCCGCTCGGCACGCTGGCCCAGCTGCTCACCGCGGACATCGCACTGCGCCGCCTCGGACGGGTGATCGTCGGGATCGCCGTCTACCTGTGGTCGCTCGTGGTGCTCGCGCCGGCCTGGTCGGCGGCGACCGTGATCGTGGCGCTCACCGCTCCGCTCGTCGGGGCCGTCCTGCTCGGGGCGATCTTCGTCGCGACGAACGCGGTGTCGTTCTGGTTGGTGGACGCCCGCGAGTTCGCCAACGCGTTCACCTACGGCTCGAACTTCGCCATGTCGTACCCGCTGACGATCTTCGGGCCGACGCTGCGGCGCATCCTGTGCTTCGTGGTGCCCTCGGCGTTCGTCGCGTACTTCCCGGCACTCGCGATCATCGGACGGCCCGATCCGCTCGGGCTGCCGGAGGCGATGCGCTGGGGCTCCCCGGTCGCGGCGCTCGCGATGGTCGCCGCGGCCGCGCTGGTCTGGAGATGCGGTGTGCGGCACTACCAGGGGACGGGATCGTGACGGAGGTCGACATGATCATCGAGGCGGACGGTCTGTGCCGGGGCTTCCTCGTCGGGAGCCGGTGGCGACGCCGCAGCGTGAGCGCCGTCGCGGACGTCACGTTGCGGGTCGAGGCCGGCGAGGCCGTCGGCTTCCTCGGGCCCAACGGCGCAGGCAAGTCGACGACGATCAAGATGCTCACCGGCGTGCTCGTCCCCACGGCGGGCCGCGCCCGGGTCTGCGGTCTGGACCCGGTCGCGCAGCGCCGCGAGCTCGCGCGCCGTATCGGCGTCGTGTTCGGGCAGCGCAGTCAGCTGTGGTGGGACCTGCCGCTGGCCGAGAGCTTCGACCTGCACGGCGCCATCCACCGCGTGCCGCCCGCGGTGTTCCGGGAGCGGCTCGACGAGTGCGTCGCGCTGCTCGACATGGCCCCGTTCCTCGCGACGCCGGTGCGCCAGCTGTCGCTGGGCCAGCGGATGCGCGGTGAGGTGACCGCGGCGCTGCTGCACGCCCCCGAGCTGCTGGTCCTGGACGAGCCCACCATCGGGCTCGACCTCACCAGCAAGGAGCGGCTTCGCGGGTTCCTCTCGCAGGTCAACGCGCGCGGCGAGACCACGCTGCTGCTCACCACCCACGACCTGCCCGACGTCGACCGCCTCTGCCGCCGGGTCGTCGTCATCGACCACGGGCGCGTCCTCGTCGACGACGACCTCGCCGCCCTGCGCCGCCGCTCCGGCGAGGCCCGCGAGCTGGTGGTGGAGCTGGTGACCCCCGCCGCGCCGGTCGCCGGGCTCCCCGGGGTGACGGACGTCGCCGTCGAGGCCGGCGGGCTGCGCCAGCGCCTGCGGTTCGCCCCCGCCGCGGTGACCGCGGCCGAGCTGATCGGCGCCGTCACGGCCCGGGTGGAGGTCCGTGATCTCACCGTCGCAGCCCCGTCGATCGAGGACCTCGTCCGCCGGATCTACGCCGGCACCCCCTGACCCCGGCCCGCGAGTTGCGGGTCCCGCCGCCGCGAGTTGCGGTTTCCGCCGCCGCGAGTTGCGGGTTTCGCCGGGCGCGAGTGTCGCGGACTCCCGGCGCGGTGGCCCGGAACCGGCTGTCCCGCTGCGGTGACGTCGCGGCACCATGCGGGAGCGGCGTCAGGACAGGCTCAGGCCGTGGGTGATCGTGACGGCGAGGACGAGCGTCACCAGGCCCAGGCCGACGTAGAGCGTCATGTCGATCACCTTGCTGCGGACGGCGAGCAGCCCGGCGCGGTCCTCTGGCAGCAGTGCGCGCAGCACGGCGGCCGCGAGCATCGAGCCGGCGAGGAACGCAGCACCTTCCCGCCAGTGCTGGGTGAGCACGCGCAGCATCCCGATCGCGGCGATCGCGTAGACGAACGCGGCAGGCAGCCACACCGGCGGCCAGGGGGGCGCCGCGCGACGGGGTTCCCCCGGGCGGCCGGGCCTGACGCTCACCACCGCTCCCCGCCCCGCCCCGGGTGGACCACCGCCGCGACCCTCACCCGCCGTGCCCGATCCCGGCATCCTTCTCCGCGGCCTCGACCACGTTGGTCAGCAGCATCGCCCGCGTCATCGGGCCGACCCCACCAGGGTTGGGCGCGACCAGCCCGGCCACCTCGGCCACATCCGCGGCGACGTCACCGGCGAGCTTGCCGTCCACCCGGCTCACGCCGACGTCCAGCACCACCGCGCCCGGCCGCACCATGTCGGCGGTGACGAGACCCGGTACACCGGCCGCCGCGACGACGACGTCCGCCCGGCGCACCTCCTCGGCCAGGTCGCGGGTCCCCGTGTGGCACAGCGTGACCGTCGAGTTCTCGGTGCGGCGGGTGAGCAGCAGGCCCAGCGGGCGTCCGACCGTCACCCCGCGCCCGATCACCGTGACGCGCGCCCCGCCCAGTGCCACGCCGTAGCGACGGCAGAGCTCGACGATCCCGCGTGGAGTGCACGGCAGTGGAGCGGGCTCGCCCAGCACGAGGCGGCCGAGGTTCACCGGGTGGAGCCCGTCCGCGTCCTTCGCCGGGTCGATCCGCTCCAACGCGGCGCCGACGTCCAGGCCCCGCGGCAGCGGTAGCTGGACGATGAAGGCGGTGCACGACGGGTCGGCGTTCAGCTCGTCGATGGCCTGCTCGACGTCGGCCTGCGTGGCCTGCGCCGGCAGCTCCCGCTGGATCGACGCGATGCCGACCTTGGCACAGTCCCGGTGCTTCGCCCGCACGTAGGACTGCGATCCGGGATCGTCGCCCACCAGAAGCGTGCCGAGGCCGGGTGTCGTGCCGGCGGCAGCGAGTTTCTCGATCCGCCCGCGCAACTCCGCGAGGATCGCTGCGAGAGTCGCCCTGCCGTCCATCACCGTCGCTGTCACGCGGCCATCCTTGCAGCGTCGTGCGGAGGCTGGGAATCGCGCGGGCCTCATCGGGACACCGCACCGAAAGGGGAGGGCGAAACGGGGTAGGGGACCGATCGGGCAGGTCCGTGATCCGGGAGACGCTACTCACAATTCCGTGATCCGGCGCCGAGGCCGGTACCAGACGGGAGGAGCGCACATGAGCGTCGACAGCGATGTCCAGGTGACAGGTGATGTCCAGGCAGGTGATGTCCGGGAGGCCGAAGCACCCCCGGCGCACACCGGGGGCAACCCGCTGCTGCTCGGTCTGCTGACCTTCCTGCCCGGAGCCCTGACCCTGGGCCTGTGGTACGTCGGCTATCTCGACACCGCCGGCCTGCCGGGCGGCATGATCCCCGCGGTGACGATCTCGGCCGGGCTCTTCGAGCTGATCGCGTGTGTCTGGGCGGCCCGGATCGGCGCGAGCGTGGTGGCTGCGGCCTTCGGCGTGTTCGCGGCCTTCTGGATCAGCTTCGGCTTCCTGCTGCTCGGTCTGGTCAACGGGTGGTTCGGGATCTCGTCCGACCCGGCCGTCGCCGCGGACCAGGTTGCTCAGGTGCAGGCCACCTACCTGCTCTCGTTCCTCATCGCCGTCGCGGTGCTGACCGTCGCCACGATGCGCCTCCCACTTGCCTTCACCGTGGGCTTCACCCTCATCGTGATCACCTTCGCGCTCACGCTGATCGGGGTGACCACCGCGAACGCGGGCCTGTTCCCCATCGCGGGAATCATGACGTTCCTGTTCTGCGCGGTGTTCGCCTACATCCTGGTCGACGGCATCAACCAGGACCTGGGTGGTCGCCCGCTTCCGATGGGCAACCCGATCGTGAAGTAGCTCCGGACGATCCGCGATCCGCCCCGCCGTACCTCTGCGGTGGGGCGCTCGCGTGTTCACCGGAAATCCCTCGACCGGACGGCGACGGTGAGCGGGAGCCTCTGCAGCCGGTCGGCGACCAGGTTGAGCACCCCTTCCGGACTGCGTTCCAGCCGGCCGCGGACCAGCAGGGCCGCGCTGCCGACCGCCACGGTGCGATGGCGGGCCCACAGCCCCTCCGAGCAGGTGACGTTGAGCATTCCGCTCTCGTCCTCCAGGTTGAGGAAGGTGACGCCGCGCGCGGTGGCCGGGCGTTGCCGGTGCGTGACGAGCCCGCCGACCAGCACCCGGAGCAGGACGTCCGGATCGTTGGGAGGCGGACGGTGGTGGCGGGCCGCGGCGTCGAGCCGGTCGATACGCACCGCCCCCAGACGGTCCAGCTTCTCCCGCAGGTGCTGCATCGGGTGGGAGTCCGGCGACACTCCGGTGGCCCAGACGTCGGCGACCGTGAGCTCGGCAGGCGTCAGCCCCGGCAGCGCCGGGGCGTCCATACCCACCGCGATGCCCGGCAGGTGCTCCGGGCGCACCTCTGCCACCACACCTGCAGCCCACAACGCCTCGCGGCGGGTCAGGGCGTTGCGGCGGTCACCGGGACGGCGCGCGTCCCGCCGTCTGCGTCCGCGGAAGCAGCCGAACGCTCCCGCCGTGGCCAGTGCCTCGGCCTGCGGTGATGTCAGCCGCACCCGGCGGGCGAGATCGGCCAGATCGGCGAACGGGCCCGCAGCGCGCTCGGCGACGATCCGCTCGGCGAACTCGTCGCCGATGCCACGCACCTCAGCCAGCCCCAACCGGACCGCCTGGCCACCGGTGCTGCGCGTGTCCGGCTGGAGCACCGCGCCCGCGAACCCGTGGTTGACGTCCGGGCCACGGACCAGCACCCCGTGCCGTCGCGCGTCCGCGACCAGTGACTGCGGGGAGTAGAAGCCCATCGGCTGGGAGTTGAGCAGCGCCGCGCAGAACGCCGACGGGTAGTAGTGCTTGAACCAGGCGGAGTAGTAGACCAGCGACGCGAAGCTGATCGCGTGGCTCTCGGGAAAGCCGAAGTTCGCGAATGCCAGCATCTTCGTGAAGATCGTCGAGGCGAGCGGGTCGTGGATTCCGCTGGCCGCCATGCCGGAGTAGAGCCGTCCGCGCAGCCGCTCCATCTTCTCGCTGGAGCGCTTGGCGCCCATCGCGCGGCGCAACTCGTCCGCGTCCGCGGCGGAGAAGCCGGCGACGTCGACGGCGAGCTGCATGAGCTGCTCCTGGAACAGCGGCACGCCCAGCGTCTTGTCCAGGGCGTTCTTCATGAGTTCGTGATCGTGCGTCCACTTCTCCAGCTGGTTGCGCCGCCGGATGTAGGGATGCACCGAGCCGCCCTGGATCGGCCCGGGCCGGATCAGCGCCACCTCGACCACCAGGTCGTAGAACTTCCGTGGCTTCAGCCGAGGCAGCGTCGCCATCTGCGCGCGCGACTCCACCTGGAAGACCCCGACCGAGTCCGCCCGGGCCAGCATCTCGAAGACGGCGGGGTCGTCCGGGCTCAGCTCGTGCAGCTCCACCCGCTTCCCGTGGTGCTCGGCGACCAGGTCGATCATCGTGTGCAGCGCGGTGAGCATCCCCAGCCCGAGCAGGTCGAACTTCACGAGCCCGGCGGCCGCGCAGTCGTCCTTGTCCCACTGCACGACCGAGCGTCCCGGCATCCGTGCCCACTCCACCGGCACCACCTCCGACACCGGCCGGTCGCAGATCACCATCCCCCCGGAGTGGATGCCGAGATGGCGGGGGAAGCCCAGTAGCTCCTCGGCGAGCCCGGCCACCCGCTCGGGGACGTCCGTGCCGGGTGCGGGGATCGGGCCGTGCCAGCGCTCGATCTGCTTGCTCCACGCGTCCTGCTGGCCGGGGGAGAAGCCGAACGCCTTCGCCACGTCGCGCACCGCCGACCGCGGTCGGTAGGTGATCACGTTGGCGACCTGGGCGGCGCACTCGCGCCCGTAGCGGTCGTAGACGTACTGGATGACCTCCTCGCGTCGGCCCGACTCGATGTCGAGATCGATGTCGGGATAGCCATCGCGCTCCGGGGACAGGAAGCGCTCGAACAGCAGCCCGTGCCCCACCGCGTCGACGTTCGTGATGCCCAGCGCATAGCAGACCGCCGAGTTGGCCGCCGAACCCCTGCCCTGGCAGAGGATGTCCGCGCGGCGGCAGAACTGGACGATGTCGTGGACGATCAGGAAGTAGCCCGGGAAGTTCCTGGCCTCGATGACGTCCAGCTCGCGGCGGATCGTCGCGAGGGCCTCCGGGTACTCGGCGAAGCTGCCGTACCGTACGGCGGCACCCCGCCACGTCAGCTCCCGCAGCCAGGTCGCGGGGGTGTGCCGGCCCGGGACCTCGAACGGCGGCAGATCGGGCGCCACCAGCGCGATGTCGAACGCGCACTCCGCCCCGATCCGGGCGGCGGCGGCCACCGCACCCGGGTAGCGGGTGTCGAACCGGGCCGACAGCTCCGCCCCCGAGCGCAGGTGGGCGGTACCCGCGGACGGCAGCCAGCCGTCCGCGTCGTCCAGGCTGCGGCGGGCGCGCACCGCGGCCAGCGCGCTCGCCAGGTGATGGCGGCGCGGGGTGGCGTAGTGCGCCGCCGTGGAGACGACGACCGGCAGGCCGTGGTCGCGGGCCAGCGCGGCGAGGGCGTCGTTGTGCTCGGTGTCGGTGGGCAGCGCCCGGTGGTGCAGCTCGACGGCGACGTGTTCGGCGCCGAACCGCTCCACCAACCGCCGCAGCGCCCGGTCCGGCCGGCCGCCACCGTGCAACGCGCGGCGCACCGCCCCCTTGCGGCACCCCGTGAGCGCGACGACGTGGCCCGCGGTGTCGGCCACCACCTCCTCCAGGTCGTAGACCGGACGTCCCTTCTCCCGCCCCCGCAGCTGCGCGCTGCTGATCGTGCGGCACAGTCCCCGGTAGCCCACCGGATCGCGGGCGAGTAGCAGCAGGTGCTCGCCGCGGGGATCGGCCACGCCGTTCTGCGGGGCGTCCAGCTCCAGCGACAGCTCTGCACCGAAGACCGTCCGTATGCCCAGCTCGCGAGCGGCTTCGGCGAACCGGACCACCCCGTACATCCCGTCGTGGTCGGTGAGCGCCAGTGCGTCCAGCCCCAGCCGGGTAGCCTGCTCGACCAGCTCCTCGGGGTGGCTCGCGCCGTCGAGGAAGCTGAAGTTGGAGTGGCAGTGCAGCTCGGCGAACGGGACGTGCTGCTGTGGCGGGTGCACCGGCGGTGGCTCGTACGGTTCCCGCTTGCGTGACCACGCCGGGGAATCGCCACCGTCCGCCTCCGGCCCGCCCGACAGGCTCGCGCCGTTGCGGCTGGACGGCCGCCCGGACAGAGCAGCCTCCAACGTCGACCACGGGACGTCCGGGTTGTTCCAGCCCATGACGGTATTCGAACATCCGTTCGCATCGGAGGGCAAGCGAACGTTCGCGACCGTGAACGGTCAGATGTCGGCCGACAGGGCGAGGGCACGGGGGAGCAGCGAGCGGGCCGACGGCCCGGCCTTCCACTCCGCCCTGCCCGGTTCTGCCAGGTCCAGCCCGTGCAGCACCGGGCTGAGCCGGTAGATCGCGAGCGTGAGCTCCTCTTCGTCGAGAGCCTGCCCGTCGCGCCTCCAGCCGGCGAGCGACGGCAGCAGCCGCCGTGCAAGCTCGCGGGCCTGGGCCGGGCCGCAGGCGACCAGGACGGCGACGACCAGCTCGGCGAGTACCCCGGTGAACGGCTCCCGCGCGAACCAGGACCGGAGGCGACGCAGCACCTCGCGGTCGTCGTTCGCCGCCCGGATGGGGTGTACGACGCCGCGGCGCAGCCGCAGCAGGCCGACCTCCCGCAACACGTCGTGCAGCGCGGCGAGCGGCGGCAGGTCCTCCTCGATCGACGCCGGACGGTCGAGGAGGTACCAGCGCGGCCGCTGCTCCTGCACCGCGCGCACGAACCGGCGCGGCAACCGCCCGCCGGGGGTCAGGGGCACCCCGCCTGCGGCGAGGTCGAGCACGAGGCGCACGCTCGCGGGCACCTCGCCGACGGTCAGCCGGACCAGCTCGTCCGTCGCGGACTGGTCGAACGGTGTTCGTTCACCGACCCACTCCCGCATCCCCGCGTGCTCCGGATGCGCGGGATCGGCGAGGATCGCGAGCAACTCGGCGTGCCCCGTCGGGCCGCCGCAGTCCTCGGGCGGGCAGTCGCCCTCCCCGTAGCGGCAGCCGGGCTCGTCGCCACCCGGCCCGAGCACCTCGACGTCGTGCTCCCAGCCGTCCCCCAGGTCGTAGAGGTAGGTGAACGTCGTCGGCAGCTTCCTCAGCGCGACGGTGGTCTCGTCCCGCTGCCAGGTGAGGTCGGGATCCGGCGGGCCGTAGACGTCGTCGTCGACGACGAACTGGTGCAGGTGGCTGTTCGTCCAGCCGAGCGCGGCCTGGAGCAGTTCGTGCAGCTCCGGCAGGGTCGTCGACGCGGGGACGTCCACGACCCGTAGGACGGTCGGGCGGACGTCACGCAGGGTGATCCGGAGCCGGGAGGTCTGCACCGCGGGGACGGTACGGCGTGTCGCGCGTCGGCGCGCCCACCGGGTCCGGGAGCCGCCGGGACGCGGACGGCGAGACCGGTGGCGCCGTCGCGCACCCGGCACACGTGTGCCGGCGGTGGCACACACCCCTGCGCGCCGGAACCACCGCCGGCAGCATGTGCGGGCACCGAACGCTGTGTGGGAACACCGCGGGGCCGCGACTGCACGTGGGTGTCGTGTCGCGGCGCCGGGCGGCACATCGAGCCGCGGGGCCCCGATCACGGGTGTCGGGACCGCGTCGGAGCCGCGGAGATCAAGCAGGCGGGGTCTGGAGCCGCGGAGAGCCGAGCAGGCGGGGTCGGAACCGCGGTGGTGGGGCCACCGGCGGGTGACACACCCGGCGACGGTGCACACCGCCTGTGGTGGGTGCACATGTCGGACCAGGTGCGCGGCAACGTCGAGATGTGCACGGTGCCGGACGGTGCGCCCGGTGCCGGACCGTGTGCACGGTGTCGGACGTGTGCACGGTGTCGGGCCGTGTGCGCGGTGGCGGACCGTGTGCCCGGTGTCGGGCCGTGTGCGCCGTGTGCGCGGTGCGCGCGGCGCCGGGCCGTGTGCCCGGCGCGCTGGGGACACGGGCGATCCCGGGTCGGGTGACGGATCCCGGCGGCCGATCGTCGGTGCGGCGTGTTAGGACGTACGTGGGACATCCGGACACACCGGCTGCGCGAGGCGAGGATCTGCACATGGGCAAGCACGTCACCCTGGGGATGGTCGGGTGCGGCAACATCGGCGCCGAGCTGGTGGAGGTCTTCGACGAGCGGCGGGCCGCCATCGAGGCGAGCACGGGCATCGACCTGCGGCTCACCCGCATCGCCGTGGCCGATCCGGCGAAGCCCCGCTCGGCCGCGGTCTCGGCGCGCCGGCTCACCGGTGACCACCGGGAGGTGATCGGCGACCCGGAGATCGACATCGTGGTCGAGCTGGTCGGCGACGTCCCCGAGGCCCGCGACATCGTGCTCGGCGCGCTGGCCGCCGGGAAGTCCGTCGTCACCGCGAACAAGGCGCTGGTCAGCGCGGCCGGGCCGGAGCTCTTCGCCCAAGCCCGCGCGTCCGACGTCGACCTGTTGTTCGAGGCGGCCGCGGTGGCGGCCGTACCGGTGGTGCGGTCGGTGCGCGAGTCGCTCGCGAGCGAGCCCGTCACGCGGATCGTGGGCATCCTCAACGGCACCTCCAACTACATCCTCTCCCGCATGGCGGGCGAGGGACTCGAGTACGCGGACGTCCTGGCCCAGGCGCAGAAGCTGGGCTACGCCGAGCCGGACCCGACCGCCGACGTCGAGGGCCACGACTCCGCCGCGAAGCTCGCCCTGCTCGCGTCGTTGGCGTTCCGTCACCACGTCGACGTCGCCGACGTGCACACCGAGGGCATCTCGGGGGTGGCGCGGGTCGATCTGAAGATCGCGCACGATTTCGGCTACGCGGTCAAGTCGCTGGGCGTGGCCGAGTCCGAGCCGGGTGACGGCGCGCCGGTCGTGCGCGCGCAGGTGTTTCCGGCGCTGGTGCCGCTCACGCACCCGCTCGCGTCGGTGCACGACACCTTCAACGCCGTGTTCGTCACCGGCGCGGACGCAGGCGAGCTGATGCTCTACGGGCGGGGCGCGGGGCAGCGGCCCACGGCGTCCGCGCTGCTCGGCGACATCCTCGACGCCGCCACGAACCGGACGCGCGGCATGAGCAGGCCACCCCTGGTGGGGGAGCCCGCCCACGCCGGATCGGTGGCCGACGACGTCCATCCCTACTACCTGCGCCTGGAGCTCAAGGACTCGCCCGGCGTGCTGTCCGAGGTGTCCGGCGTGTTCGGAACGCACGGGATCTCGCTGCGGGTCGTCGAGCAGCACGACTCGTCCGAGGGTGCGGCGCGGGTCGTGTTCCTCACCTATCCGACCACGCACGGCGCGCTTCGCGCCGCCGTCGCCGATCTCGACGGGCACAGCGTCGTCGTCCGCACCGGGCAGGTCCTGCGCATCTTCGGAACCTGACACCACCCTAGGCTCGGCGGCCGAGCGGAGGTGTGGGCCGTGCGACGTCTGCTGGCCGGGATCGTGGCGATCGGCGTGCTCGCGGGGTGCGGCGCGCCGCCCCCGCCGGTGCCCCCGGCGCCGGATGCGCTGCTGCCACAGCGGCTCGTCGAGGCGGTTCGCGGCGAGGGGGCCGTCACGCACCTGGAGGAGCTTCAACGCATCGCCGATGCGAACGGCGGCAACCGGGCCCTCGGCACCCCCGGTTACGACGCGAGCGTCGAGTACGTCGCGACGGTGCTGCGCGAGGCGGGTTACACCGTCGAGACACCGCAGTTCACGGTGCGCCGCTTCGTTCCCGGCGGGACCCGCCTGGTGGTCGGTGGCAGGGCGGTGGAGGTGCAGCTACTCGGCTACTCCCCGGGCGGTGACGTCCGCGGCCCGCTCGCGGTGATCGCCCAGGACGAGACGTCGGGATGTGAGGCGGGCGACTACGCGGGCGTCGCGGCCGGGTCGGTGGTGCTGGTACGGCGCGGAACGTGCCCGTTCGCGCAGAAGTCGACCACCGCGGCCGCCGCGGGGATGGCCGCCGTGGTCGTCGCCAACAACGCCGACGGCCCGTTGACCGGCGCCACCCTGGGCGAGGAGTCCGCCGGCACCCTGCCCACCGTCGGCGTCAGCCGGGCGGACGGGGACGCCCTCGTCGCGGGTGCGGCGGTGGAGCTCACGGTGAGCGCTCGGGTCGAGGAGATCACCAGCCGTAACGTCGTTGCGCAGACCACCACGGGCGACGCCGGTGAGGTCGTCATGGCGGGCGCCCATCTCGACTCCGTCCCGGAGGGCCCCGGCATCAACGACAACGGCTCCGGTGTCGCGCTGTTGCTGGAGACCGCCGTCCGGCTCGGCGGCGCACCTGCGGTGGCGAACGCGGTCCGCTTCGCCTTCTGGGGCGCCGAGGAGGTGGGGCTGGTCGGCTCCACCCGTTACGTCGAGGGGCTCACGGACGTGGAACGGGCCCGGATCACGGCCTATCTGAACGTCGACATGGCCGCCTCGCCCAACGCCGGCTACCTCGTCCACGACGGCGACGACTCCGATCGGGTCGGCGAGGGCGCGGGCCCGCCCGGCTCCGCCGCGATCGAAGGGCTCCTGGTCGACGGCCTCTCCGCCGCCGGTGTGGCCGCCGA
>JBFWRR010000032.1:52690-59395 GCA_050248815.1 Pseudonocardia sp. | reverse complement strand
CCCAGCTTGCCCTCGGTGCCGACCTCGCGGGCCACCCGGGTGACCTCGTCGGCGAACGACGAGAGCTGGTCCACCATCGTGTTCACGGTCTGCTTGAGCTCCAGGATCTCACCCCGGGCGTCCACCGTGATCTTCTGCGACAGGTCCCCGAGTGCGACGGCCGTGGTGACCTGGGCGATGTTGCGCACCTGCCCCGTGAGGTTCTCCGCGAGCTGGTTGACGTTCTCGGTGAGGTCGCGCCATGTGCCCGCGACGCCCTTCACCTCGGCCTGCCCACCCAGCTTGCCCTCGATCCCGACCTCGCGGGCCACTCGGGTGACCTCGTCGGCGAACGACGAGAGCTGGTCCACCATCGTGTTCACGGTGTTCTTGAGCTCCAGGATCTCCCCGCGCGCGTCCACGGAGATCTTCTGCGACAGGTCCCCGAGTGCGACGGCCGTGGTGACCTGGGCGATGTTGCGCACCTGCGACGTCAGGTTCGAGGCCATGTAGTTGACGTTGTCGGTGAGGTCGCGCCACGTGCCCGCGACACCCTTCACGTCGGCCTGGCCGCCCAGCTTGCCCTCGGTGCCGACCTCGCGGGCCACCCGGGTGACCTCGTCGGCGAACGACGAGAGCTGGTCCACCATCGTGTTGACGGTGTTCTTGAGCTCCTGGATCTCCCCACGCGCGTCCACCGCGATCTTCTGCGACAGGTCTCCGCTCGCCACCGCCGTCGCGACCTGGGCGATCCCGCGCACCTGGTCGGTGAGGTTGGCCGCCATCAGGTTCACCGCGTCGGTGAGGTTCTTCCACGTCCCCGCGACGTTCGGCACCGCGGCCTGCCCACCCAGCCGCCCGTCCGTGCCCACCTCGCGGGCCACCCGGGTGACCTCGTCGGCGAACAGGCGAAGGGTGTCCGTGAGCGAGTTGATCGTGTCCGCGAGCTCGGCGACCTCCCCGCGCGCGTCCACGGTGATCTTGCGCGAGAGGTCGCCGCGCGCGATCGCCGTGGCAGCCAAGGAGATCGACCGCACCTGGTTGGTGAGGTTGGACGCCATCGTGTTCACCGCATCGGTGAGCGCCCGCCACGTGCCCGCGACACCCCGCACGTCCGCCTGACCGCCCAGCTCACCCTCGGTACCCACCTCGCGGGCCACGCGCGTGACCTCGTCGGCGAAGCTCGACAGCTGGTCGACCATCGTGTTGACCGTGCGGCCGATCCGGCGGAACTCGCCGCGCAACGGCCTGCCCTCGATCTCCAGCTCCATGTGCTGGGAGAGATCGCCGTCCGCCACCGCCTCGATCACGCGCGCGATCTCCGCCGTCGGCGCGGCGAGGCTGTCGATCAGTGCGTTCACGGCCCGGACGCCGCCGGCCCAGTCGCCGTCGTAGGCCTCCTCGTCCAGCCGGTCCGAGGTGCGACCCTCCCGGCCCACGACGCGGCTGATCCGCAGCAGGTCGCGGTTGCGCCGCTCCGCCGTCGCGACGACGGCGTTGAACTCCTCCACGAGGCGGCCCGCGAGGCCCTCCCGGCGCGGAAGGCGCACGTCGAAGCGACCGCCGCGAACCCGGTGCAACGCATCGGCGAGCTCGGAGAGCAGAGCGCACTCCGCGCACCCGACGTCCGCCGCCTCCACGTGCGCAGGTCCGGTTGAGGTCATGACCGGGTCTCCTCACGAAGCCGAGTCGTCGCCCGGTCGAGCCGATGTCGCGGCGACGTCATGCCGACATCATGCCGACATCATGCCGACGTCACCGCCGGATCGACGGGCCGGGACGGTGTGGCCAGGACTTGACCAGCTCCGACCCTAGAGCACCCCCGATCGGCAGGTTCCGCCGAGCGGTGGCGCGCGAACGGAGCCGCCCCAGCGCGGCCGACCGCGACGAGGCAGACTGCACCACGTGCCCGTCCAGCTCGAACGGCGGATCGTCCTCCCGCCCGACACCAGGTCCCCCGGGCGGGCCCGGCGCATGATCGCCGACGGGCTGGCGGAGGCCGGGGCCGAGGATCTGGTGGACAGTGCCGTACTGCTGGCCAGTGAACTGTGCGAGAACGCGGTCCTGCACGCCGGCACCGAGTTCGAGGTCGCGCTGACCGCCGACCCGGAAAGGGTCGTCGTGACGGTCAGCGACCGCGGTCCGGGGCCGCTGGAGCTGCACCTCGCTCAGCCGCGCCGCCGCTACGGGCGCGCCGCCTCCCACGGGCGCGGCCTGCTGCTCGTCGAGCGGCTCGCGTCCACCTGGGGCACCTGCCACGAGGCGGACGGCACGCACCGTGTCTGGTTCGCGCTCGCGCGCGACGAGACACCCGAGACCGTCCGGGCGTCCGCACCACTCCCGCCCGACCGAATCCGGTCGCTGGCCGAGCGCACCCGCTGGCTCCTCCACGTCCCCGCGGCGCTCGCCGAGCGGCTCGAGTCCGACGAGCTCGTCAACGAGCTGGTCCGGCGCCTGCGCGACGTCCTCGACGCCGACCACGTCGTCGTCGAGGTGGACGAGGGCGACGGGCTCGTGGAGGTGGCGCACGCAGGTGCCGTGTCCCCGGCCGGGTCACTGTCCGCGGCCGGGTCCCCGGATGCAGCACCCGCGGTCGAGATCCGGCTGCCCACGACCGGGGCCCTGCGGGGGCGGCTGCGGATCTCCGGGGCGCCCGCGGGAGTCGCGAACGGCGAGGAACGCGACCTCGTCGAACTGGTCGCACACCGCATCGCGACGGCCGTCGAGTCACGGTGGCTGCGCGCCGTGGACCAGCACCGCCGTGGCTGGCTCACCTACCTCGCGGACACCAGCGAGCTGCTCGGCCAGACCCTCGACGTCGATCTCGCCGTCGCCGTGGTCCCCCAGGTCGTCGTGCCGCGCCTCGGGCTCTGGTGCGCCGTGCACCTGCTCGACGACGGCGGGCGGCTGCGCCTGGCCGCCCTGACCCACGCCGACGAGAACGAGATCGCCGAGCTGCGGGCCGCCCTGGACCCGTCCGCGCCCGGGGATCTGCAGTCCCGGCTGCGTGAGCTGCTCGGCACCACCCCGATGGCGGGCGGCGGCCCACCCGTGCGCTTCACCGTCCCCACCGACGGCGTCGCCGTGGCCCTGCGTGCCCGCGGCACGACACTCGGCGCGCTGAGCGTCGGGCGGCCCGCGGACCGCCCGCACAGTCCCGAGGACGTCGTGCTCATCGGCGACATCGCGCGGCGCGCCGGGCTCGCGATCCACAACGCGCAGAGCACCGCCGCGCACGTCGCCGTCTCCCAGGCGCTGCAGCAGGCGCTGCTGCCCCGCGCGCTGCCCGTCGTCCCGGGCGTCGACTTCGCGGCCGACTACATCACCGCGAGCGCGGGCGGCGACGTCGGCGGCGACTTCTACGACGTCCTCACCATCGATCCCACCCGCTGGCTCGTGTCCACCGGCGACGTCTGCGGCAAGGGTCCGCGCGCAGCGGCCCGCACCGGCCAGGTACGCGACGTGCTGCGCGTCCTCGCCCGGGACGGCAACTCCCTGCCGCGGACGATGGACCTGCTCAACGAGGTGATGATGGAGGCGGGCGACCCCCTGCAGTTCTCCACGCTCGCCGCGGCGACGGTCGCGCGGACGCGCCCGGGCAGGCCGGCCGGCCTCACCATCGACCTGGTGCTCGCCGGGCACCTGCAACCCGTCCTCGTCCGCACCGGGGGCACGGCCGAGCTCGTCGGCTCCTACGGCACGGCGCTCGGCCTCGTCGACCAGGTGCACGTCGAGTGCACCCGCCACCACCTGGAACCCGGCGATGCCCTGCTGCTCTACACCGACGGCGTCACCGAACGCCGCCGCGGCGCGGAGCAGTTCGGCCCCGAGCGGCTCCTCGACGCCGCCCGGTCGGCGGCGGGCGGCAGCGCGACCCACCTCGTCGCCACCGTCCGCACGGCCGTCGAGACCTTCTCCTCGGCACCGCACGACGACATCGCGTTGCTCGCGGTGCGCGCCGAGTAGCTATCCCGGGCTCGTGACCGGCGGCACGTCCGGCGGCGGCACGTCCGGCACCCGCACCACCAGCGCGCCCTGCGACACCCGGACCGCCAGCTCGGTGACCTCGCCGATCGGGTCGCCGTCGATCTGGGAGGGCTGGGGCGCGTCGGCCACCACCACGATCGACCGGGCCTGCCAGTGCTCGACGCGTGGATGGCCGCGGCGACGCCGCGTGAGCACCCGCACGAGGACGGCGGCCCAGCCCACGATGCCCTTCGGGGCGATGCTGACGACGTCCAGCAGCCCGTCGTCGACCGTCGCGGCGGGCATCAGCACCAGTCCGCCGAGCAGCGTGCCGGAGTTGCCGATCAGCACCGTGCGGGTGCGGCGGCGAAAGGGCGGGGCCTCGTCCAGGGTGAGCGTGACCCGGGTGCGCCGCCCGCGCATCGCGCGCAGTCCCGAGATGACGTAGGCGAGCGGCCCGACCCGCACCTTCAACGCCTCCGGAGTGGCCTCCATGATCGTCGCGTCGAACCCGGTGCCCGCCATCACGAGGAACGCCCGCTCGCGCTCCGCGCCGTCCACCCGGACCCAACCGACGTCGACCTTGCGGTCGTCCCCGGTGAGCGCCGTGCGGACGGCGGGTACCAGGTCCATCGGGGTGGCCAGGGTCCGGGCCAGCAGGTTGCCGGTGCCGGTGGGCAGCAGCGCCATGGCGACCCCCGTCCCCGCCAGCGCCTCCGCGACCGAACGGACGGTGCCGTCCCCGCCGCAGGCCATGACGACGTCGGCCCCGCACTCGAGCGCCGCCCGGGCCTGCCCCGTCCCGGGGTCCTCCGCCGTCGTCTCCCACCAGAGCGGCTCGCGCCAGCCCAGTTCCGTGCAGACGCGTGTGACCTTCTCCCGCACCCCGTCCCCGATCCGCAACGGGTGGGCGACGACGGCGGGCAGGGGTCGGTCCTCCGGCTCGGCGTCCAGCACGGTGGGCAGCGGCAGGCGCGCGCGGCGAGCCCGGTGCACCAGGAGCAGCGCGACCAGCACCACGAGGATCGCCACGGCCGCGACCACGACCGCCACCACCACCGGCGGGGCGTCGAGCACGACCGCCGTACCGCTCGGCGCACTGGCGTTCACGGGCAGACCATAGACAGCCCGGCCGACCCTTGCACCGGCGCCCTGACCGGGCACGATGACCGTGTGGATCACCCGGTGGACCGCCCTGTGGACCGCCCTGTGGGATGCGCTCCGGCCGAGCTGGTCACCGGCCCGCGCGTCACGGTGCGACGCAGGCGCCCCGGCGACTCGGCAGCCCTGCACCGCGTCGTCGTCGACGCGCTCCCGCACCTCATCCCGTGGATGTCCTGGGCCGGCCCCGGCTACGACCTCGCGACGGCCCGCGCCCAGGGCGGGCGCGCGGAGCAGGCCTGGGCCGATCGCACCGCGTTCGCCTACGTCCTGGAGACCGGCGGCGCGCTCGTCGGCGCGCTGGAGCTGTGGCATCAGCCCGGCGGCATCATGGAGCTCGGCTACTGGCTCCATCCCGCCCACACCGGGCGGGGCCTGGTCACCGAGGCCGCGGGGCTGCTCGTCGAACAGGCGTTCACGCTGCCGGAGGTCGCTGCCGTCGAGATCTGGCACGACGCCGCGAACACCGCGAGCGCCGCCGTGCCGCGCAGGCTCGCCTTCACCGAGGTCGCGCGGAGCACGCCACCGCGCGAACCCATGAGCCCGGGCGAGGTCGGCGTGGACGTCGTGTGGCGGATCACCCGCCCATGTGACCGGCCGGGCGTCACACGGGCGGCACGGCTCCCGTCCCCGGAGCAGGATGGGACCCGGCCGGGAGGGCAGACGTGAACCACACCGACACGGCGGCAGCCGAGACGGCATTCGAGGACCACCGCACCCACCTGCTCGCGGTCGCCTACCGTCTGACCGGCAGCTGGGCCGACGCCGAGGACGCGGTGCAGGAGGCCTGGCTGCGGCTGCACCGCACACGCGACCAGGCGGGCATCCGCGACCTGCGCGGCTGGCTGACCGTCACCGTCGGGCGGCTGTGCCTGGACCGGCTGCGTTCCGCGCCGGTCCGCCGCGAACGCCACGTCGGGCCGTGGCTGCCCGAGCCGGTCGTCACCGACCTCGACGGCGACGGCCCGGCGGCCGCCGTGGTGCGCGACGAGGGCGTGCGGATGGCCGCACTCGTCGTCCTGGAGCGGCTCACCCCGGACCAGCGCGTCGCGTTCGTCCTGCACGACGCCTTCGACGTGCCGTTCGCCGAGATCGCCGGGCTGCTCGACTGCTCACCGGCCACGGCTCGCCAGCACGCCTCGCGCGCCCGTCGGATCGTGGCGGACGCCGACCCGCCGCCGCGGGCCGCGCTCGCCGATCAGCAGCGGATCCTCGCCGAGTTCGCGGCCGCCGTCGCAGGCGGCGACCTGGACGCGGTGGTGCGCCTCCTGCACCCCGACGCCGTCCTGATCGGCGACGGTGGCGGCGTGGAGTCCACCGCCCGCCGCCCGATCCTCGGCCCGGACCGCATCGCCCGGTTCCTGCTCGGCCTGCAGCGCAAGTACGGCGACACCGCGGCCGCCGGACGCCCGGTCCTGGTCAACGGCGATCTCGGGCTGGTCGTGCCGGCCACGGCCGCGACGGCGCGCCGGGTGGTGACGATGAGCGTCCGGGACGGGCTCGTCGCCGCCGTCTACGACGTGGTCGACCCGGCGAAGCTCAGCCGCGTGCCGTGACCTGCGGGGCGGCATCGGCTACGGCATCGGCTACGGCATCGGC
>JBFWRR010000032.1:32596-52590 GCA_050248815.1 Pseudonocardia sp. | reverse complement strand
CGGCATCGGCTACGGCATCGGCTACGGCATCGGCCGGGACCGGGATCCGGCAGGCATCGCCGGAGGTGAAACCCTGGTCGGTGATGCCGAGGGCATGGTTGAACCGAGCCCGGTGGTTCTCCAGCGCGATCACGGAGGTGAGCTCGACGAGGCCGCGGTGGCCGAGTTCGGCGTCGAGTCGCGCCACCATCTCGTCGGTGACCGTCATCGGTTGCGCCGTCGCCGCATCGGCGTAGGCGAGGGCGCGCCGCTCCGGGCCGGTGAACAGCGGCGAGGTCGGGTAGGCGTCCAGCTCGCGCAGCCGCTCCAGGTCCAGACCGGCGTGGCGCATCAGCATCGTGCCGAAGTCGACGCACCACGAGCAGCCGACGGTCGTCGCCACCCGGTAGGTGACGAGGTCGCGCAGGCTCGCCGGGAGATGGCGCAGCGCGCGCTCGGCGGCCAGTTCGGCCACGATGTTCGCGGTTGCGGCCGCGCGGTGGTGCATCAGCACCGTCAACGGCTCGGGGACGGCGCCGAACCTGCGGCGCGCGTAGCGGTAGGCGAGGCGGCCGAGCAGGCCGGCCGACCGGGTCGGCACTCCGGGGACACGGGGCACGGGGGATCCTCCTGGTCTCGGGGGCCCGTGGGAGACGGGCCGCTCTCTCCCAGGACGGGACGGCGGGCCGGAAGGTGACAGGTCGCCGCGGCACCACAGGCCTGCCTCCGACCTGCCCGTGCGACCCTGACGCCCGGGCCGCGGTCGACGACCGGACGGTCAGGACCGCCTCCTTCGGCTCGGCATGCCGCGGCGTCGCGCGCGCTCGGCCGCGAGATCGACGACGGGCGTCATCGGGCCGTCCAGCCATGCCGTGACGCCCGCCCAGCCACAGCGGGCGTGTCCGGCCAGCTCGCGCAGCACCTCGTAGCCGAGGCTGCCTCCCCCGCGGGCGAGCAACTCCGCCGCGCGAGCCCGGGTGTCGGCGTCGGCCCGCTCCGGGTACGCGACCTCGTCGCGGGCGGCGACCAGGTGCACCGCCCCCACGCTGCGCAGCGCTCGTGGGTGCCCCTGTAGCCACAGCAACAGCGCGATCGCCTCGCCCTCGGCGCTCAGGCAGCGGCCGTAGCTCAACTCGTCCGCCCGCGGGCCCTCGACCGGACCCAGCAGATCGGCCGCCGTCTGCCGCATCTGCTCCTCGGTCGGGCCGTCGTGCCACTGCACGACCCATCCGCTCCAGGCACCGGCACCGGGCCGGCCGGACCATGTCAGCCGCACCTCGGTTCCGCTGGCCGCGCCGAGCAGCTCACCGCAGCGCCACGCCTGCCACGACCTGGTGCTCACGGTCCACCTCCCGCCGAGCACGATGCTGAGGGAGGCGGCCGCTGCCCGCCAGTCGAGCGCTGGTCAGGCCCAGCGGGCCGGGCGCCCCGCGGGTGGGTCGGACTCCCCCGCGCGGTGCCGCCCCTGGCGCAGACCGCGCTGGAGGCCGTCGAGGCGTTCGCGGATCCGTTCGGGCTCGCGTTCCTCCGAGACCCTGCTCTCCCGGGGCCGTGCGGACCCCGCCGCACCGGAACGGCGCAGCGGGGGCGTGACCATCTGGCGGCCGGGGCGGCGACGCGGCAGCCCGGACGCGGTCGTGTCTTCCTGCCCGTCACCGGTGGACGCGGCACGGGCCGCGGCGGCCTGCCATTCGGCGTCGCCCGTGGCCTCCCAGTCCGCGGCGGTGCCGCCCTCGCGGAACCATACGGACGCGACGGCCTCGTAGATCGGTGTCTGGACCGGTTCGCGGCCACCGCCGGGGAGCGGGCCGAAGAGTGCCTCTGCCCCGGACGGCAGGTCGACGGGGCCGGGCGCGTCGACCTGCCGGTCGCGCTCCACGGCCGTGGCCGCGCCGGGCCCGTCCTGCGTGCCCGCCCCGGTCGCGGTGACCGGGCCCGCCGCCTCGGCGCTGCGTCCCACCGAGCCGGCCGTGCTCTGCGGGCCGGACGTGGCGGCAGGGGCGGCGGCGGTCGTGCCGTTCGCGGCTCGGCCGTTCCCGTTCGCCGGGCCGGCCCCGCCGTTCCCGTTGCGCCGCACAGCCGTCTCGGGCGCGCCCCCGAAGAGCGCGGACCCACCCGCCGAGGCGGCCGATCGGACGCCGAACATGTTCTGCCCGAGCGGCGGTCCTGGCCGCCCGCGGCGTGCCGCGAGCGGGCGCTCCTGCGGGGGGAACTGCTCGTCCTCGGGCGGAAGGGGGTCGGTGAGCGGATCGGGCTGCCGCGATCGCCGGGGCTCCAGGCGCGTGGCTTCGTCGACGTCCTGGCGGCGCTGCAGCGGGACCGTGAGCTCGGCGGACGGGCACAGCACGATCGCGTACGGCCCGGACTCGTCCGCGGTCTCGGGGCGGTGCAACTGGACGCCCACGGCGGTGCGCCGGGCGAGCGCCTCGGCGACGGGCAGCGGCCCTCGTTCGCGCGTCGGGCCCTCCGGAGCGACGTCGACGGTGAGCCCGGCAGGACCGAGGCGCGCGCCGAGGGTGACCCCGAGCGCGGTGCCGGCGAGGGCACCGTCCAGGACCTCGGCGAGCACGTGGACGAGCTCCACCGAGGCCAGTGCGGAGACCGTGGCGATGGGTGCGGGCCGGACGGTGACGCGCACCGGTTCGGATGCCGCCGCGGCGGCATCGCCGAGGACGTCCGCGATGCTGCGCGCACCCGCGACCGACGCACGGGCGCCGCAGAGGATGCGCAGGCGTTCCCCGTCGCGCTGCATGCGCCGGGTGACGTGCTCCAGGTCGCCGAGGATCGCCGGGACCGGACCCTCCGCCCGCGCACGCTCGCGCAGACGCCGGAGCTGGGCGAGCTGCTGCTCGATCTGCCGCGTCAGGCGCTGGGTCACGTCGAGGAGGGCATCCTCCTCCGGGGAGACGGACCTCGTGTCGACCATTCGATCGGTCCCTCCGCACATAGTCGGAAGTCGGGACAGTACCGCGCCCGATCGGGCGATCGAGCGCTCAGGGGCCGCACGGTCCGCCACGATCGGCCAGGGCGCGACCTGCCGCGCCCAGCGGTTTCCCCGGTCGCCACCCGCCCGGGTTCGCCCGACCGGTGGTGGCCGGGGGGCGGCCAGTGGCGTCGGTGGCATCAGTGGCACCAGTGAGTCGGCGGGTTCGGCGTCGGCGGCGGCGAATTGGGCGGGGCCGTCCGATCAGTCGTGGTGATCCAACCCGTACACCTCGACCTGGTCGCCGACGGCGAGGGTCTCGAAGAACCGCTGCGCGTCGTCGTGCCGCATCCGCACGCATCCGGCGGACTCGGTGTAGATCGAACCCTGGTGGAAGGCGATGCCGCCGGGTGCGAAGAACACCGAGAACGGCATCGGCACGCCGGACTCGCCGCTGATGTGGTGGAGGTGCTTCCACTGGACGTGGAAGGTCCCGGTCGGGGTCTCCTCGTCGCCTTCGGCCCCGGTGCTGACCAGCACCGGTCCGTAGGTGACCACGCCGTCGTCGATGAGCCAGGCGACCCCCTGCGCCCGGTCGACGCAGGCGCGGGCGGCGACGGTGCACAGCGTTCCCGGAACCAGGGCAGGGGGCGGGGCGGGGTCCGGTGCCGGAGGAGGCGCCGGATGGGCGACGGCGACGCCGAGGAACGCCGAGAGTCCGAGTGCCGATGCCGCGCCGAGTGTCCCGAGGACCATCCCGACCCGACCCGCCCGCGCGCGGTCGCCCCGCGCGCGGTGGACGCCATGCACGCCCATCCACCACCTCCGTCAGGTTCTTCCGGCCGCTCAACGAGCCATCGGGCATCCGGTAACGGATCTCCCTGATCGGAGCATCACCGGCCCGAGTGGCGGATGCCCTTTGATCACAGTCCGTGATCAGATGCGCGGCGGAGGCCACATCCGAGACGGACAGATACCCCCCAGTGGTATGGTGGAGGAACGCCGCCGAGCCGGAAGGAAGCGGACATGAACGGCTACGCGCAGGACAAGGACGCCTACCTCAACCGCATGCGGCGGATCGAGGGTCAGGTCCGCGGTATCGCACGGATGATCGAGAACGACCAGTACTGCATCGACGTGCTCACCCAGGTGTCGGCGGTGACCAAGGCGCTGCAGGCCGTCGCGCTCGGGCTGATGGACGAGCACCTGCGCCACTGCGTCACCGAGGCCGTGTCCGAGGGCGGCCCCGTGGCCGAGGCGAAGGTCGCGGAGGCGAGCGCCGCGATCGCGCGGCTGGTGCGCTCGTGACCGGCAGGACGGACACAACCGGTACGACAGGCACGGCTGGCACGGCTGGCACGGCTGGCACCACCATTGCACCCCGGACCCGCACCCTTCCGGACGGCACGACCATCGAGCTGTCCATCGGCGGGATGACCTGCGCCTCCTGCGCGAACCGGATCGAACGCAAGCTCAACAAGCTCGACGGCGTCACGGCCTCGGTCAACTACGCCACCGAGAAGGCCCGAGTCGAGGCCCCGACCGGGACAGACCCGGCCGATCTGGTCGCGGTCGTCGAGGCCGCCGGGTACACCGCCACGCTGCCCCCGCCGCCCCGGTCGGCCGGCTCCCCCGCCGGCACCGACGGGTCCACCGGCGCCGACCCGGCCACCGACGAGACCCGCGCGCTGCGCGACCGGCTCGTGGTCTGCGCCGTCCTCACCGTCCCGGTGATCGCGATGGCGATGGTGCCCGCGCTGCAGTTCACCTACTGGCAGTGGATCTCCCTGACGCTGGCCGCCCCGGTGGCGGTGTGGGGGGCGCTGCCGTTCCACCGGGCGGCCTGGACGAACCTGCGCCACGGCGCGGCGACGATGGACACGCTCATCTCCATGGGTGTGCTCGCCGCGTTCGGCTGGTCGCTCTACGCCCTGCTGCTCGGCACCGCCGGCATGCCGGGGATGACCCACCCGTTCGAGCTCACGATCGCGCCGGCGGACGGCGCCGGCCAGATCTACCTGGAGGCCGCCGCCGGGGTCACCACGTTCATCCTCGCCGGGCGCTACTTCGAGGCCCGCGCCAAGCGCCGAGCGGGCGCGGCCCTGCGTGCGCTGCTGGACCTCGGCGCGAAGGACGTGGTCGTCGTTCGCGAGGGCCGCGAGGAACGGGTGCCGGTGGAGCAGCTCGCCGTGGGCGACCGGTTCGTCGTGCGGCCCGGGGAGAAGATCGCCACGGACGGCACCGTCGAGGAGGGCACCTCGGCGGTGGACGCGTCGATGCTCACCGGCGAGTCCGTGCCCGTCGAGGTGGGCCCCGGCGACGCCGTCACCGGCGCCACGGTCAACGCGGGCGGGCGGCTCGTCGTGCGCGCCACCCGGGTCGGCGCCGACACCCAGCTCGCGCAGATGGCGAAGCTTGTGACGGACGCGCAGTCGGGCAAGGCGGCGGTGCAGCGGCTCGCGGACCGCGTGTCCGGGGTGTTCGTGCCGATCGTCATCGCCCTGTCGGTCGCGACGCTCGGCTTCTGGCTCGGTACGGGCGGCGGCGCCGCGGCGGCGTTCACCGCGGCCGTCGCCGTGCTGATCATCGCCTGCCCCTGCGCGCTCGGCCTGGCCACCCCCACGGCGCTGCTGGTCGGGACGGGCCGGGGCGCGCAGCTGGGCATCCTCATCAAGGGCCCGGAGGTCCTGGAGTCCACCCGTCGCGTCGACACCATCGTGCTGGACAAGACCGGCACCGTGACCGAGGGCCGGATGTCGCTGGTGGAGGTGCACGCCGACGGGATCGCGGACGAGGAGCTGCTGCGGCTGGCCGGGGCGGTCGAGCACGCCTCGGAGCACCCGATCGCCGCCGCGATCGCCGCCGGTGCCGCCGAGCGGACCGGCGCGCATCCCCCGGTGACCGGGTTCGTCAACCGGGCGGGGCTGGGTGTGACGGGCACCGTCGAGGGCCGGTCGGTCGAGCTCGGCCGCCCGCGGGGCGATCTCCCCGCACCGCTCGCGGACGCCGTGACGGCTGCGCAGGAGGCGGGGAACACCGCCGTCGTCGCCACGGTGGACGGCGAGCCGCGCGGGGTGCTGGTGGTCGCCGACACCGTCAAGCCGACCTCGGCCGAGGCGATCGCGCGCCTGCGCGGGCTCGGGCTGCGACCGATGCTCGTCACCGGCGACAACGCCGCCGCCGCCCGGCACGTCGCGGCACTGGTCGGGATCGCGGCCGAGGACGTCGTGGCCGACGTGCTGCCCGCGGAGAAGGTGGACGTGGTCAAGCGGCTGCAGGACTCCGGCCGGGTGGTGGCGATGGTCGGCGACGGGGTGAACGACGCCGCCGCGCTGGCCCAGGCCGATCTCGGGCTCGCGATGGGCACCGGTACGGACGTCGCGATCGAGGCCGGGGACATCACCCTGGTGCGCGGCGACCTGCGCGCCGCCGCCGACGCGGTCCGGCTGTCCCGCCGCACCCTCGCGACGATCAAGGGCAACCTGTTCTGGGCGTTCGCCTACAACGTGGCGGCGCTGCCGCTGGCCGCGATGGGCCTGCTCAACCCGATGATCGCCGGGGCCGCGATGGCCTGCAGCTCGGCGTTCGTGGTGGCGAACAGCCTGCGGCTGCGGGGGTTCCGCGCCGCCGGGTAGCCCGCAGCGCCGCAACCTCGCAGCACCGACCGTCACGTCGCGGCCGTCCGGCCGGTTGCGAGGTGTAACCGCGACGCGGCGAGGTCGGATGCGCGAGATGTGCCCGGCGGCGCGGGAGTCAGTGCGCGATGAAGACGTTCTTCACCTCGCTGAACGCCTCCAGCGCGTCCGGGCCCAGCTCGCGGCCGAGCCCGGACTGCTTGTAGCCGCCGAACGGCGTCCAGTAGCGCACCGACGAGTGGGAGTTCACGCTGAGGTTGCCGCTGTCGACGCCGCGGGCGACGCGCAGCGCGCGGCCGAGATCGCGCGTCCAGATCGAGCCGGACAGGCCGTACTCGCTGTCGTTGGCGATCCGGACGGCGTCGTCCTCGTCGTCGAAGGGCAGCACGACGATCACCGGCCCGAAGATCTCCTCGACGGCGGCGCGGTCGGCACGCGAACCCGGCAGCAGCACCGTCGGCGGAAACCACCAGCCCGGGCCGTCCGGGCTGGTGCCGCGGAACGCGACCGGGGCACCGTCCGGGACGAAGGAGGCGACGGTGTCACGGTGCGCGGCGGAGATGAGCGGGCCCATCTGGGCGTTCGGGTCGCGTGGGTCGCGGACCCGGAAACCGGTGACGGCGGGTTCGAGCAGCTCGAGGAAGCGGTCGAGCACGCCGCGCTGGACGAGCACACGGGAGCGGGCGCAGCAGTCCTGGCCCGCGTTGTCGAACGCGGCGTCCGGGGCCGTGGCGGCGGCGGTCTCCAGGTCCGCGTCGGCGAACACGATGTTGGCCGACTTGCCACCCAGCTCCAGCGTGGCGGGCTTGAGCTGCGGGGCGCACCCGGCGAGCACGGAGCGGCCCACTTCGGTCGACCCCGTGAACACGATCTTGCGCACGTCCGGGTGGTCGACGAACCGCTGCCCGACCACGGCGCCCTTGCCCGGCAGCACCTGGAACACGTCCTCGGGGATCCCCGCCTCGCGGGCCAGCCCCGCCAGGTGAAGCGCCGTGAGCGGGGTGAGCTCGGCGGGCTTGAGGACGACGGGGTTGCCCGCGGCGAGTGCGGGGGCGAACCCCCAGGACGCGATCGGCATGGGGAAATTCCACGGCGCGATGACGCCGACCACCCCGAGCGGTTCGAGGAAGGTCACGTCGATGCCGCCCGCCACCGGGATCTGGCGCCCGCTGTGCCGCTCGGGGGCACCGGCGTAGTAGTGCAGGACGTCGCGGACGTTGCCCGCCTCCCAGCGGGCGTTGCCGATCGTGTGTCCGCTGTTCGCGACCTCCAGGTCGGCCAGGGTGTCCACGTCCCGGTCGACGAGATCGGCGAAGCGACGCAGCACGCGCGCCCGGTCCCCCGGCGCGACGGCCCGCCACGCGGGGAACGCGGCGTGGGCGCGGGCGATCGCGGCGTCGGTCTCCTGGACGCTCGTCGGGGCGACCGTCCCGACGAGCCCTCCGGTGGCCGGGTTCACCAGCTGGGTGCTCACGACGGCCAGCCTAGGGCGGGCCGAGCCGCCACCCCGCCGCCAGGACCTGCTCGGCACGCCTGCGGCCCGCCTCGATCTGGGCCGCGGCGTATCCCGGGTCGAACAGCAGCAGGCTGAGCAACTCGTCGCGACCGGGGCCGTCGCCGAGCACGTCGAGCACCCGCGCGATCGACCAGTAGGGGCCCGTCGGGAGGGCAGGCCTGTCGAACGCACCCGTGGCGAGGCGGGCCAGCTCTCCGTCCTCGGGCGCGACGAGCAGGTACGGCACGACCCGGTAGCCGCCCCCGCCCGGTTGCGACGCCCGAGGCGCTGCAGGTCGTCGGCGAGGGCGTCGGCGAGCACCGCGCGGATGGCGACAGCCGCGCTCGCGGCCATGTCCGGCGGGCGCCCGGGTCTCCCTGCGGTGGTTGCGGCGGCACCCCCGCCGAGTGGCCCGAGACGACCACCAGCCGCGTGACGTCGGAAGCCAGTGCCGCGCCGAGGGGTGCGTTGAGCCGCACCCCGCCGTCGACGTACCAGCCACGCGCCTGCGGCGGCGTGGCGACGAACTCGGGCGGGAACAGCAGCGGGATGGCCGCCGAGGCCAGCAGCTGCTCCAGCTCCAGGCGCTGCATCGGCACGACGTCGACGGCCGCGTCGGTGAGCTCGCGCTCGGGCGCCTCGCCCAGCACGAACAGCCGCGGCCGGGCCGCGGCGCCCACGGGCGGGCAGACCGTCGCCGCCACCGCGAGGCTGCGCACCAGGCCCGCTCGGACGTTCGCGACGACCCGTTCGGGCTGGTGGAGCCGCTGTGCCTGCGCCCGCAGGGGGCCGGTGTCCAGCAGTGCCGCCACCGGACCGCCGAGCGGGCCGGCAATCGTGCGCCCCAGCAGCCGCAGCGTGGACAGGCTGGTGAGCGGGTTCGCGAAGACCGGCCCGAACTCGCGCCACACCTGTTCCTGCACGCCGGCGAGCCCAGGGCCGGGTGGCTCAGCCCTTCGCGAACGCCAGCAGCTCCGCCGTCACCCGGTCCTTCGCCGTGACGTAGAGCCCGTGCCCCTCACCGGGGAGCACGTCGAGGCGGCTCCCTCGCAGCAGCGCGGCCGTCGGCCGCCCGGTGAGCTCGATCGGCGCCGACCGGTCCGCGTCGCCGTGCATCACCAGGGTGGGCACGTCGACCGCGGCGAGGTCGGCCCGCAGGTCGGCGCCGAAGACCGTCCGCAGGCAGCGGACCTGCACCTCCAGCGGGGTGGCGAGGATCTGGCGGATCCCGTCGCCCACGACCGCCTCCGACACCGGCGGTCCCGCCGTCGCGAAGTAGCCGGGCGCGGCGGCGTGGAACCAGCCGGGCCGGTCCGTGCGCAGGTCCGCGAGCACGCCCTCGGTGTACCCGGCCGGGATGCCGTGCGGGTTGTCGTGGCTGCGCGTGAGCATCGGCGTCATCGCGCCGAGGAAGGCGGCGCGGCCGACCCGCCCGCCGCCCTGGCGTCCGAGATGGCGGCCGGCCTCCAGGGTGCCCATGCTGTGCGCCACCAGCGTGACGTCGTGCAGGTCGAGCCGTTCGAGCACACCCGCGAGGTCGTCGGCGAGGGTGTCGAGGTCGTAGCCGTGGCCGGGGACTTCGGAGCGGCCGTGGCCGCGGCGGTCCATCGCGACGCACCGGAACCCGGCCTCGAGGAACGCCTGGAACTGGTACTCCCACATCGTGGAGTCCAGCGACCAGGCGTGGACGAACACGACCGTGGGGCCCGCGCCCCAGTCCTTGACGAACAGGCGGGTGCCGTCGGCGGCCTTGTGGTAGGGCATCTCGTTCACTCCTCGTTCCGGGTGCGTCCACGCTCGCGTGCCCGGGTGCGGCACGGCGATTACCCGTCAGGTGGTGCCGCCTCGGCCCGGTGGCGCCCAGGCACCCGCCGCCGCGGCCGCCTTCGCGACGGTGACGAGGTCGGTCGCGGGGCGGCCGAGGACCCGTGCCACCCCGTCGGTGGTGGCGACGTTGCGGCCGTCGAAGATCTCGTCGAACAGGTCGACGAGGGCGTCGGCGAACGGTGCGGGCAGGCCCGAGGCGACCGCGCCCGCCACCCACTCGGCGCGGTCGACCGCAGCGAACACCACCGGTCGGCCGGTGGCCTCGGCGAGCACGTCGGCCACCTCGGCGAAGGTCATCGCGCGTGGCCCGGTGAGCTCGTGGACCACGCCCTCGTGACCGGGTCGGGTGAGCGCCGCGACGGCGACGTCGGCGATGTCGTCGGCGTCCAGGAACGGTTCGACGATCCCGGGATCGACGGGCATGGCGACCACCCCCTCCGCGACGGCGTCGTGCAGCGCGCCCTCGGTGAGGTTCTGGGCGAAGAACGCGCAGCGCAGCGCCGTCGAGCGGGGCAGTGCCGCCAGCAGCACCGCCTCGGCGGCCAGGGCGCCCGCCTCACCGCGGCCGGTGAGCAGCACGATCCGCTCCATGCCGTGACCCGCGGCCTCGCGGGCGAGTGCCCCGACGCGCTCGGCCGCGCCCGGGAAGGACAGGTCGGGATGGAAGGTGACGTAGGCGGTCCGGACACCGCGCAGCGCCCGCGCCCAGGTGGCGGGGCGCTCCCAGTCGAACGGGACGGGCGTCGAGCGCGACACACCGCGCACTGCGACGCCGAGCTCGCGCAGGCGCTCGACGACGCGTCGGCCGGTGGTGCCGTGGGGACCGATGACGAGGATGGGTTCCATGGCTCCATGCCACCAGCACCGATGAGACTCCTCCATGGTTGATCCGAGCAGGAGCATTCGTGCTCGTCTAACCTCGTCGGTGTGGACGCCGTCACCGCGATGCTGGACGGGCACAGCGCCCGCGGCGCGTTCCTCCTGCGCTGCGTGCTGGACGCCCCGTGGTCGATCCTCCTGCGGGATCGCTCGGCCGTCTCGCTCACCGTCGTGGCGGCGGGCACGGCGTGGCTGATCCGGGGCGACGACGCGGTGGGGCTCGGCACCGGGGACGTCCTGCTGGTGAAGGGGATCGAGCCGTTCGTCCTCGCCGACGCGCCGTCGACGGCGCCCATGGTCGCGATCGAGCCGGGCCAGGAATGCCGCAGCCTGACCGGCGGCTCGCCCGGCGAGGACGTCCCGCTCACCCGGTTCATGGGCACCCGCACATGGGGCAACGCCGCGCCCGGCTCCCCGGGCGACACCGTGCTGCTCACCGGGGTGTACGAGCGCGACTCGCAGGTCACGGGACAGTTGCTCGCCGCGATGCCGACGGCGGTGGTGCTGCGCGCCGACGAGTGGCACTCCCCGCTGCTGGACCTGCTGCGCGTCGAGATGACCCGCGAGGCCCCCGGCCAGGACGCGGTACTCGACCGGCTCGTCGACCTGCTGCTCGTGTCCGCGCTGCGCGAGTGGTTCGCCCGCGCCGAGGCCGACGCCCCGCTCTGGTGGCGGGCCCGGCACGACCCCGTGATCGGCCGGGCACTCGACCTCATGCACAGCCATCCGGAACGGCCGTGGTCGGTGGACCGCCTCGCGCGCGAGGTGGCGGTGTCCCGGGCGACCTTCGCCCGCCGCTTCGGCGAGCTGGTCGGCACCCCGCCGATGGCCTACCTCACCGGCTGGCGGCTCGCCCTGGCCGCGGACCTGCTGCGCGGGACCGACCGCACCCTCGCCTCCGTGGCCGCCGAGGTCGGCTACACCAACCCCTTCGCGTTGTCGGTGGCGTTCAAGCGCCGGTTCGGGACCTCGCCGCAGGGCTACCGGCGGTCCGCGCCCGTCGTCGCGGCGGGTGCCGGCGCTCCGTCGTGACCGGCGCTTCATAGTGACCGCCGCCCGCACCTGGGGGCCGATCGCCCCGGCGAGTGTGCACTCGATCAGCCGCCGGCCTGCGTGAGCGCACTCTCGACGTCGACGCCCCCCGACGTGGCGTGGGCGGCACGGCGCAGTGCCCGGTACGCCAGCGGCGCGAGCCCGAGACGGCGGCGCAGCTCCCGTTCGAGACCCGCCACCGGGTAGAGGTTCTGCGGGGCGCGCCCGTCCTTGTACTCGACCGACGCGAACCGCGGCAGCGTCGCCTGGCTACGCGCGGCCAGCTCGACCACCGCATCGGTGGCGAGATCCGCGCTGCACTCCACCCGGACGATGCCCGCCCACGGGGTGTGCACGGGGCCGGGCAGGCGCAGGTACCAGGTGTGACGGCGCCACGGGGTGTCGATCCGGAACACCGGGGTGCGCTGGTGGGCGGTGAGCGTCGCGACCAGCCTGCCCAGCGGTTGCGGGAGGAAGCCCTGGCTGTGCGTCTTCGCGAACCCGATCGTGCGCGGAAGGTGCTGGCGGCCCTGCACCGACCCGTCCAGGACGAGCAGGTCGTCGTCGCCCGCGCAGGCGCCGCCCGCCCGGGCCTGCTGCGCGACCTCGACCTCGGTCTGGCGCAGCGCCGCCTGCAGGCCCGCCTCCACGGCCGCGGACGGCCGCTGGGAGGTGCCCTCGCCACGGGCGAGCACGTGCGCCCGGTACGTGCCGGCCGCCGTCACGACGTCCGTCGCGTCCGCGGCGGTGGTGAACAGGCCGCGCTCGACGCGGAAGGTGTTCAGATGTGCGCGGCCCGCGCAACAGCACACCGCGCCCGCCGCCCAGGACCCGCACAGGGCGGGCGAGGCGTCGTCCGGGCCCTCCGCGACCCAGGCCTGCGCGTCCACGCGGCGCACCCCGTCCACGAACAGCACGGTGCGCGGCGGGCCGACGGCCCGGTCGGGGTCGAGGGCGCGCCACCGCGCGGCGGGCAGCTCGACGTCCACGGTGGTCTCGGCGCGCGAGTCGGCCAGCTCGCCGACCTCCGACGCGGCCCCGTAGGAGGGGTCCCACGCCTCGACGGAGATCCTCACCGGTCCTCCCGTTCGACGGTGGCCGTGCGCTGGTCGCGGCGCACCGCGAACCGCACCGGCACCCGCTCGGCCAGCGCGGGGACGTGCGTGACGACGCCGACCATCCGGTTGCCCGCGGCGGCGAGCGTCTCCAGCGTGGTGGCGACGACGTCCAGGTTCGACTCATCGAGGGTGCCGAAGCCCTCGTCGAGGAAGATCGACTCCAGCCGGGCGGCGCCGCGGGCGGCGAGGCCCGACATCTGCGCGGACAGGGCCAGTGCGAGCGCGAGGCTCGCCTGGAACGTCTCACCGCCGGAGAGGGTCTTGATCGGACGGCGGACGTCCGCGTCGGCGTGGTCGATCACCAGGAACTCGCCCCGGTCGTGGGTGAGCGCGAACTGGCCGCCGGAGAGGTCGGCGAGGATCGTCGAGGCGTCCGTGACGAGGGTGTCCAGCGCGGAGGCCACCAGCCAGCGGGGGAAGCGGTCCGAGCGGAGCTGCTGGCCGAGCAGCCGCGCGACCTGCTGCTCCTCCTGGGCGGTGGCCTGCCGGCCGCGCAGGTCGTCGGCCTCGCGGCGGCGCTCGGCGACCCGCTCCCGGGCGGCGCGGGCGGCGCCGAGGGCGGCCGTGACGGCGAGCGCCGCGCCCGCGGTGTCGAAGCGGACGGTGTCGGGGCCCTCGGCCTCGGCGCCGCCGGTCGCGGTATCGGCGGTGTCGGCGCCCGCGGGGTGGGTGCGGGTGTGGTCGGCGCCACCGGTCGCGGTACGGGTGTGGTCGACGCGCGCGGGGTCGATACCCGCCGTGGCCAGCGCCTCGGCGAGGCGCCCGGTCAACGCGGCGCGCCGGTCGCGGGCCGCCACGGCGGCGGCCTCGACGTCGGCGATCTCGGCCGCGCGGGCGTGCGCCGCGGTGCGCGCCCAGGCCAGGAGCTGGTCCCAGGCCGGGCCGAGGGCGTCGCCTTCCAGGGCGGGCGCGCCGAGCGGGACGAGCGGGTCCCGGGCGCCGCGCAGCACCCGCCACGCCGCCGCGACCTGCTCGGCGCCGGCCGCGGCCGCCGCCTCGGCGCCGCGGCGGACGTCCCGGGCCGCGTGCAGCGCCGCGGCGGCCGCCCGTGCGCGGGCGTCCAGCGCCGCCGCGCGGGCCAGCTCGGCCGCGATCTGCGCAGCCGAAAGGGCCGACAGGGCCGAGGGTGCCGCTGCCAGCTCCGCACGCAGCATCGCGATCCGCCGCTCCGCCGCCGCGACGTTCCCGGTCGCCTCCTGCTCGGCCCGCGCGGCGGCGGTCTCGGCCTGACGGCGGCGAGCCTCCTCCCGTCCGGCGGCGCCGAACGCCTCCTCGGCGGCGGCGAGCTCGGCGGCAGCGGTGGCCCGGGCCGCGCGCCGGGTGGCGAGCACCGCGTCGCGGACGTCGCGTTCGGCACGCACCCAGTCGGCGAGCGCCCGCCATGCGTCCGCGACCTGAGCGGAGTCGCCCGGCCCTGCCACGGCGGGGGCGCCGAGCGCCACGAGCGGCTCGCGCATGGCACGCAGGCGGTCCACGGCCTCGGCGGCGGCCGCGCGGGCCTGCTCCGCCGCCGCGGCGGCCGCATCGCGGGCTCGGCGGGCGGCGCGGAGGGCGGTGTCCGCGTCCGTGACGGCGCGGTCGGCCCGGTCGCGCTCGGCGAGCGCGGCGTCCAGGGCCGCACCCAACGCCGAATCCCGGGCCGGGTCCAGGGCCGTTGCCAACCCAGCGTCCAGCGCGGACCCTCCGTCCCACGCGGTGTCGAGCGGCCCACCCGGAGCCGCCACCTCCAACCCCGCCACCGCCAACCCCGCGGCGGCCAGCGCCGCCGCGAACGCCGCTCCCACCCGCGCGACCTCGCCGTCCAAGCGGTCCCGTTCCGCGGCCGCGACAGCCACCTGGGCCGCCGCGTCCCCCGCCGCCGCCCGGGTCCGCTCGTACGCGCGCTCGGCGGTGTGCACGCCGTGGCGGGCCGCATCCAGGTCCGCGACCGGCAGCTGCGGGGGCAGCGTCGCCACCGTCCGGGCGCAGACCGGGCACTCGTCGCCCACGACCAGGCCCGGCCGCAGCGCCGCGGCGGCGTCGGTGCGCTGCAGCGTGTCCAGCGTGGCCCGCGCCTCCCCCAGCCGGGCCCCCGCCGCCTCGGCGTCCGCGGCCGCCGCCCCGGCCGTCTTCTCGGCCGCGACCAGCGTGGACGCGGCCTCCGCGCAGCGCTCCCGCAGCGTGCGGTACTCCTCGCGGTGGCGGCGGGCTTCCTCCACCGGTCCGCGGGGCGGGGCCGCGTCCGCCGACGCGCGGGCGGCCGCGTCGGCGGCCTCGGCGGCGGCGAGCTCCCGCGCGGCGGTGCGGGCGGCGAGGTCCGCGGCCGCGCTGCGCCCGTCCAGGTCCGCGAGGCCGGGCGGCGGTGCGGGCAGCACGAGCTGCTCCCGCTCGGCGACGAGCCGGTCCACCTCGGCGGCCGCCGCAGCCGCGGCGTCGCGCAGCAGGTCGCGGGAGGTGCGGGCCTTTTCCAGCACGTCCGCGGCCGCGGCGACCTCCGCCGTCGCGGCCGCGTACGACGCGGCGGCGCGCGCCCGCGCGGAGGTGAGGGCGGGCAGCTCGTCCAGAGTGGTGTCCAGCTCGGCATGGGCCTCGCGCAGCCGCTCCAGCGCCACCCGGTCCGGGCCCGCCGCCACCGCCTCCCGGGCCGTGGCGTCCGCCTTTTCGGCGGCCCGTTCGGCGGCTGCCGCCTCCCGCACCGCCGCGGTGGCGCGGGAGGCGCTGGCGTCCAGCTCCGCCACGCCGGCCGGGACGGCGACGGCCGCCAGCAGCGCCCGTTCCGCGTGCAGCCTGTCGGCCCGCGTCCGCAGGGCGGCCAGCTCGTCCTCCGCCGCCGTGATCTGCGGTGCCGCGGCGGCGACCGTGCGTTCGAGCGCGGTCAGCGCGGCCACCCGGTCCGCCGCCGCGGCCTCGGCCTCCGCGGTGGCGTCCGCGTAGCGCCCGAGCTGGTCGGCCAGCAGCTCAACGCGCTGGGCCGCGGTGCTCGCCTCCTGGTTCGCCCGCTGCTTGACCCGCTCGTACACCCCGAGCCCGAGGATCTTCTCGAGCTTCTCCTGCCGGTCGCGGGCCGAGGCGTGCAGGAAGTCGGCGAAGTCGCCCTGCGGCAGCACGACGCAGGTGCAGAAGTCCTCGAACGCCAGGCCGAGCAGCTCCTGCACCTCGCGGGTGACGGCCGGGCCACCGGAGGCGAGCGGCTCGGTGCGCTCGTCCTCCTCGGCGGTGCCGCGGGGGTCGGCGAGCCGTTCCAGGCGCGCCTCCTTGACGTTCACGGCGCCGGACGCGGCACGGCGCAGCTCCCGCGCCGCGACGTAGCGGGCGTCGCCCGCGTCGAACACCAGGCTGACGGTCGCGCGTCCCGTCGTGGGCGCGAGGGCCATCGCGACGGCCCGCCGGTCGTCCCAGCGCGGGACCGAGCCGTAGAGGGCGAACGTCATGGCGTCGATCACCGTGGACTTGCCCGAGCCGGTGGGGCCGACGAGCGCGAAGTAGTCCGCGTCCCGGAAGTCGACGACGGCGGGCTCGCGGAACGCGGCGAACCCCGCCATGCGCAGCAGCACGGGGCGCATCAGCCGGGCCCGCTCACGTCGTCCAACAGGCGGACGAACAGCTTCTCCACCCGCGCGTCCGCCACCCCGGACCCGCTGAGGTACTCGTGGAACAGCTCCGCGGGCTGGCGGTCCGGCCCGCCGGACGGCCGCGGCCGGTCCTGCGCGGGGGCGGCGAACTCGGGGTCGATGCGCACCTCCAGCGCGTTCGGCAGCGCCGCGACGACGTCGTCCCGCAGCCCCGCCCTGGCCGGCTCGCGCACGTAGACCCGCACCCAGTCCTCCCCCACCTCGTCGGCCATCGCGGCCAGCTCGGCAACGGTGCCGCGCAGCGTCCGCAGCCGCCGCGCCGTGGTGACCGGGATGTCGGTGACCTTCGCCGGGGTGCCCGGCGAGGCCTCCACCAGGCAGACGACCGGCTCGTTCTCCTGCTCGCCGAAGTCGACGGCGAGCGGGGCGCCGGAGTAGTGGACGGGACACGGGGCGGCCATCCGCTGGCGGCGGTGCAGGTGCCCGAGCGCCACGTAGTGGGCGTCCGCGGGGAAGACCGCCGCGGCGGGCACGGCGTAGTCCATGATCGACTGTGCCTCTCGCTCACCGCCTCCTCTGAGGCCGTTGATGCAGGTCAGATGCGCCGTGACGAGGTTGACGGCATCGGTGCGGAAGCCGGAGGCGAGGTCGGTGAGCAGGTCGCGCACCTGCTGGTCGTAGGCGCTCGCGTGCTCGCCGGGTGTGCGGCTGACGAGCTCGGCGGCGCTCACCGCGTAGCGCTGCGACAGGAACGGCAGCGCCGCCACCACCGCCCGCTCGCCGCCCGCGGTCAGCTCGACCACGCCGCCGTCGGCCGCCGTGCGCGCCGCCCCGACGAGCGTGATCCCGGCTGCCGACGCGAGCGGGCGGTAGGCGTCCAGCATCGGGCCGTGGTCGTGGTTGCCGGCGATCGCCACCACCTGCGCCCGGCTCGCCAGGCCGAGCAGCGCCTTGACGACCAGCCGCTGAGCGGCGGCGTTCGGCGCGGCGGTGTCGTAGAGGTCGCCCGCGACGAGCACGAGGTCCACCTGCTCGCGCCGCGCGATCTCGACGATCTCGCGCAGCACGCGCTCGTGCTCGTCCAGCCGCGGGCGGCCCTTGAGCGTCTTGCCGACGTGCCAGTCGGCGGTGTGCAGGATGCGCATGCTCGGCTCAGAACGGGGCGTCGTCCGCCGCTGCGGGCAGCCGTTCGAGGCCGCTGCGGCCGTTGCCCGACGGCGCGCCGCCGGACTCGCCCAGGCGCGTGGCCCAGGCCGGGAACGGGAACTCGACGGCCAGCGGCACCGGGATCTCCGGCTGCGAGACGAACATCGTGCCGGGCTTCGCGATCACCGCCCGCGCCCGCTGCGACACCGGCAGGAACCCGTACTCGGGCCGTCCCGCCTCGGCCGGGTCCAGCCTGCCGACCACCTTGATCGAGGAGTTCGACACGATCCGCCGCTCCACCTCGCTGGCCGTCTGCTGCGCGCCGACCAGGATGATCCCCAGCGACCGGCCGCGCTCCGCGATGTCCAGCAGCACCTCCTTGATCGGGCTCGACCCTTCCCGGGGCGCGTACTTGTTCAGCTCGTCGATCATCGTGAACAGCAGGCCCTCCGCGCCCGCCCGCTCCTTCGCCTCGGTCTCGGCCGCCAGCACCACGCCGACGACGAACCGCTGGGCGCGGTCGGGCAGGTTGTGCAGGTCGACGACCGTCACCTGCTGGCCCTCCGTGCTCACCCGCCGCCGCGCCAGCTGCGCGAGGTCGCCGCGGATCAACGAGCGCAGCGGCCGCACGCTCGAGCGCAGCCGTCGCAGGAACGCGTTCACCGTGCCCCGGCCGATCACCGGGCCCACCCACTCCCGGCCCAGCTCGTCGTCCTGCAGCTGGTCCGACACGTGGTCGACGAGCTGCTCGTAGGAGCGCAAGGTCTTCCCGTCCAGCACGATCCCGCCCTGGTCGACCTCCTGCGCGTGCTTCTTCAGCCGGGTGGCCACCGTGTGCACGACCATCGTGTACTGGTTGCGCTCGTCCTCGGCGTCCGCGAACACGTAGGGCAGCAGCTCGTCGCGGCAGAACTCCGCGAGCGTCCACCAGAACGGCGTGACCCCCGACGTCCGGCCGCTCACGTGCGGGCGCCCCGACGGGTCCTCCGGCAGCGGCGGGGCGAAGAACCCCACCGAGGCGAACGGCGCCGCGTCCAGGCCGAGCAGCGCGTAGCGGCCGCGCTGCTCGTCGTCCAGGCGGGTGTTGCGGTGGTCCAGGAACAGCAGGTCCTCACCCTTGACGCTGAACACCAGCGCCCGCGCGTTGAGCGCCCGCCGCCCCAGCGCGCCGCTGGAGAACAGCGAGTACAGCAGGAACAGCGCGAAGCTCGTCTTCGTCGCGACCCCGGAGATCCCGCTGATCGAGACGTGTCCGCCGCGCGTGCCGTCCAGGAAGTCCGCGTTGACGTAGATCGGCTCGCCGTCGCGGCCCAGGCCCACCGGGACCTTCGCGTCCATCCCGTCGAAGTACAGCGCCGCCGCCCGCTCCTGCCCCGACGCCCGGTGCGCGGCCGCGCCCGGCAGCGGCGGGACGTAGCACTCCGGCTCCACCCGGGTCGTGGTGACCTCGGCGACCTCCTGCACGTGCGCGGGCAGCACCCCGTCCGCGATGAGGAAGACGTCCGAGCCGAACGTGGCGCCTTCGTGGCGTGCCCGGACCTCGGTGACCACGCCCGAGGTGGTGACGACACCCACACCCGGCACCGGGCGCTGCGTGACCACCACGTCGTCGAGCTGGAGGTACTGCTCCGGGGCGAGCCCGACGCTGAACTGCAGCGGCGTCGAGTCCGCGGTGCCGACGACGAGGCCGACAGGTTCGGGGGTCGCCACGGGTGCTCCTCGGGCTCCTCGGGCAGGCAGGGGTGCGACGCCCGACGGTAGTGCGCGGCACCGACATCCCCCGCGCGGACCCCGGCGGGATGCTTCGCAGCGCCCTCGGGCCGCCCGTCGGTGGAGCGACCCGGGCGTTCCGGCGGAACGCGGGGTGGCTGTGCCGGTCGTCCGCGGCCGTGTCCACCCCGCAGGCCCCGCCCGCGCCTCGCAGACCACCTCGCAGGCCCCGCCCGCGCCTCGCAGACCACCTCGCAGGCCCCGCCCGCGCCTCGCAGACCATCCCGCAGGCCCCGCCCGCGCCTCGCAGACCACCTCGCAGGCCGCGCGCACGCCCCGCAGGCCCCGCGCACGCCCCGCAGAGCACACCCCGCAGGCCCCGGCCCGCGCTCGCAGACCACCCCGCAGGCCCCGCCCGCGCCTCGCAGACCACCCCGCAGGCCCCGCGCACGCCTCGCAGAGGCTGCAGCACCTGCGAGGCGTGGTCGGCCCCTGCGAGCCAGGCTCGAAACGTGGTCGACCCCCGAGAGCAATCCCGCCAGGGTGCTCGACCCGGGGGCGCCCCACTCCTGGCAGACGGTGACCCCGCCCGGTCGGCTTCCTGCAGGCGGTCGGCTCGATCGGGTCCTGACCCGGCTCCGGACGGTCGCCCGGTCAGCCGCTCCTGCCTCCACCGCGCCGCGACTCGGTACCGCCGCC
>JBFWRR010000032.1:27356-32496 GCA_050248815.1 Pseudonocardia sp. | reverse complement strand
GTGGTCACCGCCGCCCGTGGTCACCGCCACGGTGGTCACCGCCGCCCGTGGTCACCGCCCCCGTCGTCGCCACCGTCGTGGTCACCGCCACCGTCGTCGCCACCGTCACCGCCACCGTCGTGGTCACCGCGATGGTCGCCCCGATCGGAGGTGTCCCTGGTGTGGCGGCCGCCGTCGCGGTCTTCCGGGGTGTGGCGATCGTCGCCGGTGTCGTCGCCACCGGTGTCGTCGTGGCGCCCGTTCCCGCCACGGTCGTCGCGGTGCGCACGAGAATGGCGGCCGCCCCCGCCGTGCTCGTCATCTGCCCACCGGCCTGCGGCATCGCCCCGGCCGCCCGGCTCGGGGCGGGCGTGGCGTCCCGGCTCGTCGCCATCCCGCCCCCGCAGGTCGGGTGGCGCGACGGCAACGGACACCGCGGGCTCGAGGGCGAACCGGGACCCGGAGTCCAGGGACTCGAGGTGGTCCGCGCCGTCCTCGTCGTCGGAGCAGACCGGGCACTCCCAGCCTGCATCGTCGGGGGAGTCGTCCTCGAGGGCGCCGTCGGTCGGGCCCACGTCGGTGGTGACCGCCCGCCGCGGGTCGGCACCCTCGGCGGCTCCCGGACCACGCCCGGCACCTCCGTCATCCGGTCCCCGGCCGGCGGCGACCGGGGCACCCCCGCCCTGGCTGGCACCGCCGCCGGGCGACCGGAACGCCGGGGGAGGCACCGACAGCACCTCGTCGGGCCCCGCCAGCACGGCGGCCTGTGACGGCGACGGCGACAGCGACGGCGACAGGGAGGGCGACGGCGGCTGTGACGACGGCAGAGCCGGCGCCAGGGAAGGCGACAGAGCAGGCGGAACCGACGGCGGAACCGACGGCGCCACGGGCGGGGGCAGGGACGGCGAAGCGTTGCGGCCCACCAGGATCACCCCGGCAACCGTGGCTCCGCCGACGAGCAGCACCCCGGCCGTGAGCCCCGCCCGCACCTCCCGCCGGGCCGGGACGATCCGCCGTTCCCGGCGCAGGAGTTCGAGGATCGGCAGCGTCGCGCGGGGTGGCCAGTGCGAGCCCATGATCCTCCGTTCCGGCGGTCGGCGCGCCGAGTCTGCCCCCGACCGTGCCCGACGGCACCCTCCCCCGGCCGGGTTGCACCGCCCGCCACACCGGTCGGGACCGGACGGGGGCACGGGTGCCGATCCGTCCGGTGGACGGCTCACGCGGGAGCCCTCCGTGTCGGTCGCGGTTGACCGGGCCACGGCCGGTCGATCGCACCGCCGGCCGGTGCGCGCCCGGCCCGGCGGCGCCGGTATCGGCGAACAGCTCGTAGCCGCGCCCGGGTGCCGATGACGACGTCGGGCCACCCGTCGCCGTCGTAGTCCGGGTCGGCGAGCCGAGGGAGTCGATCGCCGGGCCCGCCCCGCTGGTGGCGCCGACGTCGGTGGACCCGCCGTCGTTGTGCCAGAGCCGATCCGGCGCGCCCTGGGCGAGCGCACGCCGAGAGCGTGGCGGGGCGGGGCCCCGGCGGTGGGTCGGCCGGGCGAGCCGCCCGGTGCGCGTCAGTCCTCGTCCACCCGCTCGTCCACCTGCTCATCCATCCGCTCGTCGACCCGCGGCGGCAGCAGGTGCTTGACCTCCGGGTTCCCGACCGCGAACCGGCGGGCCTCCGCCTCGATGGCACGGTCGGATCCGGTGAGCCGCCCACCGTGCTGGGGCAGGTGCTCGGCCCAGCTCGGGTACTCGGCGACCTCGACGAAGCTCGCCGGGTCCGCCCCGTCGCGGAACACCCCGCAGCTCGTGGCACCGGTGCGCATCTTCATGCGCCGGACCCGCGCCATCGCCTCGAGGAACGCCGCCGCCTCCGCCGGCGGGACCGTGTAGGTCACGGTGACGACCACGGGGCCGTCGTCGGGCTCGGCCTCCAGCTCCAGGTAGGGCTCCGGCCAGTAGACGGCGGGGTCGCGGTCCAGGCCCGTGGTGTCGCGCAGCGGCCACCGGATGACGGTGAGCGCTCCGGCCGCGAGCAGGGCGGCGGCGATCCCGAGCACGGGTGCGACCCCGAGCACGTCGGCCAGCGACCCCCACACCACCGACGCGACGGCCTGCCCGCCCGCGAACACCATCTGGTAGATCGACAGCCCGCGCGCCCGCACCCAGCCGGGCAGGAAGACCTGCAGGGAGCCGTTCATCGTCGCGAGCATGCACAGCCACGCGAGCCCACCGGGGACGAGCGCCACCAGCACGACCGGCAGGCTCGGCACCAGCGCGGCCGCGGTCGCGGCGGCGAACACCATCCCCGCGGTGACCGCGAGCCGGTTCGGGCTGAGCATCGCCGCGATCCGCGGGAGCAGGAACGCGCCGAGCACCGCTCCCACCCCGAGCGCGCCGAGCAGCAGTCCGTACCCGAAGGCGTCCAGGTCCAGAAGCCTGCTCGCCACGAGCGGCAGCAGCGCCCACAGGGCCGCACCGGGCGCGACGAAGACCAGCGTGCGCAGCAGGATGCGCCGGACCACCGGCGAGTGCCGCACGTACCGGGCACCCGCCACGAGGGCGCCCGCGAACCGTTCCGGCAGCGGCGGCGGCTCGGTCTCGGGCGGGCGCAGCCGGACCAGGACGACCGCGAGCGCGACGTACGTGGCGGCGTTGAGGGCGAACACGGCGGCGACGCCGTACTGGGCCACGATCAGGCCGGCGAGCGCCGGGCCGATGGCACGGGCGAGGTTCATCGCGACGCCGTTGAGCGCCGCGGCCGCCTTCATCTGCCTGCGCCCGACCAGTTCCCCGACCAGGGTCTGGTAGGCGGGGATGGTCAGGGTCGTCCCGACGCCGAGCAGGAACGTCGCCGTGAGCAGCAGCGCGGGCGGCAGCCGGTCCAGGACGGTGAGCGCGACGAGCACCGCCCCGACCGCGACCTGGAACAGCTGCACCCCGACGAGCAGCCGCCTGCGGTCGACGATGTCGGCGAGCGCCCCCGCGGGCAGGGCGAACGCCAGCGTGGGCAGCATCGCGGCCGTCTGCACGAGCGCGACGAGGGTGGGCGCGTTCGGCTGGTCGACGAGCAGCCACTGCGCCCCGACGGTCTGCATCCAGGTGCCGACGAGACTCGCGAGCTGCGCGATCCACAGGGCGCGGAAGGCCGTCACCCGCAGCGGGGCCCACGCGGACGGCGTGGTGGTGCTCGTCGACACGCCCGCATCGTCCCAAGCCGGGCGGGCCGGCGGTGGCCGGGCCGGGCGGGTTCCGGCGAGCGGTGATCACGTCCCTCAGCCCAGGTGCGCCAGGAACCAGTCCCGCTGCGCGGCGCTGGACACCGCGAACGCGTCCCCGACGTAGGCCTCGAAGTGCCCGCCGGGCAGCACCAGCAGCTCCTTGGGCTCGATCGCCCGCTCGTACCCGGCCAGCGCGATGTCGGCCGGGGTGAGGTGGTCACCCGCGGCGACCACCATCATGAGCGGCGTCGGGCCGATCAGCGGCAGGTAGGCACCCGGCTCGTAGTTGACGAACATCTCGATGCTGCGCAGCGTCACCTCGTTGCGCCAGGTCTTCGCGCGCTGCGTGATCGGGCCGAGGAAGAAGTCGTGGGTGTCGGCGGTCGGCAGGGCGCAGGGCTCGTCGGGGCTGTCGGTCCAGGTCACGGGGATCATCGCGGGCGCCTCGCCGCGGTAGCGGGCGAGCCGGTCGGCGTCGAACGCGGCCCGCAGCCCGGCGAAGTGGTCGGAGCGGACGAGGCGCCGGGCGTTCTCGCTGCCGCTGACCAGCGGCACCTGCGAGACCACACAGCGCACCCTTCGGTCGATCGCCGCGACGACGAGCACGTGCGCGCCGGAGTAGCTCGATCCCCAGACCCCGATCCGGGCCGGGTCGACGCCGTCGAGCTGGGAGCCCCAGGTGATCGCGGCGCGGTAGTCGTCGATCTGCCGCCACGGGTCGATCTCGCCGGGCAGCGGGCCGTCGCTCTCGCCGAGGTTGCGGTTGTCGTAGACCAGCACCGAGAGCCCCGCGGCGACGAAGACCTCGGCGAAGTCGTCGAGGTACATCTCCTTGGTGGCGGAGAAGCCGTGGGCCATCACCACGAGCGGGCCGGGGCCGGTCGCGCCGTCGGGGCGGTAGAGCCATCCCCGCAGGGTCACGCCGTCGTCGGCCGGGAACGAGACGTCCTCGCGCACTGCTGCCTCCTCGGAACGGAACGGTTCGTCGGGCCCACGGTGGCGCGGCGAGCTCGCCCGCGTCTGCGCGCTGCGTGCAGAACGGGCGGCGATGCGTGCAGCTCAGGAGCGCACGGACCCGGGCGTCACCCCGTAGTGGCGCCGGAACGCGCGGGTGAACGTGCCCTGGTCGGCGAAGCCCCACCGCGTCGCCACGCTGGCGACGGTCGCGGAGCTGCGCTCGAGCTCGCAGCGCGCCCGCTCGAGGCGGCGCCGCATGACGTAGCGGGCGACGGTCTCGCCCCGGGCGGCGAACAGGTCGTAGAGCGTGCGCACCGACACCGCGGCGCCGCGCGCGATGGCCGCCGGGTCCAGTCCCGGGTCCGCGAGGTGCTCCTCGACGTAGTCGCGCACGGTCGTCCAGCGCCGCTGCGACCCGGAACCCGCCGGCCGTTCGCGCTGCTCCACCGCGTTGGTCAGCAGCTCGACCGTCGCGGTGACGACCGCACCCGCGTTGCGCTCGGCCTCCGGCCCGGGCGAGTCGCGCAGCGTCGCGACGACGGCGGTGAGGAAGCCCTCCAAGAGCCGCGTCGCGGGCCCGTCGGGCAGCACCGCGCCCGCCAGGCGCTCGGCGCCGAGGTCACCGAGCCGGGCCCGCGGGACGAACAGGGTGCGCTTGCGGATGCGCGACGGGACGGCGAACCGGGCGGGACGGGTGCTGTCCCAGAGCAGCGCCATCCCCGGTTCGAGACGGATCTCCGTCTCGCCCTGGGCGACGATCTCCCACCCGTCGTGGACGAACAGCGCGCCGACGTACTCCTGCGGGGACGCCGCGATCTGGCGGCGCCCGCGGCGCCCCGACACCGCGCCGCAGGCGCACTCGACGACGCTGAGCGGGCCGACCGGCTGCGCGACCAGCTCGACGCCCGGGGTGAACGCGCGCGCGTCCACGTCGAGGTCCCAGGGCAGGTGCGTCGCGCTGATCAGGTGGTGGAACGCCTCGACACGATCAGCAC
>JBFWRR010000032.1:5527-27256 GCA_050248815.1 Pseudonocardia sp. | reverse complement strand
GGCACGGCGGCCGTCCGCGGGCGGCGCCGGCGGCAGCGACCACGTCTCCTCACCGGGCACCGCACGACGGTAGTCGCGCCGCCGCGCCAGCGGCAATCACGGCGGGCGACCCGGGTGCGCCCGGGCACCGGTACGGATCCGGGAACGGTCCCTGGCGTGCCGGAGTGATCTCACCGACACCTCGTGATGTCATCCTTCCGGGTGACCGGCCGTCGACGGGGGGACGAGATGGGCGATCAGCTCGCCACGACTGCGCGGCGGGTGGCACGGCCGTGGACACCCTCGCTGCCGCACAGCCCCGGGCTGGACGGCGTGCGGGCGATCGCGGTGCTCGCCGTGCTCGGCTACCACCTGGACCTGGCCGTGCTCGATGGCGGCTTCCTCGGCGTCGAGGTGTTCTTCACCCTCAGCGGCTTCCTCATCACCCAGCTGCTCATCGCCGAGCTGCGCCACCGCGGCCGGGTGGACGCGGGCCGGTTCGCCGCCGCGCGGGCCCGGCGGCTGGTGCCGGCGCTGGTGGCCTGCGTGGCGGGCACCGTCGTCGCGCACCGGCTGCTGTTCCCCGCCGAGGCGGCGGGCCTGCGCGCGGACGCCCTCGCCGGGCTGCTCTACGTCCAGAACTGGCACCTCGTCGTCGCGGGCGTGCCGTACGGCTCCGCGTTCGACCCCTCGCCGCTGCTGCACCTGTGGTCGCTGGGCGTGGAGGGGCAGCTCTACGTCCTGTGGCCGCTGCTGTTCGTCGGGATGCTGGTGTTCACTCGCAGGCGGGTGGCCGTCACGCTCGCACTCGCCGTGCTCGCCGCGGTCGCGATGGCACTGCAGTACGACCCGGCCGACACGACGCTCGCCTACTACGCCACCTGGACCCGGGCATCGGGGTTCCTCGTCGGTGCCGCGCTCGCGATGGTGTGGCGCCCGCAGAGCTGGGTACGGCCCCGGACGCGCGGGCGGCGGTTCGCCCTGGACACGCTCGGGCTGGCCGGCCTCGGTGCGGTGGTGGTGCTGCTCGTCACCGTGACGGAGTTCGACGACGCCCTCTACGAGCGGGGCGGCTTCCTGCTCACCGGCCTCGCCACCGCGAGCCTCGTCGTCGCGGCGAGCCTGCGCAGCGGGTTGGTCGTCTCCCTGCTGTCGCGGCCGGTCCTGACCTGGCTCGGGCGCCGCTCGTACGGGATCTACCTCTACCACTGGCCGATCCTCGTGCTGTTGGGCCCCGAGGCCGTCCCGCCGGGCGGGGCCGGCGTGCTCACCGACGTCGTCCGCGTGGCCGCGATCCTGCTCGTCGCCGAGGCGTCCTACCGCTGGTTGGAGACGCCACTGCGGCGCGCCCACCGTCCCGCCACCGACCGCAGGCCTGCGGTCGCCGCCCGGTACGCGCTCTCCACGGCCGGGGCGGTCGGCGGCGTCGCGGTGGTGCTGGCCGCGACGACCGTGCCCGTGGTGTCGGGGATCGCGAGCTTCGCGCTGCCGGCCCCCGGCATCGGTGGCCCGTCGGGGCCGGGGGTCCTCACCGGGGCGCTCGCACCGGGCGCGGCCGCCGGGCTCGCCGCGCGGGTCCCGGCCGCGGCCGGTGGCGTCGCCCCACCCCCGCCGCCCGCCCTGGCGAGCGGCCCACCGGTCCTCGTCATCGGCGACTCCATCGCCCTGGGCAGCTCTAATGCCCTGCGTGCCGCCCTCGGGCCCGGCACGACCGTCGACGCCGCCGTGGGCCGCCAGTTCGCCGCCGCCGTGCCGATCGTGCAGGCCTGGGCGGCCGCGAACGACGGACCCGTCGTCATCGGCCTCGGTGCCAACGGCACCGTCCGGGAGGACGACGTCGCGGCGGTCGTCGCGGCCGCGGGACCCCGGCGCGTGGTGCTGCTCGGTGTGTGCGTCCCCCGCCGGTGGCAGGACGGCAACAACGCGGTCCTGCGCACGGTCGCGGCGCAGCACGCCCCGCAGGTGGTGTTCGTGGACTGGGCCGGGGTGCTCGCGGGCCAGCAGGGCATGCTCGGTCCGGACCGCGTGCACCCGACCCGCAAGGGCCAGACGCTGCTCGCGGACTCGATCGCCGCGGGCGTCCGTTCCTGAGCCCGCACCCGAGCCGCACCCGAGCCGAACGGTGGGTCTCCGCTACAGCGCCGCGATGGCCTCGACCTCGATCAGCCACTCGGGCCGGCCGAGAGCGGCGATCGCGACCTGGGTGTGGGCGGGCAGCTTCGGGCCGAAGAACTCCGCCCGGATCGCGACCAGCTCCTCGCGGTACCGGATGTCGGTGAGGTAGGTGGTGAGCTTGACGACGTCGCGCAGCGTCCCGCCGCCCGCCTCGACCTGCGCCTGCACGGACCGGTGGACCGCACGGGCCTGAGCGGCGAAGTCGCGGGCGTGCGCCGGTGCGCCGTGTTCGTCGAAGGCGACCTGCCCGGCGACGAACAGCAGGGTCCGCGCCCCGGTGACCTTCACCCCCTGCGCGTGGGACGGGGGGTCGTACTCGCTCTGCGCGGCGTACCACTCGATCTCGGCCACGGCATCCCTCTCGTCGGTCCGGCACGGGCTGCGCGGTGTGCCCGAGGCAACCGGCTGTGGGACACGATCGGCCGGGCCGCGGCCGCGCAGGCGGATTTCCGTCATGCGGAAGCACCGCTCGGACCGGGTCGGCGTCCCTAGGGTCGGGACGACGGACCTCGGAAGGAGTCGCCACCATGCAGTACTTCTCCGACGGCTACCGGCCCGGTGACCCGCGCGTCCGGCCCGCCGCGGACGGCCGCGACGGCGAGCAGGGTCCGCTGCCGGACGAGGTGGACGTGCTCGTCGTCGGGTCCGGTCCCGCGGGGTTGCTGCTCGCCGCACAGCTGGCGGCCTTCCCGGAGATCGTCACCCGGGTGGTGGAGAAGGCCGAGGGCCCGCTGCAGGTCGGGCGGGCGGACGGGGTGAACTGCCGCACGGTGGAGATGTTCGAGGCGTTCGGCCTCGCCGGGAGGATGATCGACGAGGCCTACTGGGTCAACGAGACCCACTTCTGGGGTGCGGACCCCGCGGACAACTCCCGCATCATCCGCCTCGGCCGCACCCAGGACGTGCGCGACCTGCTCTCGGAGTTCCCGCACGTCATCGTCAACCAGGCCCGGCTGCTGGACTTCCTCCTGGAGTCCATGGCCTGCTCGCCCAGCCGCCTCGCCGTGGACTACGGACACGAGGCGGTCGGGCTGCAGATCCCCGACGCCGCCGGCGAACCGGTCACCGTCACCCTGCGCCGCGGCGGTGGGATCGGGGACGGGATCACCGTCCGCGCCCGCTACGTCGTCGGCTGCGACGGCGCGCACAGCGTGATCCGCCAGGCCATGGGCCGCACGATGGTGCGCCAGGGCCACGACAAGGCCTGGGGCGTGATGGACCTGCTGGCCGTCACCGACTTCCCCGACATCCGCTTCAAGTGCACCATCCAGGCCGGCAACGGCAACAGCATCCTGCTCATCCCCCGCGAGGGCGGGCACCTGTTCCGGCTCTACGTCGACATGGGCGAGATCGCCCCCGACGCCCGGCTCACGGCCGACGAGGTGCTGGCCCAGGCCCGGGGCGTGCTCGCCCCCTACACCCTCGACGTCAAGGAGACGGCCTGGTTCTCGGTCTACCGGGTCGGACACGGGGTCACCGACAAGTTCGACGACGTGCCCGACGACACCGCTGCGCCGCCGCGGGTGTTCATCGCGGGCGACGCCTGTCACACGCACACCGCCAAGGCCGGCCAGGGCATGAACGTGTCCATGGCCGACACCTTCAACCTGGGCTGGAAGCTCGTGGCCGTGCTGCACGGCCGCAGCCCGGCCGACCTGCTGCACACCTACCACCACGAACGGCACGGCATCGCCGAGGACCTCATCGCGATGGACACCCGCTGGTCCAAGGCCATCGGCGCCGCCCAGGTCGACCCCGCGAACCCCCGGGCCGCCCTGATCGGGCTGGCCGAGGTGCAGCGGCAGTTCGTCAGCAACCTCGACTTCACCGCGGGCATGGCCACCCGGTACGCCCCCGGCCTGCTCACCGGCGACGACAGCCACGTGCACCTGGCCGCGGGCTACGAGCCCGGCCGCCGCTTCCACTCCGCCGAGGTGATCCGGCTCTGCGACGCCAAGCGGGTGCACCTGGGCCACGTCCACCGCGCCGACGCCCGCTGGCGGATCTACGCCTTCGCCGACGCGGTCGATCCGCGCAACCCCGCCTCCCGGCTGAACACGTTCATGGACCACCTCGCCGGTCCCGACTCGCCCGTCGCGAGGTACACCCCGCGCTCCCGGGACGCCGACGCGGTCTTCGACGTGCGCGCGGTCCTGCAGCAGTTCCACCACGAGCTGGACTGGGTGCAGATGCACGCGTTCCTCAAGCCCCGCACCGGCCCGCTCGGCCTGGTCGACCACGAGAAGGTCTTCTGCCCGCTCCCGGACACCGATCACGACATCTTCGACCTGCGCCGCATCGACCGCGGCTCCGGCGCGCTCGTCGTCGTCCGGCCCGACCAGTACGTCGCCCTCACCCTGCCCCTGGACGGCTACACGGCGCTCGACCACTTCTTCGGCGGGTTCATGAACCCCGCCTGATCGGGCAGGGCCCGGCCCCCGCACCGCCTGCCGGCCCGAACGGCTCGTCTAGGTTGAGCCGGTGACCGTACTGCTGCTGGAGAACATCCACCCGGTCGCGGCGGAGGCCTTCCGCCGCGCGGGCTTCGAGGTGGACGCCCGTCCGGGGTCGCTGACCGAGGACGAGCTCGTCGACGCGCTGGCGGGCGTGACCTTGCTGGGCATCCGCTCCAACACGACGATCACCCCGCGGGTGCTGGACGCGGCGAAGGACCTGCTGGCGCTCGGGTGCTTCTGCATCGGCACGAACCAGGTGCACCTGGCGGCGGCGACCGAGCGCGGCGTCGGCGTCTTCAACGCGCCCTACTCGAACACGCGCAGCGTCGTCGAGCTGGTGCTGGGCGAGATCATCGCGCTGGCGCGCCGGCTCACGGAGAAGACGCAGCGGATGCACGAGGGCGTCTGGGACAAGTCCGCGAAGGGCAGCCACGAGATCCGCGGGCGCACGCTGGGCATCGTCGGCTACGGCAACATCGGCACCCAGCTGTCCAACCTCGCCGAGGTCGTCGGCCTGCAGGTGATCTTCTACGACACCGCGGACCGGCCGGCCCACGGCAACGCGCGGCGCGTCGGCTCCCTGGACGAGCTCCTCGCGGAGGCGGACGTCGTCAGCCTGCACGTGGACGGCAGGCCCGGCAACGCGGGCCTCTTCGGCGCCGAGCAGTTCGCCCGGATGAAGCCGCGGGCGATCTTCATCAACGCCTCGCGCGGGATGGTCGTGGACGACGCGGCGCTGCGCGACCACATCCTCTCCGGGCACCTGGCGGGCGCCGCGATCGACGTCTTCCCCATCGAGCCCAAGGCGCAGGGCGACCCGTTCGAGTCGCCGCTGCGCGGCCTGGACAACGTCATCCTCACCCCGCACGTCGGCGGTTCCACGCAGGAGGCGCAGGAGGAGATCGGGCACTTCGTGTCGGGGAAGCTCCTCGGGTTCGTCCGGGCGGGGGGCACCGCGCTGTCGGTGAACCTGCCGGAGGTGGCGCCGCCGCGTCCCGAGGGCCGGTTCCGGATGGGCTACCTGCACGAGAACGTCCCCGGGGTGATGGCGGGGATCAGCCAGGTCCTGGCGGACGCGGGGGTGAACGTCGTCGGCCAGTCGCTGTCCACCCGCGGCGGACACGGCTACGTCGTCACGGACACGGACGTGCCGCTGTCCGACGCCGCGCTCGCGGGATTGCGCGGGCTGCCGCAGACCGTGTGGCTGCGCACCTGGCGGCCCTGAGCCGCCAGCGCCGCGAGCAACTCCCCCAGCGCGTCGAGGCTGTGCGCGCTGACCACGGCGTCGCAGTGCGGCCACGCCGCGGCCATCCCACCGGTGAGCGGGGCGAAGCCCGGGCGCCGTGAGCGGGGGTTCGCCCACACGATCCGGTACGCGACGCGGGCGAGCCGGGCCACCTCGGCACCCAGCACCGCGGGATCGCCGCCGTCCCACCCGTCAGAGCAGATCAGGACGACCGCACCCCGGGCAGCGCCGCGCATCCCCGCCGTGTCGTTGAAGGTGCGCAGTGACTCGCCGATGCGGGTTCCGCCCGCCCAGTCCGGGGCCAGCTCCCCGGCCCGGGCGAGCGCGACGGCGGGGGTCGTCCGGGTCAGCGCCCCGGTGAGCCGGGTCAGCCGGGTGGCGAACGTGTACACCTCGGCCTGCACGGCACCGGCGGCGCAGTACAGGAGCTGGATCATGGCCCGGGCGTAGGGCTGCATCGACGCGGAGATGTCGCAGAGCACCACGAGCCTGCGGTGCTCGCGGCGCGGCAGGCCGCGCACGAGCCGGGCGGGATCGCCCCCGGTGTCCCGGGCGGCCCGCAGGGTCGCCCGGACGTCGACGCGCCCGCCGTGCGCCGCCCGCCGGGTCCGGCGCGTCCGGCGCAGCGGGGTCGCGACCCGCAGCGCCGCCATCGCGTCGGCCAGCAGGGCCAGCTCGGCCGGGTCGAGATCGGCGAAGTCGCGCCCGGCCAGCCGCTCCCGGTGCGCTCCGGCGGATCCCCTGGGGGCGCCCGCCCCGGGATCGCCGGCGGGGGCGCCCGTGAACGACCCGCCACCCGCGGGTCCGGGCCGCGCCGCGGCGGCGCGCCCGGCGGGGTCCGCAGGGTCGGCGGCTTCGGCGGGCCGCAGAGCCTCCGTCCGGCGCCGGTCGGCCGGGTCGGCGATCCCGGCGAACACCGCATCGATCAGGGCGTCGACGACGGCGACGTGCTCGGGCGCCGACGCGAGGGTCGCAGCGGCGCAGTGGCGCACCGCGGCCGTCGTGGTCGGGGCGAGCGCCACGACGGCGGCGGCGAAGCGACCGGCCCGGTCCGGCCCGGCGGGCAGTCCGGCGTCACGGCAGGCGGCCGTCAACCGCGCGGCCAGGGCGGGCAGGTCCGCCGCGACCGGGTCGGTCCCCGGCTCAGCCATGCTGCAGCAGCGCCGCGAGCCCGCCGTCGCGCACCAGGTCGCCCACGAGGTCGACGTCCTCGGGGTACTTGAGCACGGCGCTCAGCGTGCGCGCGGCCGCGGCCTCGTCGAGCCGGGTGACGCCCAGCGCCTGCAGGGCATCCGCCCAGTTCACCGCCTCCGCGACCCCGGGCGGCTTCTGGAGCGCGAGTCCCCGCATCCGGCCCACCGCGGCGGCGACCTGGCGGGCGATCCAGCCGGGCGCCCCCGGGACGCGGCGGGCGACGATCCGCTCGACCCGCTCCACCCCGGGGTAGGCGATCCAGTGGTAGAGGCAGCGCCGCTTCAGGGCGTCGTGCAGATCGCGGGTGCGGTTGGAGGTGAGCACCACGACCGGCGGCACCGTGGCCCGGCGGGTGCCCAGCTCCGGGATCGTCACCGCGGCCTCGGCGAGCGCCTCGAACAGGAAGGCCTCGAACTCGTCGTCGGCGCGGTCCACCTCGTCCACGAGCAGGACGGCCGGGGTCGGGCCGGGATGGGTGATCGCCGCCAGCAGCGGGCGGGCCAGCAGGAACTCCTCGGTGAACAGGTCGGTCTCCGCGAGTGGCGCACCGCGGGCCTCGGCGACCCGGATCGCGAGCAGCTGACGGGGGTAGTTCCACTCGTAGATCGTCTCGGCGGCGGTGAGGCCCTCGTAGCACTGGATGCGCAGCAGCGGGGCACCGACGGCAGCGGCGAGCGCGCGTGCGGCGTGGGTCTTGCCCACACCCGCCTCACCCTCCAACAGCACCGGCTGGCGCAGGCGGAGCGCGAGGTAGAGCGCCGTCGCGAGGGCGTCGTCGGCGAGGTAGCCCTCGCGGTCCAACGCCTCTCGCAGGTCGTCGACGCCCGCCACGGGCAGTGCCTCCGTCATGTGGCCTCCGTCATGTGCGGAAACGGTGCGGGTCGTCGAGGTAGGCCTGCCGGCAGCCGGTGCCGCAGAAGTACACGGCGGCGCCGTCGACGTGGGCGGAGATGCTGGCCGGGGTGACGGCGACCTCCATCCCGCACACCGGGTCGACGGCGGTCTCGACGGTGGCGGGCGCGGTGTGCACGTGTGTCTGCGGGGTCTCCGGCCCGGACGCATCCGCGCACGCCGCCTCGTCCTCGCGGGGCACCGCGACGCGCGGACGCTCGGTGATGATCTCCGCGAACACGCTCAACGCGATCTCCGGGGCCGTGCGGGCACCGATGTCGAGCCCGGCCGGGGCGTGGATGCGGTCGATGTCCTCGGACGCGACCCCGGCCGCCGCCAGCTCGGCACGCACGCCTGACGAGCGCCGCCTGCTCGCCACCAGCGCCACGTACGGCACGCCCGCCTTGAGGGCCCCGACCAGCGCGGCCGCCTCGTCGCGCCCGTGCGAGGCGACGACGACCGCGGCGGTGTCGGCGGGGATCGGCACGGTCGCCTCCGCCGTCGTGCGCACGTCCCAGCCGATGGCGTGCCCGACCTGCGCGAGCGCGCGCGCGACCGGGGTCTCCCCGTGCACGTGCACGAGCGCGGGCGGGATCATCGCCTCCAGGAAGATCTCCAGGGTCCCGCCGGACAGGCAGGGGTTGCCGACCGTGCGCACCCCCTCCTCGACGGGCGCGTCCGGGTCGCCCGCCCGCGGGGTGATCCGCAGCAGACCGGACTCACCGGAGCGCAGCAGGCGCAGGCTCTCCAGCCGGACCGTCGACTCGGCGCAGACGCCGCCGACGAACCCGTCGATGGTGCCGTCACCGAGAACGAGGGCGCAGTCACCGGGTTTCGCGCTGGTCGGGCGCTCGGCCCGCACGACGGTGGCGAGGACGAAGGGGGCCCGCCGGGTGCGCAGGTCGTCCACGCGTGACAGCAGGTCTGCTCGACTCATGTGATCATCCTGTGGTCATCCGATCGCCAGATCGGTGCGGAGGGGTCGGCCCTGCAGGGCCGACCACACGTGTGCGGGGGTCAGCGGCATGTCGGCGTGCCGCACGCCGATCGCGTCGAGCACCGCGTTGACGACCGCAGCGGGCGAGCCCACGGTGGCCGACTCGCCGATGCCCTTGGCCCCGATGGGGTGGTGCGGCGACGGTGTCACGGTCTGCCCGAGCTCCCAGGGCGGGCATTCCAGGGCGGTGGGCAGCAGGTAGTCCATGAAGGAGGCGCCGAGGTGGTTGCCGGCCGCGTCGAAGGCCATCACCTCCATCAGCGCCATCCCGATCCCGTCGGCGAGGCCGCCGTGGACCTGCCCCTCGACGATCATCGGGTTGATCCGCACCCCGCAGTCGTCCACGGCGACGAACCGGCGGACCTTCACCTGCCCGGTGCCGGGGTCGACGTCGACGACGCAGAGGTACGCGCCGAACGGGAACGTCAGGTTCGGCGGGTTGTAGACGCAGCGTGCGTCGAGTTGCCCCTCGACGCCGTCGGGCAACTCCAGGGCGGAGTGCGCGGCGCGGGCGATCTCGGCGAGGGTGACGGCCGCCGTCGGGTCGCCACGGACGTGGAAGCGGTCCCGGTCCCACACGAGGTCGTCCGCCGAGATCTCCAGCATGGCCGCCGCGATCAGGCGCGCGCGTTCCCGGACGCGGCGGGCCGCCGTCGCGGCCGCCGCCCCGGACACGGGCGTCGAGCGCGACCCGTAGGTGCCGAGCCCGAAGGGGGTGCGGTCGGTGTCGCCCTGCACGACCTCGACCGCGTACGGCGAGATCCCCAGCTCCTGGGCCACGATCTGCGCGAACGTCGTCTCGTGGCCCTGGCCCTGGGACATGCAGGACACCCGGAGCTCGGCCGTCCCGTCCGGGTGCATCCGCAGCTCGGCAGCGTCCGCCATGCCCAAGCCCGCGATGTCCATCAGAGCACGCGGTCCGGCACCCACCGCCTCCGTGAAGAACGACAGGCCGATGCCCATGACGGTGCCCCGGCCGGTGCGTTCGTAGGCGGTCCGGCTGCACGCCTGTTCGGCCCGCAGCTCCTCGTAGCCGGCCATCGCGAGGGCCTTCTCGAAGGCTCGGGGGTAGTCGCCGGAGTCGTAGTCCCAGCCGGTCGCGCAGCGGTACGGGAACTGCTCGGGACGCAGCAGGTTGCGCCGGCGCACCTGCGCCGGGTCGAGCCCGAGGTCGAACGCGAGCACGTCGACCATCCGCTCCACCAGGTAGGAGGCCTCGGTGACGCGGAACGAGCAGGCGTACGCGACCCCGCCGGGCGCCTTGTTCGTGTACACGCCGGTGACCCGGCAGTGCGCGGCCGGGATGTCGTAGGAGCCGGTGAAGACGCCGAAGAACCCCGCGGGGAACTTCGAGGGCTGCGACGTGCCGTTGAACGCGCCGTGGTCGGCGAGCACCCGCACCCGCAGGCCCGTGATGCGCCCGTCGGCGGTGGCCGCGATCTCCCCGCGCATGTGGTAGTCGCGCGCGAACGACGTGCTCATGAGGTTCTCGGAACGGTCCTCGGTCCACTTCACCGGCGCACCGGTGATGGTGGCGGCGTAGACCGCACAGAGGTAGCCGGGATACATCCCGACCTTGTTGCCGAACCCGCCGCCGATGTCCGGCGCGACGATCCGGATCCGGTGCTCGGGGATGCCCGTGATGGTCGAGTAGAGGCTGCGGTGCGCGTGCGGCGCCTGCGTCGTCACGTGCACGACCAGCCGGCCGGTCACCGCGTCGACTTGCGCGACGATCCCGCAGGTCTCCAGCGGCGCCGGGTGCACCCGCGGATAGAGCATGTCGCAGGTGCTCACGTGGTCGGCGACGGCGAACGCCGCTTCGGTGGCCGCGGCGTCGCCCACCTCCCAGTCGAAGACGTGGTTGTCGGTGCGGCCGGCGATCTCGTCGCGGACCAGCGGGACGTCCGGGTCGAGTGCGCGGCGGGCGTCGACCACCGGTTCGAGCGGCTCGTACTCGACGTCGATCAGCGCGAGCGCGTCGCGGGCGGCGTAGCGGTCCTCGGCCACCACGAACGCCACCTCCTGGCCCTGGTAGCGGACCTTGTCGGTGGCGAGCACGGCGGCGACGTCGTGGGAGAGGGTGGGTTGCCACGCCATCCCGTGCCGCGCGAGGTCCGCACCCGTGACGACGGCGCGCACCTTGGGATGGGCCGCCGCCCCGCCGGTGTCGATCGAGACGATCCGGGCGTGCGCGTGCGGGCTGCGCAGCAGCGCGCCGTGCAGCATCCCGGGCAGCACGATGTCGTCGACGAAGCGGCCCCGGCCCCGCACGAAGCGGGCGTCCTCCTTGCGCAGCATCGACCCGTGGCCGGTCGGTGCGGGCCGGGCAACGGCCGGGTCGAAGCACCGGTCCGACCCGGTGGGCAGGTGCAGGCTCACCGGGCCCTGCTCTCGGCGGCCGCGGCATGACGGATGGAGCGCACGACGTTCTCGTAGCCGGTGCACCGGCACGTCTGCCCGCTGAGCGCCTCGCGGATCTCCCGGTCCTCCGGGTCGGGCACCCGGTCGAGCAGCCACCGGGCCGTCATGAGCATCCCCGGCGTGCAGAAGCCGCACTGCAACCCGTGACACAGCACGAACGACTCCTGGACCTGGTCCAGCCCGGCCGGGCCCTCCAGTCCCTCCACCGTGCGGATCCGGTGCCCGTCGGCCTGTGCCGCGAGCACCGTGCACGACTTCACGGGCACGTCGTCGAGCCACACCGCACACGCGCCGCAGTTGGACGTGTCGCATCCCCAGTGGGTACCCGTGAGCCCGAGCTCGTCGCGCAGCAGGTGCACCAGCAGCAGCCGCGGTTCGACGACGCGCGTGTACGTGCGGTCGTTCACGGTGACGGTGATCTCCATCTACCGCCCCTCCGGGACGACGAGGCCCGCGCGTTCCAGAGCGGAATGCAGCGTGCGGCGGGTCAGCTCGCCCGCCAGGTGGCGCTTGTAGTCGACCGGGCCGCGCTGGTCCGCGACGGGCCTGCAGTGGTCCCGAGCCGCGGCGCCCGCGGCGGCGATGATCTCCGGCGTGGGCCTGCGGCCGCGGACCAGTTCCTCCGCCTCCTGCGCGACGAACGCCCGCGCCCCGACGGCGGTGAGCCCGATACCGACATCCGCGACGGTGCCGCCCGGTCCCAGCCACACGGCCGAACCGGCCGCCGCCACCGCCCAGTCGCCTGCCCGCCGGTCGACCTTGCGGTAGCAGCTGCCGGTGCGCAGTCCCGCCGGAGCCAGCGGGACGCGCAGGCGGACCAGCAGCTCCGTCGGCCGCACCGCGGTCTCGTACGGCCCGTGGAAGAACTGCCGCATCGGCACCGTGCGCAGACCGTCGGGCCCGGCGATGTCGGCCTCTGCCCGCAGCGCGCTGAAGGCCGCGGACAGGTCCTCCGAGGGATCCGCCTGGCACACCGATCCGCCGACGGTGCCCCGGTTGCGGACCAGCGGATCGGCGATCACCCGCTCCGCGTCGTGCAGGATCGGCAGGCGTCGCCCGATCTCCGGGCTGGCGAGCAGCTCGGCGTGCCGGACGAGGGCACCGATGCGGATCTCGCCGTCACCCATCTCGATTCCGCCCAGCTCCGCCACGTCGTTGATGTCCACCAACAGCTCCGGCTGCGCGAGCCGCAGCTTCATCATCGGGATCAGGCTGTGCCCGCCTGCGAGGATCCGGGCCTCGGGACCGTGCCGCGTCAGCAGCGTGAGCGCGTGTTCGATCGACGTGGCGCGCCGGTACTCGAAGTGAGCCGGAAGCTGCATCGCTCTCCTGGGGCCGGGCCGTGCCGCCATGGTGGCCGGGGTTGTGCCTATCGGCAAGGATGGTTAAGCCTTCGCTTAGGCGGAGTGGATCTGGTCACTCACCGCGATGCAGCATGTCGCGCACGTGACAGGCCGGCCGTTCCGTCGCCACAGTGACGGACCCTACGCAACGAGGCGAGTTGAGGACGAATGCCGATCGAGTCCGACGGACGCAGCCAGGACAACCCCCGCATGTTCGAGCTGATCGCCGATGCCCCCCGCACCGGCGGCTCCAGCCCCACGATCTGGGCATGGCCCCAGATCACGGAATACCTCAAGATCGCCGGTCAGCCCGTGGCCGGACCCTGGCCCCCGCACCAGGAGCCCCGCCCCGAGCCTGACGACGAAACCGGCCCGGTGGCCGTCGCCGAGAGCCGCGTCGAGGGGGCGAAGCCCCGCGCGCCGATCGCCGGCGAACCGCAGGCGCAGCCGCCGGGCGAACCGCAGCAACCGGATGAGCCGCCGGCCGCGCCCCAGGCGCAGCCCTGGACGGAGCAGCCGGCGGAGCACCGGGACCGCGACTGGTCGAAGCCCTGGCCGACACGCCCCTGATCCCGCTCCCCCAGACACCGGAAGGTCAAGGAGGCCCCCGATGTACCCGTCCCGGTTCCGGTACGAAGCGCCACGAAGTCTCGATGAACTGCTCGATCTACTCTCCCAGCTCGGCGACGAGGCCAAGGTCCTCGCCGGGGGCCAGAGCCTGGTCCCGATGATGAAGCTGCGGTTCGCCGCCCCCGAGGTCGTGGTCGACATCAACGGTGTCCCCGGCATCGACCACCTGAAGGAGGAGGCCGACGGCTCACTGCACGTCGGCGCGCTGTGCCGCCACGTCACCCTCGAGCGGTCCGACCTGCTCGCCGCCAGGCATCCGCTGATGGCCGCCACGGCGCCGCTGATCGCCGACCCCATGGTGCGCAACAGGGGGACGATGGTCGGCTCGATCTGCCACTCCGACCCGCAGGGCGACTGGGCGTCGGTGCTGCTCGCCCTCGGCGGGCACGTGGTGGCCCTCGGGCCGAACGGGCCGCGCGACATCCCGGCCGCCGATTTCTCCACCGGCCCGTTCCAGAACGCCCTGCGGCCCGACGAGGTCGCCGTCGAGGTGGTGGTCCCGGCGCCGGTCGGGGAGCGCTTCGGCACCTACCTCAAGCTCGAACGGCGGGTGGGCGACTTCGCCACGGCGGGTGTCGCCATCTCCGTCGAGGAGTCCGGCGGCCGGGTCGTCCGGGCCGGGATCGCGCTCACCGGGGTGGGCGCGTCGAACATCCCCGCCACCGAGGCGGCCGAGGCGCTCGTCGGCAGTCCCCTGTCGACGGCGTCGATCGAGGAGGCCGCGCGGCTGGCCGCGGCCGCTGCCCGGCCGAAGGCCGACCACCGCGGCAGCGTCGAGTACAAGCGCCACGTCGTGGCGACGTTCGTGAGGCGCGGGCTCGCGCGCCGGCAGACCGAATCCGGAGGGCGGGCGGCATGAGCTACGGACACGCTGTCGAGATCGTCGAGTCCGATGCGGACGTCCGCCGCATCACCGTCACGGTGAACGGCAGGCGCCGGGTGGTCGAGGTGGAGCCGCGGCTGCTGCTCGCCCACCTGCTCCGGGAGGGCCTCGAGCTCACCGGCACCCACCTCGGCTGCGACACCACCAACTGCGGCGCGTGCACCGTGCTGCTCGACGGGGATCCGATCAAGTCCTGCACGATGCTCGCGGTGCAGGCCGACGGGCACGAGGTCACCACCGTCGAGGGGCTGGGCACCCCCAGCGAGCTCGACCCGGTCCAGGAGGGCTTCACCACCGAGCACGGCCTGCAGTGCGGGTTCTGCACCCCGGGGATGATGATGGCGTCGCGGGCGCTGCTGAACCGCGAGTCGAACCCCACCGAGGAGGACGTCCGGTGGGCGCTGTCGGGCAACCTCTGCCGCTGCACCGGCTACCAGAACATCGTCAAGGCAGTGCTGTGGGCGGCTGCGAAGGAACGCGGAGCCACCGACGGCGCAGGTTCCGAGGAAGGTGCCCGATGACGCAGACGGCCGTGCCACAGGCACTCGACGAGGTCAAGATCGGCGGGCTCGGAGCGAGCAGGCGCCGCGTGGAGGACCACCGCTTCATCCGCGGGCGGGGCAACTACGTCGACGACATCACCCTGCCCGGGATGCTGCACATGGAGATCGTGCGCAGCCCGCTCGCCCACGCCCGGATCAAGCGGATCGACACCAGCAAGGCCTGGGAGATCCCCGGGGTCCGGCTGGTGCTCACCGGGGAGATGATGGCCCAGCGCAACCTCGCATGGATGCCGACGCTGTCCTACGACACCCAGGCGGTGCTCGCCACGGACAAGGTGCGCTTCCAGGGCCAGGAGGTGTGCGTCGTCGTCGCCGACGACCCCTACATCGCCAAGGACGGCTGCGACGCCGTCGAGGTCGAGTACGAGCCGCTGCCACCGATCGTCAACCCGGAGCAGTCCAAGGCGCCCGGCGCCCCGATCATCCGCGACGACAAGCTCGGCCAGACCGACAACACCTGCTACCGCTGGGAGGTCGGGGACCGCGCGGCCACCGACCGCGCCTTCGCCGAGGCCGACGTCGTCTCGTCGATCCGGCTGCACTACCCGCGCAGCCACCCCTCGCCCATCGAGTGCTGCGGGGCGGTCGCCGACTTCGACACGGCCACCCAGAAGCTCACCGTCTACCTGACGACGCAGGCCCCGCACATCATCCGGGCCGCCGTCGCGCTGGTCGCGGAGCTGCCCGAGCACCAGATCCGGATCGTGAGCCCGGACATCGGCGGCGGCTTCGGGAACAAGGTCCCGGTCTACCCGGGCTACGTGTGCGCGATCCTGTCCTCCATCCTCACCGGCAGGCCCGTGAAGTGGATCGAGGACAAGACCGGCAACCTCATCTCCACCGGGTTCGGGCGCGACATGTACCTCGACGCGCAGATGGCGCTGCGTCGCGACGGGCGGATCCTCGCCGTCCGGATGCACGCCGACACCGACCAGGGCGCGTTCTTCTCCGACGCCCAGCCCTCGAAGTTCAAGATCGGGCTGATGCACTCGGCGTTCGCCTGCTACGACATCGGCACGGGCCACATCACCGCGCAGGGCCACTACACCAACAAGGCGCCCGGCGGGGTCGCCTACCGGTGCTCGTTCCGGGTCACCGAGGCGATGTTCTTCCAGGAACGGATGGTGCAGGCCGCCGCCGACGACCTCGGCATGGACCAGGCCGAGTTCCGCCGCGTCAACCTGCTGCGCGACGACCAGTTCCCGCACCGCACGCCGTTCGGGTTCCTCGTGGACTCCGGCCAGTACGGGAAGTGCCTGCAAGTGGGGCTGGACGCGATCGACTACGACCAGTTCAGGCGCGACCAGGAGGCCGCGCGGCGCAGGGGCAGGCTGCTGGGCATCGGGATCTCGACGATGTCCGAGCCGCTCGGCGCGGGCAACAGCCGCGAGTACGACATCCTCGGCATCAAGATGTTCGACTCCGCCGAGCTGCGGGTGCACATGACCGGCAAGGCGATCCTGCGCACCGGGGCGCGCACCCAGGGCCAGGGCCACGAGACCACGTGGGCCCAGATCGTCGCCCATGAGCTCGGCATCCCCGCCGACGACATCGTGGTCGAGGAGGGCGACACCGACACCGCTCCGTTCGGGATGGGCACCTACGCGTCCCGGTCCACGCCGGTGGCCGGTGCGGCGGTGGCGATGGCCGCGCGGAAGGTCCGGGCGAAGGCCCGCAAGCTCGCCGCGCACCTGCTGGAGGTCTCCGAGGAGGACGTCGAGTGGGAGCTCGGCCGCTTCCACGTCCGCGGCGCGCCCGAGCGCGGGGCCACGATCCAGGAGTGCGCCATGGCGGCGTACTCGAACATGCCCGACGGCATGGAGCCGGGCCTGGAGAACATCTCCTACTACGACCCGCCCAACCTCACCTGGCCGTTCGCCTGCTACATCGCGACGGTCGAGGTCGACCCGGAGACCGGGGTGTGGGACGTCCTGCGGGTCGTCGCCGTCGACGACTGCGGCGTCCGGATCAACCCGATGATCGTCGAGGGCCAGATCATGGGCGGGCTCACCGAGGCCTACGCGATGTCCAGCACGCAGTTCATCACCTTCGACGAGGACGGCAACTGCATCGGCTCGAACTACATGGACTACCTGCTCCCGACGGCGTGGGAGACCCCGGGGTTCGAGCTGCACGAGGTCGTCACCCCGTGCCCCCACCACCCCATCGGGGCCAAGGGGGTGGGCGAGTGCGCCGCGGTCGGCGGGCCCGCCGCGTTCGTCAACGCCGTCCACGACGCGCTGCGCCAGACCGGCGTGCGCAACATCGACATGCCGCTGCTGCCGGACCGGGTGTGGACCGCGCTGCAGACGCAACGGGACGTGTCCGGCGCACCGCCGGTGAAGCGGAGCTGACATGGAGATCATCAACGACATCACCGTCGACGCGCCGCTGGACCGGGTCTGGGCGTACATGCTCGACGTGCCCAACCTCGCACCGTGCCTGCCCGGGGCGGAGCTGACCGGCGACGACGGCAACGGCACCTACGACGGAAAGGTGGTCGCCCGGCTCGGGCCGGTGAAGCTCTCGTTCACCGGCACGGCGCGGATGGTGGAGACCGACGAGTCGCGCCACCGGCTCGTCATGCACGCCGCGGGTGCGGAGGACAAGGGCAAGGGCACCGCCGACATGGTGCTCACCGCGACGCTCGCGCCCGCCGCGGCGGGCAGCACCAGCATCAGGGTGGTGCAGGACCTCACGATCTCCGGCGCGGCGGCGCAGTTCGGCCGCGGCATGATCGCCGACGTCACGAGCGTGCTCATGCAGAGCTTCGCGGAGTGCCTGCAGCACAACATCACCGCAGGCGGCGGCGGGACCGCCACCGCGGTCCGGGCGGCGAAGCCGGCCAGCGGGTTCGCCATCGGCCTGCGCGCGGCGATGCTCGCGCTCAAGCGCGTGTTCGCCCGCTTCTTCCTGCCCTACGACCGCAACCGCTGAAGGAGCCCGACATGACCCTCTGGTGGATCGGCAACGTCGTGCTCGTCGTCGTGCTCGTCGTCGTGATCGTCCTGCTCAACCGGCTGCTCGCGGCGGTGGAGCGGATCCGGGGCGCCGCCGACGACATCCTCGCCGAGGGCGTGCGCGCCCTCGGTGGGGTCGAGGACACGCCCCAGCTGCTCGCCACGACCGACGCCACGGTGGCCCAGGTCGCCGCGGGTGCCACCCGATACGCGGGCAGCGTCGCGGCGCTGCTCCCTGCGAAGTAGGAGGACGACGATGCCCCTCGTCGCCTGGATCACGCTCCTGATCACGACTCTGATCATCGCGTTCACCGCGGTGGGCCTGCTGCGGGTCATCCTGCACCTGCGCCACGTCCACGCGACCCTCGCCGCCCTGCAGGGCGGCGTCGACGCGATCGCCGAGCGCACCGCGACGGTCCCCACCGTCGTCGGCTCGGTCAACGGGAACCTCGCGCCGGTGCGCGCCTGGTGCGAGACGGTGTGAGGACAGACGCATGGTTCCCTTCGGATGGACCCTCGGGCTCGTCATCGGCCTGGTGATCGTCGTGGTGGTGGTGGCCCTCGTCACGCCGATCCTGGTGCTCGCCTACAAGATCGGCACCCAGGCGCAGCAGCTCGACGCGTCGCTGCGCCGGTCTCGGGAGAACACCGCGGCCCTCGCGGGCCTGAACACCACCATCGACCACGCCACCGAGATCATCGGTGGCCTCAAGCGCGGCCGCGCGCGGCTGGGAGGCTGACCCGTGAACCTCTCCCCCGGTGAGATCACCTACTGGTCGGTGATCCTGATCCTCGGCGCGGTCGTCATCGTCGCCGTGGTGATCCTGCTGAGCCTGCTCGTGGCGTTCGTGCTGCGCATCGGGCGGGCGGTCGACCAGATCGCCGGCACCCTCGTCGGGATCACCGAGAACACGAAGAACACGGCGCTGATCACCGCCACCGGCGACGGGCTGGAGCTCGTGCTGGCCGAGGGCCTGCAGCACCACCTGTTCCTCGGGCGGGCCGTCGGCGCGATCCCCACCCCGGCCGGAAAGGCGTAGGACATGTCCGAGTCGACACTGCTCGTCCTCACGATCGTCGAGATCGGCGTCCTGATCGCCGGCCTGGCGTTCTTCCTGATCCTCCTGGGCACCCTGCTCGGCAAGATCGCCACCACCCTCGAGGCGGGCACCGGGCTGGTCCGCCAGATCGCGGACGACACCGAGCCGATCCGGCCCGGGCTGGAGCACATCAACCGCACCGGCGGCACCGTCGCCGGGGCCCTGCCCCTGCTGTACGGGTTCGCGGAGGAAGCGATCCGCAAGGTCTCGCCCACCCCGCAGCGGCCCCGGGTGGCCACACCGGCGTCGGGTAGGCGGCGCTCGCGCATCCACGAGACCGTCGGCTACCTGCCGTCGCGGCACTGATCCGCGGCACCGACCCGCGACACCGACCCGCAGTTCCCAGGGACGCCGACCGGCCGGCCACCGATGTGGTGGCCGGCCGGTCGGCGTTGCGGCGGGTCGCGATCGAGGCCGAGATCCCGCTGAGGTCGGGGTGACCCGGCCGGGTGGGCCGGGTCGGTCACCCGTCCTCAGGCCTCCATCGCGTCCTCCTCCTCGCTGGTGATCTCCTCGCGGACGACGGGGTAGCCCGGCAGACCCGCCGTGCGGACGGCGGCGTCGAACTCCGCGCGCCCACGTTCGAGCGCCTCCTCGCGGCTGTCCGCCTCCACGACGAGCTGCGCCCCGTAGTGGGTGCCGCCACCGCCGGTGGCGATCCCGTTGCTGCGCGCGACGGCGTCGGCCAGGTCGACGACCTCCTCGAGCGACACGACGGCGTCCGTGTCCGGATCGCCCGCGGCGACGAAACCGACGCTCCAGCGCATGGTGTTCTCCTTGTCCGGGGGTGGGTGCTCGTCCGGGTGGGTGCTTGTCCGGGTGGGGTGCTACAGGGTGGGGAGCAGGGCGGCCAGCTCGGCGAGGCTGTCGAGGTCGTGCCCGGACAGCAGGAGGTCGATGTGGGCCTCGGCGACCATCATGGCGACCGTCTGCGGCCGGTAGTCGCGGTTCGGGCCCTTGTGCGGGTTCATCCAGACGATGCTGTGCGACAGCCGCGAGAGCCGTTCCATGGCTGTCTCGAGCACCTGCGGGCTGCCCCGGTCGAGGCCGTCCGAGCAGATCACGACCACCGCTCCCCTGGCCATGCCGCGCCGGCCCCAGGTGCGGGCGAACTCGTCGAGGCACGCGCCGATCCGGGTGCCGCCGTCCCAGTCGACGACGGCGCGGGCGGCCTCGGCCAGCGCGGCGTCGGGGCTGCGCCTGCGCAGCGGCACCGTGATCCGGGTGAGCCGGGTGCCGAAGCAGAACACCTCGACGCGCTGGGTCGCCTGGCGTGCGGAGTGCGCGAACTGCAGCAGGGCACGCGAGTAGTCGGCCATCGAGCCGGAGACGTCGAGCAGCAGGATCAGCGGGCGTACCTTCACCCGCCGCCGGCGCCACTGCATGGCGACCGGTTCGCCGAGCAGGTGCAGCGACTTCCGCACCGTCCGGCGCATGTCCGGGCGGCGCCCGTGCCGGGCGGGGCGTGAGCGGCGCGTGCGCCGCCGCGGGGGGGTGAGGCGGAACTGCGCCATGATCCGCCGCAGCACGACGAGCTCCTGGTCCGTGCAGGCTCCGAAGGCCTTCGAGCGCACCGCGGCGACCGCCGACGCCGCGTAACCCATCTCGACCTCGTCCTCGTCCTGCTCGGCGACGTCGTCCGGGGGCTCGGTCGCGGGGACGTCGACGGCTGCCCCGACCGTGGCCGTCACCCGCAGCTGCAGATCGAGGAGCTCCTCGACCGGGTTGCGCTCGCCGAGGAAGAACTCGCGGAAGACCTCGTCGTAGACGGCGATGTCCTCGTGCCGCTTCACGAGCGTGGTGCGGCCCGCCCAGTACAGGTCGACGAGGTCGGTCGGGTCGAGCGGCACGGTCGCGGCGCTGAATGCCAGCAGGTCCCCCGCACCGACCGCCACGCCCGCCCGGCGCACGGCACGGCCGAACGCGACGAGCAGCGAAACCAGGTCCTGAGCCGGCACGTCAGGATCGGGACACCGACGACGGTCCGACGATGTCGTCGAGGCCCTCACGGATCAGCTCGATGTCCTCGCGCTCCTTGAGGACCGAGCCCAGCGTCAGCTCCGCGGCCTCGGCGGTGAGCGTGGTCTCCCCGAGGAACTCCAGGGTGCGTGCCCAGTCGATGGTCTCCGCGACCCCCGGTGGCTTCGCGAGGTCCTCCTCACGCAGCCGCTGCACCGCCGCCACCACCTTGCGGGCGAGCTCCTCGCCGACCTGGGGCTGCCGGACGGTGACGATCTCGACCTCCTGTTCGAGGCTCGGGTAGTCGATCCAGTGGTACAGGCAGCGGCGCTTCAACGCATCGTGCAGCTCACGGGTGCGGTTGGAGGTGAGCACGACCAGCGGTGGTGCGGCCGCCGCGACGGTGCCGACCTCGGGGATCGTGATCTGGAAGTCGGAGAGGATCTCCAGGAGGAATGCCTCGAACTCGTCGTCGGCCCGGTCGACCTCGTCGATGAGCAGCACCGCCCGGTCACCCGCGCGCACCGCCTGCAGCAGCGGGCGCTCCAGCAGGAAGCGCGGGCCGAAGAGCCGGTCCACGGCGCCGTCGTCGGTGAGCCCGCGCTCGGAGAGGGCGCGGATGTGCAGCAGCTGTCTCGCGTAGTCCCACTCGTAGAGCGCCTGACCGGTGTCGATGCCCTCGTAGCACTGCAGCCGGATCAGCTGGCGGTCGAGCACCGACGCGAGCACCTTGGCGATCTCGGTCTTGCCCACGCCCGGCTCACCTTCGAGGAGCAGGGGCCGGTGCAACGACAACGCCACGTAGGCGGCCGTCGCGAGGCCACGATCGGCCAGGTAGTCGCCCCGGCGCAGGGCCGCGGTCAGGTCGCCGACGCTGGCGGGTGAACTCACCGCGGCGTTCTCCTCTGTGGGGTGTGATCTGTGGGGTGTGA
>JBFWRR010000032.1:0-5427 GCA_050248815.1 Pseudonocardia sp. | reverse complement strand
TCTGTGGGGTGTGATCTGTGGGGTGTGAGCGGCCGGGGTCGGGGGACGGGCGCGTCAGCGGTCGGTGTCGGCCGGGGGCGCCACCGGGCCTGCGGAGGTCGCCGAGGCGCCGGGGCGGAACTTGCCCTCGCGGCGAAGGAGCTCGCGCCACGCCGACCGCATGTCCTCGCCCACAGGGCCCGCGGTGGACCCGCCGACGTCCCCGCCGCCGATCCCGCCGAAGCCGATGTTCTTCATGTTCCGGCAGACCTTGCCCTTCGGACGCGCCTCGTCGAGGTCGGCGCCGGACTGCCGTCCCGTGTCCCAGATCGACCGGAGGGCTGTGAGGGCATCCGCAGTCTCGGCGGGCTCCTCGCCCGCGTTCCCGACGGGCCTGTCGACGGGGCCGCCGTCTCGCTCGGTCATCGCCACCTCCCTGCCACCTCCTCGCGGCACGCGGCCGAACGACTCGCGTGCACCTCCGATGGTTCCGGGCCCGCGCCGAGCCGGCAACCAGGGATAAGCGTTCACTTAGCCCGGGTCACTCTCCCGGTGGGCGATGCGCGCCCCGGACGGCCGGCACGGGGCAGAATCCGCCGCGTGACATTGACGCAGCTCAACGCGTTCGTGCTCGTCGCGCGGCTCGGCTCGGTGAAGGCCGCGGCCACCGCCCTCGGGGTGAGCGAGCCCGCCGTCTCGCAGGCGATCGCGGCACTGCGGAAGTACCTCGACGACCCGCTCGTCATCCGGGCCGGATCCGGGATGGCCCTCACCCCGGGCGGGACCCGTCTGCTCACCATCGCCGCCCAGATGGTGTCGTTGGGCGCGGAGGCCGAGTCGGCCGTGCGGTCGGCCAAGGGCGCCGCCCAGCAGCTGCGCCTCGTCGCCAGCAGCACCGTCGTCGAGTTCATCGCGGGTCCGCTGGCGGACGCGTTCACCGCGCGCTCCTCGGGCCTGATCGAGGTCTCGGCGGGCGTCTCGAGCACGAACGAGATGCGCGCGCTCGTGTCCCAGCGGCTCGCCGACATCGCGCTCGGACCGCGCCTCGACGACGACCGCAGCCTCGATCTCATCTCCGAACCCGTCCTGCGGGTCAAGCTCGTGGTCCTCACCGCCACCGGCCACCGGCTCACCGGGCCACCCGCCCACTGGCCCTGGCTGGTCGATCCCACCGCGACCGACCCGGACAGCGACGTCAGCCGCCTCCTGCGCGCCCTCGGGGTCCGGGAGTCGCGGCTGTCGGTCTTCCAGAACCAGACGGCGGCGTGGGAGGCCGCGGTGCGGGGGGCGGGGGCCGCCCCGGCCGTCGCCCATCTCGCCGTGCACCAGCTGCGCCGCCGCGAGCTGCAGACCGTCGACATGCCCGGCATGTCGACGGAGACCACCTGGTTCGTGACGACGCCCGCCACGGACCGGCGCTCGGCCGCGGCCGGGTCGCTGCGCCATTTCCTCAGCACACCCGAGGCGATGCGGCTCCTGCGCGCACCGAGCTCGGGGATGCCGCCGTCGCGGTTCCGCCCGCCGGTCTACGTGACCATCTGGAGCTAGCCCGACCCCGGTGACCGGGGCCGGTCAGTCCGAGCCGAAGTCCTGCGTCCAGTAGACGCCGAAGCTGCCCCCGCTCGCGCGCCCCACACCCATGGTGCGGGCCCCGCAGTCCAGGATGTTGTCCCTGTGTCCGTCACTGTCCATCCACGCCTCGACGACGGACTGCGCGCTCTCCTGGCCCGCCGCGACGTTCTCCGAGCGGGGTGACGGGTGACCCGCCGCGCGGATCCGGTCGACGAACGAGTCCCCGTCGGAGCCGGTGTGGGACAGGAAGTCCCCGTCCGCCATGTCCCTGCTGTGGCGGACGGCGGCCGCGGTGAGCCGCGCGTCCAGCTCGACGGGGTCGCAGCCCGCGTCGGCCCGCTCGGCGTTGACCAGCGCCAGCACCTGCCGGGCCGTCCCGTCACCCCGCGGCGCGGGTGCCGCCGCACTCGTGCGTGGGCGCGACGGCGCGGTGGTCCGCGGGGCCGCGCGGGTCGGGCGCGGCGCCGACGTGACGTCCCGGGCGGCATCCGGGTCGGCGTCCGGGCCGCCCGGACCGGCGCTGGGGACGGCGGAGCCGGTCGGTGCCGTGGGCGGGATGTCCGACGGGGCGACCGTCGGCGGGGCCGTCGGAGCGCCGGCGGCCGGGGAGAGCCGCTCGTCCGCCGCCGTCGGGGCGCCTGCCCGCGGGCCGGCGAGGCCGATACCGAGCAGGACCAGCACGACGGTCACCGAGGACAGCGCGGCATGGCGCAGCGAGGTCACGGTTCCTCCGGGGCCACGGCGACGCACTGCATCCGGGCGGGCTGCCCGGAGGGGGGAGCGAGTGCGTCGCCGGCGCCCGTACCGTCACGTTACGTAGCCGCTTTCGGCATCGCGACGCTCGAGACGGGGAACGGTTCCCTCGGTTCGGTGAGCGGTCCGGGTTTCGCGCCCGCCGACTCCCCCGCCTCCTGCCCCAGCGCGGCGAGGGCGAGCGCGAGGACGAGGTTCGTGTGCCGGGCGGGCGCCTGCACGTCCCCGACGAGCTGGGTGATCCGGGCGAGCCGCTGGTGCATGGTCTGGCGCCGGATGCGCAGGGTGGCGGCGGCGTCGACCTTGCTGGAGCCGTGGGCGAGGTAGACCCGCAGGGTCTCGACGAGGCGCGCGCTCGTGCGACGGTCGTGCTCGAGCAACGGGCCGATCTCGTCGACGACCAGCCGCTGCGCCGCGGGCCTGCCGACGAGCTCCCCGAGCAGGATCTGCGCGGACAGCGCGTCGGCCGACAGCCAGCGGTCCGGCATGCCCATCCCGACCGCGCGGTCCAGCACGCGACGCGCCTCGGCGACGGCGCGGCCGACCTCCGCAAGCCCCGTCACCATCGGGCCGACGACCACCCGGGCGCCGCGGGCGCCCGGTACGTGGTCGACCGCGGCCAGCACCGCCGCGCCGTCCACCGCCGAGGCGGCCGCGAGCCCCACGAGCTCCGTCCCGAGATCGCCGACGATCGCCGTCGCGGGCCACAGCGACCGCTCGACGGCACCGAGGACCGTCGCCACGTCCTCGCGCAGCACGCCGCGTACCAGCACGGTGACGTAGCGGCCGTCCACGGCGAGCGGGACGCCGAGTGCTGCGGCCGTGGCCCGGATCTCCCCCGCGGGCCGCCCGTCCACCAGTTCCTGCACGAGCCGCCTGCGCCGGGCGGCGAGGTCGTCCGCGGTGGCCGAGCGCAGCAGCGCGAGGCTCATCGCGTCGGCGCCCGCGGTGCACGCCGCGGCGACGGCCGGGTCGTCGGGGCTCCCGGGCGGCAGCACCTGGACCTGGCCCCAGAGCTGGTCGAGCAGCCGCACGTCGCGGCGGCACACCGGGCGCAGGCGCCTGCCCGCCTCCTGCTGGGCCCCCGCGACCTGCATACCGTCCCTGGTGACGACGACGACCGGGGCCCCGACGTGCGCGGTCAGCTCGGCGACCAGTTCGGCCGGCCCGCCGCCCACGAGCAGGGTGTCGGTGAGCCGCTCGCGCAGGGTCCGGTCGCGGCGCACGGTGGCGGCGGCCCGTTCGAGCAGTGCCGTCTGCACCTGCTCGGTCATCTCGACGAACGGCACGATCTCGTGCAGCACGAGCAGCGCGACCTCCGTGCGCCGGGCGGCCGCCACGAGCGCCTCCGGCGCCTCGGTGTAGGTCCAGCCCAGCTCCAGCGCGAGCGCGGTGACGCCGCGTTCGGCGAGCGCCTCGACGAACGCCGTCTCCCCGACCGCGCCCCGCCCGAACAGCCCCTGGCCGGTGGTGAGCAGCAGCTCGCCACCCTTGAGCAGGAACGCGGCCTCGGCCAGCTCACTCGTGTGCACCCAGCGGACCGGGCGGCCCAGGAGATGGTCGCCGTGCAACATCTCCGGCCGCGCGCGCCGGAGCGCATCGAGCTCCAGCACCTCACCCAGCGTCAACGTCATCCATCCCCCCGACAGAATGTCCGTTTCATCCGGCCTTCACCGGACGCAACGACTATGGCATTGGGTGCCTGGAGGCCACCAGAATCCTCGGGGTCAGCGCCGACGATCCGATGACTCCGACGACGTCCGCCGATGATGTCCCCCACGACGTCGGTGATGACTCGAGCCACCCGAGAGGATCGTCGTGGACCCAGGCGTCACCCTCCTCGCCGGCGGAACCGTCGTCCCGATGGACCCGGCCCGCCGCGTGATCGACGACGGCGCGGTCGCGTTCTCCTCGACGTCGGGCGGCGTTCTCGCGGTCGGCGACACCGAGCGGCTGCGGGCCGCCTTCCCGGCCGCACAGGTGATCGACACCACCGGCCAGGTGGTGCTGCCCGGGCTGGTCAACACGCACACCCACCTGTTCCAGACGCTGCTCAAGGGGCTCGGCGACGACCGGGTGCTCGCGGACTGGTTCACCGCGATGACCGGGCCGTCGGCGGTGGAGCTCACCGAGGAGGACTGCCACGTCGCGGCGCTGCACGGCTGCGCCGAGGCCCTCACCACGGGAACGACGACGATCGTCGACTTCATGTACGTGCACCCCCGCCCGGGCCTCGGGGAGGCCGTCGCGACCGCCATGCGCGAGGTCGGCATCCGCGGGATCCTCGCGCGCGGCTACGTCACGGCGGGCGCCGACGTCGGCGTGCCCGAGCCGCTGGTCGAGTCGCTCGACGCGGCGCTCGACGACGCCCACGGCCTGATCGATCGCTGGAACCGGCCGGGGTCGCGGGTGAGCGTCGGCCTCGCACCCTGCATGAGCTGGTCGGTGGACGGGCCGACGCTGCGCGAGACGCGCGCGCTGGCCGACGCGACGGACGTGCTGGTGACGATGCACCTGGCGGAGTCGCCGTTCGACGTGGCGGAGTCGATGCGCCGCTTCGGCATGCGCGACGTCGCCTTCGCCGCCGCCACGGGCCTGCTCGGCCCGGACCTGCTCGCCGTGCACTGCGTGCAGTGCGACGACGGCGACCTCGACCTGCTGGCTGCACACGGCGCGGGCGTCTCGCACAACCCGTGCAGCAACCTCTACCTCGGCTCCGGCATCGCCCCGGTCCCCCGGATGCAGCGCCGCGGCCTCACCGTCGGCCTCGCCTCGGACGGGCCCGCGTCCAGCTCGAACCACTCGATGCTGCAGGCGATCAAGTTCGCGGCACTGATCCACAAGGGGGCGCAGCGCGATGCGGAGATCATGACGGCGGAGAAGGCGCTGGAGATGGCGACGATCGACGGCGCCACCGCCATCGGGATGGCCGACGAGATCGGCTCGCTCGAACCGGGGAAGCGGGCCGACATCGTCGTCGCGAACCTGTCCAGCCTCTGCCTCACCCCCGTGCACCAGCCCGTCTCGGCGCTGGTCTACAGCGCGCGCGGCGACGAGGTGGACCGCGTCTACGTCGACGGGCGGCTCGTCGTGCAGGGTGGGGTGCCGACCCGGATCAGCCCG
>JBFWRR010000031.1:49503-61015 GCA_050248815.1 Pseudonocardia sp. | reverse complement strand
TGGAGCGGGCGACGGGAATCGAACCCGCGTAGCCAGTTTGGAAGACTGGGGCTCTACCATTGAGCTACGCCCGCGACTGCCCCCGGAGCAACCCGGGCGCGCCGCCACTCTACCGGACGGCCCGGGTCAACCTCGCAGCGCTGCCACTACCCCCCGAGGAACCCGTCCACCAGCTCCGCCCATTCGTCGGGCCGCTCCCAGAACGTCATGTGTCCCGCCGCGAGCCATTCGAGACGCGCGGAGGGCAGGGCCGACGCCAGCCGCTCCGAGAGCTCCGGCCGGGTGAGGATGTCCGCCCGGCCGCCGATCACCAGCACGTCGTGGCCGATCTCGCACAGGCGGGACGCCGCGTCGTGGCTCTGGCAGGCCCGCCCGGCGGCGGTGAAGCCGGTCAGGTCGGGCAGCGACGAGGCGAGGAACTCCTCGATGGTGCCGGGGTGCGCGGTCAGGTGGTCGGGCGAGAAGCAGAACAGCGCCAGCTGGTAGAGGACGTCGGCGCCGCTGCCCCGCGCGGCGAGGTCCACCCAGTGCTCGATCAGCGCGGAGAACCAGGCGTCGCGCTGCGCCCACGTGTTGCTGAGTACCATCCGGCGGATGCGCGACGGGCGGCGCAGCGCCCATTCCTGGCAGATCGCGCCGCCCATGGACGAGCCGGCGACGTCGACCTGCCCCAGGCCAAGGGCCGCGACGACGGCCTCGGCGTCCTCGGCCATCTCCGCGGTGCTGTACGGCCCCGGCGTGACGGGGCTGGCGCCGATCCCGCGGTTGTCGAAGGTGATGCACCGCACCCGCCGGGAGAGGATCTCCACGGGCGCATCCCAGGAGGCGTGGTCGTCGCCCAGGCCGGCGACGAACACGACCGGGACGCCTGCATCGGGACCGCGGGAGTCGACGAGGAAGGCGCCCCGGGGCGTCTGGACGAGCTCAGCCACGCGTGCTCACTGCGAGTCGTGCCACATGTCGACGGTGCACTTCCAGGTGCCGTCGGGCTGCAGCCGGTACGCCTCGTGGGTCACCCCGGGGACGCTGTTGCCGTCGCTGGTGCGCGCGACGTAGGTCCCGATGAGGTATCCCGTGTCCTCGCTCGCGAAGGTGCTGATGACGTCGAGGTCGAAGCGCAGCCCGACGCTCTGGTGGAGGCCGTCGAAGAAGGCGCAGATGCTGTCTCGGCCGTTGATCGGCTCCTGGCCGGCCGGCAGCGCGGTGGCGTCCTCGGCGTAGAACCACTTCCCGAGCTCGTCGAACTTGCCCTCGTTGAACAGCACCGGGAACTGTGCACGCACCGCCTCGATCGCCGCGGCGTTGGCTTCGTTGCCCCTGGACATCTGGCCTCCCAGTAGTTGCTCCGGACTTCGACGGCCGGTCGAGGCCGAACGTAAAGGAGGTTCCAGGCGAGCGTCAATGGTTGGTTCTCCGACCAATAGGACGGCTCCGCGGAGCGCGGCACCGGTCGTGCCAGGCCCGATCGTGCCCTGGACGACGGATCTATCCTGGGCGGCATCGACGCGGGGGGAGCGATGGGCGAGCGGCCCGGCGGGCTCGCGGGCGACGCGCTGCTGCGGCCCGTCCGGGGGAACAACGCGTTCGAGGACACGGTCTACCGGCTGTTGCAGACGATCCGGCTCGGCATCGTGCCCCCGGGCGGGTCACTGCCCTCGGAGCGCGAGCTGGCCCTGCGACTGGGGGTCGGCCGGGACACCGTCCGCGAGGCGATCCGGGCGCTCTCGGACGCCGGCTACCTCACGGCGCGGCGCGGCCGTTACGGCGGCACCTTCGTCGTCGACGAGCTGCCGGCGCGGACGGTGACGCTGCGCCGCGGCGACACCGTCGCCACAACCCTCCTGCCCCGGCCCGAGGACCTGGAGGACGTCCTGCGGCTGCGGGAGATCCTGGAGCTGGGCGCGGTGCGCCAGGCGGCGAACCGCGCCCTCACCGCACGGGAGCGCGAGACGCTGCACCGACACCTGCAGGAGGTCGGCGCCGCGGGGGAGGCCGACTACCGGCGGCTCGACGCGCGGCTGCACCTCACGATCTGCGAGCTCGTCGGCTCGCCCAGCCTGATCCCGCTGTTCGCCGACAACCGCACCCGCGTGGACGCGTTCCTCGACGAGATCCCGCTGCTGCCACCGAACATCGAGCACTCCAACGAGCAGCACGCCGCGGTCGTCGCGGCGATCCTCACCGGCGATCCGGACCGTGCCGTCGCGGCCATGGCGGAGCACCTGTCGGGGACGGCGGCGCTGCTCGTCGGCTTCCTCGGCGACGCGACACCGGGCAGCGGCGAGGGCCGCTTCGTCGACCGGACGGGGTCGGCGACGGCCGGGCTCCCCCAGCCCGCCCGGATCCGACGGCGGACACCGGACGAGGCGTGACGCGCCCTACCGGACGGGCTCCAACACCCCCTGCACCACGTCCGCCGCCACCGCCTCCTCCAGCGGGCGCGTCCGGCCCACCTCGACCACCGGCTCGGGACGCCGCAGCGCCCGCAGCACCGGCGGCAGCACCGGCACGAGCAGCGTGCCCAGAAGCGACCATGCCCCCGCGGTGAAGAGCCCCCCGGGCCCCAGCGGGGTGCAGCCGAACAGCCGGCTGACCAACGGGGTCTCGACGATGCCGAGCAGGATCGCCGCGGCCCCGACCGACGAGCCCACGACGACGACGTCGCGGGGCCGCGCGATGATCGTCTGGCCGAGCTGGGCGCCGACGATCGACAGCAGCGTGATCGTGCGCGCCCGGTTCACGGTCCCGGTGAGCCGGCCGGTGAAGTAGCCGCCCGCGCCCGCGACGCCGGTCGCGATGCCGCGCACCATGATCGCCTCGTGCAACGCCGGGCCGAACGAGCGGTCCGGACCCTCGGCGAGCAGCGTCTCCGGGTCGAGATCGGGCGGCGGGCGCATCGCGATCGTGAGCGCGGGGACGGTGTCGGTGAACAGGTTCACCAGCAGCAGCTGCCGCGCCGTGAGCGGGGTGGTCCCGGTGAGCAGGCTCGCCCCGGTGATCACGCCGATCTCGCCGTAGTTGTGCCCCACGAGGTTCGCCACGGCGTCGCGCACGGCCACCCACAGCGCCCGGCCCTCGACGACGGCGTCGACGATGCCGTCGATGCTCTCGTCGACGAGCACGACGTTCGCGGCGCGGCGGGCGGCCGCCGTGGACGCGCCGCCCAGCGCGATGCCGACGTCGGCCAGCCGGATCGCGGCGGCGTCGTTCACCCCGTCCCCGGTCATCGCGACGACGTGGCCCAGCCGGCGGAACGCCGACACCAGCCGCGCCTTGTGGGCGGGGGTGACGCGCGCGCAGACGGCGACGTCGGGCAGCACGGCGTCCAGCTCCTCGTCGGTGAGCCGGTCCAGCTCCGGCCCGGACAGCACCGAACGGGCCCCGTCGATGATGCCGACCTCCGCAGCGAGCCAGCGCGCCGTCGCCGGGTGGTCCCCGGTGACGACGACGGGGTGCACCCCGGCCGACATCAGCGTCCCGACGGCCTGCCGGGCATCGGGTCGCGGCGGGTCCGCGAGCACGAGGTAGCCCGCGAACTGCAGCCCGTCGAGATCCTCGGGCAGCTCGGGCCCCGCGCGGTCCAGCACCCGGTGCCCGACGGCGAGCACGCGCCCGCCGTCGCCCGCGAGCACCTCCAGCACGCGTTCCAGGCGGGCGCGCCGCTCTACGTCGAGCGGCCCGTCCCCGTCGCGGACGCAGCGGTCCAGGACGGTCTCCGGCGCGCCGACGACGGCCGCCTCCGCGCCGATCGCGACGGCGTGGAAACCGCGCCCGGACTCGTAGGCGAGCTCGGCGGTCGGCGCGGGCGGGGGCTCCAGCCCGGCCGCGCGCGCCGCCTCGACGACGGCGGCGTCCGTGCTCCCGGGACGGCGGCGGTCCGACGGCGTGGCGGCGGAGACCGTCAGCGCGGTCTCCAGCACCCCGAGGTGCGAGCCGGCCAGCCGCTCGAGGGCCGCGAGCGACTCCCCGTCGTGGACGGCACGCAGCCGCAGCACGCCCTCGGTGAGGGTGCCGGTCTTGTCCAGGCACAGCGTGTCGACCCGGCCGAGTGCCTCGACCGAGCGCACGGTGCGGACCAGCACGCCCTGGCGCGCGAGCCGCTTGCCCCCGGCGAGCTGCGCGGCCGTGGCGAGGATCGGCAGGCCCTCGGGCACGGCGGCGACGGTAAGGCTCACGCCGGTGGCGAGCGTCTCGGCCAGCGGGCGGCCGCGGGCGAGGCTCGCGGCGACGGTGAGCCCGCCGGCCAGCAGGGCGACGGGCGTGGCGCGGGAGGCCAGCGCCTCCAGCCGCTTCTCCACGCCGGTGACGGGGGCCGCGCCCGCGGCGCTCGCCTGCCCGGCGGCGGTGTCCGCGCCCACCGCGACGACGACGCCCGTGGCCCGGCCCGCGGCGATCGCCGTGCCCGCGTAGAGCATGCTCACCCGGTCCCCGAGGGCCTCGGCGTCCGTCGGCTCCGCCGACTTGGGCACCGGCAGGGACTCGCCCGTGAGCGCGGACTCGTCGGTCTCCAGGTGGTCGGCTTCAAGGATGCGGCAGTCCGCCGGGATGTCCTCGCCCGTGTCGAGCTGCAGGACGTCGCCGACGACGAGGTCGGCGGCCGGGACGGTCTCGACGTGGCCCTCCCGGCGCACCGTCACGACCTGGGCGGCGACCCGGTCCAGCGCCGCGATCGCCCGTTCGGCACGCAGCTGCTGGACGGCCCCGATCGCCGCGTCGGCCAGCACGACCGAGCCGACCATCGCGGCGTCGAGCACGGACCCGACGGCCAGCGACAACCCGGCCCCGATCGCGAGCACCGGGGTGAGCGGGTTGCGCAGCTCCTCCACCAGGTGTGACAGCAGCTGCGCCGGGACCGACGGCTCGGGCACCTCGGGCGGGCGGCGCCGGGCGGCCTCGGCCGCGTCGAGCCCGGCCTCGGTGCTGCCCACCTGCGCCAGCACCTCGCCCGCGCCGAGCCGGTGCCAGTCGAGGGCGGGCGCGGAGGGCTCCCGCGGCACCGCGAGCCGGGCCGTCGACATCCGTGCGTGGATCAGCGCGACGAGCGCCGCGGCGTCCACGCCGACGGTCGGCGGGACCAGCGCGGCGGTGCCCCGGCGGCCGGGCAGGCCGAACGTGGTGATCACGCTCGCGGCGGTGCCCGCCAGCGCGAGCAGCACCGAGTGGCGGCTGACGGTGCGGGCCAGCGCAGCGGCGCCGAGCAGTGCGGCGAGGGCCCGCGGCCCGTCCGGGGCGACGAGGTCGGCGTGCCAGGGCACCGGCGCGGGTGGCCGGGCGACCGCGACGCCGAGATCGGCCGCGGCGAGCGCAGGCTCCCCCGGCCCGGCCACGAGCGCGACGACGTGGCCCCCCTTCTGCAGCGTCGCGACGGCGGCGAGCGCCTCCCCGGCCCACACGACCCCCACGCGCTCCGGCACCGGCGTCGCGCCGTCCGGGTCCAGCAGCAGGACCTCGATGCCCGCCTCCTGGGCGGCCGCGAGCACGGTGTCGTCCAGCCCGCCCAGCAGGTCCGGGTCGACGACGACGCGGTCCACCTGGTCGAGCAGGCGCACCGGGCGCGGCGCCACGACCAGCACCCCGCAGCGTCCGAGGTACTCGACGACGCCGGACGCGAACGCCTCGCGACCCAGCCGCGCGGCCTTGGGCACGCCGGCGGAGAGCACGCTGCTCGCCCGCTGCGCGCGGCCGGACAGCGGCACGGTGGCGGCCGCGGCGGCGAGCGTCGCGACCAGATCCTGCTCGACGTAGCGCTCGACCGGTCCCGGGGGCAGCGGCACCGGACGGCCGTGCACGGGCGGGGCCACCGCGGGCCCGGCGGGCGCCTGCGGGTAGAGCCGCCGCTCCAGCCGGTCGAAGGTCGCGCCGCGGGACTCCTCCTGGCGGACCAGGAGCACCCGGTGGGCCAGGTCGACGGCGGGCGCGACGAACCGCTGCTCCGCGCCGTTGACGGCCGCGCTCGCGATGTTCAGCGCGGTACCCACCGCGGGCTTGCCGAGCACGCTCTCCAGCGGGGCACGCAGCCGATCGGAGCTCGCGACGAGACCGAGCACGGGCGCGGGGTCGATCGGGAGCAGCCGGGCGGGCAGCGACAGCGCCCTGGCGGTGACGGCCGTGGCCACCGCGGCCACGTCCGCGACCGCCTCCAGGGCATGGCGGGCGACGCCGGCGCGGTCGGCCGGATGGTCCTCGACGGAGGTCGGGAACGGTCCGTCCGCACCCGCCACGGCCTCGGCGCCCTCCACGGCGGTCAGCACGCCCGCCCGGACCGCGGCGGCGTCGGCGTCCCCGTCGGCTCGATCGGCACCGTCGGCGACCGCCACCACCAACCGCCCGCAGCCCTGGTCGAGCCCCGCCCACTCCACACCCGGCACCGCGCCCACCCGCTCGCCGAGATCGGCCGCGAACGCGTCGAGGGCCTCCGGAGCCACGCCACGCACGGCGACGTGCAGCCGCCCGGGGCCCGACCACACGGGCCGGGCACCGGGCAGGACGGTGTCGCGGAGCACGCGCAGCGCGTTGACGGGCGAGAACGCCGCCAGGGACACCGGGGATCTCATCTCGGACCGCCTGTCCTCTCATCGGGGGTCATCGGGGGTCATCGGGGTCATCGGGGGGAGCCGCGTGACCGGGGTCAGGGGCAGGTAGCGCCGCCCGGGATCGGCCGTGGCGAACGGGCATCCCCCGCACGCCCCCGACACCGAGCAGGCCGCGGGGTCGACCACCGCGCACGCCGGCGCCTCCAGCCGGCCGGTCCGGTGCAGCCAGTCCAACATGCCTGCCACGACCTGGGGATCCGCGTCCAGTCGCCGGGCCAGGGCCAGCGTGGTGACGGGGCCGTCGGAGTCGTGGATCTCGCGGAGCAGGTCGGTGATCGTCATCAGAACGCACCACCCAGCAGACCCAGACCGACACCCAGCCAGAACACCACGACCGCGGCGACCCACGCCACCGTCATGCTCAGGCCGACGCTGAACAGGGCCCAGCGCTTGCCGAACTCGCGGCCCAGCGTCGCGACGGTGGCGACGCACGGCACGTACAGCAGCACGTAGACCATGAACGCCATCGCCGCGGCCTGAGCGTGCCCGCCGCTGGACTCCTCGAAGATCTGCGTCAGGCTCGTGGCGAGCGAGCCCGGCGCGGCCTCGTCCTCGCCGCCGACCAGGTCGATCCCGACGATGCCGGGGATCGCGAGGAGCGCGTCGCCGGTGGCGACCGCCAGCCCCAGCCCGGCCCCGGCCACGCCCTCGATCAGCCCGGGCGTCTCCTGCACCGCCTCGGCGGCCCCGTCCTCGCCGCCGACGGTCTGGTAGATCGTCGAGACGACGATCTCCTTGGCGACGAAGCCCGCCGCCAGCGCGCCCGAGAGCTCCGGCGCATCGAACCCGGCAGGGGCGAACACCACCCCGACGGCCTCGGCGGTGGCGCCGAACAGGCTGTCGTCGAGCTCGACGTCACCGAAGGTGCCCCCGCCCCGCACGGGGATCGCCAGGAAGAACCAGACGACGATCGAGGCCGCGAGGATCACGGTGCCCGCCTTGCGGATGAACGACGCGGTGCGCTGGCGGGTCTGCGCCCACACGGTGCGCCACGACGGACGCCGGTAGGGCGGCAGCTCCAGGACGAACGGCGCCCGCTCGGTGCCCCGCATCAGCGTGTGCCGCAGCCCGAGACCGACGGCGAACACGGCCGCGACGCTCAGGATGTAGAGCGCCAGCACGACGCTGCCTTCCCAGCCGGGGAACAGCACGCTCGCGAGCAGCACGAACACCGGCAGCCGCGCGGTGCAGCTGACGAACGGCACGAGCAGCGCCGTCAGCAGCCGGTCGCGCTTGCGCTCCAGGACGCGGGTGGCCAGCAGCGCGGGCACGTTGCAGCCGAACCCGACGACGAGCGGCAGCACGCTCTTGCCGGGCAGCCCCACCGGGGCCAGCGCCTTGTCGGCGAGGTAGGCGGCGCGGGCGAAGTACCCGGTGTCCTCCAGCAGGCCCAGCACGATGTAGAGGACCGTGATCACCGGGACGAACGCGAGCATCCCGCCGACGCCGCCCAGCACGCCGTCCACGACCAGTGCCTCGACCCAGGTGCCGCCGAGCCCGATCGCACCGAGCCCGGCCGACAACCACGGCCCGACCACGCCCGTCAGGGTGGCGTCGATCCAGTCCACGAACGGTGCGGCCACGTCGGTGACCAGGCGGAACACGATCCACATCACCGCGAACAGCACAAGTGGTCCGGCGATGCGGTGGGTGACGACGTGGTCGACCCGGTCGCCGAACCGGTGCAGCTTCGACGGGGGTGCGACGGCGCGCGCGGCCAGCTCGTGCGCACGGGAGAAGCGGCGTTCGGCCATCGTGAGGGCGACGTCGGCGTCCGTCGCCGAGCCGTCCTCCAGCCTGCGGATGGCGCTCCAGCGCGACTCGCCGTCGTCGCGGGTGGCGAGCGCGGCCTCGATCCGGGGGCCGTAGTCGACGAGGGTCTTCATGGCTGTCCTCCCGGGATCGCCTCCTCGGCGGTGGCCGCGTGAGGCGCGGGTGGCGTCGCCGCAGCGACGATCGCGCAGGCCAGCTCGGTGATGCCGGCACCGGTCCGCCCGACCGTGGCCACGACCGGCACCCCGAGGTCGGCGGCGAGCGTCGCCCGGTCCACCGGCCTGCCCTGCCGCGCTGCGACGTCGGCCATGTTCGCGGCGACGACCAGCGGCAGGCCCAGCTCGGCGAGCTCCAGCACCAGGAACAGGTTGCGCTCGAGGTTGGTGCTGTCGACGACCGCGACGACGACGTCCGGCTCGCCGGAGACCAGGAACTCCTCGGCGGCCTCCTCCTCCGGCGAGGCCGGGTGCAGGCTGTAGGTGCCGGGCAGGTCGACCAGCCGCAGCGTCACGTCGCCTGCCCGGTGGATCCCCATCGAGCGGGTGACGGTCTTGCCGGGCCAGTTGCCGACGTGCTGGCGGCTGCCAGTCAGCGCGTTGAACAGGCTGGACTTGCCCGTGTTCGGGTTGCCGGCCAGCGCGACGACGAGTTCCCCGGCCGTCCGGGCGAAGTGGTCGTCGCCGCCGTGGTCGTGGCAGCCCGCGGCGGCGCGGCGGCGCCTGCGGTGCCAACGCAGGCGCAGGCCGCGACGGCGGCGGGGTCGCGGCCCCGCCGCTCCCGGCCCGTCGACGGTGACCGGGCGCCGCACCGGTCCGGCCTCGACCTGCTCGGGCACCTCGCCGACGGCCACCCAGGCGGCTTCGGTCCGGCGCACGGCGACCCGGTAGCCGCGCAGCGCCACCTCCAGCGGGTCGCCCAGCGGGGCGGTCGCGATCACGTCGACGACCGTGCCGGGCACGAAGCCCATCTGCATCAGCCTGCGGCGGACGTCGTCGGGGCCGGCGACGGCGGTGACCGCCGCACGGTCGCCCGGCACCAGCGCATCGAGCGCTCGGGGCTCCTCGTCCTTCTCGCGCCGGGTCACGTCGCCACCTCCACCGGTAGGCCTGACGTCCGGTTGGGTCAGGCTTGCCTCACCACTGTCCGGTCGCGGGCGCCACCGGACACCTCCCGTCCGGTCCGGGAAGCGGCGACGAAAGTCCCGCGGTGGCCCGATCCGACCGGCCCTGGGGCAGGTCCGCGCCGCTACCTAGCGTCGGTGGTGGACCGAGGAGGCGAGTGGAGATGAGCACCAGGACGGGACGCGCACACGCCGGCACCCGCACCGTCAAGGCCGTCGGCACGGAGCAGGCGGAAGTGACCGGCGGGCAGGTCAACGGCAAGGTCGGCGAGCCGCAGCGATCGGTGACGATCGACCTTCCGCCGGTGACCGCGCAGGTCCGGACGCCGCAGCTGCCGAAGATCCCCGGACAGGACCTCGTGACCGGCGCGGTCGGCACCGCCGCGGCGGGGATCGCGACCGCGGCCCGGGGTGTGGCGGGCGCCGCGAGCGACGCCGCACGCGGGGTGGCCGGTGCCGCGGGCGACGCCGCGCGGGGCGCGGCCGGCGCCGCGGCCGGTGTCGCGGCCGACGCGGCCGACCGGACCCGCCGGATCCTGCCGTCGGCGCCGGTGCTGTTCTACGCCGGCCTGGCCGCGACCGCCGCGTTCGGTGTGATCAGCTGGCCCGTCGCCGTGGCGATCGGGGTCGGCACGGCCGTGGCCCGCGCCTCCACGGGCGCGGCCGCCGAGAAGGCCGAGAAGCCGGAGAAGGCCGAGAAGGCCGGGCAGGCCGAGAACGCGTAGCGCGAGGGGGGACAACCCCACTTGGGAGCGGGTGCGCACCCCTGCGGGTGTCGTGCCCGCCCCCTCGTGGCCGCGGGCCCGGACGCGGAGCCTGGACGGGACAACCACCTGTCCCGCTGGGAGTTCCCCGATGTCAGCCGCCGCGCGCACCGCCGTTCCGCCCGCCGTGATCGACCGGGAGATCGACCGGGAGATCGACCGGCTCCGCCGGGCCGGACCGTTCGCCGACGGCCTGCCGCTGGCGCGGGCCGTGACGGCGGAGGTGCTGCGCCGGGGTCGTCACCACCTGGGCCGCGACCTGCTCACGCAGCTCGATGCGCTGAGCCGCGGCGCCCACGACAGGTTCTTCGGCGCCCACCTCGACGCCGTCCTCGCCCGTCGCCGTGACCGCTTCCGCGGTTCCGCGTATCTCGCACTCCCGCTCCTGGAGCTCATCCGCGACGACCACGGGCTCGATCACGCGCGCATGGCCGCCCTGCTCATGGCCGACGTCGTCCGCCACGAGCGGCGCCCGACCACCCGCTGCGAGGCACGTACCCGGGAGCTGCGGATCGCGCACGCGGCCCGGTTCGTCGCCGACGTCGAGCCGGCGCTCGGGCTGGCCTGGCGGCCCGGCCCGTGGTTCGCCCTCTCGGCGCTCCCGGTGTCCGCCGAGCACGACGAGTACACGTTCCTGCGGGCTCTGCAGGCCCAGGAGATGCTGTTCGCGGGGCTGACCCACACCGTCCGGGACGCGACCCAGGCGCTGCGCGAGGCCGACGTCACCGCCGCGGTCGCCGGGCTGGACGACGCCCGCGCCGTCCTCGGCCGCGCGACGCTCCTGCTCCGACTGGTCGCGACGACCCGACGCGACGCGTTCCGGGCCTTCCGCCGCCACACGGAGACCTCGCTGTGGCCCGGGACCCACCACCGGTTCGCAGTGGCCTGCACCGCTCCGGACGTCGAGCACCGGGCGGGCCTGCCGCCGCGCCTGGACAGCTTCACCGCCGCCCACGCCGATATCCCCCACCGCAGCCCGGCCGTCCACGAGCTCGACCGGGCCGTCGTCCGGCTGGAGGGCGCCCACCAGCGGTGGCGGGCGGTGCACGACCGGCTCACCACGGCGATGCTCGGCGCGGACCGGATCGTCGCCCCGTACGGGAGGCTGTTCGGTACCCCGGCACCGGTGGTCGCCGCGGCCTGACCGCCACCTTCCGGCCCCGCCGTCGCCGCGGCCGGGCTGCGGGTGGTCGGAGCACAGGGCTAGCACACCGCCGCCCCGTGCACACCGGCCACGCCCGTGCACCCTGCCGTCCCCGTGC
>JBFWRR010000031.1:35352-49403 GCA_050248815.1 Pseudonocardia sp. | reverse complement strand
GCGGCCTGACCGCCACCTTCCGGCCCCGCCGTCGCCGCGGCCGGGCTGCGGGTGGTCGGAGCACAGGGCTAGCACACCGCCGCCCCGTGCACACCGGCCACGCCCGTGCACCCTGCCGTCCCCGTGCACACCGTCCCCGTGCACACCCTGCCGTCCCCGTGCACACCGTCCCCGTGCACACCCTGCCGTCCCCGTGCACACCGTCCCCGTGCACACCGCCGCCGTGCACACCCTGTCGTCCCCGTGCACACCCTGTCGTCCCCGTGCACACGTCCAGCCGTGTGCACGGTGACGCGGGCCTGTGCACGGCGACCCGCCGCACGCGGGTCCGCCACCAGCGCCGAGGAGGGCGTGGCTGCGCTCCGGGGCGTCGAGCGCGGCCGGGCCGGTCCTGGCCGACCCGCGCGCCGCGGGCGGTCGGCGACGTCGGGCGATCGGTCGCGGCTAGCCTCCGGAGACATGGATCACCTGCTTCAGTCCGTGGTCGGCGTGCGGTCGCGGCGGGTCACGCTCGCCGAGCACGGCGACCCGGCGGGGCGCCCGGTCTTCCTGCTGCACGGCACGCCGGCCTGCCGGCTCGGCAACGAGTTCGCGCACGCCCCGGCCGTCGAGCGGGGGATCCGCGTGATCTGCCCCGACCGTCCCGGTATCGGCGGCTCGGACCCCCTGCCCGGCCGGACGCTGCGGGGGTACGCCGGCGAGCTCACCGACCTGGCCGACGCGCTGGGGATCGGGACATTCGCCGTGGTGGGCTACTCCTGTGGCGGCCCGTACGCGCTGGCCTGCGCGGCGAGGTGCGGACCGCGCCTCACCGGGGTCGCCCTGATGGCCGGCGCCGGCCCGATCGACGACCGCCCCGCCGCCCGCGACGGCCTGGCCCCGTCGGACCGCCAACTGCTCGACCTCATCGAACACCAGCCGCTGCGGGCCGCGTGGACCCTGCGCGCGATGCGGTTCGCCGCCCGCCACTTCCCCGGCGTCACCGTCCAGCAGTTCGCCGACGAGCTCGCCGCCCCCGACCGCGCGGTGCTCGACGGCGCGGACCCGGCGGCGGTCATGGCGTTCTTCGTGGAGTCGATGCGCCAGGGCCCCGCCGGGGTGATCGAGGAGTACCGGCTGTGGAGCTCCCCCTGGGACATCGAGTGGTCCGCGATCACCGTCCCGGTGCACGTCTTCCAGGGCGACACCGACCGGATGGTCCCGATGGACCACGCCGAAGACATCGTCACCCGCCTGCCCGACGGGCTCGGCCGGCTGCACCGGTTGCCCGGCGTCGGCCACGTCTCCATCCAGGGCCGGATCGGCGAGATCCTCGACGCCGCGTCACCCGGTGGGTGACCTCCGTCCGGATATGCGTAGGGCGCGACGGAGCGGCCGCCTACACTCCCCCCAACGGGGTGTGGCGCAGCTTGGTAGCGCACTCGCTTTGGGAGCGAGGGGCCGTGGGTTCAAATCCCGCCACCCCGACCAGGCCAGGGTGTGACCGACGATCTCTGACGGGCGGGACGGGCTGGTTGTCGCAGTCGTGCAGCAATGGGTGCGCACCAGATCCAGGACGAGCGTGACGACTCTGTGCCGGAAGGCGTGCACACGGACGCCGGGCAGGCCCGCACCGGTGGGGGACGCCGTCGAGGTGCCGGTTCAGGCTGCGCCCCCAGACGGAAGTGCCGACGCCGCGTCGCTCAGGACTCCGGGAAGAACCGGTCCTGGAGCCAGGTCACGCCGAACTCCGTGGGCTGCGCGAGCGCACCCGTGGCGAGGTCGAGCCCGATGTCCCGGAACGCGAGCGCCACGGTGGTGAGGAGGTTCCCGTCCGCGGGGGTGACCCGCCAGGCGCGCGTGATCACCGTCGTGACCAGCTCCGAGAACGACAGACTGTAGGGGCCCTCGTCCGGACCGACGCTGCGGCCATGCTCGGCTTCCCAGGCGGTGACGTCCGAGCGGTACGTCTCCTCGTCGAGCCAGGCGTTCGCCGCCTGCATCCACGCCGGCATCATCGCGGTCGGGTCGCCCGCAATGCTGACACCCGGTGCCCTCTGGACGGTGAACCGGACGATCTCGTTCACCACATGTCCAGGGTTGTTCTGGACATACGCCTGGAGCAGCAAGACGATCGTGTCCCGCGCGGCGATCGAACCGGCATAGGCGACGACGGCGTCCCGCCCGGTACGAACGATGTCGAAGCTGCCCAGCTTGCAGAACGCCGAGATGTTGCCGCTGACGATCCCCGTGCAGAGCGCTCCGAACACCGCCGGCGCGTGGTCGGCGGTGGCGTTGACGTAGATCCGCCAGACGACGGCTCCGGTCCAGGGCTTGCACACGAGGTAGTCGTGGCCGCTCGTGCACGTCCCTGCGACCCATGTCGCGACCGCGCCTTGGCTCTGCATGCTCAGGTTCCAGTGCGCCCCGGGTCCGGCGAGGAGATTCTGCAGCGTCGCGAGGTACGTCTGCGGCGAGGCTCCGGCATTCTTGACGTCGCTGGACCGCAACTGCGTGTCGACGAGCGCGAGCACCTCGGCGTTCGCATCCGCCGACCGGGGCGAGGTGCGCAGCACCGCCCACAGGTCGATCAGGAACTGCCGGTCACCGGCGCTGATGTGCGGTGGGGCGGCCGGAAGGTTGGCCCCGGTGAGGCGGTCGGCGATGTCCGGCATGCCGCTGACGTTGACGGCCCGGCGCTTGGCCCTGCGCGGCAGTCCCCCGGGCCTCACCGGGCACGTCCGGAAGCCGTGGACGCGTCGACTGTACGCGATGTCGACATGGCTTCCCCGGTCGGTCGATCGGCGCTGACGCGGGTAGGGTGCCGCGCTCCGTTCTGTGACGTCAACCGCCTCAGGCGGGTGCCGGCCGCCCGCGACCGGCCGTACGTCCCGCCTCGCCCCGACCCTCCTCTTGCACCTCAGGGCCCTCGCACAAGCCCCGCGGCCCTCGCACATACCGCCTGCCGTATGTGCGGGCGACGCCCGGTATGTGCGAACCCGGCCGCCGCGTGCATGCGGCGGTGGGCGCGACAGTGCATGTGACGGCTCACGGCTTCGCAGCGCCCCGCCACACCTCGCAGGCACCCGCAGCCCCTGCGAAGCGTGTGCACGGTCTGCGAGGGGGCCGCAGCCGCGGTCCGCCCGGCGGCACCCGCCCGGCAGTCGGCGGCCCCGACGGCCGCCACGCGTCGCGGGTACGCCCTCGTCGAGCTCGACGACCCGGACGCGTTCGCCGCCTGCCAGCTGCACCACAGCCTGACCTACGGACACGCCGTGACGATCACCTTCGAGCCGGTGTTCGACCTGGACCGGGCGATGACACCCTTCGTCGAGGCCGCCCGCTGACGGATCAGGCCGCCAGCAACCCGATCGCCTCCCGCGCGGCCCGGACGGTCGGCGCGGCGATCGCCGAGGCCCGCGCCGCCCCGTCACGCAGCACGTCGCGCACGTACCCGGGATCGGCGGCAAGCTCGGCGTAGCGTGCTTGCACCGGTGCGAGCGTCGCGATCACGGCGTCCGCGGTGGCGCGCTTGAGGTCGCCGTAGCGGGTGTACTCCCCGGCGAGCCGCTCGGGCGTGCTGCCGGTGCAGACCGCGAGCACGGTGAGCAGGTTCGCCAGGCCGGGCCTGCCGTCGGGGTCGTAGGCGACGCTGCCCGCGGAGTCGGTGACGGCGCGGGCGACCGTGCGGCGCAGCACGTCCGGCGTGTCGAGCAGGTGCAGCACCCCAGCGCCGGGCGGCGCCGACTTGCTCATCTTCTCCGCGGGCCGGGCCAGGTCGCGCAGCCGTGCCGCGACCGGCGGGTGCACCGCCTTCGGCACCGTGAACACCTCTCCGTAGCGGGCGTTGAACCGCTCGGCGACCGTGCGGGCCAGCTCCACGTGCTGGCGCTGGTCGTCGCCGACCGGGACTTCGGCCGCGCCGTAGAGCAGGATGTCGGCGGCCATCAGGACGGGGTAGGTGAGCAGCGAGAGCCGGACGTGGTCGCGGCCGCGCGACTTCTGCCTGAACTGGATCATGCGTTGCGCCTCGCCGAACCCGGTGGCGCATTCGAGCAGGTAGTGCAGCTCGACGTGCTCACGCACGTGCGACTGCACCATGAGCACACCGCGCGCCGGGTCGACCCCCACCGCGAGCAGCAGCGTCACGAACTCGAGGGTGCGTTCCCGCACCAGTGCCGGGTCGTGGTCGAGGGTCAGGGCGTGCAGGTCGGAGATGAACGCGATCGTGTCGTCGGGTCCCGATGCCGCCTCCTGGGCGGCGACGATCGGGCGCATCGCACCGACGAGGTTGCCCAGGTGCAGGCGGCCGGACGGGGTGATGCCGGTGATGGTGCGGTACATGGGTGCTCCAGAAGACAGAGCCGCCCGCGCCGGGCAGGACACACGAACGGCCGCCCGGTTCGGGCGGCCGCGGATGGGTGTCGCGGTGACGAGGAGGCGCCGCCCTAGGGGCGGGGCCAGCTGGTCGTCACGCGCATGCCGTCGAGGGTATCGGACGCGGCCGACGCCGGGTCGGGAGCGCACCGGACCGTAACAAAACAAGATCGTGCAGACCGGCCACGAGCTGGCGACGGGCGACCCCCCGCCGCCAGGGACGGAGGCCCCTGCCGCCCCGCCCCGCCGCTGCGCGACGCTGTTCCCCACGACCCGTCCGGGAGGGACGATGACGGCCACGCACAGCCTGCGGGCACCCCGGACCGCCCTGCGGGCGGGGCTGTTCGGCCTGCTCGCCGCCGCCTGGTACCTGCTCACGACGTTCGTCCCGGGCGGCCTGCCGGGCTTCGCGGTGGCCGCGGTCCTCGGCGGGCTCGTGATGCTCACCCTTCCCCCGGACGACGGGCGCCACGGGATCGTCGCGACCCGCCGCACCGTGCTGGTCGCGCTCCTGTGCACCGTCGCGTTCCTGCCGGTCCTGATCGGGATGGACCCGCTGTTGGGCCGGGTCCCGATCCAGGCCGGGCACGCGCTGCTCGCGACCTGCGCCGCAGCCTGCATCGCGCTGGCGCGGTTCGCGGAGTCCGGGGACACCTGCGCCGATGCGCTGCTCGGGCGCCGCGAGCTGGTCGGCGCCGTGACGGTCCTGGTCGCGGCGGCGCGTTCCTTCCAGGCCGGGGACGTGTTCGTCGCGATGCTCGCGCTCGCCGTGCTCGCTCCGGTCGTGATGGCGCTCCGGCGGATCCGTTCCCGCGACGCCGACCCCCGCCGGCTCGCCCGCGCACCGTGGGCGCTGCAGGCCGGCAACGTACTCGTCCTGCTCGTCCTGGCCGGGGCGGCGGAGCTTGCCGGGACCTCGTTCCTCTGGCGGGTCCTGGCCCCGGGCGCGCAGGGCGTGCTCGCCGCGCTGTTCTGGGCAGGCCTCGTCGCCACTGCCGTCCTCGCCGCGTTCCCCCGCCACCGGATCCCGGCCGCGGCCAACGTCACGGTGGCGCTGGGCTCGGTCGTCCTTGCCGGGCAGCTCGTCCTGATCGCCGCGCCGCCCACGGACCCGGTGCGCATCGGCGCGCCGCTCGCCGGCGAGTGGACCGTCCTGTCGGGAGGCCGTGCCACCCTGGTCAACGCCCATCGCTCGCTCGCCGTCCAGCGGGACGCCGTGGACATCGCGCGGTTCGTCGACGGCCGCACCCGCCGCGGCGACGGGAGCCGCCTCGAGGATCACGCCGTCTACGGAGCGCCCGTCCTCGCGGTGGCGGACGGCCGGGTCACCGCGGTGGTCGACGGCCACCCGGACGCTCCGGTCGGTGGGCGTACCTGGCAGGCGATGGCGGGCAACCACGTCGTCCTCGACATCGGCGGTGGCCACCACGTCCTCTACGCCCACCTGCAGCAGGGCAGCATCGGGGTGGCGCCAGGGGAGGTCGTGCGGCGCGGCGAGGTGATCGCGCGGGTCGGCGACTCCGGCAACTCCGACGCGCCACACCTGCACCTGCAGGTGCAGAACGCGCCCACCTTCGACGTCACCGACCGGACGATCCGGACGTTCCCGGTGCTGTTCGACGGCGTGACGGTCCCCGACCCGCGCCGCGGCGACACGGTCGCTCCGCTGCCGCCCTGAACCCACCTCCCCGCTCCGGAAACCCGTTGTCCGGGCCCCGGCGGGCCTGCTGGACTCGGCCCATGACCACGCCCCGCGTCCACCGCGTCCCCGCCGACGGGCCACCGCTCGCCGACGAGGAGAGCGCGCTCACGATCATCGGGGACGCGCTGGGCGCGGGGGCCGAGCTGGTCACGGTGCCGGTGGCGCGGCTGACCCCGGACTTCTTCCGGCTGCGCACCGGGGTGGCGGGGGCGGTCGTGCAGAAGTTCGTGAACTACCGGCTGCGTCTCGTGATCGTCGGGGACGTGGCGGCCGACGGTGCACTTGCGGACTGGGTCCGTGAGGCGAACCGCGGCCGCGAACTCTGGTTCGTCGCCGACGCGGCGGAGCTCGCCCGCCGGCTCGCAGCGATCCACGTCACTTGACGGTCGTGAGGCGTTGTGAGGCACGGCCGGCGGCCATGGCACGGCCGATCCGGAGCCGTTCCGTGTGGCGGGTCCGCCCTCTCCCCGGCCGGAGGGACGGACCCGTCCCACCCACAGGCTGCCGCTGCGCAATACGGAGGGCCAGTCTGGAAGGATGACGAACCCCGCGCTGCGCGTGATCGGGTGGGTCCGCTCCCCCGTGGCCGATCCGGCCGCCGCGGTGAAGCAGGGCGACGAGGGTGCGCCCGAGACGACGGTGGAGCTGGACCCGGCGGTCGCCGAGGGCCTGCGCGGGATCGTGATCGGTGCGGACGTCCTGCTGCTCACCTGGCTGCACCACGCGGACCGCGACACCCTCGTCGTCCACCCGCGCGGCGACCCCACCCGGCCGGAGACCGGGGTCTTCGCCACCCGCTCCCCCGACCGTCCCAACCCGATCGGGCTGCACCGGGTGCGGGTGCTCGCCGCGGACGGGACGCGGCTGCGGGTGAGCGGCTGCGAGGCCGTCGACGGCACCCCGGTCCTGGACCTCAAGCCGGTGCTCGGCGACGAGCGTTGATCAGCCGGGACGCTGCGCCGCCGCCCGTGGCGGCCGACGCCCGGCGGTGCGCCCGGGACTGCACGGCACGTCCGGAGCCCACGGGATCCATCGGACCGTCCGGACCGTCTGGGCCGTCCGGACCGTGGCGCGGCCGGGATGGCCGAGGCGGAGCGAATCACGACCGGAAACTGTCGGACCCCTCCCCTACCCTGACCGACGTGCCGCAGACCACTTCGCCCGACCGCGCGACGACGTCCGGCCTCGAACTCCAGCTGGAGGGCCACCGCCGCGAGCTGATCGCGTACTGCTACCGGATGCTCGGCTCGTCCTTCGAGGCCGAGGACGCCGTCCAGGAGACGTTCGTGCGGGCGTGGCGCTCGTACGACTCGTTCGAGGGGCGCTCCTCGGTGCGCTCCTGGCTGTACCGCATCGCCACCAACGTGTGCCTGGACATGGTGGGCAGCGCCCAGCGCCGGGCCCGGCCGATGGAGATGGGGCCCGCGAGCGTCCAGCCCACGGCGCCGGGGCCCGCGCTGCCCGAAGCCACCTGGATCCAGCCGATGCCGGACAGCGCCGTCCTCGCCGACTCGGGGGATCCCGCCGAGCTCGCCGTCCAGCGCGAGACGATCCGGCTCGCGTTCATCGCCGCACTGCAGCACCTGCCGCCGCGCCAGCGCGCCGTCCTGATCCTGCGCGACGTCCTGCGCTGGAAGGCCGCCGAGGTCGCCCAGCTCATCGGCAGCACGGTGGCGTCGGTCAACAGCGCGCTGCAGCGGGCCCGCGCCACGCTCGCCGAGATCGACCCCGCCGCCGCCCCGGACAAGGAGCTGGACGAGCAGGAGCGCGCCCTCGTCGCGAAGTACATCGCGGCGTTCGAGCGCTACGACATGACCTCGCTCGCGCAGCTGCTGCACGACGAGGTGGTGCTCTCGATGCCGCCGTACGCGCTGTGGATCGTCGGGCCGCAGGAGGTCGCCCGGTGGATGCTCGGCCCGGGCATGAAGTGCCGGGGTTCGCGGGTCGTGCCCACCGCCGCCAACGGTTCGCCCGCATTCGGTCAGTACCGGTGCATGGACGGGCGCTTCGAGCCCTGGGCGCTGGTGGTGCTGGAGACGGACGGGACGAGGATCACGGGCATCAACTCGTTCCTCGACACCCAGGCCCTGTTCCCCCAGTTCGGGCTGCCGATGACGCTCGACGGCTGAGGCGCCCGGGTCGGCCGACCCGGGCCTGCCTGCGCCGGGCGGGCCTGGGGTGTGCCCGCTCTGGGCGGGCTGCGTCGGCGTGCGTCGGGTCTGCGCGATGCGGCCGGAGCCGGTCAGGCAGCCTGCGCCGCGGCGTCCCAGCTCCAGAGCTGCACCATGACGCCGTCGCAGTCCGGGCAGCGCACCAGCACGCCGCCCGCGTCGAGCCCGGGCAGCTCGGCGTCGGCGCCGCAGTCTGCGCAGGTCCACCAGCCGGTGACGGTGCCCGTGTCCCGGCGGCCCTCGGATCGCACGGATCGGTCCATGGACCCGAGGGTAAATCACACCCCTGTCATTTCCGGCCCCGGACACGCTCCCGATGTGCCCGGGAACGTCGCCGGGATTGCATGCGTTGGGTAAAGAGACGGGCTGGCTCGGGCCCGGTGGGGAGTGGACAGGCCGTGGATCCCGTGACGCTGATCCTGCTGATCGCCGTCGTCGTCGCCGTCGTGTACCTCATGCGGCGCTCGCAGGCGGGCAGAGCTCGTGAGCTCGACGACGCCCGCGCAGACGCCCGCCGCTGGGTCGAACGCCTCGGCGGGCAGGTGCTCAATCTCGTCGGCACCGACGAGGCCTCCAAGCAGGCGCTCGCGGACGCCGCCGAGCGGTACACGGCGGCCGGGTCGCAGCTCGACCAGGCTCGCAGCGTCGAGCAGACGCGCCAGGTCACCCAGACCGCCTACGAGGGCCTCTACTACGTCCGCGCCGCCCGCACCGCGATGGGCATGGACCCGGGGCCCGAGCTCCCCCCGCTGCCCGGGCAGCGGCAGGCAGGCGCGGTGAGCGAGACCCGCGACGTCGAGGTGCAGGGCCACTCCTACAGCGCATCCCCGGTGCCGTCGAGCCGGAACGCCCACTACTACCCCGGCGGCATGGTCGCCGGGCGGCCGGTGCCCCAGGGGTGGTACTCCGAGCCGTGGTGGAAGCCGGCGCTCGTCGCCGGTGCCTGGGGCGTCGGGTCGATGCTGCTGTTCAGCGCGATGTTCAGCGGGATGTCCGGGGTCGCCTACGCGGACGGGTTCCAGGACGGCCTGGCCGCGGGCGACATGGGAGACGCGGGCTCCGACATGGGGGACATGGGGGACATGGGGGACATGGGCTCCGACATGGGAGACGCAGGCGGCTTCGACTTCGGCGGCTTCGACTTCTGAGACCGGCCGGGACCCGGCGAGGGCACCCGCACGCCACTCCCGGGGGCTGCCGACGCCGTTGCACGCATCATGAGGTGCTCGCACCCGTCGCCGACGGTGTGTCCGAGCCCGCCAGGGTGGGTGGATGCCGGCTCCCCGCCGCCGGCCGGGCGACCTCCCGGGCCCTGATCAGCCCGCCACGGGCTGGCAGGTCGGGCACCAGAACAGGTTGCGCGCGAGATGGCGGCCGTGGGTGATCGGTGTGCCGCACACCAGGCACGGCTCGCCGGCCCGGCGGTATGCGTACACCTTCCGCGCGCTGCCCCCGCCCGAAGGAAGGAGCGAGTCGTGCTCCGGCCGCAGCGTCTCGATCATGCCGCGGCGGACGCCGTCGCGCATGAGCATCACCAGGTCCGCCCAGACGGCGTCCCACTGCTCGCGGGTGAGCTCCCGGCCGGGGAGCTGCGGGTCCAGCCCCTGTCGGAACAGCACTTCGGCCCGATAGACGTTGCCGACTCCTGCGACGACGGACTGATCCATGAGCAGCGTCGCAAGGGGGGCGCGGGAGCGCGAGACACGCTGCCACGCGCGGTCCGGGGCGGCGTCGCGGCGCAGCGGGTCCTCCCCGAGGCGTGCACGGATGGCCTTCGCCTCGGGGTCCGTGATCAGCTCGCAGGCGGCGGGGCCGCGCAGATCGGCGTAGTGGGTCTCGCCGACCATCCGCATCCGCACCTGCCCCCACGGGGCCTGTACCGGAAGGCTCTCGTCGGAGAACCTCCCGTAGAGGCCCAGGTGGACGTGCACCACCAGGTCCGGGCCGTAGCGGTGGAACAGGTGCTTGCCGTGAGCCTGCGCGCCCTGCAGCACCCGGCCGTCGACGATCCCGGCGCTCGCCGCGAACCGACCCTGCGGGCTCGACACCGCCACCGGACGCCCCGCGTACCGGCGGCGGTGCAGCCGGGCGAGCCGGTGGATCGTGTGGCCTTCCGGCACGTCAGCTGTCGACGCCGGGCAGCGCGCCCGTGCTCTCCCACTGGTCGAGCAGCGCGATCCGCCGGGCGTGGCGCTCTTCGCCGGAGAACGGCGTGCGCAGGAACGCCTCGACGATCGCGAACGCCTCCTCCTCCGGATGCTGGCGCGCGCCGATGCCGACCACCTGCGCGTTGTTGTGCTCGCGGGCGAGCGTCGCCGTCTCGACGTTCCAGGCCAGGGCGGCGCGGCAGCCACGGACCTTGTTCGCCGCGATCTGCTCACCGTTGCCCGAGCCGCCGATGACGACGCCCAGCGAGCCCTCGTCCGCAACCGTGCGCCGCGCGGCCTCGATGCAGAACGGGGGATAGTCGTCGAGCGCGTCATAGGTGGCCGCGCCGACGTCGACGACGTCGAACCCCAGACTGGTCAGATGGTCGAGCAGCCGGGACTTGAGCTCGAAGCCGGCATGATCCGAGGCGATGTAGACGCGCACGGTGCGAGATCTTGCCGCACCACCCGGGTCGCCGGTGTCGACGGGGTGCCCGGCGGGTGGGTCGTGGCGCTCGTCGACCTCGTGGACGGAGTAGGCGCGGGGACGGCGGGCGCGGGCACCGGGACGGCGGGTCGGAGGGCGGGCGCACCGCCCGCGGACGGCCGCCGCAGCCCGACCGGCCACACCGCGCGCACCCGACCACCCGGCGACGGCCACCCCACCCCGACCCGTCACCGGGCAGGCACCGCCCCACCCATCGACAGCCGCCGCAGCCCGACCGGCCACGTCGCACGCACCCCACCACCCGACGACGACCACCCCACGCCGACCGGCCGCCGGGCCAGCTCGCCGCCACCTCGCGGCGCGGTTCACCCGGCCCCGTCACCAGCCGCCAGCGCCGTACACACGGCCGCGCCACCGCTCGCCGACGCCGTCCGCTGGGCCGTCCTTCCCACCGCGGCCGACGTGCTCGCCGCGACGGCGAGCTGCGCCGCCGTGGGCGTCGACATCCCGCTGGGCCTGCCCGTGGGGCCCGAGCGCCGGGCCTGCGAGGTGCGGGCCCGTGAGCTCCTGGGCACCGACCGCGCCTCGGTGTTCTTCACCCCGCCACGCGCGGTGCTCGAGGCCGACGGCTACCCGCAGGCCTGCGCCGTCGCCCGCCGCCTGACGGGGCGTGCGATCAGCCTGCAGACGTTCCACATCGTGCCGAAGATCCGTGAATGGGAGGCGCTGGAGCGGCCAGCGCACGTCGTCGAGGTGCACCCGGAGCTGTCGCTGCGCCGGCTGGCGCCCGACGTCGCCTTCGCGCGGAAGAAGTCCGTGCGCGGTGCGGGCCAGCGGATCGCGGCGCTCGCGCGCTGGATGGACCCGGCGATCGCGCTCGCCGACCTTCCCGATGGCGCGCGGCTCGACGACGTCCTCGACGCGCTCGCCGCCGCGTGGTCGGCGGCCCGGCTCGCCCTCGGGTGCGCGGAGGTGCTGGGCCACGAGGACGACGACCGGGGCCGCCCGATGCGGATCGTGGTCTGAGTGATCACCGGTTCCGGGACGTGCACGGGTGCACCTCAGGTCCCGGAAACGGCGATCACCGCACCCGGCCCGGCCACCGCGGGCGGACCACCGCACCCCGCCCGGCCACACCGACCACCGCACCCCGCCCGGCCACACCGACCACCGCACTCAGCTCAGCGCCGACCGCCGCCGAGCAGGTCGCCCAGGATGGAGCCGAGATCCGGCCCGCCCGCGGAACCACCCCCGGAGCCGCCGGAGCCGCCGGAGCCCCCGAGGACCCCGCCGAGCAGGTCGCCGAGCACCCCGCCGAGGCCACCCGGGCCGCCCGAGCCGGCCGGGACGGCGCCGGGATCCGCCGTTCCCCCGCCGAGCTTCTTGGCCAGCCATGCCATGACGATCGGCGCGAGGATCGGCAGCAGCTTCCCGATCAGGTCCTTCGTGACCGCCCCGCCCGGGAGCCCCGGCGCCGCGGCGGGCGCGTCGAGGCCCTCCGCGTCCGCACCCGGCGCGCCCAGCGCGCGCACCACGTCGTCGCGGCGCTCGCCGAACACGTGCCCGACGATCTTGTAACCGTCCGTCTCGTCCACCTGGTCGAGGTCCACACCGCCGTCGACCAGCGCGGGATCGTGGCCCGACACCGCACGCGCGAAGGACGCAGCACCTCCCGGGTCTTCCGTGTTGGCCTGGATGCCACCGAGGAGCGCGGGCAGAGTCTGCCGGACCGCCTGCTCGGCGGTGCCGGCATCGACCCCCAACCGGCCGGCCAGCTGGGTCATCGGGATCTGGGAGAGGATCTCGTCGACTGCGCTCATCGTTCCTCCGGCGTGCGTGGCCATCCTGGCGCGGGCAGCCTAGTGTCCGCGGGTCAGCTCCGGCTCGTCTCCGGCGGGACGTCGGCCTCCGCCGCGCCCTCCCGCTCCGCCTGCTCCCCGGCCGTGCCGACGGGCCGCCCGACCGGGGTGACCTCGCCGGGGTCACCCAGCTCCGGGCCGTCCTCCTCGCCGGGCGGGGGTCCTTCGCCGGTCCGTTCGTCGATGAGCTCGCCGAAGTAGCGCAGCACGACCGCCGCGGCCGCCACCACCGGAACCGACAGGAACGCCCCGCCGATGCCGTAGAGGCTGCCGCCCGCGGTGACGGCGAGCAGCACGATCGCGGCGTGCAACGAGAGGCTTCTGGCCTGCAGGATCGGCTGCAGGACGTTGCCCTCCAGCTGCTGCACCACGAGGATGATCGCCAGCACGATCAAGGCGGTGGTGAACCCGTTGCTGACCAGCGCGACCAGCACGGCCAGGGCACCGGCGACCAGCGCACCGACGATCGGGACGAACCCGCCGAGGAAGGTGAGCACAGCGAGCGGGAGCGCGAGGGGAACGTCGAGGATCACCAGCCCGAGGCCGATGAGGACGGAGTCGATGAGCGCGACGACCGCCTGGGTGTAGACGAAGCCGGAGACGGTGGACCAGATCCGCCCGAGGAGCTCCGCGAGGTGCGCGCCGGGCCCGTGGCCGACGACGCCGCGCAGCCACGGCAGGAACCGCGGCCCGTCCTTGACGAACAGGAACGCGAGCACGATCGCGAGCAGTGCCGTGACGACGCTGGACGCCACCACCCCGACGCCGCTGGCCACCGAGGTCACGATGACCGTGATGCTCTGCTGGAGGCGGGTGGTGATCTCGGCGAGCACCGCGTCGAACTGGCCACCGGCCCCGAGGTTGAGCGGCGGACCGGCGACCCACCGCTGGATCGAGGCGATGCCGCTGCTGGCCCGCGCCGCGATCTCGGGGATGCCACCGCTGATGGACCGCGCGAGCAGAAGCATGAGCAGCCCCAGCAGGGCGAGCCCGATGAGCATGACGAGCGCGGCAGCGACGGCCGGGGGCACGCCACGGCGGCGCATCCACGCCACCGGCGGCCACGCGACGGTCGCGATGATGATCGCGAGCAGCACGGGCAGCACGATCACCCAGAGCAGCCCCATGACGTACCAGAGCAGGTAGAGCCCGATCACGATGATCGTGAACCGCAGGCTCCACCGGCTCGCCCACATCAGGCCGCCCGCGATCACCTGGCCACGGTTGGGCCGCCGCGCAGCACTCTCCGGCGTGGCGTCCACGGTGTCCCCCTGTCGGCTCGCTCGCAGATCGTCGCGACAGCCTCTCAGACCGACGCCGCCCGCGGCAGGTACGGCGCGCCTGGGATCCGCGGGTGCGCAGTGCCGG
>JBFWRR010000031.1:24383-35252 GCA_050248815.1 Pseudonocardia sp. | reverse complement strand
GGGCCGCCCGGGCCGCCCTGCCGCCGGAGGTGACGGTGGGCGCCGTGCGGGTGCGGGCGGCGACCCCGGCCGCGGCCGCCGCCCTGCTCGGCCGGCCCGCGCTGCGCCTGGTCGGCGGCCCGGACCGCCCGGACGCACCGATCGTCGGGGGCGACGAGCTCTGCTAGACCTCCAGCAGGGCCCGTCCGCCGAACCACAGGCAGCCCAGCGCGACCGCCCAGAAGGCCAGCACCCAGAAGGCGCGCGGGACCAGGGTGTTCGCGGCGAGCTGAGCCGCGTCCGAGCCGCGCCGCCCCCAGCCCTGCCCGCGCAACGACCACACCCCGCCCAGCAGCATGAGCCACACCAGACCGGTGGCGAGCAGGTCCCGGACGTCCGGCGCGCCCCGCAGCGCCGCCCACCCGATCCCCGCGCCGGCGAGCACCACGAGCACCCACGTGAAGACGGTCTCCGCGAGGAACAGCACCCCCGCCAGCAGCACCACCGCACCCCAGAGCACCACCCACGAGCGGCCGTCCAGGACCAGCCAGGCCCCGCCGAGCCCCAGGAGTGGCGGCGTGACGTACCCGGCGAGGTACACGAGCACCAGCCCCGGGCCCCAACTGCCCGCGAAGCGGGTGACCCCGCCCCCGACACCCTCGTGCACCCGGAACCCGGCCGGGCGGCGGCCCGTCAACGCGGCGGCGGCGACGTGCCCGCCCTCGTGCGCGACGGTGACCAGCGCGCCGGCCCAGCTGCCGGTGAGCAGGACGAGCAGAGCGACGACGACGCCGGTCACCCACGCGACGGGCAGGTCGGTGAGGAGGTCCACGCTCCCAGTATTCAGACGCCGAGCAGGATGCGGCCGCCGTACCAGAGGCACAGCAGGGCGACCAGCCAGAATCCGAGTATCCAGAGGATCGTCGGGATCCAGGTGATTCCCGCGAGCTTGGCGGCGTCCGTCCCGGGGTGCCGGCGCAGGGCCGTGAGCACCCACACGTTCTCCACCCCGCCGAGCAGCATCAGCCACGCGAGGGCGAGCGCCGTCGCCTCCTGCACGTCGGGGCCGCCCGACACGGCCACCCAGCCGATGCCGATCCCGAACAGCGCGACCATCACCCCGGCGATCGCACCGGAGAACTGCGACCACGCGCCCAGCAGCAGCACCACCCCGACCCAGAGGAACGACCAGGCGCGGCCCGTCGCGATGAGCTCGGCTCCGGCGAGGCCGAGCAGCGGCGGCGCCACGTGGCCCGCCAATACCCGTGAAGATCAGTCCGACGCCCCACGAGCTGTCCTGGACGTGGGTCACCCCGCCGCCGTCCTCGGACAGCTGGAAGTCCTTCAGCCCACGGCCGGACAACACCGCCAGGAGCATGTGCCCGCCCTGGTGCGCGATCGTCAGCAGCGGCTGTGCCAGCTCCTTGACGGGCTTGACGGGCAGCACTCCGAGCACGGCGAGACCAGTGAGCCACACGACGGTTTCTCCCGGGACGAACGGACGCACCACGGCCGCCACTGCGACGCTGTTCACCCGCGGCAGTGTCGCAGGCGACAGGCTACAACGCGACCACATCGGACACTGCACGATCGGCTCTTGACCTGAAGCTCACTTCAGCTCCTACCGTCGCCGCTCAGAAACCCGCGCCGGAATCGTCGTACCCCTGCGCGACACTGCGGGCGGGCTGGGAGGAGCCGACCGATGAGCATGGAGATGACGGCGTGGACGTCGCTCTACCACGCGATGAACGCCACCGAGCAGCGCACGCCGTTCTCGATGGCCACGTTGCGGCGCATCGGGCGCTTCGCCCGACCCCACGCGCGCCGGCTCGCGGTCTTCGTGGCGCTGAGCGTCGCCGGGGCGGCGCTGGCGGTCGCCACGCCCGTGCTGGCCGGGCGGGTCGTGAACGCGATCACGGCGGCCGAGCCGGCGGAGGTCGTCCTCGGGCTCGCCGGGCTGATCGCGGTGCTCGCGCTCGCCGAGGCAGGGCTCGGCATCGTCTCGCGCTTCTACTCCGCGAGCATCGGCGAGGACCTGATCCTGGACCTGCGGGCCACGGTGTTCGACCACGTGCAGCGCATGCCGGTGGCGTTCTTCACCCGCACGCGCACGGGGGCGCTGGTCAGCAGGCTCAACAACGACGTCATCGGAGCACAGCGGGCGTTCTCGGACACGCTGTCCGGCGTCGTGGGCAACATCGTCACGCTGGCGCTGGCACTCGCGGTGATGCTGAGCCTGTCGTGGCAGATCACGCTGATCGCGCTCGTGCTGCTGCCGGTGTTCGTGATCCCGGCCCGCCGGATGGGCCGCCGCCTCGCCGCGATGGAGCGCGAGGCCGCCGACCACAACGCCGCCATGGGCACCCAGATGACGGAGCGGTTCTCCGCACCGGGCGCCACGCTCGTCAAGCTGTTCGGGCGCCCCACGGACGAGACGGCCGAGTTCGTCTCGCGAGCCCGTCGGGTGCGCGACATCGGCGTGCGCACCGCGATGGTGCAGTGGGTGTTCGTCACCGCGCTCACGCTGGTGTCCGCACTGGCGCTCGCGCTCGTCTACGGCCTCGGCGGGCTGCTCGCGCTGCGCGGCACCCTCGACGCCGGCTCCGTCGTCTCGCTCTCGCTGCTCATCACCCGGCTCTACGCCCCGCTCACGGGTCTGGCGAGCGCGCGGCTCGAGGTGATGACGGCGCTGGTCAGCTTCGACCGGGTCTTCGAGATCCTGGACCTGCCCCCGCTCATCGCCGAGCCGGAGCACCCGAAGCCGCTGCCGGACGGGCCGCTGTCCGTCGAGCTGCGCGGCGTGTCGTTCGCCTACCCGTCCGCGGACCGGGTGTCGCTCGCGTCGCTGGAGGAGGTGGCCCGGCTCGACGTCCGCGGCGGGGTGGAGGTGCTCCACGACGTGTCGTTGCGGGCCGAGCCCGGGCAGATGATCGCGCTCGTCGGGTCGTCGGGTGCCGGGAAGTCGACGATCGCGCAGCTGCTCCCCCGCCTCTACGACGCCGACACCGGGTCCGTCCGCATCGGCGGGGTGGACGTGCGGGACCTCGGCTTCGACACCATCCGCGGCGCGCTGGGCCTGGTCACGCAGGACGGGCACCTGTTCCACGAGTCGATCCGGTCGAACCTTCTGCTCGCCCGGCCGGACGCCGACGAGTCCGAGCTCTGGGAGGTCCTGCGCCGAGCCCGCCTGGACGGGTTGGTGGCGTCGCTGCCCGACGGCCTGGACACCGTCGTCGGCGAACGGGGCTACCGCCTGTCCGGCGGGGAACGTCAGCGGCTCACCATCGCCCGGCTGCTGCTCGCCCGGCCGCGCGTCGTCGTACTGGACGAGGCCACCGCCCACCTGGACTCCACCTCCGAGGCGGCGGTGCAGGAAGCCCTGGCCGAGGCGCTCGACGGGCGGACGGCCGTGGTGATCGCCCACCGGCTGTCGACCATCCGGGCAGCAGACCAGATCCTCGTCGTCGAGGACGGCCGGATCGTCGAGCGGGGCCGACACGCCGAGCTGCTCGCCGCCGACGGACGGTACGCCGAGCTGTACCGCACGCAGTTCGCCCAGGCGGAGGAGGGGGCACCCGAGGACGAGGACGCCGTGACGGGCGGTGCGGTGGCGCTGGCAGGCGACTGACCACGCCGGGCTGCATGGCGGAATCTCGCACCACGGCCGCCACCCGGGCCTCCCGCGGTCGTTGAGCCGGATGCCGCCGCAGCCCACGGAGGGTCATGAGCTCGTCCCAGCCCGTCTCCCAGCCCGTCTCCCAGTCCGACGCGGACGCACCGATCGTGGTGCCGCACGCCCACGCGCCCGATGCCGCGGTGGTCGGCGCGGAGGTCCGGCTGCGCTGGTTCGTCACGCTCTGGGTGATGGCGCTCGCCTTCCACTACTCGGACAGCGACCCGCTCGCGGTACTGCCGGTTCTGGTGTTCGCCCTGCCGGCGCTCGCATACCCGTGCGTGGCGACGTTCCTGCCGTTCCTCGCCGTGGACGCGGTGCTGGCGGCGCTGCACCTGCCGGCGGCGTCGAACCACCTCGTGTTGAGCCTGCTCGTCGCGGTCGCCCTGGGCGGGGCGGCCCTGCACGCATGGTGGCGCCCCGGACCGGAGCCGTTCGCGGCCCGCTGGCTCGACACCGCCCGCACCCCGGGCGGGCTGGTGCTGCTGGTCGTCTATGCGTTCACGGTGTTCCACAAGCTCAACACGGCGTTCTTCGACCCGGCCGTCTCGTGTGCGGGCTCGTTGCTCGCCCAGCTCGTGTCGCTCAGCGGCGGGACGCCCGCGTTCGCGCCCGCGCTGGTGTCGGCCGCGGCGGCGGGGACGGTGGTGGTCGAGGCGGCCGTCCTCCTGCTGCTCGCCGTCCCCGGATGGCAGCGGTGGGGCGTGGTCCTCGGGGTGGGGTTGCACGCGGTGCTCGCGCCCGCGTCGTTCTTCGACTTCGCGACGGTCGTCTTCGTGCTGTACGTCCTGTTGATGCCGCGGGAGGTGTTCGCGGGGCTCGCCACCCGGGAGGCACGGCTGCGCGGCGTCGCACTCGCGGCGTTCGGCATCCACGTGCTCGTGGGCCTGGTGACGGCCGCCCTCGGCATCTCCGGCCCCACGGTGCACCTGCTGCTGGTGGGCTCCTGGTACGTCGCGGTGGGCACGCTGATGGTGCCGGCGGTGCTCGCCGGGCTCGCCACGCGGGTACCCTGGCCGCGCTGGCGTCGGCGTCCGGCGGTGCTGCTGCTCGTCCCGCTCGTCGCATTCGCGAACGGGGCGACGTCGTACCTGGGCCTGAAGACGGTGGCGAACTACTCGATGTTCTCGAACCTGCACACCGAGCAGGGCGCCACCAACCACGTCGTGCCGGGGATTGCGGCGCTGGACGTCGCCGGGTTCGCGCGCGACACCGTCACGGTGACGGCGCTGCGGCTGCCCGACCGCGCCGTCCTCGACCCGGTCACGACGCTGCTGGGCGGGGGATCGTACGTGCGTCGCGCGGCGCGGTGGTCGACCGAGCCGGTCCCCGTCGTCGTCCCCTACCAGGAGCTGCGCCGCACCGTGCTGCTGTGGCGGGACGCGGGCATCCGCGGCGTCACCCTCACCTACACCCACGAGGGCGTCGCCCGCACCGTCGCCGACGCCACCGCCGACCCGGAACTGTCGGCCCCGCTGCCGTGGTGGGAGCGTCACCTCCTCGCGTTCCGGGCCGTGGACTCTGCCGACGGGCCGGACCGCTGCCGCTGGTGACGCCCGCGAGTTGCGCATCTCATCAGGCCGTGTGGCGGGTTCCACCCGGCCGAACCGGGGACCTGCCGCCCGCGAATTGCGCGTCTCATCAGGCCGTGTCGCGCGTTCCACCCGGCGGAACCGGCGAGACGACCTGACGAAAGGCGCAACTCGCGGCGGCGGGATGCGCAACTCGCGGGGTCAGGGGAAGGCGAGCACCGACGCCGTGAACCCGTGGAGGTGGTTGCGCCCCGCGACCGGCCCGATCTCTCCGGCCGCGAAGAACCCGGCGATGGCGGCGTCCCCGAACGCCGAGCGGGCGACGCGCACGTCGTGGTCGGCGGAGTCGAACATCGCGGCGCCCCGTCCGTTGCAGGAGAACAGCAGCGCCCCCCGCGCGGGCGCCCCGGAGAGCAGCTCGGCGAGGTCCTCACCCGCGCCGGCCGCGTCCCGTACCTGGAAGCGGACGGTCTGGCCGACGTCCACCAGATCCCCGACGACGACGGCGCCCGCCGCCTCGTCCGCGCCGAGGACGCCGCGGATGAGGAAGTCGCCGCGGCCGTGGTCGTCGGCGTACTCGTTCATCGCGACGCCCAGGTGCAGCCCGCGGGCGACCATCGCCTGCTCCGGCGGCGGCAACGCGGTGACGATCTCTGCGAGGCGCTGGTAGGCCGGCGCCCCGGCGAGCTCGAGCAGCACGTTGCGCTCGGAGCGGGTGACGATCATGGGAGGTCCGATCGGGCGGCAGCCCTGGCTCACGACCGTGCGCGCCCCGACCTCGCCGCCGAGGAGCACCCCCACCGTGCCCCGGTCGTAGGCCTCCCCGTCGAGGAAGAGGCGGTTTGCACCGGGCCCGGCCGCGGCGCTTGCCAGCCCTCCGACCAGGGGGAAGCCCGGAGCGAGGGTGTTGGTGCGCTCCAGGAACCCGCCGACGGGGAACGAGTACGGGTCGGCGAGCAGCGCCGCCACCCGGTCGTCGGAGCCGATGGAGGGCAGGCCGTCGATGCTGATCCCGGTCTCGCTGCGTTGCGCGGTGAGCCGCACCGGTGTGACGCGCACCTGGGGCAGCACCGCCGCCCAGACGGCGACGGCGGGCTCCTGCTCCACCCCGCGGCCGTCGCCGATGACGCCGCCCGCGGTGGCGCCGAACGTCGTGCGGCCCCCCGCGAGCTCGGTGGCCCGGCGGGCGGCGCGGGCGGCCGCGTCCGCGCCCTGCCGGCCCGGGGCGACGAAGACCGCCACGAGGTCCGGCGCGGCACCGTCCAACGGGCCGCAGGCCTGGGCGACGGCGACCTCGGCCGCGCCTTCCAGGTCCGGCCCGACCGCCAGACCGTCGCCGAACCGCCGCATGACCCACCTCCCGGGCTCGGACAGCACCCATCGTTCCAGCTCCGGCACGCAGCGGCGAGCCTCGTTCGGACCCACCCGGATCCGTCGGCGATGCCGGCCGCGCAGGTCCCGGCACGTCCCGGCGTGCCCTGCAGATCCGGCTCTACCCTCCAAGGCGCTCGCCCACGCACGAGCCCTCGCTGCTCACCGCCCGAGCTCCGCAGATCGGGCACGCGCCACTCGCCCTGGGCGCTCGCACACACGCACGAGCCCCCGCGCACACCGCCGACCCTCGCAGATCCCCCCGCGCCACTCACCCGGGCGATCGCACACGCGCACGACCCTCCGCACACACCGGAGGGCGCTGGCACGTACCGCAGGCGGTGTGTGCCGGGACCTCCCGGTGCGTGCCAGGACCTCCCGGCATGTGCGAGCAACCGCGGCGCGCGTGCACCCGACCGAGCCGAGCCCGCACCGAACCCTGCGCCGACCGAGCCGCGCCCGCAAGCAGGCCGAGGCCGAACCCGCACCCGGCCGACGACCCCCCGCCCATGTACCGGGCCGCGGCGTCCGCCATGCGCCGGACCACCGCCCGGAATCTCAGGGCTTGCGGGCCGCCCGCAGCAGCAGGTGCACGGCGACGTCCGTGGCCCGCTCGCGGATGTCTGTGCGACCGCCGGGCAGCACCGGGTCGCGGGCGATCACCAGCCCGTCCCCCGTGGTGAGGCAGACGCAGACGTAGCCGACGGGCTTGGCCTCCGTACCCCCGTCCGGCCCGGCGACGCCGGTGATCCCGACCGCGACGTCCGCGCCGAACCGGGCCCGCGCCCCGTCCGCCATCGCCCGCGCGACCTGCGGCGACACCGCGCCGTGGGCCTCGATCAGCTCGGCGGGGACGTCGAGCTGCGACACCTTCGCGGCATTCGAGTACGCGACGGTGCCGCCCGCGACGTACGCCGAGGACCCCGCCCGGTCCACCAGGCGGGAGGCGAGCATCCCGCCGGTGCAGGACTCGGCGGTCGCCACCCACCAGCCGCGGTCGAGCAGCGCGCGGGCGAGCAGCTCGTCGGTCGACGTGCCGTCGGCGCTCACCAGCTCGCGGGCGTGGCGCGCGACGATCGCCTCCGCGAGCGCGTCGGCGACCTGCTCGGCACCGGGGCGCGGCCGCAGGTCGACCTCCAGCTCCGCGCGGCGCAGGCACGTCGTGACCTCGACGGCGTCCAGGTCGTGGACGGCACCCAGCTCGCGCAGCGTCTCGGCGATCCGCGGCTCGGACAGCCCGACGAACCGCAGCGACCGGGCCGCCGCGGCCGGCACCGCGGCGAGCAGCTCCCTGACCGGCGCGGCGTCGAGCACGGCGGGCCACATGCCGCGCAGCTCCCGCGGCGGCCCCGGCAGCACCACCACCAGTGGTCCGCCCGGACGGCGCACCACCAGGCCGGGCGCGGTACCGACGGGCGGCAGCGCCACCGCACCCACCGGTACCATGGCTTGTTTGCGGGTGCCCACATCGAGCGCGGCGAACGCCTCCTCGCCGAGCTTGTTGCGTCGCGCCCACAACGTGACGCGCTCCGCGATCCGCGCCCGCATCGGCTCGTCGAGCACCATCTTCGCGCCCGCGAAGCGGGCGACCAGCTCGGCGGTGAGGTCGTCCGCCGTGGGGCCGAGGCCCCCGCTCGTGACGACCAGGGCGCACCCGGAGACGTAGTCGAGGGCCGCGGTCAGGTCCGCGGGGCGGTCGCCCACGACGAACAGGTGCGCCACCTCGAAACCGAGATCCGACAGCTGCCGGGCCAGCCACGGACCGTTGGCGTCCGAGATCGTGCCGGTGAGCAACTCGCTGCCGGTGACGACGATCGCCGCTCGCGGCCGCGCGGTCACGTCCATGGGTCGCACCCTAGCCCGCCACCGGCCTCGTGATCACGACCGTCTGCAGGCACGCAGGGGCGCGTGGCACCGGTCACGTGGACGGTCGTAGGGTTGTCGGGGACGGCCGCCGCGGCCCGGACGGCAGTGCCCGACCATCTGGCCCACACCATCTGGGAGGAGCACGGATGACCGATCGACCTGCCGACCCCGAGACGACCGCCGGTGATCCCGGCGACGTCGGCGAGGTCGTCCGTTTCGACGTGGTCCCGCACGGCGGCGACACGCTGGTGGTGCACGTCGTCGGCGAGATCGACACGCTCACCGCCCCGGTGCTGCGCGCCCAGCTCGACGAGCACCTGCCCACCGCCCGCCTGCTCGTCCTGGACCTCACCCAGGTGACGTTCCTCGGTTCGGCGGGGCTCGCCGTGCTCGTCGCGGCGAAGGACGGTGCGGACCGGCGGGGGCACACGCTGCGCCTCGTCCCGGGCTCACGCATCGTCACCCGTGCCCTGGAGGCCACCGGGCTCCTCGCGCTGTTCGAGGTCGCGGACGGGGTGCCGGAGGCGCTGCGACCCGTGGTGTCCTGACGGCGGCCGTCCCGCCGGGCGGCTCGCGGCGGGCGGGGCGAGCCGCCGAGGAGGCCGCACCGTGTGCCGACCCGCTCGGGCGGCTGGGGACGCACGCTGGCGTCGTTCACCTGAGCATCGACGCCAGATGAGCCGACCGGGACCCTGACAGGTACGTAGGGTGACCGTCAGCCGCAGATCCGGCCCCGTCCACCGCTGAACGGGTCGACCGTCCCCCGCATGAGAGGCAAAGCTCGGGTGGGTGACCACTCCCCGTCATGACTCCCCCGATCCTTCCCCCACTTTGTCCATGTTCGACATCGTCCGCCGTGGCTACGACCGCGAGCAGGTCGACTTCCGCCTGACCGAGCTCGGTGGCCGCCTCACCGCCTCCGAACAGGCCCGTGACGCGGCCGAGCAGCGCATCCGCACGATCGAGGAGGAGCTGCGGGCGCTGCGCACCGAGCGGCCCATGTCCCAGGAGAGCTTCGGGTTCCGCGCCGAGAAGATCCTCCGCATGGCCGAGCACGAGGCCGCCGACGTGCGTGCCCGCGCCGCGAAAGAGGCCGCCGCCGTGGTCGAGCACGCGCGCGGCGAGGCCGAGAAGCACCGCCACCAGGTCGAGCAGGCCCTCATCGCCCGCTCCAACGAGATCGACAAGGAGGCCGCGCAGCGGACGGTCGCCGTCCAGGAACGGGAGGAGCAGGCCAAGGCCCTCCTCGCCGGCGCCAGGGAAGAGGCGGGCCGCATCGGCGAGGATGCCCGCACCGCGGCCGACAAGCTGGTCGCCGAGGCCGAGGCGCGTGCAGAGCAGCTACGCCGGCGCACCGACGACGAGTGCCGCCGCCGCCGTGAGACCGCCGAGCAGGAGCTGCGCCGCCTGCGCTCGCTGCACGAGAGCGTCCGCACGGAGATCGCCCGCCTGCACAAGCTGCTGGGCGCGGAGATCACCGCAGCCCGGTCGACCCCGGACTCCGAGGCGGAGGGGGCCGCGACAGCGGACGCGGAGGTGACGGGCATCGCGGCCCGCAAGGCTTCCTGACCGCGGCGTCGCCGAGCGGCTCGCCCACGCGACCGGCCGTCCACCGGACGTACCCGTGACCGCCGAACGCAGCAACGTACCCGCCCGCCGTGCCGTGTTGGACCGGGCGGGCGCGGCCCGGCGAGACTCCCGTGACGTGGCGATTCTCTCCAGCGGTCCCTCCGGTGTCCCCCCGTTCGACCTCGTTCGCAGGGGCTACGACCGCGAACAGGTCGAGGTGCACGTGCGGGAGCTCGCCGACCGCCTCACGGCGTCGACGCAGGCCCGCCAGGTGGCCGAGCAGCGCATCCGCACCCTGGAGGAGGAGCTACGCGCCGCTCGGACGCGCGGCGACAACGCCGAACCGGCGATGTCGCAGGAGAGCTTCGGGTTCCGTGCGGAGAAGATCCTGCGTCTCGCCGAGCACGAGGCCGCGGACGTGCGGGCCCGCGCCGCCAAGGAGGCGGCCACCGTCCTCGAGCAGGCACGCGCGGACGCCGAGAAGCACCGCCACGAGGTCGAGCAGACCCTCATCGCGCGCTCGAACGATCTGGACAAGGAGACGACCGCCCGCAACGTCGCGATCCAGGAGCGGGAGCAGCAGGCCCAGGCCACCCTCGCCGATGCCCGCGAGGAGTCGCAGCGGATATCCGACGACGCCCAGCGCAGCGCGGAGAAGACGCTCACCGACGCGCAGGCCCGGGCGGAGCAGCTGCAGGCACGCACCGACAACGAGTGCCGGCGCCGCCGCGAAGCCGCCGACCAGGAGCTGCGCCGCCTCGGCGAGCTCCGGGACGGGGTGCGCGCGGAGATCACCCGGCTGCACGCCCTGCTGGGTGCCGAAGTGTCCGCCACGCAGGACGGGCAGCCGGCGCGGCCCGCGGTGGTGGGGTCTGCGCC
>JBFWRR010000031.1:17708-24283 GCA_050248815.1 Pseudonocardia sp. | reverse complement strand
TCGACGCCTGCTGCGCCCACCGCGCCCGGCAACGGCGCGCCCGGCATGGGCGGCAGCTCGGGCCTCCCGGGCCGGGCGGCGCAGAAACCCGCACCGGCGCAGACCGGCGCCACGCCCGTCGGCTCGGGCATCGGCTCCGGTCCCCACCGCCCCGGGCAGGTCCGCCGGCCGGTCGGCTGACGCGCCACCGGCGACACTCCCGCGCGGGCGCGGGCTCCGAGTGGCAGCAGTGGGCCGGGGCCCCTACGGTGACCATCGATGCCCGACTCCAGCAAACCCATCGCCGAGCACGCGGCCACGCCCGGCGCCGAGGGTGACGACCAGATCAGCATCACCACGACCACGCCGGCCGAGGGGCAGGTCGTGATCGAGGTCGGTGGCGAGGTCGACATGCTCACCTCGCCACAGCTGCGTCGCGTCACGCTGGACCAGCTCGCCGGCGGTGCCGAACTCGTCGTCCTCGGGCTGGACGCCGTCACGTTCCTCGGCACCAGCGGCCTCGCCGTCCTCATCGAGGTCCGGGAGGCGGCCCACGCCGCCGGGGTGGAGCTGCGTCTGGCCTGCACGCAACGCCGCGTCCTGCGCCCCCTCGCCATCGCCGGGCTCATCCCGCTGTTCGACATCCACGACACCCTCGAACGGGCCCTCGCACAGACATAACGAAACGGTGACGGCCGCGACGGCCGGGAAAGCGCGCGTTTGGCGTCAGGAGCGCCGGGGAACCAGCACGTCGAATGCCCGAGAACGCTTCGGGCTGACGACGGACTTAGAGGTGACGGCGCGATGAGCGATGTTTCCCGGCTTCCGGGCCCGATGGATCATGCCTGGCAGTGGCAGCGCCTCGGCGCCTGCCGCGGCATGGACAGCTCGGTCTTCTTCCACCCGGACGGGGAGCGCAACCCCTCGCGGGCCCGCCGGACGGCCCAGGCCAAGCAGGTCTGCGCCCGCTGTCCCGTGATGGAGCTCTGCCGCGAGTTCGCCCTGCAGACCCGCGAGCCCTTCGGCGTGTGGGGAGGCCTGGGCGAGGCCGAGCGCCGCGTGATCCTCCAGAGCCGCGGGGTCGCCGTCGCCAGCTAGAGCGCCTGCGGAATGTAGGTCACCAGCGGCAACCGGTACGCCGCCACGATCCGCTCGACGGCCCGGCCGATCATCGCGTCGGCCGGGCCTGCTGCCGCTCCGGACACCCGCGACTCCTCGTACGCCCCGAGCGGCACGACGCATGCGACGCCCGGCTCGGGGTCGAAACCTACGAGCTCGCTGATCGCTGCCACCACGTCGTCGACATCTCGGGCGCGGACGTCCGAGGGGATCGCCAGGGCGAGCCTGTGCACGGTGAGGCGCAGGCCGAGCGCCTCGGCCCGGTCGCGGGCGAGCGCGCCGACGTCCGAGCCTTCCACGGCGGGGTGAACCACCGGCGGAACAAGCCCCGGCTCGTCGGCCTCGTCGGTGCCGTCCTCGATGCCGTCCTCGGTGCCGTCCTCGGTGCCGTCCTCGGTGTCGTCGTCCTCCGGGGACGCCGCCTCGTCACCATCCGTGAGGATCAGCAGGTCGACATGCGTCACGCCGGCGAGCCGCCGCACGAGGTCTGCACCGGCGCACAGCTCATCCGGCCGGATGGCCACGGCGACCAGCCGGTGCAGCGCGGGACCGCTCCAGTGCTGATCGGGCGGCCTGAACCCGCCGTCGACGACCGCCACCATGGACAGACCCCCGAACCCCCGATCCGACCTCCGCAGGCCGGACGTACCCGTCAAGGAAACTATGTTGGACGCCCAACTTTCCACCGCTTCCCGACACAGACGGTGAGCGGCTCCCGATGGTCCGTAAGCGGTGGGCGGCTCCCCTGAAAGCCGCACGACGCTGCACCGGTACAGTCCGGCTTCCGGACACTCACCCCTGAGATTGATCCGCCCGGCGCAGGGGTAGGACGATTGGAAGTCCGACGGAAGGAGACCCGTGTCCGACGCCGATGACCTCGACAGTGCGCTGGCCGGGGTGTCCACCGTGGAGGTCCGGACGTCCGCGACCGCCGCCCTGATCCCGACGATCCGCGCCGTCGCCTCCGACCTCGCCGCGCGTGCCGACTTCGACCTCGACGCGATCTCCGACCTGCGGATGGCCGTCGACGAGGCCTGCGCCACCCTCGTCGACGCCGCCGCCCCCACATCCACCCTGCGCTGCGTGTTCCAGGTGCGCCCCGAACACATCGAGGTGCACGCCGAGGTGCAGGCCGACAAGCCCGACACCACCGTGTCGACGGACACCTTCGGCTGGCGGGTCCTGCAGACGCTCGCCGACGACGTCGAGGTCCACCACGTCCCCGGCGACGGCACCGAGCGACCGCTGCTCGGCATCCGGCTCGACAAGCGCGCGACCACCGGCGGACGGGACCTTTGACACCGTCCGACTCCGAGTACGCCCACCTCCTTCCGCTGCTGGAACGCTACGCGGCACTCGACCCGGACGATCCCCTGCGCGAGCCGCTGCGGGCCGAGCTCGTCACCGGATTCCTCCCCGTCGCCCAGCACATCGCGAGACGCTTCGCCAACCGCGGCGAACCCCTCGACGACCTCGTCCAGGTGGCCACCGTCGGGCTCATCAACGCCATCGACCGCTTCGCCCCGGAGCGCGGCTCGGACTTCTTCTCCTTCGCGGTCCCCACGATCTCCGGTGAGGTCCGCCGCCACTTCCGGGACCTGGGCTGGTCCATGCGGGTACCCCGGCGCCTCAAGGACCTCCACGTCAGCATCAACGGCGCGGTGTCCGAGCTGTCCCAGCAACTGGGCCGTGCGCCCAAGCCGAGCGAGATCGCCGAACGGCTCGGCGTGCCCGTCACCGAGGTCCTGGAGGGGCTCGAGGCGTCGGAGGCCTACCGCAGCTCGTCGCTGGACGAGATGCTCTCCTCGGAGAAGGGCAGCGCCACCGTCGGCGAGCTGGTGGGCGCCGCGGACGCCGAGCTGGACCGGGTCGACTCCAGGCAGGCCTTGCGGCCCGTGCTCGCCGAGCTGGCTCCGCGCGAGCGCGCGATCGTCGTGCTGCGGTTCTTCGGCAACATGACGCAGACGCAGATCGCGGAGGAGGTGGGCATCTCGCAGATGCACGTCTCCCGGCTGCTCGCCCAGACCCTCACCCGGCTGCGCGCCCGTCTCGACCCCGACACCCGCATGTCCTGAGCGGGGCCGGGCACCCGGCCCCGCTCGGCGCCGATCAGCGGAACAGCTTGCGCAGCACCGCCAGGGCCAGGATCGCGCCCACACCGATCAGGACATAGCGCACCGCCGGCGTCTCCAGCTGGGCCTGCACCCGCTGCTTGCCGCTCTCGACGAGGTGGCGGGGATGGGCCCGGTCGGTCAGCGCGTCCAGGCTCTCCGCGAGCTGGTCGCGGGCCTTCTCGATCTCGCGTTCGATGGTTTCGGGGTCGCGCGCCATGGGGTCTCCTCGGGTCTCACCGACTGTGCTCGGGGCTGGCGCCACCGTAGTCAACACCCCCCGCGGTGGCGCGCGACGGCGCCGCGCGAGGATCGGGACATGTCGCGCCTGGCACCTGGAGATCCCGCACCCGACTTCACCCTCCCCGACGCCGACGGCAATCCCGTCTCGCTCGCGGACTACCGCGGACGCCGCGTCGTCGTGTACTTCTACCCGGCCGCCTCCACCCCGGGTTGCACCAAACAAGCGTGCGACTTCCGCGACAGCCTCTCGGCGCTGGACGCCGCCGGGATCGCCGTCCTCGGTGTCTCGCCGGACAAGCCCGCCAAGCTCGTGAAGTTCCGCGACGCCGAGGGGCTGACGTTCCCGCTGCTGTCCGACCCCGATCGCAAGGTCCTCACGGCCTGGGGGGCGTTCGGCGAGAAGACGATGTACGGCAAGACCGTGACGGGGGTCATCCGCTCGACCTTCGTGATCGACGCGGACGGGAACGTGGAGGTGGCGCAGTACAACGTCCGCGCCACGGGGCACGTGGCGAAGCTGCGCCGGGAGCTGGGGGTCTGACACTCCTTCGAACGTCAGTTCGATATGATCGCCGCATGCCCCGCCCCCGTCGCTGGACCGACGAGCAACTCGCCGCGGCCGTCGCCGCGAGCCGCACGCTGAAGGAGGTCTGCGAGCGGCTCGGGCTGCGGCCGGCGAAGCTACGACGGGCTGCGGACGCACATCCGGCGAGTGGGGATCGACGCCTCCCACCTGCCGCGGGCGACGGAGGGATCGCCGCGCACACGGCGACGCTGGAGTGATGAAGATCTTGTCGAGGCTGTCCGGCTCGAGATGAGCATCCACGGTGTCCTGCGTCGGCTCGGCTACACGACCAGCGGCGGGATGTTCCGACACGTGGTCGCACATATCCGACGGCTCGAACTGGATACGAGCCACTTCCGGGGCCAGGCGTGGGCACGCGGCATGCGACGGCCTCGGGCCTCCCGCCCGCTGGACGAACTGCTCGTCGAGGGCTCGACCACCGCGTCGTCGACGGTTCATCAGCGCATCATCGCCGCCGGCCTGAAGTGGCGCACTGCGAGGAGTGCGGCCTTTCAGAATGGCGCGGCAACCGCCTGCCGCTGCACCTCGACCACGTCAACGGCGACCACACCGACAACCGGATCGAGAACCTCCGTATCCTGTGCCCGAACTGCCACTCCCTCACCGAGACCTGGTGCGGGCGGAAGAACGGCCGGCGTACTCCAATCGGGCAGAGAGGCGGCGCTTAGAACGCCGACAGTGCGGGTTCGAATCCCGCCGCCGGCACCACGTGTGCACCGCACTGATCACGTTCCGCCCCTCGTGCGCCGCACTGCGCACTCGGGGCATGATCGCCAGAATTGCGGCATGACCCTCGTATCCGAGCGTGCCACCACATTCTCGGTGATCATGTTCGGGCGCCGACGCCACGGTCTCGAAACGAATCGGGCCCGGACCCCGCAGCCGCGGCCGCCGACGGGTGGTCCGTGCGGGTCGGTCGCGGCCGTGCTGCGGCGGGCGGACGGGGCATCTCCGGGGGGCGCGCTCACACCCGCGTGACGGGCCGCCGGGACACCAGCAGAACACCCGCAGCGCCGAGCACCGTGCACCCCACCGAGACGGCGAGCAGCCGCGAGTCCGGTGCCCCGCCCACCACGGCATCGGAGAGCACCACGACGGCGAGCGTGCCCGGGAACACCCCGAGGACCGTGCCAACGAGATAGGGCGCGAACCGCACCCCGGAGGCCCCTGCCGCGTAGTTGAGCACGGGGAACGGCACCATCGGCAGCAGCCGCAGCGACAGCACGGCGAGCATCCCTCGATGATCGACCCGATGACGCACCCAGGCGATCGCCCGCCGGTCCGCGTGGCGCGCGACGAGGCGCGCGGTGCCCAGCCGCACCAGCCAGAACGCCAGTACCGCCGCACCCGTCGTCGCGAGGACGGCGACGAGCGCACCGCCCAGCGAACCGAAGAGCACCCCGGCGGCCACGGTGAAGACGGTGCGCGGGACCGGTGCGACCGTGGCCACCGTCTGCAGCAGCACGAACACCGCAGGCGCCCAGATCCCCGCAGCCCGGACGGCGGCGAGTGCCGGGGCGAGGACGGCCGCGACGTCGGGGAGGTCGTCGCGGAACGCGAGGACCGCCAGCGCAGCCCCGGCGAGCGCCAGCAGCCCCCCGACGACCCAGCGGGCACGCGAGCGCGCGGGATCGGTCGCGGGGGCGGGCACGGGGAGCACGGATCCACGGTACCGACGGGTACCGACGGGGAGAGCGCGTGGTGGGCGGCCCCGCCGCGAAACGAGCGGCGCGTTCGTCCAATCCAGTTGGACGAACGCGCCGCTCGTTGCGGGGGTGGCGGGTCACGTCCCGGCGAGCGCCCTCAGGTGCGGCAGCAGCGCCCGCATCGCCCGGCCCCGGTGGGACTGCGCGTCCTTCTCCTGCGGGGCGAGCTCGGCAGAGGTACGGCTCTCCCCGTCCGGGACGAAGATCGGGTCGTAGCCGAAGCCGTTGGTCCCACGCGGGGCCCGGACCAGGCGTCCGCGCCACTCCCCGTGCTCGACGACCTCCGCCCCCGACGGCAGCACCAGCGCCGCGGCGCAGACGAACGCAGCGCCGCGGCGGGCGTCGGGGACATCGGCGAGCTGGCCGAGGACCAGCTCGAGGTTCGCGACGTCGTCGCCGTGCTTGCCACACCACCGGGCCGACAGAACACCCGGCATGCCGTTCAGCGCGTCCACCGCAAGCCCGGAGTCGTCGGCGATCGCCGGCAGCCCGGTGGCTGCGGCCGCGTCGCGGGCCTTGGCCAGCGCGTTCTCGGCGAACGTCGCCCCCGTCTCGGGTGCCTCGGTGAACGGCGGCACGTCGCTGAGGCCGAGCACCTCCACCCCGTCCAGGAGCCGACGCAGCTCGGCGAGCTTGGCGGCGTTACGGGTGGCGAGCAGCAGGGTGCTCACTGCGCCTCCGCGGGAAGAAGTACGTCGGCTCCACTCACTGCGCCTCCGCGGGAAGAAGTACGTCGGCTCCACTCACTGCGCCTCCGCGGGAAGAAGTACGTCGGCTCCACTCACTGCGCCTCCGCGGGAAGAAGTACGTCGGCTCCACTCACTGCGCCTC
>JBFWRR010000031.1:9093-17608 GCA_050248815.1 Pseudonocardia sp. | reverse complement strand
CTCACTGCGCCTCCGCGGGAAGAAGTACGTCGGCTCCACTCACTGCGCCTCCGCGGGAAGAAGTACGTCGGCTCCACTCACTGCGCCTCCGCGGGAAGAAGTACGTCGGCTCCACTCACTGCGCCTCCGCGGGAAGAAGTACGTCGGCTCGGCTCACCCCGGCAGCTCGCCCGGGTACGGCTCGGCCAGCGCAGCGGCCTGGAGCGCCGCGAGTTGGGCGATGCCGCCGAGCGCGCAGTCCAACATCGCGTCGAGGGTCCTGCGGGTGAACGTGGCCCCCTCCCCGGTGCCCTGGATCTCGATGAGGGTGCCCGTGTCGGTGGCCACCACGTTCGTGTCGACCTCGGCGCGGGAGTCCTCGGAGTAGGGCAGGTCCAGCCGCACCCGCCCGTCCACCACCCCGACGCTGACGGCCGCGACCTGGCAGGCCAGCGGCTTCGGATCGGCGAGGCGGCCATGGGCGCCGAGCCAGGTGACGGCGTCGGCGAGCGCGACGTACGCGCCCGTGACCGCGGCGGTGCGCGTGCCACCGTCCGCCTGCAGGACGTCGCAGTCCAGGGCGATGGTGTTCTCGCCGAGGGCTCTGAGGTCGATCGCGACCCGCAGGGAGCGGCCGATGAGCCTGCTGATCTCATGGGTACGCCCGCCGATGCGGCCCTTGACGGACTCGCGGTCCGATCGGTCGTGGGTGGCCGAGGGCAGCATCGCGTACTCGGCGGTGACCCAGCCGAGCCCCGATCCCTTCCGCCAACGCGGCACCCCCTCGGTCACGCTCGCCGCGCACAGCACCTTGGTGTCGCCGAACTCGATGAGCACCGAGCCCGCGGGATGCTTCTGGAAGCCGCGGGTGATGCGCACCGGGCGCAGCTCGCCGTCTGCCCTGCCGTCTGCTCGCGTCACGCGCGCCAGCTTAGGTGTGCGGCCAGCACGCCCCGGACGCCGCGTCGTGCAGCGGGCGCGGATCCACCGTACGGTCCGCGGGCGGGTTGATCTGGATCGTCTCGGGGTCGTCGCGGGTGAGCGCCGCCTCGCAGTCGAGCACGCCGGGGTCGGTCGCCGCGGAGATCCACAGGTCGACGTGCCCGTGGCGGCTGCGCTTCCACTGCGCGATGCAGTCCTCGCAGTCGTCCTCCATGACGAAGTACTTCTGCAGGCGCGGGACGTAGACGACCGTGCCGACGGGCAGTTCGTCCGGGTCGGTGGCGAGCGTGAGCGGATCGGCCCAGGTCCCGGTGCCGCCCGCGGTCTGGTGGCGACCGTTCGGATGGGCGATCTCGCTGCTGCCGGGCGGGTCGTTGTCCGCCCCGGCGTAGAACGTGACCTCGACGCGGACCGTCGCGGACGTCGCAGACGTCGCGGGTGCCGTCGGCCCCGTCGCCGGGGGCGGGACGATGCGCGGCACGGCGGGCGCCGCCGGGGCCTGCGCGCAGGCCGTGGCGAGGCCCGCCAGCAGCAGGACGGCGAGCCCGAGCCGTCTCATCGGACGGCCCCGTCCAGCTCGGCGGCGCTGAACCGGCCGGCCCGGGGGATCTTCTGCCAGCGCAGCCGGTCCCCGACGAGCGCGGACAGCACCGACTGCGCGAGCACCGCGTACATGAGCTGGCGGTAGACGACCTGCTGCAGCGGCAGGAGCGCCAGCCCGCGCATCGGTTCGCCCTCCAGCCGGAAGGCGACGACCCCGACGAGCATCTGCAGGCCGAGCACCGCGCTCCAGGTGATCAGGGTGGTGGCCGGGTCGAGGAAGATCATCCCGTAGACGAGGTAGACGTCCACCATCGGCGCGAGCAGCGGCAGCACCACCTGGAACAGCGCCATGACGAGCAGCCCGACGCGGCCGACGTGGCCCGAGCGGCCGCGCTCGACCAGCGCGTGACGGTGCTTCCACAGCGACTGCATGACCCCGTAGCTCCACCGGTAGCGCTGCCGCCAGAGCTGGGCGAACGTCGCGGGGGCGTCGGTCCAGGCGCGCGCGGTGGGCTCGTAGACGACGGCCCAGCCCCGGCGCCCGAGCGCGATCGTGAGGTCGGTGTCCTCGGCCAGCGTGTCCTCGCTCACGCCGCCGACCTCGCGCAGCGCGTAGCGGCGGTACGCGCCGATGGCGCCGGGGACGGTGGTCATCGCCTGCCAGAGATCCTGGACGCGGCGGTCGATGTTGAAGCCGATCACGTACTCGATGTGCTGCCAGCGCGAGATGAGACGACGGCGGTCCGCGACGCGGGCGTTCCCGGCGACGGCGCCGACCGCGGGGTCGGCGAACGGCTGCACGAGGCGGCGCACGGTGGAGGGCTCGAAGATCGTGTCGCCGTCCATCATCAGGACGATCTCGTGGCGGGCCGCCGCGATGCCGGTGTTGAGCGCGGCGGGCTTGCCGCCGTTGGGTTGGCGCAGCACCCGCACGTTCGGCAGCCGCAGCGACGCGACGAGCTCCGCCGTCCCGTCGGTGGAGCCGTCGTCGACGACGATCACCTCCAGGGGGTGGTCGCTCGCGACGAGCGAGCGCACCGTCCGCTCGATGGTGGCCCGCTCGTTGTAGGCCGGGACGACCACGCTCACCGGCACGGTCACGGGCAGGCCCCACGTCTGGCGGCGGCGCCGGCGCGCCTGCACGACCGCCGCGACGACCATCACGATCAGCCGCGCCACCACGAGGCCACCGACGATCAGCAGGCTCCATTCGAGGGCCCCGACGACCAGCTCGGCGAACCCGGCCGCGCCGAGCAGCAGCGTGCCGAGCGCCCGCTCGTTCCAGCTCGCGGGCGTGGCGGCCGCAGGCAGGCCCGCGCCCGCGGTCACGGTGGTGAACGTGTAGCCCTTCGCCTGCAGCTCGGGGATGAGCTTCTCCAGCGCGGCGACGGTCTGGGAGCGGTCGCCGCCCGCATCGTGCAGCAGCACGACCGCGCCCTGCCCGTCGGGTGGGGTGGCGTCGGCGACGATCTGGTCGACGCCGGGGCGCTGCCAGTCCTCGCCGTCGACGTCGACGAACGCCGTGACGTAGCCGTCGGCCCCGAGCTGTTGCATGACGGTGTAGCCGGCGTCGTCGACCGCGGAGGCCTCCGACGAGTACGGCGGCCGGACGAGGTAGCTCAGCTGGCCGGTGGCCCCGGCGAGGGCGAGCTGGGTGGCGGCGAGCTCGCGCGAGACCCGCTGCGGGGAGACGGTTCCGAGGTCGGGGTGGGTGAAGGTGTGCAGCCCGATCTCCGAGCCCGAGTCGCGGATCTCGCGGACCAGCTCCGGATAGGCGGTGACGTGCGAGCCGACGACGAAGAAGGTGCCGGGCACGCCGTGGCTGCGCAGCACGTCGAGGATCTGCGGCGTCCAGGTGGGATCGGGGCCGTCGTCGAAGGTGAGGGCGACGGTGCGCGGCGGCATCGTGAAGCTGCGCTGGTGGCCGTCGGTGAGATCGACGATCGGGCCGCCGTTGCTCACCGCCGTCGGCACGTGGTCGTCGGGGCCCTCGGCCGCGGCGCCGAGGGCGTCCACCCCCACCTGCGAGCGGATGAGCCCGTTGACCAGCAGGATGCAGCAGAACGTGACGAAGAGGGTCGCGAGCAGCAGGCGCTTGGGCCGCAGGAGGTGAGCGCTGCGGAGGTGCCTGCTCACGGGGTCCCCCCGTCGGAGCCGGAGGTGCGCCGGGGCGAGGAGCGCCTCGTGGAGGTGGGCTTCGGCGCCGTGCTGCCGGGGGACACGGTCGCCGTCGGCGCGGACGAGCCGGTCGGGGCCGCCGTCGGTGCCGTCGTCGGGGCTGCTGTCGGGGCGGTGCTCGGGACGGCGGTCGGGGCTGCCGTCGGGGTGACGCTCGGTGCGGCGGGGCGGCGGGTGGTCGTGGCCGGGCGCGCCTTCGTGACGGCGGGGGCCGCGGGTCGCGCCGTCAGCAGGCCCGGCGTCCCCGGGTCCTGCGGGAAGCCGGCGACCTGGCCGTTGCCGGCATCACCGGGCACGTCGACCCCGGGCCGGACGCCCGTGTCGCCGAGCGCACCCACGACGGCCGCCACGTAGAGCACGGCTCCGACGCCGAGCGCGGCGGCCCAGCGGCGCACGATGCGCCGCCGCCTGCCCGTGTCGTCGACGAAGACCTGGCCGGAGCCTGCGGTGGTGGGCGCCAGGGCAGTGGGCTGGGCAGGCGTCGTACCGGGGCTTGGCGCCGGGTCCCGGTGGCGCAGGATGGTCGTGCTCACAATCATGTGAGCGATGGACGGCCCAGTATCGTTACGCCAGGTCAACTATTTCGCTGTGACCCTGCGCACCGCCACTCAGACGTCGTAACACTCGTCCGGGACGACCATCTCGACGGGTCCGTCGAACGCCTCCTTGGCCTCGGTGAGCAGTTGCGCCCCGTCCGCCCACGGGGGGACGTGCGTGAGCAGCAGCCGGCCCACACCCGCCGCCGTCGCGTGCTCCCCGGCCTGCCGCGCCGAGAGGTGGACGCCGGTGGGCGGCTCCGTCCACCGGTCCGTGACGTGCGGCCAGGAGGACTCGCACAGCAGCACGTCCGCGCCGCGGGCGAGCTCCACCAGGCCGGTGCAGGGGCCGGTGTCGCCGGAGAACACGAGGCTGCGCCCCTCGTGCTCGACCCGCAGCGCGTACGCCTCGCAGAGGTGGTCCACCGCGGCAGCCCGCACCGTCACCTCCCGCACGGGCACGCTCACCCCGTCGTCGAGCGTGTGGAACGTGAAGACGTCGGTCAGGTCCGTCGTCGCCAGCTCCGCGGCGGAGGGCGCGTACTGGCAGGCGAACCGGCGCGGCGCCTCGCCCGGCGCCAGCACCGGGAGCGGCCTGCGGGTGGGGTCGAAGGGCGGGAACGGGTGGTAGCGCCGGTGCACGACCAGGGCGGAGAAGTCCGCGCAGTGGTCCGGGTGCAGGTGGGTGAACGCGACCGCGTCCAGCTCCCACGGGTCGATCTGGCGTTGCAGCGCCCCGAACGTGCCGTTGCCCAGATCCAGCGTGAGCGCGACGTCACCCGCACGGACGAGGTAGCCGGACGCGGGCGACGTCGGCCCCGGTCCGCTGCCCGAGCACCCGAGCACGATGAGCCGCATGGCGGGAAAGCTAGCCCGCGCGGTAGCGCTTGTCACACCGCGAGGACACGCCCGGACGTGTCAGTGGACCTTGCGCGCGACCCGTCCAGTGTGGATGAGCCACCACAGCCCGGCGATCGGCAGGACCAGCGGCACGAAGCCGTAGCCGCGCCCGAACCCCGACCACACGGTGTCGTCGGGGAAGTCCGCCGCGTCCACCAGGCTGAGGGTGCCGACGGTGAGCACGCCGACGAGCTCGAACACCACGGCGACCCAGGCGAGCCTGCGCGACCACGGCGCCCGTCCGGCCAGCCCGATCGTCGCGAGGATGTAGACGACACCCGCGAGCAGCGACAGCAGGTACGGCACCGGCGCCTCGGAGAACCGGGTGGCGATCTGGACGCCCGCCCGGGCCGTCGCGGACAGCGCGAAGATGGCGTAGACGGCGATGAGCAGCCGGCCCGGCCCGGTCGCGGTGGCCGAGCGGTGCCGGTCGGGCCGGTCAGGCAAGGGGTACCCACAGCCCCTGCAGGCGCAGGACGGCCACCCCGGTGGCGATCGCGGCCACCGCGATCACGGCTCCACCCCAGCGCGACGGCTCGGCGCCGGCCCACTGCAGCGCGATCGGCAGCACGCAGACCGAGACGACCAGGTAGATGAGGAACGTCGAGGTCTCCGGGAGCTGCGTGCCGGTGAACACCTGGAACGCCGCGATGACGGCCTGCAGCGCCAGCAGCGCGACGACGACGCCGACGGCGGGCTTGGTGAAGCGGTCCGGCGGGCGACCCAGCACCGTGAGCACCACCCCGTACACGGCCAGCGCCCCCGTCGCGACGAGGAGCACGACCACCAGCGCGTCGATCACGGGCGCGAAGCTACCGCAGGCTCCCCGCGCATCGCGTAGGGGACGAGCAGCAGCGCGACCAGTGCGATCCCGCACGCCACCGGGGCGAGCGGCCCGACGCCCACGGTGGCGACGACGGCGCCACCGAGCAGCCCGGCGAGGCCGACGCCGAGATAGACCGCGGACGCGTTGAGGGCGAGCAGCAGCGGGGCGTTGTGCCCGCCGAGCGCGATGAGCCTGCTCTGCACGGGCGCGTTGGTGGTCCAGCCCGCGGCGCCGAGCAGGAACAGCGCGACCCCCGTACCGGGCACGGTCGAGATGACGAACGGCAGGAGCCCGAGCAGAACGGTGAACGCCGCCATCGAGGCCAGCATCGGGCGCCTGCTGCCGTAGCGGTCCGCGAGCCGCCCGCCGAGCGCGTTGCCCGCGAGCGCGCCGACACCGTAGGCGAGCAGGAGCGCGCCCAGCGCCTCGCGGCGCACCCCGGCCGACGCCTCGAACAGCGGCGCGGCGTACGAGTAGACCGACATCATCGCCGTCAGGGCGAGCACGGTGATCGACAGCACCGCCAGCACGCGGGCGTCCGCGGCGACCTCGACCCGCTCGCGCAGCCCGGCCGTCCGCGGCGCCGCCACGCTGGGCATCAGCAGCCGCACGGCGACGGCGCTGACCAGGCACAGGACCGCGATCAGCGCGAACACGCCGCGATAGCCGAGCGGCCCGCCGAGCAGGCTGCCCACCGGGACCCCCACCACCAGCGAGAGCGTGATCCCCCCGAACACCGCCGCGACGGCCCGTCCACGCTGCGCGGGTGCCGCGAGCTGGGTGGCGACGGCTGTGGCACCCGGGGTGAGCACCGCGGCCCCGAGGGCCGCGACGATGCGACCGCCGAGCAGCAGCGGGTAGTTCGGGGCGAGGGCGCACAGGAGGTTGCCCACGGCCCCGGTGGCGAGTGCGGCGACGAGCAGCGTGCGCCGCTCCCACCGGCCGGTGAGCACCGCGAGCACCGGTGCGCCAAGGGCGTAGGCGAGCGCGAAGACGGTGGTCAGCTGGCCCGCAGCAGCGACGGACACCCCGAGCCCTGCGCTCACCAGCGGCAGCACCCCGGACACGACGTACGCGCTCGTGCCGACGGCGAACGCACCCGTCGCGAGCAGGTGCACCCGCCACGGCAGCCGGGCCGTCGCGCGGACCATCACCCGGCCGGGACCGGCGTGCCCGGCGCGAGCGCGGCGACGGCGCCGATCTCCGGGCCGAGGAAGCGGCGCCCCAGCCGGCGGAACGGCTCCGGGTCGCCCGTCGCGAGGAACTCGTGCGGCGGGGGCGGCGGGCCCTCGGGATCGCGCAGCAGGTCGTCCGCCATGAGCACCCGCACGACGTCCTTGGCCGTCTCCTCCGCGCTCGACACGAGCGTGACGTCCGGGCCCAGCACGATCTGGAGCACCCCGGCGAGCAGCGGGTAGTGCGTGCAGCCCAGGACCACCGTGTCCGCGCGGGCACGCTGCAGCGGCTCGAGGTAGCTCTGGGCCAGGCCGAGGACCTGGCGCCCGCTCGTCATGCCGCGCTCCACGAAGTCCACGAACCGGGGGCAGGCCACGGCGGTGATCTCCACGTCCCTGGCGGCGGTGAAGGCGTCCTGGTACGCCCCCGAGGCGATGGTGGCCTTCGTGCCGATCACCCCGATCCGGCCGCTGCGGGTGGCCGACACCGCGCGGCGCACGGCCGGGCGGACGACCTCCACGACCGGGACCGGGTAGCGCTCCCGCGCGTCGGCCAGACAGGCCGCGGACGCGGTGTTGCACGCGATGACCAGCGCCTTCACCCCGCGCGCCGCCAGCGCGTCCCCCAGCGTGAGGGCGTGGCGGCGGATCTGCGCGATCGGTAGCGGCCCGTACGGCCCGTGTGCGGTGTCCCCGACGTAGACGACCTGCTCGGCGGGCAGCTGGTCGATGATCGCACGGGCGACGGTGAGGCCGCCGACACCTGAGTCGAAGATGCCGATGGGGGCATCCTGAGTGGCGGGCACGTACCGAGCTTACGTCCGCGGCGGACAAATCCCCCGCGCGTGCGGCCGTGTGCCGGCCCTGTGCGGCCTGCGCCGGCCCTGCGCGGCCTTGTGCCGGCCCTGCGCGGCCTGTGCCGGCCCTGCGCGGCCTGTGCGGCCTGCGCCGGCCCTGCGCGGCCCGACGGACGGCAACGGGGCGCCGGATCCTCCGGCCGCGGCCCCGTGCCGAGCCGTGCACACCACCACGCGGCCGTGCACACCCCGGAACATGTGCACCGCCACCGGACGCTGTGCACGGCCCACCCGAGACACCCGCGAAAGGCACCCACGCGGCCCGCCGGGCACAGCGCCGCGCCGAGCACACGAAGCCGCGCCGAGCACACCACCATGCGACCGTGCACACCACCACGCGACCGTGCACACCCCGGAACATGTGCACCACCACCGGACGCTGTGCACGGCCCAGCCGAGACACCCGCGAAAGGCACCCACGCGGCCCGCCGGGCACAGCGCCCCGCCGCGCACCCGGCGCCGCGCCGTGCACACGAAGCCGCGCCGTGCACACCACCACGCGACCGTGCACACCCCGGAACATGTGCACCACCACCGGACGCTGTGCACGGCCCACCCGAGACACCCGGCGCGACACCC
>JBFWRR010000031.1:0-8993 GCA_050248815.1 Pseudonocardia sp. | reverse complement strand
CGACACCCGGCGCGACACCCACGACACCCGGCGTGACGCCCGGGACACCCCGCCACGGCACCCCAGGCACCGGGCCGCGCTCCCGACCGAGACCCCGTAACAGCCCGCTGCACCGGTGGGCGGCAGGCCCGGCGCTACGCCGGGACCGGCCCCCGGTCCGCCTGCGCCACCATCCGCGCCGCGAACACCCCGGCCAGCGCGCCGAACAGGTGCCCCTGCCAGGACACCCCCGGCTGCCCCGGCAGGACGCCCCACAGTGCGCCGCCGTAGAGCAGGAACAGCATCACCGCGAGCGTGATCTGCCCCGGGCTGCGCGCGTAGAACCCCCGCACCAGCAGGAACGCCAGCCAGCCGAAGATCAGCCCGGATGCGCCGACGTGGTTGGTCCCCGCCGGCGCGACCAGCCACACCGCGAACCCGCCGAGCACCCAGATCGTGGCCGTCACCGCGAGGAACTGGCCCACCCCGTTCGCGAGCACGAGGAAGCCGAGGACCAGGAACGGCAGCGTGTTCGCCACGAGGTGCGCCCAGTCGTCGTGCAGCAGCGGTGCCCAGAGGATGCCCGCGAGGCCGTCGAGCGACCGCGGCAGGATGCCGTTGCGCTCCAGCTGCTCGCCCGACGCGACATCGAGCACCTCCACCACCCACAGCATCGCGGTGAACGCGACCATGACCGTGAACGCGGCGAGCGGCGAGGCGGGCAGGACGCGGCCGGAGCGCCGCTGCGGGGACGTCACCCCACCGAGGCTACCGACTTCGCGTCGAGGACCTCACGCCCAGAGATGCCCCTCGATCCGCTCCGCGGCCTCGTCCAACGTGCCCGTGTAGGCGCCGGTGGACAGGTACTTCCAGCCGCCGTCCGCGACGACGAGCACGATGTCGGCCCGGTCGCCCGACCCGGCCGCCTTCTCCGCGACGGCGAGCGCGGCGTGCAGGATGCCGCCCGTGGAGATGCCTGCGAAGATGCCCTCCCTCTCGACCAGCTGACGGGTGCGCCGAAGCGCGTCCGCCGAGCCGACGGAGTAGCGGCCGGTGAGCACGTCCGGGTCGTAGAGCTCGGGGACGAAGCCCTCGTCGAGGTTGCGCAGCCCGTAGACGAGGTCGCCGTAGCGGGGCTCGGCCGCGATGATCTGCACGTCGGGCTTCTTCTCACGCAGGTAGCGACCGGTGCCGACGAGCGTGCCCGTGGTGCCCAGGCCCGCGACGAAGTGCGTGATCTCGGGGCAGTCCCGAAGGATCTCCGGGCCGGTGGTGCGGTAGTGCGCGTCCGCGTTGGCCGGGTTGCCGTACTGGTAGAGCATCACCCAGTCCGGGTTGCGCGCGGCCAGCTCCTTGGCCATCGCGACGGCCTGGTTGGAGCCACCGGCGGCGGGCGAGGAGATGATCTCCGCTCCGTACATCTCCAGGAGCTGGCGACGCTCCACGGACGTGTTCTCCGGCATCACACAGATGATCTTGTAGCCCTTGAGCTTCGCCGCCATCGCCAGCGAGATGCCCGTGTTGCCCGACGTCGGTTCCAGCACGGTGCAGCCCGGTGTGAGCAGCCCGTCCGCCTCGGCCTTCTCGATCATGGCGAGTGCCGGGCGGTCCTTGATGGAGCCCGTGGGGTTGCGGTCCTCCAGCTTCGCCCACAGCCGGACGTGCGAGGCGGGCGACAGGTTCGGCAGACCCACCAGCGGTGTCTCCCCCACCGCCTGGAGCAGTGAGTCGTACCGGGCCATGGTCAGCCGCCCGCGACCGTCTCGGTCGTCGCGGCCCCGCCCGCGACGGCGGGCAGGATCGTCACGGTCGAGTTCTCCCCCACCGGCGCCTCGAGCCCACCGGCGAAGCGGACGTCCTCGTCGTCGACGTAGATGTTGACGAAGCGGTGCAGCTTGCCGTCGTTCACCAGGCGCCCGGCGATGCCGGCGTGGCGCGACTCGAGGTCGTCGATCACCTCGGCGACGGTGCTGCCCTTCGCCTCGACGGTCTTCTCGCCGCCGGTGTGCGTGCGCAGGATGGTGGGGATCGAGACGGTGACGGCCATGCGTGGGCTCCTGTGAGAGGGGTCGGTCCGGGTCGGTGGTGGTGCGAGTCAGCCGAGGTCGGGAACGTCGTCCGCGCCGGTGTGGGCGAACATATAAGTCTCGACGACGTCGACTTCTTCCTCGGTGACCACACCGTCCACGATCCGGAACGACCGGAACTCGTGGCCCGCGACCGTCGGCGTCGCGTCCTCGGACGTGGACACGATCACCCAGTGGATGCGCGGATCGGTGGCGGGACCGGACGCGAGGTCGACGTCGACCTGCGACGGGTAGGCCCCGCTGCGCGTGTGCGAGTGGTACATCACGACCGGCCACTCGTCGGCCGCGTCCATCTCGCGCTGCACGCGCAGCCGCTCCTTCGTCTCGTACGTGTAGTACGTCAGCGAGGAGCGGGCCTCGCCCTGGTACGCGGCGTTGGCATCGCCCAGCAGGACGGCGCGGTGCGCGCGCTCCTCCTGCTCGGCCGCGCTGTCGCCGGTGGGCTTCGCGGCGTTGGTCATCCGGATGAACCGCTCGGGGCGGTCGCCCCCCTCGGGACCGGCGATCATGCCGCAGGCCTCGTGGGGATGCTCCGCACGGGCGTGCGCCATGACGGCCTCGACGAGGTCGGCTCGGATGACCAGCACGTCGTCCAGGGTACGTGGCGCCCCCGCGCGGTCGCACACCGCCGAGCCCGGCCTCACACCGGAGCCCTCCCGCAGAGCGGCCCGCGGGCGCGGCTACAACCCGAGCACCGCCGGGTCCGTCGCGATCTCCCGCAGCCGCCCCGCCGGATCCGCGACGAGCCGACGCGCCACCGAGTCGATCAGCCCGAGCCGGCAGGCGATCTCGCAGGCGACCACACCGTCCGCGCGGGTGAGGGTGTGGTCGATCGTGAACGTCTTGCCGGTGCCGAACCCGACGCGGGAGTCGATCTCCACCTCGTCGCCGCCGCGCAGCTCCCGGAGGAAGCGCACGTGGGTCTCCAGGAGCACGAAGCCCAGACCGTGCTCCAGCAACCGCTCGAACGACGCACCCGCCGCGAGGAAGTGCTCCGCGCGGGCGTGCTCGCCGTAGCGGTGGTAGTTGGCGTGGTTGAGGTGGGAGTTGGCGTCGAGCTCGTAGCTGCGCACGCGGAGGCGGACGGCGTAGCGGGCACCCATGGACCGCAGCATCGCACCGACGCCGCGGACGAACCCGGTCAGCCCACCCGCATGCGCGCCTGCACCAGCGCGTCCTGCACGTAGGTGAGCCACTGGTAGACGCCCAGGTGAGGGGTCCGCGGGTCCTCGGGGTCCAGCTGGTCGGGCATGTCCTCGCTCACGTCGAGGGCGGTGCCCAGCGCGAGACGGACGTCGTTGAGCGCCCCGAGCCACCGGTCGGCCTGGCCGGGGGTGAGCTCGACCCGCCCGCCGTGCGAGGGCAGCGAGTCGAGCACCTCGGTCACCATCTCCTGCTTCGCCTCGATCAGGGCGGGCTCGTGCAGGGAGCGCAGGGCGCCGGCGAGGCCGGGGTCGTCGCGGGTGAAGTCCGGGAGCAGCCGGGCGAGGACCCGGTCGTCCGGGCGGGTGGACGGCCCCGTGGCCATCCCGGTGAGGGTGGCCAGCTCGTCCACCGGGTGCTCGGCGACCCGGCCGGCGAGCAGCTGGCGAACCTCCTCGACCAGACCGCGCAGCACCGCCGCCTCCTGCGGGGCGAAGGTCGCCACCAGGCGGCTGCGTGGGCCGCGGCCCGACCGCTTCCAGCCGTTCACCCCTCGTCCTTCCCGAGCTACGCGCGCTGCATCGTGGCCCAGAGGCCTGCGGCGTGCAGCTTGGCGACGTCACCCTCGACCTTCTCCCGGTCGCCCGAGGAGACCGCGGCCTTGCCCTTGTGGTGCACGTCGAGCATCAGGGCGGTGGCCTTCGGTTCGGGGTAGCCGAACAGCTTCTGGAGCACGTAGGTGACGTAGGACATGAGGTTGACAGGGTCGTTCCACACGACTGCCTGCCACGGGGTCTCGGCGGCCGCGACGTTGTCGGTCTCCTCGTCCACCTGCCTCGTGGGCGTGGGAAGGGGCATGGCCATGGCTCCATGGTGACACCTGGCCCCGCAGGCCCGCACGGGGACATACCCTGCACGGTCATGACCAGCACCGCCGTCGCCGGTTCCGCTCTGCTGACCGACCGTTACGAGCTGACGATGGCCGCCGCGGCCCTCGCCGACGGCACGGCGGCGCGCCGCTGCGTCTTCGAGGTGTTCGCGCGCCGGTTGCCCGACGGCCGCCGCTACGGCGTCGTCGCCGGAACGGGGCGGCTGCTGGAGCTGATCGAGGCGTTCCGGTTCGGCGAGGACGAGCTCGCGATGCTCGCCGGGGTCGTCGACGGGCCGACGCTGGAGTGGCTCGCGGGCTACCGGTTCGCAGGCGACGTGGACGGCTACCCCGAGGGGGAGCTGTACTTCCCGGGCTCGCCGATCCTCACCGTCACCGGCAGGTTCGCCGACGCCGTGCTGCTGGAGACGCTGGTGCTGTCCGTGCTGAACCACGACAGCGCGGTCGCGTCGGCCGCGGCCCGCATGGTGACGGCCGCGGCGGGGCGGCCACTGATCGAGATGGGCTCGCGGCGCACCCACGAGGAGGCCGCGGTGGCCTCGGCCCGGGCGGCCTACCTGGCCGGGTTCGCGGCCACGTCGAACCTCGCGGCGCAACGCCGCCACGCCATCCCCACCGCGGGCACCGCCGCGCATGCGTTCGTCCTGCTCCACGACGACGAGCGGGCCGCCTTCGCGAGCCAGGTCGCCACGCTCGGGGCGAAGACGACGCTGCTGGTCGACACCTACGACATCCGCCGCGGCATCGAGAACGCCATCGCCGTCGCGGGCCCCGAGCTGGACGCCGTCCGCATCGACTCGGGCGATCTCGGTGTGCTCGCCCGCCAGGCCCGCGACCAGCTGGACGCCCTGGGCGCCACGGGCACCCGCATCGTGCTGTCGGGCGACCTCGACGAGTACGCCATCGCGGCGCTGCGCGCCGAACCCGTCGACTCCTACGGCGTGGGGACCTCGGTCGTCACCGGCTCGGGCGCCCCGACGGCGGGGATGGTCTACAAGCTGGTCGAGGTGGACGGGCGGCCGGTGGCCAAGCGGAGCGCCTCGAAGGAGTCCAAGGGCGGGCGCAAGTCCGCGGTGCGCCGCCACCGGCCCACCGGCACCGCGACCGAGGAGGTCGTCCACCCGGTGGCCGTCGTGCCGGAGCTGGGCCGCCACGACCGGGTGCTGCCCGTGGCGCTGATGCGCGACGGCACGCGGGTCGACGACCTGCCGGGCCTGGACGCGGCCAGGGAGCGGCTGCGGGCGGCGCTCGTGTCCGTGCCCTGGGAGGGGCTGAAGCTCTCCCGCGGGGAGCCGGCGATCCCGACGGTGTTCCTCGGCTGAGGGATCGCGGGGTCCCGCCGGGACGGAGGCCCGTCGAGCACGGTCACCGCGCTGGTGTCCGCTCATGGCGAGCAGCTGTCCGGACGGACCGGACATGCGCGCCGCCGCGAAGCCGTCCGACCGGTGGATGGCCGTCGGCGTGCACCACGCACCGCCACAGCTCCCGACCGTGTCGGCCTGGACGGGGTGGGTCGCCTGCCGGACGTGACGCGGGTGGCGTTCTTCGCGCCCCGTCCGCCGTTCGGCGGGATGGCGCAACGGTCGCTGGTGCGCCCCGGCCTGTGGCGGCGCTGCCCGGCCTCGCGCTGCGCACCACACCCGTCGAGCTGGTCGGCAGCGGGTTCGACGGACCGGCCCCGGTCAGACAGGCCGCGGCGCCTTCGACGAGCTGCTCCGGCCGCACGCCGCCGGGGAGATCACGCTCGACGTCCGCGCGGTGCCACTCGCCGACGTCGAGCAGGCCTGTGCGCCGGCCGGGGACCACCGGCGCGTCGTGTTCGTGCCCTGACGCCGGGGCGTGCCCTGCTGTCCCACGGGATGCGCCCGTGCCGACCCGGGGCGGCCGTCCTGCACCGGCCGCGGTGATCTAGCCGGCGAGCGTGCGGCGCAGCAGCTCCAACGCCCGCGCCGCGAACTCCACCATGTTCGCGTCGCGGTCACCGTTGCCGGTGAGCACGTGCTCGGCCGGCCCCGGGATGACCGCGACCCAGGCGTGGCCGGGCGGGTCGCCGTACGGGTTGGCCGACGGGCCGGTGGCCCCGGTCTCGGCGACGGCCCGGTCCGCGCCCAGCAGCTCGGCGGCCGCGGCGGCGAGGTAGCGGACGAACGGCTCGCACGCCCCGCGCAGCGGCTGCGGCGCAGGCGTGGTCGCCCGCGCGAGCTGCGCGCGGGCCCCGTCCAGGGTGTAGACGACGAACCCGCCCCGGTAGAACCGCGACGCCCCGGGGAAGGACAGCAGCGCCGCCGAGATCAGCCCGCCCGCCGAGGACTCGGCGACCGCCAGCGTCTCCCCGCGCTCGACGAGGACGGCCGCCGCCGCGTGGGCGGGGTCGAGCAGGCGCGCGGGCAGGTGCACGGCGGCCACGCTAGCCGCTCGACGGGCCCTAGATCACCATCACGCTGATCACCAGCACGACGAAACCCACGAGGACGGTGACGGCGAACACCACCCACCGGTCGTCCCACGCGGACCGGCGGCCGGGCGGGCCGGCGGATCGGGGGCCGGGCGGGGCCGGGTGCAATGGCGGTACCGGCGGAGCGGAGTACGCGGCAGGCCCCGGGTTCACCGGGACGGAGTATGCGACGGGCCCCGGGCCCGGCGCGGCGGAGTGCGATTCCGGCCCCGGCGCAGCGGTGGGCGCGGCAGGCCCCGCGCCCGCCGATGCGGTGGGCGCGGATCCGGGCGTCTGCAGGCGCCGGGTCGGCCGCCGGACGGCCGTGGGCGCGTCCGGCTCCGTCCCCTGCACCGCCGCCGTGGCCGCCTCGGCGAACACGCCCGCACCCGGGAACCGCTCCTCCGGCCGCTTCGCCAGGCCCCGGGCCAGCACGGCGTCCAGCCTGCGCGGTAGCTCCGCGCGCAGCTCGACGAGCCGGGGCGACGGGGTGTTCAGGTGCGCGTACATGAGCGAGGGCAGCCCGTCGGCGACGAACGGCGCCGTGCCCGTCAGCGCCTCGAACAGCACGCAGGCCAGGGAGTACACGTCGGCACGCCGGTCCAGCGGTGCGGCCAGGAACTGCTCCGGCGCCATGTACCGCAGCGTTCCGACGGCCACCCCGGTGCGGGACAGGCCGTCGTCGGCCAGGTCGCGGGCGATCCCGAAGTCGACGAGATAGGCGAAGTCCGGACGCCCCGGCCGGCTCGTGACCAGCACGTTCGACGGCTTCACGTCGCGGTGCACCAGCCCGTCCACGTGCGCGGCGTCCAGGGCCGCCGCGACCTGCGTGATGATCCCCACGGCCCGTCCGGCATCGAGCGGTCCGTCCGACCGGATGAGCTGCCCGAGGTCCGTGCCCTCGACCAGCCGCATGTCGATGAACAGGCGACCCTCGATCTCGCCGTGGTCGTGGATGGGGATCACGTGCGGGTCCCGCAGCCGGGACGCGACGGCGGCCTCGCGGCGGAACCGGGCTGCGAACTCCGGGTCCCCGGCGAGATCGGCGCGCAGCAGCTTGAGCGCCACGGTCCGGCCGCGGACCTCGTCCGTGGCCCGGTAGACCTCCCCCATACCACCGCGCCCGAGCAGCGGGCCCAGCCGGTAGCCGCCGAAGCGGTCGCCCTCGCCCGTCACGGCACGTCGATCCGCAGGACCCGGCTGTCTGCGTGCTCGTCGGTTCCGGAGCCGTAGAGGACGTCGCCGGGGCCGAGCGCGAGCGTGGTGAAGTGGCCCTCCGTCGAGACGACCCTCGGCACCGCGCCCGGGCGGGCCTCCAGCATCTTCACCGTGCCCCGTTCGATGAAGTAGACCCGCGTGGTGGCCGCGACGGCGCTGCCGGCGCCGATCGCCTCCACGAGGACCGACGCGATCTCCGCGCCGGTGGCGGCGTCGCGCACGACGAGCCGGTCGGATCCCTCCTCGGTGATCACGTAGCGGCCGTCGGGCGAGACGTCCACCAGGTCGATCCCTTCGGATTCCGACAGGACCGCGACCTCGCCGGTCGTGAGCCGGATGCGGTGCAGGCCGTCGAACTCCGAGACGAACATCGTGGCCCCGTCCCGGGACAGGACGGCGCCGGTCGGCCGGAGTTCGGCGACGATCCTGCGCGTGCCGTCGAGGAGGTCGACCCTCACAACCGCGCGGTGCAACCGGGTCGCCACGCGCTCGACGTCGCCGAAGACGTAGGCGACGTGACCGTCGGGGGCCGCGGCGAGCAGGCGATCCTCGGCGAGCAGCGGTACCCGCAGAACGTCGCCGTCCTCGGAGCCGGCCTCGACCAGGAACGCGCCCGAGTCGCCGCCGACGTCCTGGATCAGGACGCGATCGCCGTCGAGCGGGCACACGACGTAGGAGAACCTGCCCGGCAGGAGGATGCGGCGCGGTGCCGACCGCACGGCCGGGTCGATCACCTCGAGGGTGGAGGTGGCGCCGTCGTGCACGACCGCGTAGAGCGCCGCGCCGTCGGGGCCGGCCTTCAGCTCCCACGCGATGCGGGAGGTCTCCCAGGCCGACGGCGTCACGTACCAGATCGCGACCGAGGCGACGAGTCCCAGGAGCACCACCCAGATGAGCGCAGCACCGACCGGTCGGCTGCGACGCGGCCGCGGAGGCTGCGGCGCGCCGCCCGGCACGCCGGGCGCCGCCCACCACTCCCCCGGCGCACCGGGCACGGCCGCGGCCGCCGCACGGATCGGTGCCCCGGCCAGGGCAGCAGGCACGGCGGGCACGGCAGGGAGGAGAACCGCCCGGGGCCACCGGGCCGGGCCGGACCACCGTGACGATCTCGGTGCCCGGGACGGCCGCGGTGGCCGGGGCCAGCGTCCTGCGGGCCGCCGCGGCGAGCGCGCCGGCCGACCCGGGGACCGGTCCGTTCCCCGCAGCGGCAGCCGCCAGCTCCCGCAACGGCACCGGGGCGTCC
>JBFWRR010000030.1:38016-61074 GCA_050248815.1 Pseudonocardia sp. | reverse complement strand
CGTAGTCGTTCGAGTAGGCCTGCGCATCCGGGTCCTTGGTGAGCACCGTCTGGCCGTCGGCGTTCACGGCCGTGCGCGCGACGCTCACGGTCTGCGCCCACAGGGCCTCGTCGATCGTCCCGGCGCCCGCGGCGGGCGAGGGCCAGATCAGCTTGTTGACCTCGTTGACCTGCCAGAGCTGATGGCTCGCCCCGAGCTTCGAGCCCGCCTTCACGACGATGTCGCGGCAGGACTCGACGTTGTCGCGGCAGTACGCCCAGCCCTTGAGCGAGGCCGCGATGAACCGGACGGTCTGGTCCTGGTAGGCCGCGTCGGAGAGCTTCTCGGTGTTGGCCCAGACGGCGTCCTGCAGCATCGCGGTGCCGTCGGTGTTCCAGTCGACGACGTTGAAGTCCGACGGCTGGTAGAGCTGCCCCGTCGCCGGGTTGGTCGCCTCGAGGACCTGCGCGTACTCGTTGTAGGACATGGCCTGCGCGGCGTCGATCTCGCCGGAGAGCAGCGCCTGCATGTCGAACTGCTGCTGCACCAGCGTGACGTCGGCCGGGGTGAGGCCCGCCTTGGTCATGCCCGCGAACAGCTCGAACTCGTTGCCGAAGCCCCAGTTGCCGATCTTCTTGCCCGCGAACTGCGCGGGCGCGGTGATGCCCTTGTCGGCGAAGGAGACCTGGCGGGTGCCGGAGCGCTGGAAGACCTGCGCGACGTCGGTGATCCCCGCGCCCTGCTCGCGCGACGCGAGCGCCTTGGGCACCCAGGCGATCGCGTAGTCCGCCTGGCCCTGGGCGAGCACCGTCTGGGGGACGATGTCGACGCCACCCTCCTTGATGGTGACGTCGAGGCCCTTCTCGGCGTAGTAGCCCTGGTCGATCGCGGCGAAGTAGCCCGCGAACTGGCCCTGCGTGAACCACTGCAGCTGCAGCGTCACCTTCTGCGGCGCGCCGGGCGCGGCCGACGTGCCCCCGCCGGAGGCCTGCTGGCCCGCGGGCGTGGTCGAGCAGGCGGCGATCAGGACGCCCACCCCGATCGCCGCGGCGATCGCTCTACCGATCCGAGTTCTCATCAGCCACCTCCGGGGCGGTTGCGTGTCACGAGCCGCTCGGCGAGCAGCCCGGCGAGGAAGAACAGCAGCCCCAGGACGATCGAGGCGGCGACGAAGGCCCACGCGCGGGCGTAGGCGGTGTTGGCGGCGGCCGCGGTGATGCGGCTGCCGAGACCGTTCTGCAGGCCACCGAAGTACTCGGCGACGATCGCGGCGATGACGGCGGCGGGCGCGGCCAGCCGCAGCCCCGTCACGACGAAGGGGACGGCGCCGGGCAGCCGCACGAACCGGGTGTACTGGCGGCGGGTGGCGGCCAGGGACACCATCAGCTCGTCGTGCACGGGCCGGACCTGGCGCAGCCCGCGCGCCGTCGAGACGAACACCGGCACCACCACGACGACGGCCACCACGAGCCGGCGGGGGATCTCCGTGGTCGAGCCGAACATGGTGGTGAACACCGGCGCGAGCGCGACGATCGGAACGGCGCTCGCCGCGAGCACCACCGGGGTCACCAGGTCCGACACGACCCGGAAGCCTGCGGCGAGGACCGCCAGCAGCACCCCGAGGACGAACCCCACGACGAGCCCCACCAGGGCGTTCCCGCCCGTGACGGCGGCGGTCTGCAGGATCACCGGGAACTGGGCGACGACCTGCTCGGCGATCGCCGACGGCGTCGGCAGCAGGAAGGCGGGCACGTCGCCGAAGCGCACGACCAGCTCCCACACGACGAGCAGCCCGAGCCCGAACACGACCGGCGCGACGACGGCCGACGCTCCCCGGTAGCGGCGCGCGGGCCCCGGCACCGCCCCGATCCCGCCCGCCGCGACCTCGACGGAGCCCGGGCGGCTCACCGGTCCGCCCCGCCGTCCGTGCCACCGTCCGTGTCGCCAGCCGTGCCACCGTCCGTGCGACCGTCCGTGCCACCGGCCGCGGTGCCGGTGCCCCCGGAGACGCCGCCGGACCGGGCGCCCGCCCTTCCGGTCGCGGCGTCCGTGCCACCGTCCGCACCGCCCGCGTCGTCGGACGCGGCGCCCTTGCGCAACGCCTCCCGCACGGCCGTCACCGCCTCGAAGAACGCCGGGGTCTCACGCACGTCCTCGACCCGGTCGACGGCCGTGTCGACCGCCCCGTCCGGATCCCCGTCCCCGACGGCGCGCGGCCTGCGCCCGTCGACGACCGCCGTGATCCGTCCCGGCCGCGGCGACATCACGACGACCCGGTCGGAGAGCACCACGGCCTCGGGGATCGAGTGGGTCACGAACAGCACGGCCGCGCCGGTCTCCCCCGCGATCCGCAGCAGCTCGGCCTGCATCCGCTCGCGGGTCATCTCGTCCAGCGCCCCGAACGGCTCATCCATCAGCAACAGCCCGGGCCGTGGCGCGAGCGCGCGGGCGATCGCGACCCGCTGCTGCATGCCCCCGGAGAGCCCGGACGGGCGGGCCTCGGCGAAGTCGGCGAGCCCCACCATCGCGAGCAGTTCCTCCGCGCGCCTTCGCCGCTGTGCCCTGCCCACACCGTGGATCTGCAGCGGCAGCTCGACGTTCTGCGCGACCGTGCGCCAGTCCAGCAGCCCAGCCTGCTGGAAGGCGATGCCGTAGTCCTGGTCCAGCCGGGCCTGCCGGGCGGACTTCCCCCCGACCTCGACTGTCCCGGCCGTGGGCTGCTCGAGGTCCGCGACCACCCGCAGCAGCGTCGACTTGCCACAGCCCGACGGGCCGATCAGCGAGACGAACTCCCCCGGCGCGACCGAGAGGTCGATCCCGTCCAGCGCATGGACCCCGCCGTCGGGCCCGGGGAAACGCTTGTCGACGCCGTCGAGGCGCACGGCCGGAGCGCTCACGCCGTGCTCCCCGCTCACGCCGTGCTCCCGCGGTAGCGCCGCAGCCCGAGCTCGGCGATCCCGACCAGGCCCGCGGCCACGAGACCCAGGGCGGCGGCACCGAGGATCGCGGCGTACATCTGCGAGGGATCGCCGGTGGCCGACTGCGCGTACTCGATGATCAGCCTGCCGATCCCGCCGCGGGTGCCCGTGGAGATCTCCGCGACGATCGCGCCGACGACCGCGGCCGCCGCCGCCAGGCGTACGGCCGGGAGCAGGTGCGGGACGGAGGCGGGCAGGCGCAGCCGCAGCAGCGTCGTCCACCAGCCCGCCGCGAGGCTCTCGAACAGCTCGACGTCGGCCGGGTGTGGCGAGGTGAGCCCGCGCAGCATCCCGACCGCGATCGGGAAGAACGCGAGGTAGGACGAGATCACCATGACGCTGGCCCACGGCTCCCAGGCCCATCCCCCGATGGCGATCTTGCCGCCCCAGCCCACGACCAGCGGCGCGATCGCGATCAGCGGGACGGTCTGGGACGCGACCACGTACGGCAGCATCGCCTTCTCCGCCAGCGAGAACCGCACCATGACCAGCGCGAGCGCCACCCCACCGATCCCACCGAGCACGAGCCCACCGAGCGCGAGACCGAGGGTGAACAGCGCTCCCGAGGCGACCGCGGCACCGACCGTGCGCGGATCCGCCGCACCTGCGACCTCGGGCTGGAAGAGCTGGGCGAGCACCGTCCAGACGTGCGGCATCGCGGCGTCGTCCGTGCGCGGGAGGACCCGGACTCCGCCGATGGTCACACCGTCGGCGGGCAGCACCAGCTTCGTGAGCTCCCATGCCACCACGAGCAGGGCGAACGCGGCCACGGCCCACCCGATCGAGCGCAGGGTCGACGGGCGGGTCGACGCGCGGGCCGGGCCCCGCCGTCGGCTCGTCCCCATCCGCTCCCCCTGTCCCGTCCGGGCCCGGCCCGGACGATCGACGATCCTCCAGAGGCTGGCATGGCGGTGTCGTGTCCGACAGGTGTCCCGGGCGTCACCCGGCACCGATCGGGTCACGACTCGGCAACGCCGTCACCGCTGCGATACAGGTCGTGCACGGGACGTGATGGACGGCCCGGACCGATCTTCCGGCCCCTTGCGCGGCACCGCCCCCGCGACGAAGGTGGTCCGCTCGGACGTGAACGAATGGGGGTGGCGCACATGACCGGCGCACCGTCGCGGACCGTGCGGGCCGCGATCCTGCAGGCGAAGTGGACCGGCGACACGGCATCCATGATCGAGGTGCACGAGTCCCACGCCCGCGCGGCCGCGGAGCAGGGCGCGCAGATCATGGGATTCCAGGAGGTCTTCAACTCGCCGTACTTCTGCCAGGTGCAGGACGCCGAGCACTACGCCTGGGCCGAGCCCGTCCCGGACGGGCCCACCGTGCAGCGCATGCGTGCGCTCGCCCGCGAGACCGGCATGGTCCTCGTCGTCCCGGTCTTCGAGATCGAGAGCGCCGGTAACTACTACAACACCGCCGCGGTGATCGACGCGGACGGCACGGTGCTCGGCAAGTACCGCAAGCACCACATTCCGCAGGTCAAGGGCTTCTGGGAGAAGTTCTACTTCCGCCCCGGCAACCTCGGCTGGCCGGTGTTCGAGACCGCGGTCGGCAAGGTCGGCGTCTACATCTGCTACGACCGGCACTTCCCGGAGGGCTGGCGGGCGCTGGGGCTCGCGGGCGCGGAGATCGTGTTCAACCCGAGCGCGACGAGCCGCGGACTCTCGTCCTACCTGTGGAAGCTGGAGCAGCCGGCCGCCGCCGTCGCGAACGAGTACTTCATCGCGGCGATCAACCGGGTCGGCGTCGAGGAGTACGGCGACGACGACTTCTACGGCACGAGCTATTTCGTCGACCCGCGCGGGCAGTTCGTCGGCGAGGTGGGCTCGGCCCACGACGAGGAGCTGATAGTGCGTGACCTGGACCTCGGGATGATCGAGGAGGTCCGCCGGCAGTGGGCGTTCTACCGCGACCGCCGCCCGGATGCGTACGGACCGCTGGTGGAGCGCTGATGAACCTCTACGAGCGCACCCGGGCCGTCCTGCCGAGCTGGCTCGCGATCTACTACGACGAGCCGATCGAGCTCACCCACGGTGCCGGGCGCCACGTCTGGGACGCGGAAGGCACCCGCTACCTGGACTTCTTCGGCGGCATCCTCACCACGATGACCGAGCACGCGCTGCCGGCCGTCACCGAGGCCGTCGCGGAGCAGGCAGCGAAGATCATCCACACGTCCACCCTGTACCTGAACCGGCCGATGGTGGAGCTGTGCGAGGAGATCGCCGAGCTCTCGCAGATCCCGGACGCCAAGGTCTTCCTCACCACGAGCGGCACCGAGGCCAACGACGCGGCCCTGCTGCTCGCGAGCGCGCGCAACGGCGCGAACCAGGTGCTCGCGCTGCGCAACAGCTACCACGGCCGGTCGTTCTCGACCGTCGGGATCACGGGCAACCGCTCCTGGTCGCCGACGTCGCTCTCGCCGTTCCAGACGTTCTACGTCCACGGCGGCCAGCGCTACCGTTCCCCGTTCGCGCACCTGTCGGACGCGGACTTCATCGCCGCCTGCGTCGCGGACCTGCGCGACGTGCTGGACCAGACGGGCGGGCCGATCGCGGCGCTGATCGCCGAGCCGATCCAGGGCGTCGGCGGCTTCACCTCGGGTCCGGACGGGCTGCTCGGCGCGTTCGCCGAGGTGCTGCGCGAGCGCGACATCCTCTGGATCTCCGACGAGGTGCAGACCGGCTGGGGACGCACCGGCGAGCACTTCTGGGGCTGGCAGGCCCATGTCGGCCAGAACGGCCCGACCCCCGACATCGTCACCTTCGCCAAGGGCGTCGGCAACGGGCTCTCGGTGGCGGGGGTGATCGCGCCCGCGGCGCTCATGGACGGCCTGCCCGCGAACTCGATCTCCACGTTCGGCGGCAGCCCGGTCACGGCGGCGGGGGCGCTCGCGAACCTGCGCCACCTGCGCGAGCAGGACCTGCCCGCGAACACCGCGAAGGTCGGCCCGATCCTGCTCGACGGCCTGAAGGCACTGGACGTCCCCGCGGTCGGCGACGTCCGCGGCAAGGGCCTGATGATCGGCGTCGAGATGGTCGAACCCGGGTCGGGCGATCCCGGCGCCCCCTCCGCGCGGCTGGCGAACGCCGTGCTGGAGGGCTGCAAGCAGCGCAGGCTGCTCGTCGGCAAGGGCGGGCTGTACGGCAACGTGCTGCGGATCGCCCCGCCGCTGTCCCTCACCGCCGACGAGGCCCACGAGGGGCTCGCCGTCCTCTCCGACGTATTCCGGGAGGTCTCATGACCAGGCTCGCCATCCGCGGGGGCACCGTCGTCACCGCCGCCGACGAGGTGGTCGCGGACGTGCTGGTCGACGGCGAACGGGTCGTCGCCGTGACGGCGCCGGGCGCCGTCGCGTTCACCGCGGACCGGGAGATCGACGCGACCGGCCGCTACGTGATCCCGGGCGGCGTCGACGCGCACACGCACATGGAACTGCCCTTCGGCGGCACGTTCGCCTCGGACACCTTCGAGACCGGCACCCGCGCGGCGGCCTGGGGCGGCACGACGACGATCATCGACTTCGGCGTGCAGCAGGTGGGCGGGTCGCTGCGCGCGGGCCTGGACGCCTGGCAGGAGAAGGCCGCCGGGCAGTGCGCGATCGACTACGGGTTCCACATGATCGTCGCCGACGTGAACGACTCCACGCTCAAGGAGATGGAGGTGCTCACCGGCGAGGGCATCACGAGCTTCAAGATGTTCATGGCCTACCCGGGCGTCTTCTACTCCGACGACGGCCAGATCCTGCGCGCGATGCAGAAGGCGGGCGACACCGGCGCGCTGATCATGATGCACGCCGAGAACGGCATCGCGATCGACGTGCTCATCGCGCAGTCGCTCGCCCGCGGGAACACCGATCCGCGCTACCACGGCGAGGTGCGCCACGCGCTGCTGGAGGCCGAGGCCACGAACCGGGCCATCCAGCTCGCGCGGGTGGCGGGCGCGCCGGTGTACATCGTGCACCTCTCCGCGCAGGAGGCCCTCGCCGAAGTGGCGAAGGCCCGCGAGCTGGGCGTCAACGCCTTCGCCGAGACCTGCCCGCAGTACCTCTTCCTGTCCACCGAGGACCTCGCGAAGCCGGACTTCGAGGGCGCCAAGTACGTCTGCTCGACGCCGCTGCGCCCGGCCGAGCACCACGCGGCCCTGTGGCGCGGCCTGCGCAACGACGACCTCTCGGTGGTCTCCACCGACCACTGCCCGTTCTGCTTCAAGGGGCAGAAGGAGCTGGGGCTGGGCGACTTCTCGAAGATCCCCAACGGTCTGCCCGGCGTCGAGACGAGGATGGACCTGCTGCACCAGGCCGTCGTGGACGGGCACATCTCGCGACGGCGCTGGATCGAGATCGCCTGCGCCACACCGGCGCGGATGTTCGGGCTCTACCCGCGCAAGGGCACGATCGCCCCCGGCTCCGACGCCGACATCGTCATCTACGACCCCACCGCCACGCAGGTGCACTCGGCGGCCACGCACCACATGAACGTCGACTACTCCTGCTACGAGGGCCGCACCACGACCGGGAAGGTCTGCACGGTGCTCTCCCGCGGGCGGGTCGTCGTGGACGGCGACGCCTACCTCGGCTCCGCCGGGCACGGGCGGTTCCTGAGCCGCGACACCTGCCAGTGCCTGCGGTGACCCGATGACCACCATGGACATCGGGCTGGTCCTGCAGACCGACCCGCCCGCGCAGGCGGTCGTCGACCTCATGGTCCGCGCCGAGGAGCTGGGCTTCAGTCACGGCTGGACGTTCGACTCCCACGTGCTCTGGCAGGAGCCGTTCGTCATCTACAGCCGCATCCTGGAGCGCACGTCGCGGCTGGTCGTCGGGCCGATGGTGACCAACCCCGGCACGCGGGACGCGACGGTGCTCGCGTCGCTGTTCGCGACGCTGGACGACATGTTCGGCCCGCGGACGGTCTGCGGCATCGGGCGCGGCGACTCCGCGATGCGGGTGCAGGGCCGCCCGCCGACGACGCTCGCGCGCATGGAGGCGGCGATCTCCGTCATCCGCGGCCTCACCGCGGGCGAGGCGGTGGACCTCGGCGGCACCGAGGTGCGGATCCCGTGGGTTCGCGAGGGGGCGCGGGCCGTCCCGATCTGGGTGGCCGGTTACGGGCCCAAGGCGCTCGCCCTGGCCGGGCGGTGCGCGGACGGGTTCGTGCTGCAGCTCGCCGACCCGTACCTGGTGGAGTGGACGATCAAGACCGTGCGCGCCGCGGCCGCGGAGGCGGGCCGCGACCCGGACGCGATCACGATGTGCGTCGCGGCGCCCGCGTACGTCACGGAGGATCTCGCCCACGCCCGGGAGCAGACGCGCTGGTTCGGCGGGATGGTCGGCAACCACGTCGCGGACCTGGTGACGCGCTACGGCGAGACGTCCGCCGCGGTACCCGCCGAGCTCACCGGCTACATCAGGGGTCGCGAGGGCTACGACTACTCCCACCACGGCAAGGCCGGCAACCGCTCCACGGACTTCGTCCCGGACGAGGTGGTGGACCGGTTCTGCCTGCTCGGGCCGCCCGCGGCGCAGCGCGAGCGGCTCGCGGAGCTCGCCGCGCTGGGCGTGGACCAGTTCGCGATCTACGCGATGCACGACGACCGGGAGGCCACGATCGAGGCCTACGGAGCGGAGATCATCGGCCGCGGGTGACGGCCGCCTGGTGACCGGCCCCGGGTGACCGACCCCGGGTGACCGACCCCGGGTGACCGACCACCCCGGCCCCGCGAGTTGCGCATCTCACCGCCGCGAGTTGCGCATCTGGCACCGGCGAGTTGCGCATCTCACCAGGCCGAGTCGCGTATCTCAGCCGCGAGTTGCGCATCTCATCAGGCCGAGTCGCGCGTTCCGTCCGGCCGCGGGCCGCGTCAGCGACGGGTCAGCTCGCCGATCCGGGCGGCCGCCGCCGGGTAGGCGGCCGCCAGCGCGGCCGCGTCACCGAGGGCGAACATCGCCCAGTCGAACGGCGGGGCGACCGTCGTGCTGACGAGCGTCCACGCGCCGGGACCACCGTCCGGCGCTGATCCCTGCCACGCCCCGGCCGGGACGACGGCCTGCGGGCGTTCGCCGCGCTCGACGTCCGGACCGAGGACGACCTCCTCGACCCGGCCGCCGGCCACCCCCTCGCCCCGAGTGTGCACTGCGTCAGGCCCCGGCCTGTCTGAGTGCACACTCGGCACGCTCCCGGTACACCGAGCGTGCACTCCGTCAGGTGTCGGGCCGCCTGAGCGCACGCTCGGCGGGTCGCCCGGGTGCAGGAGCAGGAGCCGCAGCGGGCTACCGGCGTGCCAGTGGTAGGCCTCCGCCGCGGTGAGCCGGTGCAGCGCGGAGAACTCCGGCGCCACGAGCAGGTAGAGGATCGCCGAGGAGTGCGCGTCGGCGTAGGTGCGGCGGAAGCGGCCGCCCTCGTGCGGCAGGGGCTCCAGACCGAGCAGGGCGGCGAGGCGTTCGGGATCGGTCACCGGTCCACCCTGCCCGCGACGAGCACGGGACGGACCCGGCGACACCGGGCGGCGAGGTCAGAACGGCAGCGCCGCGCCGAAGAGCCCCGCGACCTCGTCGGCCCAGCCGAGGATCTCCAGCCCGGACGTGACGTTGCGCGGCGGTGTCGCGAGCAGGGTGTCGCGGCGGATCAGGCGCGCCATGTCCACGCGCACCGGCGCGGGACGAAGCGAGCCGTCCGCGTGGTGGAACTCCACCCCGGCGCGCTCCATCACGCCGATCAGCTCCTGGGCCAGCAGGCCGTAGCCGACGGTCGTGGGGTGCACGCCGTCGAGCGAGAACAGCCCGCCGGTGGCGCGGCGCCCGTCGGGGGTCGTCGTGAGGAACCGGACGTCCGGCGGCGGCGAGAGTGCGGCCAGCTCCGGTGGCAGCTCGTAGGGTGTCCACCAGTCCGGACGCGCGGACGGGTCCTCCACGTAGCGGCGCACGGCGAGCCGGTCCAGCAGGGTGGCGACGTCGCAGACGTACCAGTCGAGGCCGTCCGTGCGGGCGGCGGCGACGATGGCGACGATGTCGTCGTTGTAGGCGTCGATCGCGGCGTCGACGTCGCGGGCCTCGGCCCCGGTGAGATGGCGGTGGCGGTGGGGGTCGAACTCGTCGTCGGCGATCCAGGGCCGGGCGTAGTGCTCGAAGTACCGCGAGCCCGCGGGCTTCGCCCCGATGCCGCGGGCGAACGGGGCGATCGTCACGTGCGGGACCGTGCACCACACGACGTGACGCGCCCGCACCCGGCGGACCTGCTCGGCAACGAGCGCGAGCTCGGCGCGGAAGTGCTCGGGCCGCCACACCGTGTAACCCGGCTTCCCCGCGAGCGTGTCGTGGCCCGGCCCGCTCCACGCGACGTGCAGGTTCGTGACGGCGCCGAGGGCGTTGTTCGACCCGAGAGCGACGACGAGCGTCTCCACGCCGTGCGCGAGGTTCCCGGCGGCGCCCAGGGCGGCGGCCGCGTCGAACACCGTTCCCGCCCGCTGAGCGGACGTGGCGTTGGGCAGCACCCGCAGTGCGGCCCGGGCCCCGTGGTCCGAGACGAGCTGGTTGACGAGGTCGTCGCGCGGCGGCCGCACGGCGGCCAGCTCGGTGTCCGGGGTCCGCTCCAGCGCGTCGCGCAGATCCCAGCCGTAGACGGCCAGCAGGTGCCGCGGCGGCGCCACCACCGGGTGCCCGGAGCCGGGCCCGCGCTCCCAGTAGTCCTCGACCTCGTCCATGTACTGGCGCAGGGTGAACAGCGCCTGCGGCACCTCCCACCAGTCCACCCGCACGCCGTAGCGCTCGTCGAGGGTGCGCAGGAGGCGCTCGATGTTGAGCGGGATCCCACCGACGCCGGGATAGCTCGGCACGTGCAGGCCTTCCCAGCCCAGCTCGTGGGCGATGATCGCCGGGTACGACAGCGTGGTCTGGAAGACCGCGCCGCTGGCGAAACCCTGGGTGACCGAGTCGCCGATCGCGACGAGGCGGTGCGGCGGGGTACCCGTACGGTCGACGTCCACCGCGATGCCGAGCGTCGGGTCGGTGACGGGCTGCGTGACCACGGCCGCCGATCGTGGCAGAACACCGGCCGCCGAGGCCGACCGGGGATCCAGGCGCGGGCCGAGGCGGGCCCTGCCCCTGGGGGGTGGGACGCGGGCGCCGCCTCGACCCGCTGGACGCGCGCGCCCGGAGGGGGTCCGGCGGGCACGTCCTGTCCTGACCTCGCGAGAGCGACCTGCGGCGTTACGCCGTAGATCAAAACGGCACGAGGGGTCCACTTGCGACGGATCGGGATCTGGTGGCGGAGAGTACACCGGTAACGACAACGGGTACCAACGAGCGCAACCGAACCGTGCACCGTCCGGCTGGTCACCGCGCGACCCCTGGCGACCGGCCCGAGACCTGCGGTCCACCCCGGACCACGGCCGATGATCACCGCCGCACCGGCGGAGCGTCCCGACGCGGTCGGCCCGGCCCCGGCCGGAGAGGTGCGACGCGGCCAAGGTGTCGGCCAAGGTGTGACGCACATCTCGAACGGGTACGCGCCAGCCGTCCGCGTCCGTCCACCGTCAGAGGCCCCCGTGTTCACCCAGCAACTCGCCCCGCTCGGCAGCTTGACCCTCTCCGCGCTCGTGGGTCTCCTCCCCCTGGTCGCGATCTTCGTCACGCTCGGGGTGCTGCGCTGGAAGGCCCACTGGGCGGGGCTCGCCTCGCTCGGCGTCGCGGTCGTCGTCGCGGTGCTGGCGTTCGGGATGCCGGTGGGGCTCGCGCTGCTGTCGGCCACCGAGGGCGCGTGGTTCGGCCTGTTCCCGATCATGTGGATCGTCTTCGCCGCGATCTGGCTCTACCAGCTCACGGTGGTGAGCGGCCGCTTCGAGGACCTGCGGGCGGCGTTCGGCCTCATCTCGGACGACCCGCGGGTCCAGGCGATCATCATCGCGTTCTGTTTCGGCGGCCTGCTGGAGGCGCTCGCCGGGTTCGGCGCTCCGGTGGCGATCACCGGCGTCATGCTGATGGCGCTGGGCTTCTCGGCGGTCCGGGCCGCCGTCGTCGTGCTGCTGGCCAACACGGCACCGGTCGCGTTCGGCGCCATCGCCACCCCGATCATCACCGCGGGGACGCTGACCGGGATCCCCTACCAGGAGATCGGCGCCTACGTCGGACGCCAGACCCCGCTGCTCGCGTTCCTCGTTCCGGTGCTCCTGGTGCTGCTCGTCGACGGGTGGCGCGGGGTGCGCCAGACCTGGCCGGTGGCGCTCACGGTCGGCCTCGTGTTCGCGGTCGCGCAGTTCGTCTCGTCGAACTACCTGTCCGTGGAACTGACCGACATCGTCGCCTCGCTCGCCGGCCTCGCCGCCGCCGTCGTCGTACTGAAGGTGTGGACCCCGCAGGGTGGTGAGGCTGCCGCCGAGCGGCTGCGCGGGGAGCACGAGGCGGCGGCCCGCCGATCCGCGCCCGCACAGGGCACGGACGCCTCGTCGGGCTCCGCCGGTGCCGCCACCGGCACCCTCACCGAGCGCGAGCTCACCCGCGGACGGCTCGTCATGGCGTTCGTGCCCTACCTGATCGTCATCGTCGTGTTCTCGCTGGCGAAGCTGGTCCCGCCGCTGTCGGCAGCGCTCACGGCGAGCGACGTGAAGATCCCGTGGCCCGGGCTGGACGGCAACGTCACGTCCGCCGAGGGCGAGCCCGTCTCGTCCACGGCCTACAACTTCCAATGGCTCTCCTCCCCCGGCACCCTGCTGCTGATCTGCGGCTTCCTGGTGGCGCTCGTGTACCGCGTGCCGCTCACGCGGGCGGTGAAGGAGCTGGGCGCGACGGCGTACCGGCTGCGGTACGCGTTCCTCACCGTGGCGGCCGTGCTCGCGCTCGCGTACGTGATGAACCAGTCCGGCCAGACCACCACCATCGGCACCTGGATCGCGGGCACCGGCGCGGTGTTCGCGCTGTTCTCCCCGCTCCTCGGCTGGCTCGGCACCGCCGTCACCGGCTCGGACACCTCGGCGAACGCGCTCTTCGCCACCCTGCAGCAGACGGCGGCCGAGAAGGCGGGCCTCGACCCGACGCTGCTCGTGGCCGCCAACACCTCCGGTGGCGTGGTGGGCAAGATGATCAGCCCGCAGAACCTGACGATCGCGGCCACCGCCGTCGGCCTGCCCGGCGGCGAGGGCGACCTCTTCCGCCGGACGATCGGCTGGAGCGTCGGCCTGATCGTCGTGCTCTGCCTGCTCGTCTACCTGCAGTCCACGCCCGTCCTGGGGTGGATGCTCCCCTGATCGCGGGCTACCGGGCCGGCACCGAGCTCAGCCGCAGGAACTCCAGGTGCCGCTCGTACTGGTCGAGCACGTCGCCGATGATCTGGCCGGTGCTGTAGCCCATGACGTCGTAGCCCTGGCCCCCGCTGCTCAGGTGCACCTCGAGCCGGCCGTAGTAGTCGTCGCCGCGGCGGGCCCGGCCCGCGTAGCTGGGCATCGCGACGGCCTCGCGGTGCACGGCGTAGGTGAACGGCGGGGTGGCGTGATCCTGCCCGCCGCCGATCGTCAGCCTCACGAAGGGGGCGCCGGTCTCCGGGTCGTCGGACTCGACGACGGCGGCCTCGCCGATCCCGATCTCCGAGCCGCCCGACCGAACCTCCTCGGCCACCTCCTCCAGGGCCGGCCGGACGGTCCCGCGCAGGTACTCGTCGGCCTGGTCGAGTGTCGGGAAGCTCAGTGCCCGGCTCAGCCGCGCGCGCCAGGTGCTCGCGGTGTGGGCCTCACTGCGGCTCGACAGTGCCGCGGGCAGCGCCGCCAGCGCGCCGTCCGAGCGCACCCCTTCCGCACGCAGCGAACGCAGCAGCCCGAGCATGACCGCGACCATGACGAACGCGAACGGCAGCCCCATGATCACCGTCGCGCTCTGCAGTGCCGGGATGCCGCCCACGCCGAGCACCGCGATGGTCAGCGCTCCGGTGGCCACGGCCCAGAACACCCGCGGGGCGCTCGCCGCGTCCTGGCGGGGGTCGCTCAGGCGCGAGGTCAGGTTCGCCATCACGAGCGCCGCGGAGTCCGCGGAGGTCACGTAGAACAGCAGGGCCGTCGCCGTCGCGAGGATCGCGACGGGGACGAACGCCGGGTACTGCTGCAGGAGCGAGTAGAAGCCCCGCTCGGGCTCGTCCATCGTCGCCAGGCCGAACCCCTCGTCGCCGCCACGGATGAGGTCCAGCGCCGCGTTGCCGTAGATCGTGATCCACATCAGGATGTAGGTGAACGGGATGATCATCACCCCGGCGACGAACTGCCGCAGCGTCCGGCCCCGCGAGATCCGCGCCAGGAAGAGCCCGACGAACGACGCCCACGCGATCCACCAGGCCCAGAAGAAGAGCGTCCAGTCGCTCATCCAGGTCCCGGTGTCCTCGTAGGGGAACGTCTGCAGCACCATCTCCGGGAACAGGCGCAGGAAGTCGCCGATGTTGAGCACCAGGGCGTTGAGCAGGTACTCGGTCTTGCCGGCGAGCAGCACCCACACCGACAGGGCGACCGCCAGGAGCACGTTCAGCTCGGAGAGCAACTTGATGCCCTTGTCGATGCCGGAGACCGCCGACAGGGTCGCCACGGTGACGCCGACGACGATCAGGGCGATCTGGGCCGCGGTGCCCGTCGGGATCCCGAGGGTCACCTCGAGGCCGACGTTGATCATCACGACGCCGATGCCGAGCGACGTCGCGACCCCGAAGATCGTGCCCAGCACCGCGGCGAGGTCGACCGCGTCGCCCACCGGGCCCTCGATGCGCCTGCCCAGCAGGGGGTAGAGCGCGGAGCGGATGGCCAGGGGCAGCCGCAGGCGGTAGGCGAAGTACCCCAGCGCCATCCCCATCAGCGCGTACATCGCCCAGCCGCTGATGCCGTAGTGGAACAGCGACCACGCGATCGCCTCGCGCGCCGCGTCGACCGTCTGCGGATCGCCGCTGGGCGGTGCCATGTAGTGGGTGACCGGCTCGGCGACGGCGAAGAACATCAGGTCCGTCCCGATTCCCGCGGCGAAGAGCATCGACGCCCAGGAGACGGTGCTGAACTCCGGGCGCGCGTGGTCGGGCCCGATCCGGATGTTGCCGTAGCGCGACAGCGCGATGCCGACGACGAACACGAGCGCCGCGGCCGCGAGCAGGACGTAGAACCAGCCGAACCACTGCGAGGTCCAGCCGACGACGACGCCCAGCACCTCCGAGGCGTTGTCGGGGAAGAGCATCGCCCAGAGCGCGACCAGCACCGTGCCGACGGCCGACCCGACGAACACGACCTTGTTGAGCCGCGGCTTCGGCAGGCCGGTGACGGCGAAGTCGGAGGCGGGTCCGCCGTGCGGCTGTGTCATCGATGCGCCCTTCGTCCGTCCACCGGGCACCCTCGGCCGGTGGCTGCTCTCCCCGGCCCCGCATCCGCCGCTGCGGCGTGCGGATGACCATGGTGAATGCACCATAACGGCTACGCCGCGTGACCGGTACGCTCGCGCGTTTCCGCACCCGACGCCCCGCTCGTCGGTGCGAACCGGTGAGGCGAGCGCCACGGCCCGGCAGGATCGCCTGCATGCGCACGCTGCTCAACATCATCTGGCTGGTGCTGTCCGGCTTCTGGCTCGCACTGGGCTACGCCGCCGCGGGCATCGTCGCGTTCATCCTGATCATCACGATCCCGTTCGGGATCGCGGCGTTCCGGATCGCCGGATACGCGCTGTGGCCGTTCGGGCGCACGGTCGTGCGCGAGCCGACCGCCGGCGTCGCCTCCCTGATCGGCAACGTCCTGTGGATCATCCTGTTCGGCTGGTGGCTCGCGCTCGCGCACCTGGCGACCGGGATCGCGCTGTGCATCACCGTCATCGGGATCCCGCTGGGCATCGCGAACTTCAAGCTCATCCCGGTGTCGCTGCTCCCGCTCGGGGCCCGGGTCGTGGACAGCGACCAGGTGCGGCCCGGCGACCGGCTCTTCTAGGGCCGTCTCAATCCGGGACGGCCGCTCCCCCGTCGCCCGGGGGAGGATGGGACGCGACGGGAGGTCGGTCATGAGCCTGGATCGTGGCGTGATCGCGGAACTGGAGGCGATCGTCGGGGCCGAGCACGTGCGCACCGCCCCCGGTGACGTCGAGCCGTACAGCCGCGACGCCACCCCGGTGTTCCGGGGGACGCCGGACGCCGTGGTCTTCCCGCGCACGGCCGAGGAGGTGGCGGCCGTCCTGCGGCTCGCGACCCGCCACCACATCCCGGTGACGCCGCGTGGGGCGGGCTCGAACCTGTGCGCGGCGACGCTGGCCGAGCAGGGCGGCGTCGTCCTCGTGCTCACCCGGATGGACACGATCCTGGAGATCTCCTCCGACGAGCTGCTCGCCCGCGTCGAGGCCGGGGTGTCGACGGCCGCGCTCGCGGAAGCGGCGGCGGCGAAGGGCCTGCTCTACGCCCCGGATCCGGGCAGCCGCACCGTCTCGACGGTGGGCGGCAACGTCGCCACGTGCGCGGGCGGGCTGCGCGGGCTCAAGTACGGCGTCACCCGCAACTACGTCCTCGGCGCGACGGCCGTGCTGCCCACCGGCGAGGTGATCCGCACCGGCGGGCGGCTGTGGAAGGACGTCGCGGGCTACGACCTCACCCGCCTGCTCACCGGCTCCGAGGGCACCCTCGGCGTGCTCACCGAGCTGACCGTCGCGCTGCTGCCGATGCCCGCCACCACGGGCACCGGCGTGGCCTACTTCGGCGGGCTCGCGGATGCCGGACGTGCCGTCTCGGCGATCATCGGCGACGGCATCGTCCCGGCCACGCTGGAGTTCCTGGACGCCAAGTGCATCGGGGCGGTCGAGCAGTACGCGCACCTGGGCCTGCGCGGCGACGCGGGCGCGCTGCTGCTCTTCGGCGACGACGGCCCACCGGACGTGGTCGAACGCAACCTGGCGAGGATCGGCGAGCGCTGCGCGGTCACCGGCGCGCTGGAGGTCACGCTCGCCGAGAGCATCGCCCGCTCCGAGGCCCTGCTCGCCGCCCGCCGCTGCGCGCTGCCCGCGCTCTCCCGCCTCGGCACGCTCACCGTGCTGGAGGACGCGACGGTGCCACGGCCACGGATCGCGGAGATGGTGGACCGCATCGACGAGATCGCCGCGCGCCACGACGTCCCGATGGCCACGTTCGGGCACGCCGGGGACGGCAACCTGCACCCCACGTCCGTGGTGGACCAGCGCGACGAGGCCGCCATCGGACGCGTCCACAAGGCGTTCGGCGACATCTTCGCCGCCGCCATCGAGCTGGACGGCACGATCACCGGCGAGCACGGGGTGGGTGCGGCGAAGCGCGACTTCCTGGAAGCCCGGTTGGGATCCGACCAGCTGGCGCTGCTGCGCCGGATCAAGACCGCGTTCGACCCGGCGGGGATCCTCAACCCGGGGAAGCTCGGCTCGTGACGGATCGGGAGATCTTCGACCACGAGCTGCTGGACCGCTGCATCTCCTGCGGTTTCTGCCTGCCCGCCTGCCCCACGTACGCGCTGACCCGCGACGAGGCGTCGTCCCCGCGCGGGCGGATCACGCTGATGCGGGCGCTGGAGACCGGGCGGCTCGACGCCGACGACGACCGGCTGCGCGCCGAGTCGTCGTTCTGCCTGGGCTGTCGCGCGTGCGAGCCGGTGTGCCCGGCCGGCGTGCAGTACGGGCAGCTGTTGGAGCAGTGGCGCGACCACCAGTGGCGCGGCAGGCGCCGCCCCCCGCTGGTGCAGGTGCTGTTACGGGTCGCGGAGCGCACGTCGCTGCTTCGGCTGATGGGTGCGGTGCGCAGACCGGCCTCCACACCCGCGTCCGGCACCGGCCCCTCGCTCATGCTCGGCTGCTTCGAGCGGGCGCTCTACCCCGGCGTCAGCCGGTCCGCGCGCCGCGTGCTGCCGGGTCTCGCGGTGCCGGCGGACCAGGGCTGCTGCGGGGCGCTGCACGCGCACAACGGCGAGTCGAAACGGGGCCACGCGCTCGCGCAGCGGCTCGGCGAGCAGCTCCCGGGAGTGATCGTCACGACGGCCGGAGGCTGCGCGGCACACCTCGCGTCCGTGCTCGGGAGCGACCGGGTCCACGAGCTGTCCGACCACCTGACCCGCACCGGGACGGTCCCCGCCGGGCAGCTCACGGTGGACGGACGCCGGGCCCGCGTCGCGATCCAGGACTCCTGCCACCTGCGCAACGGTCTCGGCGTCTCCGCGCAGCCGCGCGAGCTCATCGCGGCCGTGGCCGAGTTCGTCGCCGTGGCAGGGGACGGCGGATGCTGCGGTTCCGCGGGCACGTACTCGCTGCTGCGTCCGCGCGACGCCCGCCGCGTCGTCGCCCCCAAGCTGGACGCGCTGGAGGCGGCCGGGGTGGACTACGTCGTCGCGGTGAACCCGGGGTGCCTGCGCCAGATGCAGGCCGGGCTGGCCCGGCGGGGCAGCGCGATCCGGGCGGTCCACCTCGCCGACCTGCTCGCCGCCGCCGCGGGTGGGAAGCGCCTGCCGCGCGGGGTACCGGCGTCCGCGCGTGTGGCGGGCCGGGCCCGGCGGGCGGCGACAGCGGCGGGCGCGGCGGCCCGTCGGCTGCGCCGGACCGCCCGAACCTCCGAATTATCCAAATAGCTGGTAAACAATTTCCCAAGATTCTCTCGGTTGGCCCCGTCGACACCGCGGGGTTACCTTTTCGGGACGCGCGCACCGCGGACTCCGGAATAGGACGAGCCATGACTCAGACCGAGCTGCCGCACCATTCCCTGCACGCCGAACAGGCCGGTTACAAGCAATCTCTCGGCCGCAGGCACGTCCAGATGATCGCCATCGGTGGCGCGATCGGGACGGGGCTCTTCCTCGGCTCGGCCTCCCGGCTGCACAGCACGGGCCCTGCGCTGCTGTTCACCTACGCCTTCGTCGGCGTCATCGCCTACTTCCTCATGCGCGCGCTCGGCGAACTGGTGCTGCACCGCGCGACATCCGGCGCTTTCGTCTCCTACATGCGCGAGTTCTACGGCGAGAAGTGGGCGTTCGTCACCGGCTGGATGTACTGGCTCAACTGGGCGCTCACCGGCATCGCCGAACTGTCCGCCGTCGGGCTCTACATGCAGTTCTGGTTCCCCAACCTGCCCACGTGGATCACGGTGCTGATCGCGCTGGTCGTGGTGCTCGCGATCAACCTGCTCTCGGCGCGGGCGTTCGGCGAGTTCGAGTTCTTCGCGGCGATCGCCAAGGTCTCCGCGATCGTGGTCTTCCTCGTCGTCGGCCTGGTCGTCGTGATCGGCGGCTTCTCGATCGGCGGGCACGAGGCCGGGTTCCACAACCTCTGGAGCAACCCCGGCGGGTTCTGGCCCACCGGTGGCGACTTCCACTGGTACGGGCCGCTGCTCGCGATGTCCGGCGTGGTGTTCGCCTACGCCGCCATCGAGATGGTGGGCGTGGCCGCGGGTGAGATGGAGGACTCGAAGGCCGAGGTGCCGAAGGCCGTGAACGCCGTGATCGTGCGGATCGCGGTCTTCTACTGCGGCTCGATCCTGCTGCTGGTGTCGATGCTGCCCACGAGCGAGTACAAATCGGGCACGAGCCCGTTCGTCACCGTCTTCGAGCGGCTCGGGCTCACGTGGATGAGCACCGCGATCCAGATCGTGCTGATCGTCGCGGCACTCTCCAGCCTGAACGCCGGGCTGTACTCGACCGGCCGGGTGCTGCGCAGCCTGGGCATGTCCAAGCAGGCGCCCGGTTTCACGCTGAAGATGAGCGAGTCCGGGGTGCCGTGGGCCGGCATCGTCATGACCTCGGTGGTCTACGTGTTCGGGTCGCTGCTCAACTTCCTCGCCCCGGACGCGTTCGAGATCGCCCTGGAGGCGGCCGCGATCGGGGTCCTGTTCACCTGGTCCACGATCTTCATCTGCCAGCTGCGGCTGCGCGCCCTGAGCGACCGCGGGGTGATCCCGCCCAGCCCGTTCCCGATGCCGGGGCACCCGTGGACGAGCATCGGCGGGCTGATCTTCCTCGGCCTCGTGGTCGTCGGCATGGCGATCTCGGGCTGGCAGAGCTCCCTCTACTTCTCCCACAAGGTCAACTTCCTGGTGGTGGTGTTCGGGATCCCGCTGATCGCGATCGCCCTGGCCATCGGGTGGCGGCTGGTGAAACCGGCCGTGGTGGCCAACACGGGCGGGCGGATCAAGGCCGTCTGGTCCGACGACGGCCCGACGTACGGGCCGGGCGTCGAGCCCGAGGACCTCGACGTGGCCGAGCACGACCCGGCCACCGCTGGCCGCAGCCTGCAGGACCTGAACTACGACGGCAGCTTCGTGCGCCCCGAGGACGAACGGGACTCCCGGTGAACGGGCGGCTGCGACGGGACGCGGTCCTGCTCGCGCTGCTCGCCTCGGTACTCACCACCGTGGTCGCGTGCGGGTCCGGCCAGGGCCCGAACCCCACCCCCGAGCAGGTACCCGGGGCGGGCGGGCGCGACCGGCTGACCATCGGCATCTCCTTCGACCAGCCCGGCCTCGGGTTGCGCGAGGGGGACACCTACAGCGGCTTCGACGTCGAGACGGCGCGCTACGTCGCGAAGGCGCTGGGCGTGCCGGAGTCCGGCATCACCTGGGTGCAGGCCGATCCGGGCAACCGGGAGTCGCTGCTCACCGGCGGCCAGGCGGACCTCGTGCTGTCCACGTACACGATCACGGAGGCCCGCAAGCAGCTGGTGGACTTCGCCGGGCCGTACTTCCTCGCCCACCAGGACCTGCTCGTCCGCCGCAACGAGACCGAGATCACCGGGCCGGAGACGCTGGACGGCAAGGACCTCTGCTCCGTCCCGGGAACCACGTCGGCGGAGAACGTGCTGCGGTTCTACCGGGGACGCATCACGCTCAAGGAGTACCCGCGGTTCTCCGACTGCGTGGCGGCCCTGGACCGCAGCGAGGTCGACGCGGTGACCACCGACGACGTGATCCTCGCCGGCTTCGCCGCGCAGCCGCAGTACGCCGGCCGGCTCAAGGTGGTCGGCGAGGGCTTCTCGGACGAGAACTACGGGGTGGGGATCCGCAAGGGCGACACGGCACTGGTCGAGCAGGTCAACGCGGCGTTGCAGCAGTACGTGTCCGACGGCTCGTGGGCGGCGGCGCTGCGGATCACGGTCGCGCCGTCCGGCTACGCGCTGCCGTCCCCACCGACACCGGGGAACGCGTGAGGTCACGCGCCCCCGGGTGAGGTCCACCCCTCGATGTCGACGTAGTTCGAGACGTTCTGCATCCGCCGCTGCGCCCCGGCGATCTCCCGCACCGCCTGGGCGACGACGCTGCGGTCGATGGGCGAGAGCCGCGCGAGGGTGAGCACGTCACCGGGTCGCTCGCCCGCCGCACACTGCGCGAGCTGGTGGCGCAGCCGCACGCGCTGGAGGACGTCGAACACCTCGACGAGGACGGTCGCGACCTCGGCAGGCAGCATCGCCGACCCGGACGCCGCGCGCAGCCGCTCGGTGGTGGGCAGCACCGCCGAGCCGACGCTGAGCGCCGCCCAGCGGCCGATGTTCACCACCGGCAGCAGCGCGTGCCGCTTGACGTCGATGGTCTCGGGACGCCGGGTCGGGAACCAGACCGACCGCAGCCTGGCCCGGTGCGCCAACGACTCCCGCAGCAGCATCCGCATCGTGCCGGGGTGCTCGCGCAGGTCGCCCACGACCCGGATCACCACGGGCAGGCCCGGGTCGCCGTGGATCGGGCGCCCGTCGACCAGGAGCGAGGTCATGATCGCGCCGTTGTCCTCGGCCGGGGAGGCCAGCCACTCCAGGCCCGCGGCGCGCCACTGCGCGTTGGTCCGGGAGAACAGCGGGTTCTGCGCCGTCGAGCCGTGGCCGTCGGTGGAGAGTCCTGCGGTCTCCAGCACGCCGGAGACCTCGGCGAACGCGGCGCGGTAGGCGGGCAGGGCCGCCGGGTCGATCGTGTCGGCGAACGCCACGGCCGAGTCGACGTCCGAGCTGAGCACCGCCTCGCGCCTGCCGTTGCTGCCCAGCGAGAGCCAGGTGAACGCATCCACGGACAGCTCGGGGTGGCGCGCGAACACCAGGCCGATCGCGCGGCGGATGATCGTGTCGAGGACGCTCGAGTACACCGCGATCACCCGCCGCGCGGCCAGCCCGATCGACAGCAGGTCCGCCAGCATCGACGGAACCCGCCCGGCGTGGGTGGCGAGCTCCCCGATGCCGGTGGCCCGGCGCAGCCGCTCGTGCAGGGAGACGCCGACGGTGATCGAGGAGATCGCGAAGTCCCGCGGGCGGACGACGCCGCAGAGCTCCCCCACGCGGTCGGTGACCAGCACGACGTCGGCGTCGCGCTCCAGCAGCAGCATCAGCGCCTCGGCCGCGGAGTCCCCCGAGGCCACCGCCGGAGCCGTGCCGTCCATGACCTCCCGCACCGGCGTGCCCGGCGGGCGACCCGCGACGAGGATCCGCTCGCGCAGCACCGCGTCCGTGATCACCCCGAACCCGCCGGGCGCCCGGACCACGGCCGCAGGCGCCCCCCGCTCGGTCATCAGCCGGGCGGCCTCGTCCGCGGGCGTGGCGGGGTCGACGAGCAGCGGCGGGCGGTCGATCAGCTCGTCCACGCTGCTGTAGCCCGGTAGGTCCGCGGCCGCCCGGCCGGCCGTCATCGTGTCGGCCAGGAGCCGCGCCCCGCTGCGGGTGGCGAAGGCAGGTACGGCGAGCGCCTCGGGGATCCGGGCCACCGTGACCGCCCCGGCGGCGACCGCCCGCGGCCCGACCGACCGTTCGGAGAGCATGGCCGAGAAGCCGAAGACGGCGCCGGGACCCAGGACCTCGGGCGGGGCGCCGGGCGCGCGCGGGCCGTTGCGCCCGAGCAGGTGCACGTGCCCGTCGAGGACGACGAACACCTCGTCCGTGGGCTCGGCGAAGGCGTCGTGGACGAGGGCGCCGTCGCCGAACCGCTCCACCCGCAGCCCGCGGACGATCTCGGCCAGCGCTTCGGGCCCCAGGGCGTCGAACGGGGGGTGCGCGGCGAGGAACGCCCCGAGCTCGGCCCCGTCCACGAGCGCCATGCTCCCACGCGTCGTCAGGCTCCACCGGGCGGTGCGGCGCGCTCACGTCAGCCGCGCAGGGAACGGCTACCCCTCGCAGACGCTGCGGCCCCTGCGAAGC